>NZ_JBPKAM010000017.1:0-80487 GCF_051216495.1 Pseudomonas baetica | reverse complement strand
ATGAAAACAAGAGAACCCCACACCACCCCCCCCCCCCCCCCCCCCCCCCCCCCCCCCCCCCCCCCCCCCCCCCCCCCCCCCCCCTACAGCGGCGGGGCTGTATTCAGAGGGAGGCCAGGAACTTGTCCACCACCTGAGCCTTGTCCTGACCACCGTCCTTTTGCGCCTTCTCGGCCTCGGCCATCTCGCGCTTGTCTTCCATGCGCTGGGCGATTTCCTCACCGATCGCTTTTTGCTTTTCCGGCGGCATGGCGTCGACTTCTTCCTGAGTCAGCCCCATCTCTTCCAGAATCGCATCGCGCATGCGCTGTTCCGGGGTTTTGCTCATGTAGTCCTTGAATTCGGACGTGGCCGAGCCGTCCTTGATCCGATCCTTGACGTCATCCGGCAGCGGCGCATTGACGGCTTGCAGGTTCACGCGGGTTTTGGCGAATGCCTCATCGACGTTGTCGCTGATGCGCGTGGCTTCGCTGACCTGTTGCGTGGCCTGTCCGGTGGCGGACTCCTGAACCTGCGTGGTGGCCTGAGTGTTTTGCAGTTGCACGTTGTTCTGCAGGGCCTGGGTCATGACGCTTTGCAGCCCGGCGGCGGCTTCGGCGGTCGGATCTTCACCCGGACGTTTGGGGAGCGGTGTTACCAGGTTTGATTTTGCACTGACCAACATGATGAGTAGACCTTGTAGGTGATGGCGGTGCAGTGCGTTGAGCAAATACTGTGCCTTCAATAAAAATTCTATAAAAATCAATCGGTTAAAAATATTCCGACGCGAGTTGAAGTGAAATGGGGGCAAACGTTTGCCGACGGGCGGCAAGGCATGGCATGCCGGGTCATTCGTTCAAGGCAGGCCGTTGCAGCAGTGTTTGAGAAAGCCGGGGTGTTGTGCCAGGCGCTTGAAGTAGTCATCGACGGCAGGGAGGTCCGGGCGCTCAATGGGGGTCATCAGCCAGCGATTAACGGACAGCCCGATGACAATGTCGGCCAGCGTGAATCGGTTCCCGGCGACATAGGCCTGGGTGCTCGCGAGTTGATGTTCGAGGATGGCCATTTTCTGGTTCCATCCACGGATGCCAACCTCCAGGCGATGCGGGTCCTGGAATTCCGGATCCTTGCGTACCAGCGACATGAACGCGTAGACCCAGGAGGCATTGAGTTCGATGGCCTGCCAGTCCATCCACTGTTCCACCCGGGCGCGTGCGGCCGGCTCACTGGGTAGCAGCTCGTTGTAGTGATGGTGGTGCTTGCCCGCCAGGTAGCGGCAAATGGTGTTGGACTCCCACAGTGCCCCGTTCTCATCGATGATCACCGGCACCTGCGCGTTGGGATTGAACCTGAGGAATTCCGGGCTGTGGGTCGAGGCAAAGCCGCTGCCCCAATCCTCGCGTTCGTAGGGCAGCCCCAGTTCCTCGCACGTCCACAGGACTTTTCTGACGTTGATCGACGAGGCTTTGCCGAGAATTTTCAGTGCGTGGTCCATGGAGCGACTCCGGTGGCGAATCGAGGCTTCGGGACGCCAGTGGGCGACATTCGTTGCTTTAAAAAGGTTAGTTGAAATCCCGCTGCCCGAGGCGAATGGCGTTTCCTGTTGTGAAAGGTTGCCTGTGGCGAGGGGATTTATCCCCGTTGGGTCGCGCAGCGGCCCCAAACCCTGACGCTGCGGTCGAACAGACAGTACGCGTTGCTTGGTTTTAGGGCTGCTTCGCAACCCAACGGGGATAAATCCCCTCGCCACAGACAATCACTCACGACAAAGTTGATGGTTTATCTTAAGTACTCTCACGCACCTTCAACTCGAACCCCATGTCCTGCACCGGCTTGGCCACGGTGTTGCCGGCCATCAGCGTCAGCATCTGCTCCGCCGCGCGGCGGCCGATGGCTTCGCGCGGTGTGCTGATGCTGCTCAGGCGCGGGACCATGTGGGCCGAGCCCGGCAGGTCGTTGAAGCCGAGGATCGCCACCTGCTCGGGGATCTTGATGCCGCAGCGCAGGGCTTCCAGCAACGCGCCCTGGGCCAGGTCGTCGTTGCCGAAGAAGATCGCATCCACATCGGGATGACTGGCGATCATCTTCAGGAACAGTTCGCCGCCCAAACCGACCGAAGACGGGCGGGGTGTCAGCACTTCCAGCGCCGGGTCGTACAGACCGGCCTTTTGCAAGGCGCGGCGGTAGCCTTCGCCACGTAGCAGAGTGCGCTGGTCGAGTTGCGCGCCGATGTAAGCCAGGCGCTTGCGGCCACGGGACAGCAAATGCTCGGCAGCCGTCTCACCGGCGGCCAGTTGCGAAAAACCGACGCAATTGAGACCGGCGGCGCTGTCCAGTTCCATCATGTACACGCAGGGAATGTTGCTCGCTTCGATCATCCGTCGCGAACTTTCGGTGCGGTCGAAACCGGTGAGCAGCAAGCCACGGGGCTGATAGGCCATGTAGTTGCGCAGCAGGTTTTCTTCTTCATCGCGCGAATAGTGGAAGTTGCCAATCAGCACTTCGAAGCCCTTGGGACGCAAAACCTGATGAATGGCTTCCAAGGTGTCGATGAACAAAAGGTTGGACAGCGACGGCACCAACACCACCACCGAATGGCTCTGGGCCGAGGCCAGGGCGCGGGCAGCGGGGTTGACCACATAATTGAGTTCTTGCGCCGCTTTCTGCACTTTTTCCACCAATTCGGTGGCCACGGTGCTGACGCCGCGCAAGGCGCGGGACGCGGTAATCGGGCTGACGCCGGCCAGTCGTGCGACTTCGTTCAGGGTAGGGCGGCCAGTGGTGCGCGTATTTTTATCGTTCTTGATTGAGGTCATCGACGGCTTGCCAAACAAAATTCAAGGCACTAAGGTAGCGCTGTCTCGATGCAGCTGCAAATGCGTGAGCGGGGGTTCGCCTGATCCTCGCTTTTTGGCGTTGGGGACATACATGCTGCAACCCACAAAATGACAAGAAAGGCGTCGGCAACTCCTGCTTTTGGTCTAGTGTCATAACTGGCAAAGGTAGCGCTGTCTGCGCGCTGAGGTGTTACATGAACCATCCCATCACCGCCCTGGTCATCATGGGCGTTGCCGGTTGCGGCAAGACGTGCGTCAGCGAGGCCTTGTGCCAACTCAGCGGCGCCACTGCCATTGAAGGCGACTCTTTCCACCCTGCCGCCAATATCGAAAAGATGAGCGCGGGGATCCCCTTGAACGATGAAGACCGTGCCGGCTGGCTCGATAGCCTGTGCGACGAATTGCGCCGTGTTGACGCTCTGGGCCAGCGCCCGGTGCTGACCTGCTCGGCCCTCAAGCACATTTACCGCGAACGCCTGCGCAGTGCCTTGCCGGGCCTGGGCTTCGTGTTCCTTGAGCTGACCCCCGAAGTCGCCGCCGACCGTGTATCCCACCGTCCCGGCCACTTCATGCCGTCGACCCTGATCGACAGCCAGTTCGCCACCCTCGAATCCCCCGTCGGTGAGCCCTTGACCCTGGCTCTCGATGCGTCGACTCAAAGCGTCGATCAACTGGCGGTTCAAGCCCACCACTGGTGGCTCGAACACGGCCTGAAACGCGCCGGTTAATTTTTGCTTGCTGAGATAGCGCTGTCCTTATGGCTTTCGAATTACCCGCTTTAATAACAACAACAACCAGGAGACACCCCTAATGTTTGGCATGTCCCACGAGACGTTCCTGCTGCTCGATGCAGTGGTCACGGTGATCGGGCTTATCGTCCTGATCACCAAGTTCAAGTTTCACCCCTTCATTGCCTTGACCATTGCCGCCGCCTTCCTCGGGCTGACTTCCGGCATGCCGGTCGGCACCATCATCAAGGCCTTCCAGGACGGCTTCGGTGGCGTGCTCGGTTTTGTCGGGATCATCCTCGCGCTGGGCACCATGCTCGGCAAAATGATGGCCGAGTCGGGCGGGGCGGACCAGATCGCCCAGACCCTGATCCGCGCCTTCGGCAAGGACAAGGTGCAGTGGGCGATGATGTTCGCCGCGTTTCTGGTGGGCATTCCGCTGTTCTTCGAAATCGGCTTCGTGCTGCTGATTCCGTTGGTGTTCATCGTCGCCCGGCGCACCGGCGTGTCGATCATCAAGATCGGTATCCCGCTGCTGGCCGGTTTGTCCGCCGTACACGGCTTGGTGCCACCGCACCCGGGTCCGCTGCTGGCCATTGGCGTGTTCGGTGCCGACATCGGCAAAACCATTCTCTACGGCCTGATCGTGGCACTGCCAACGGCGATCATTGCCGGTCCGATCTTCGGTACCTTCATTGCCAAGCACATCCCCGGTCATCCGAACCAGGAGCTGGTGGATCAACTGGCGCGCGAATCGGATACCGCCGATCTGCCGAGCTTCAGCATCACCTTGATCACCGTGCTGTCGCCGGTGTTCCTGATGTTGCTCAAGACCTTCGCCGATGTGGTGCTGCCGGAAGGTAACTTCTTCCGTACCTTCATGGACCTGATCGGCCACCCGATCTCGGCACTGTTGCTGGCGCTGTTGCTGTCGCTGTACACCTTTGGCTACAAGCAGGGCATCGGTTCCAACCAGATACTCAAATGGCTGGACGCGAGCCTGGCGCCAACCGCGGCGATCATCCTGATCATCGGTGCCGGTGGTGGCTTCAAGCAGATGCTGGTGACCAGCGGCGTGGGTAACGTGATCGGCAACATGGCGGTCGCCGCGCAGATCTCGCCGATCCTGCTGGCCTGGCTGGTGGCGGCGGTGATCCGTATCGCCACCGGTTCGGCCACCGTGGCAACCATCACTGGCGCGGGCATTGTGGTGCCGGTAGTGGGGATGATTCCTGGCGTGAACCGCGAGCTGCTGGTGCTGGCCACCGGTGCCGGCTCGCTGATCCTGTCCCACGTCAACGACGCCGGTTTCTGGCTGGTCAAGCAGTACTTCAACATGACCGTGGCCGAGACGTTCAAGACCTGGACGGCGATGGAGACCATTCTGTCGGTGGTGGGGTTGGGCTTTATTCTGTTGTTGTCTTTGTTCGTTTAAGCGATTCGCCAGACACAAAAAAACCGCAGCGATGCGGTTTTTTTGTGGGTGATGATCTCAGGATGAACAAGATCCAATGTGGGAGCGAGCCTGCTCGCGAATGCGGTGTATCAATAACATCAATGTTGACTGACAGGCCCTCTTCGCGAGCGGGCTCGCTCCCACAGTGTTATGCACCAAGCATCAGGATTTGGTGATGAGCCCATCCGCCCGGAACATCCCGCGAATCCCGCGCACGGCCTGGCGGATCCGGTCCTGGTTTTCGATCAGGGCGAAGCGTACGTGATCGTCGCCGTATTCACCGAAGCCCACGCCCGGCGAGACGCAGACCTTGGCGTCGGCCAGCAGTTTCTTGGCGAATTCCAGCGAACCCAGGTGGGCATAAGCCTCGGGAATCTTGGCCCAGACGTACATCGACGCCTTTGGATTCTCGACCATCCAGCCCAGTTCATGCAGACCCTTGACCAGTACGTTGCGCCGCTGCCGGTATTGCTCGGCGATGTCGCGCACGCATTGCTGATCACCTTCAAGCGCGGCAATCGCCGCCACCTGCAGCGGGGTGAAGGTGCCGTAGTCGTGGTAGCTCTTGATCCGCGCCAGGGCGCTGACCAGTTCCGGGTTGCCGACCATGAAACCGATGCGCCAGCCCGCCATGTTGTAGCTCTTGGACAGGGTGAAAAACTCCACCGCGATGTCCTTGGCGCCCGGCACCTGCATGATCGACGGGGCCTTCCAGCCGTCGTAGACGATGTCGGCGTACGCCAGGTCATGCACCACCAGCACGTCGTACTGCTTGGCGAGGGCGATCACCCGTTCGAAGAAATCCAGCTCCACGCACTGGGCGGTGGGGTTGGACGGGAAGCCGAGAATCATCATCTTCGGTTTCGGGATCGAGCCACGAATGGCCCGTTCCAGCTCGGCGAAGAAGTCCACACCCGGCACCAGCGGTACCGAACGCACCTGGGCGCCGGCAATCACGGCACCGTAGATGTGAATCGGGTAGCTCGGGTTCGGCACCAGCACCGTGTCACCCTGGTCGAGGGTGGCCAGCATCAAATGCGCCAGGCCTTCCTTGGATCCGATGGTGACGATGGCTTCGCTTTCCGGGTCGATGTCGACCTCGTAGCGTTCCTTGTACCAATTGGAAATCGCCCGGCGCAGACGCGGAATGCCCTTGGATGTCGAGTAGCCATGGGTGTCTTCGCGCTGGGCGACGGTGACCAGTTTTTCGACGATGTGCGGCGGGGTGGCACCGTCGGGGTTGCCCATGCTCAAGTCGATGATGTCTTCGCCACGACGACGGGCGGCCATCTTCAGCTCGGCAGTGATGTTGAAAACGTAGGGGGGGAGTCGATCTATGCGCGCAAAGCGGCGCGGCGAACCTTGTTCGGCCATTGTTGCCTCGGATAACGTAAGCGCCCGGAACCGTCCGAGCGACGCTGGTCACTGCGGTGACCTGTGGCGGAATGTACGGGCAGCTGTGGCAGACTGTCCAGCCTCCATGTAAACAAATTTTTCCGAAGGAAGCGGTTCGATGGAATTTAGCAGTGGCTTCTTGCTGAGCCTTTCGCTGTGCCTGGACATTGGCGTGGCCAACATCGCGATGATCACCCTGGCGATGCAACGCGGCTATTTTCAAGGCTTTGCCCTGGGCTTGGGCACCTGCGTGGGCGACCTGATCTACGCCGTTCTGGCACTGGCCGGCATGACCGTTCTGCTGCAATACGAAACCGTGCGCTGGGTGCTGTGGATCGGTGGTTCGGCGCTGCTGGTGTACTTCGCGGCGAAGATGATTTATTCGGCGATCCACCACGAGGCGCTGTTGGCCGAGACCGCCGAGGTGGGCCACAACTCCCATCGCAAGGAATTCTTTCGCGGGATCTTCCTCGCGATGTCGTCGCCCAGCGCCATTCTCTGGTTCGCCGCGGTGGGCGGCACGCTGATTGCCCGATCCGGTGGTGGTGGCCCCCTCAGTTCGGCGCTGTTTCTCGGCGGATTTCTCTGCGCCGGGCTGCTGTGGTCCGCGGGGCTGTGCTTCGCGGCGAGCCACGGCGGCAAGTTGCTCGGCGACAAGCTGCTGCGTTACTCCTACCTGGCATCGGCGGCGATCTTCTGCTATTTCGCGGTGTACGTGATTCTATCGGGTTACAACGAGTTTGTCGGTGCGGCTGCCGTCGAGCAGTTGCACGCCCTGTAAGTGGGCGAATCGGGTTTGACCTCTATACTCCTGCCGAACCCACTTTTTCACTTCAGGAGTCGAGCCATGGATGAGCAAAAACGCATCGAACTGGCAGAGCCACGCTTCGAACACGGACACTTCCTGCTGATTGCAGGACTTGGCGGACGATTTACCCAGCAAACTACCGCAGGCATCCCCGCGCTCTGGGAGAAATTCATTCCTCATATCGGCAATATCCCGGGGCAAAAAGGCGAAGTCACTTACGGCATCTGCTGCAATCCGGATGGCAAGGGTGGTTTCGAGTACATTGCCGGTGTCCAGATCGACAAACTCGATGACCTTCCGGATCAATACCGCTGGGTCGAAGTGCAGCCGCAGTACTACGCGGTGTTCGAGCACAAAGGTCCGCTGGATCAATTGCCGCAAACCTTTCAGTACCTGTGGCACACCTGGCTGCCGCAATCGGGCTATGAAGCCGCGGATGCTCCGGAGTTCGAACGTTACAGCGAAGACTTCAATCCGAATCTCAAGACCGGCAAGCTGGAAATCTGGTTGCCCATCAAGGCTTGATCCCCGCGTCGTAAGGCGGATCAGGACGATTCGCCTCTCGATGCCATGCCGGCCCTGATTTATGATCCCCGGCCTTTCCCTCTGATTGCGACCCTGCCATGAACACCATCATCCGCCACGTCACGCCAGCCGATCTGGACCGCTGCTACGCCATTGAAACCGTTGCCTACGAAGGCGACGAAGCCGCGACCCGCGAGAAAATCGCCACCCGCATCGCCACCTGGCCCGAGGGTTTCATCGTTGCTGAGGTGGACGGCGTGGTCGCCGGTTTCATCAATTCCGGCGCGGCATTCCAGGTGGAAATGTCGGACGAAGCGTTCAAGGAACTGATTGGCCACGACCCGGCCGGTCCGCACGTGGTGATCATGTCGGTGGTGGTGCATCCTGATTATCAGGGGCAGGGTTTGGCGAAGCGTTTGATGAGCGAGTTCATCGAGCGCATGCGCGCCATGGGCAAGGTCAGCATCAACTTGATGTGCAAGGAGCGGCACATTCCGTTGTACGCCGGTTTCGGGTTTGCCTACATCAAGCCGTCGGCGTCCGACCATGGCGGGATGGCGTGGCATGAAATGGTGCTCAATCTCTGAACCCAACACAGATCCCTTGTGGGAGAGCCTTTGTGGGAGCGAGCAGGCTCGCTCCCACATCGGATTTTGGTTGGCTTCAGAATCTCAGGCCCATTCTGCGCTCATACCCGATCCGCCCCTTATACGCTTCTCCACTGTCGACAAAGCCATACTTGCCATACAAGGCAATCGCCGATTCGTTATCCGCATCCACCGACAATTCCAACCCTCGGATTTCCGGCCACGCCTGGCGCGCCACTTCTGGCAGCGCTTTTAAGCACGCTTTGCCATAACCCTTGCCCTGAACCCGTTGATCGACCTGCAAGGCATGCAGGGTGGCGCTGTGTTCGTCAGCCCAGGCGGGCAGTACCGGCGGGCGTTTGAGCAGCAGGAAAGCCACGGGAATGTCGTCGGCCAGCAGGGCAAATCCTTTGACACCCGGGCCTGGGCGGGAGAGCAGGGTGTGCAAGGCGCCGTGGATGTCTCCCGAGAACCTGATTTGTTCCGGATGCACTTCGATGGCCTCGACCTGCTGTCGCTGGCGTGGGTTCAGGCTTTCATATGGCACGAGTCTGGCCGTCACTGGAGTGTCCTTTTTCCAACAGAAATGAGTCTCGGATTCTAGCGATATTGCTTGGGTGGATTATTTTTATTTCACCTGTCGATTCGCCGGATCGCCAGACGACTAAGGGGGTCTTCACAATAAAAATCACGGAGAACCACCATGAACGCGCAAACCCAAATTCAGAACCTGATTGAGAACTATCGTCAGGCCGTCATCGCCAAGGACGTGGAAAAAGTCATGGCCCTGTATGCCGATGACATCGTCTCCTTCGACGCGGTCAAAGCCCTGCAATTCAAGGGCAAACCCGCCTATCGCGCCCATTGGCAAGCCTGCATGGAAATGTGCCCCGGCCCGCACATCTTCGAGTTTCACGAAGTGACCATCGAGCCGTCCCAGGAAGTCGCCTTTGCCCACTGGCTGGCTCATTGCGGCGGCACCAACGAGAAGGGGGAAACCCAGGCTTGCTGGATGCGCGTCACCGCGTGCTATCGGCAGGAAAACGGACTTTGGCAAATCGTTCACGAACATTGGTCGGCGCCGTTCGACATGACCAGTGGCGCGACGTTGTTCGACTTGAAGCCCTGAGCTATTGATCGGGAAACCGCGCCAGAATGCCAATCGGCAGCCATAGTTGATCGTTCAATCAGGAGAGCGCCATGAAGTATTTATGTCTGGTCTACAGCGATGAGCGTTTGTTGCATTCACTGCCGGAGAGCCCCGAGGACGCGGAGTGCATGGCGTATGCCGAGTCTATCCAGGGCAGCGGCCGGATGGTCGCCGCCGAGGCCCTGGAGTCGGTGCAGACCGCCACGACGGTGCGCATGCGCAACGGCAAACTGTCGATTACCGACGGCCCGTTTGCCGAAACCAAGGAGCAGTTGGCGGGCTTCTACTTGATCGATGCCCGGGACCTCAATGAAGCCATTCAGGTCGCCGGTGACATTCCGGCGGCCCGGGTCGGTTGCGTCGAAGTGCGCCCCGTTCGCCAGTTGAATGTTTGAGATGCCGGGTCTTTCGGTACAGGTGCGGGTCGAGCAGGTCTATCGCCAGGAGTCGCGGCGCATTCTGGCGACGCTGATCCGCCTGCTCGGCGACTTCGACCTCGCCGAAGAGGCCTTGCACGAGGCTTTTTTTGTCGCAGTCGAGCGCTGGCAGCAGGACGGCGTGCCGGACAACCCGCGCACCTGGCTGGTGTCCACCGGGCGCTTCAAGGCCATCGATGTGCTGCGGCGGCGCGCCCGGTTCGCCGCTTCACGACCGTTGTTGATCGCGCAACTGGAGGCGCTGGAGCAGGCCGACTGGAGTGACGAAGACGTGGAAGACGATCGCTTGCGCCTGATCTTCACCTGTTGTCACCCGGCCTTGGCGGCGGATGCCCAGGTGCCGTTGACCCTGAGGGAAGTTTGCGACTTGACCACCGAGGAAATCGCTCGGGCATTCCTTTCGGCTCCGGCCACTATTGCCCAGCGCATCGTGCGCGCCAAGGCGAAAATCCGCGACGCGAAAATCCCCTATCAGGTGCCGTCCCTGGCTGAACTGCCCGAACGCCTGGACAGCGTGCTGCGGGTGATTTACCTGGTGTTCAACGAAGGCTATTCGGCGTCCATCGGCGCGCAAGTGACCCGCGAAGACCTCACCCGCGAAGCGATTCGCCTCGGCCGGTTATTGATGGAATTGCTGCCGGAACCGGAAGTCATGGGGCTGCTGGCGCTGATGCTATTGCACGAATCGCGGCGGGTGGCCAGAACCTCGGCGAGCGGCGAGTTGATCTTGCTGGATGAGCAGGATCGCTCCTTGTGGAACCGCGAGATGATCGCCGAAGGCTGCGCGCTGGTGGAGCGGGCACTGGGGTCACGGCGCTTCGGCCCGTATTGCCTGCAAGCGGCGATTGCGGCGGTGCATGCCGAAGCGTCGTCGGTGGAGGCAACCGATTGGGAACAGATCGTGGGGCTGTATGACGTGCTGCTGCGAGCCGTGCCATCGCCGGTGATCGAGTTGAACCGGGCGGCAGCGCTGTCGAAACGCGATGGTCCGTTGGCGGGGCTGATAGTGGTCGAGGCGATTCTGGGGCGCGGTGAGTTGCTGGATTACCACCTGGCGCATTCGGCGCGGGCGGAGTTTTGCCGGCAGTTGGGGAGGGTGGACCAAGCGCGGGAGGCCTATGAGCGAGCGCTGGAGTTGACCCGACAGGAGCCGGAGCGGCGGTTTATCGAGGCCAGGCTCAAGGCGTTGGAGTGATGTGATTTCATTGGCCCCTTCGCGAGCAGGCTCGCTCCCACAGGGTTTTGAGTCGATCACAAAATATGTGTCCACCATCAATCACTGTGGGAGCGAGCCTGCTCGCGATAAGGTCCGCAGGACCTTCAAAAATGTCAGGCCTGCTGGCGTGTCGCGGCCAGCACAATCTCTCGAATACACACATGCTGCGGCTGCTGATAGGCATAGGCAATCGCCGACGCCACATCCTCGGCGCTCAACACCGTGCCGCCCATGTCCTGCTTCCAAGCCTGATAGCCGGTCTTGATCGCCTCATCGGTGGTGTGGCTCAGCAGCTCGGTTTCCACCGCGCCCGGAGCGATGGTGATCACACGTACGTTGTGCGGCGACAGCTCTTCGCGCAGGTTCTCCGACAGGCCATGCACGGCGAACTTGGTGCCGACATAGGCCACGTGATTAGGGAATGTCTTGCGCCCGGCCACCGAGCTGACATTGATGATCGTCCCGCGCTTGCGTTCGACCATGCCGGCCACCACCGCATGCACGCCGTTGAGCAAACCCTTCACATTCACATCGAGCATCTGGTCCCACTGCGCCGGGTCCTGTTTACTCATCTCACCCAGCAACATCACCCCGGCGTTGTTGATCAAGGCATCGGCGGGGCCGAACTGTGCTTCAGCCTCGGCAACGGCGGCGAGCAGGGCGGCGCGGTCGCTGATGTCGACACGACGGCTGAGGCTGTTGGGCAGCGCCAGAGCTTCCAGGCGCTCGATGCGCCGGGCCAGCAACAGCAGTGGGTGACCGGCGGCGCTCAACAGGCGGGCGGCGGCTTCGCCAATGCCCGAACTGGCCCCGGTGATGATGATCAATGGCTGGGTCATGGTGTGATTCCTGAAATAAGAAAATCAAATGTCTGAACGTAGGCCGCAGTATATTTAGTGCTTCCAGGCCTGAAAAATGCCTTATTTCTCTGTCTGTCATCGGAACTTCCTATGGATATCCGTCACCTCAAAGCCTTTCTCGCGGTGTTCGAGGAACGCAACATCACCCTCGCGGCCCAGCGGCTGTTCATCAGCCAGCCCACCTTGTCGGTGACCATCAAACAGCTGGAAGAAGAGTTGGGCGCTACCCTGTTCTTGCGTCAGCCCCGTGGCGTCGACGTCAGTGATGAAGCGCGGGTGCTGTATCCCCAGGCGCTGCGCATGGTGGCGGATGCCCAAGCCTTGAGCCGGATGTTCCGCGGCCAGGAAAACCGCACGCCGCTGACGTTGGGTATCGAAGGCGACATTGCCGACAGCCACATCGAAGCGTTCGTGCGCATGACCCGGCAGGCGTTGCCCAATGTGCTGCTAACGCTGGAAGAAGGTTGCCTGGGCGATGGACGACTCGCAGTGGAAGAAATGTGCTGCGAGGACGAATTATTCCTGCCGCTGTGGGAGGAGTCCTATGTGATGGCCTTGCCTGTCGAGCACCCCATGGCCGACAGCGGACAACCCTGGACGCCGATCAGTGACTGGATCACCTGCCCGCAGCATCCGTCCCATCAGCGCTTGATGGCGCTGTACGGGCGCTCGTCGGGCGCGGTGGCCGGGCATGCAGGTTCGTTGAAGCAGGCGTTGAACATGGTGGCCGCCGGTGTGGGCGTGGCGATGTTGCCGCAGTCTTTGGTCAGTGGGCATGAGCGGGTCGCGACCCGCGCCATGCACCTGCCGACCCCGACACGGCGGGTTGGCTTGTGCTACGCCGCGCAGGCGCTGGAGTTGCCGGCACTGCGCGGGTTGCATGAGTATTTTCAGATGAATCGGCCGATGCGGGTTGGGGTGGTTTGATCTGGCTTGGGTTGTGTCGTGTCTGTTCTAGCGCCTTCGCGAGCAGGCTCGCTCCCACAGGTTCAGCGCTAAACCCTGTGGGAGCGAGCCTGCTCGCGAATAGTCACACCGCTATTCCAGCATCTTGGCCAACAACCAGCTCCCCGCCGGCCCCGGCGGATTCAATCGCGACCACAACGCATCCACATAAACGGTTTTCGGCCAGCCACGCACCTGCAGTTCCTGCAACGATCCGGGGCCAAATCGTTCCACCAGCCAGCGCGGTAATGGCGCCCAGCCAAACCCGCCCTGGGCCATTTCCAGCAGCATCAAGTAACTCGGCGCCGACCAGACCCGACCCTTGGCGCGGCTTTCATAGGGATTGACGATGGTCGCCAGGCGCAACTCGCGGTGCTGTTGCAGAACGTCCTGATCGATGTGTTCCAGCTTTGCCAACGGATGCCGGGGCGATACGAACAGGGCGATGTCCGTGCGTTCGTCCACCGTCGAGTTGACCAGGTCCGGCGGGTAGCTGTCCTGCATTTCGGCGAAGGCCACGTGCGCCCGACCGCTTTGCACGAGCGCCACCAGATCGTCGCATTCGGCGATCAGGCATTCGAGTTCAAGGTCCGGATAACGTTGCTCGAAGGCACTGAGCGAGGCTTCGAAACGGTCGGACTGATAAGTGTCGGACAGCGCCACGGTCAGCTTTGCCTCGACCCCTTGGGACAGTTGGCTGGCGGTCATTTCCAGACGGCTGGTGGCGGCCAGGATGTCCTCGGCCCGTTGCAGCATCACGTGCCCGGCCGGGGTCAGGGTGGGTTTGCGGCTGCTGCGGTCAAACAGTTCCAGATTCAGGTCGATCTCCAGGCTGGCCACCGCCGCGCTGATGGTCGATTGGCTGCGCCCCAACTTGCGCGCCGCAGCGGAAAACGAGCCTTGGGTGGCCGCTTGAACAAACGCCTGCAACACTTCCTGGGAGGCCATGAACTATCGCCTTGATCGATGGTTATTGGTTATGAAGTATCGGTGTGATGACCGACCATGGCAACCATCGCTATTGAGGAGGTTGGTCATGAACATCAACAAATCCATCACCGAACGCATTTTCCAGGCCATCGGTTTCGAACTGCTGGCCATCCTGATCTGTACCCCGTTGCTGGCCTGGATCATGGACAAACCGATGCTCGACATGGGCGTCGTGACGATCGCCATGGCTGCGTTGGCCCTGGCGTGGAACGTTATTTTCAACGGGCAGTTCGATCGCGTGCTCAAGCGCTTTGGCATTGTGCATAACGCCTGGACCCGGGTAGTGCATGCACTGATGTTCGAAGGTGGCCTGGTGGCCCTTGGCGTGCCACTGATTGCCTGGTGGCTGAACATCAGCCTGTTGGAGGCGTTCGTGCTGGACATCGGCGTGTTGCTGTTTTTCCTGCCGTATACCTACGTTTACCACTGGGTGTATGACGTGATGCGGGCCCGTATGGTCGCCGCGTAACCCTGTAGGAGCGAGCTTGCTCGCGATGGTCGTCAACGATAACGCTGGGGACCTGATACCCCGCGGCGTTCTCTAGTCCATCGCGAGCAAGCTCGCTCCTACAAGGGGCCGTGTCGTTCAGAAGAGTTGGGTGAACAACCAGTACAGGCTACCGGACAACACAATCGCCGCCGGCAGGGTCAGGACCCACGCCATCAACAGGTTGCGGATGGTCTTCATCTGCAAGCCGCCACCGTTGGCGACCATGGTCCCGGCCACGCCCGAGGACAACACATGGGTGGTCGACACCGGCAGGCCGAACATGTCGGCGGCGCCGATGGTCAGCATGGCCACGGTTTCCGCCGAGGCGCCCTGGGCATAGGTGAGGTGGGTCGTGCCGATTTTTTCGCCGACCGTTACCACGATGCGCTTCCAGCCGACCATGGTGCCCAACCCCAGGGCAATGGCCACGGCGATCTTCACCCACAGTGGAATGAAGCGTGTGGCGTTGTCGATCTGTTGCTTGAACAGTTGCAGCTTGCCGGTGGTGTCGGCGTCGAAGTGACCGACCTTGTTTTTGTCCATCAGGCGAATGGTTTCGCTGGCCAGGTACATGTCGTTACGCACGTTGCCCATGGCTTCGGCCGGGACTTTCGACAGCGATCCATACCCCTTCACTTCATTGCCGATATTGCCGGCCAGCGCGGCGAGGGCGGGGATCAGTTGCGGCGTGGCTTCCTTGCTGCGCACGTAATCGGACAGGATCGGGCGCGGATCGGCCGGCGCGGGCAGTGGCGCACTTTTGACCAGTGCTTGTTGGGTGACTTCCGCCACGGCGGCGAATTGCAACGCCTGATCCGCGGGCATGGCGCGATTCAGTGCGTAAGCCATTGGCAACGTACCCACCAGAATCAGCATGATCAGGCCCATGCCTTTCTGCCCATCGTTGGAGCCGTGGGCGAAGGACACACCGGTACACGTCAGGATCAACATGCTGCGAATCCACCACGGTGGCGGGGTGTTGCCCTTCGGTGCCTTGTACAGCGCACGGTTCTTGACGAAGGCGCGCAAGGCCAGCAGCAACAATGCCGCGCAACCGAAGCCGACCAGCGGCGAGAGCAGCAGGGCATAACCCACCTTGGCCGCCTGCGCCCAGTCCACGCCGCTGGTGCCGTCGCGGCCGTGCATCAATGCGTTGGCCACGCCGACGCCGATGATCGAGCCGATCAGTGTGTGTGATGAAGACGCCGGCAGGCCCAGCCACCAGGTGCCGAGGTTCCACAGGATGGCGGCGATCAACAGCGCGAAAATCATCGCGAAACCGGCGGATGAACCGACTTGCAGGATCAGCTCCACCGGTAGCAACGCGATGATGCCAAACGCCACCGCACCGCTGGACAGCAGCACGCCGAGGAAATTGAAGAAACCCGACCAGACTACCGCGAAGTGCGGTGGCAGCGAGTGGGTGTAAATCACCGTGGCCACGGCGTTGGCGGTGTCGTGGAAACCGTTGACGAACTCGAAGCCCAGGGCAATTAGCAACGCCACGCCCAGCAGCAGAAAAGGCGCCCAGGTCAGCACCACCGTGCCGACTGCGTTCACGTCGCGCATCAAGCTGTAGGCGGTGAACAACAACCCCACGGCCAGCACCGCGAAAAACACCACGAGGGTGAACAGGCCGGGTTTTTTATCGAGCTGCGGTTGAACGCTGCTGACGGGCGTCTGGGCGGCAGAAAAGGATGGCGTAGCCATGCCGGGCATTCCTGAGGAGGGAAGGGATGTCGGTCATGATCGGCGTGAAGTGTTACCGGGAAATTGCGTCAGGTCAGTGTTTGCTTTTTTTGACGAACCGTTGATCCGAAACCACTTCTGCCTCCCTCTGTAGGAGCGAGCTTGCTCGCGATGGTCGTGAACGATAACGCGTAAAGCCAGATACCCAGCGGCGCACTCGCGTTCTTCGCGAGCAAGCTCGCTCCTACAGGGGGTCGTGTTCGCTTAGTAATCCCGCCGCTTTCGAAACGCCCAGCGCCCGGCAATCACGGTAAAGGTCGCCACCAATGCCACCAGAATCCAGAACCCTTCCGGATCCTGGGAAAGCGGTACGCCACCCACGTTCATCCCGAAAAAACCGGCAATGATATTGATCGGCAACGCCAGCACCGTCACCACGGTCAAGGTAAACAGCGTGCGGTTGCTCTGTTCGTTGAGGTTGGCGGCGATTTCTTCCTGCAACAGCTTGATGCGTTCACCGAGCGCGGTCAGGTCGTTGATGATCAGCGCGAACTCCTCGGTGGATTTGCGCAGCTCCTTGACGTCTTCCTTTTGCAGCCAGGGCGGCGGACGGTTGAGCAGGCGCAGCAGCGATCCCGGCTCCAGCGCCAGCAGGCGTTGCAGACGCACCAGCACCCGGCGGTTGGCGCCCAGCTCGGCGCGGTTGGTCGACAATCGCTGCGACAGCAACTCGTCTTCAACCTGATCCACGCTCAGGCTGGTCTTGCGCACGATCTGGGTCAGCACTTCGCCCTGGTCGCGCAGCAGGTGCACCAGCAATTCCAGTGGTGAGCGAAAGCGCTCACCGGCCTTGACCGACGAACGCAACTTGTCCACCGAGTGCAGCGGTTGCAGGCGCGCGCTGATGATCAATCGACTGCGTACGCACACCCAGAGCGTCGAGACATCCGACGAGACCATGCTGCTGAGGTTGAACACCACATCGTTGACCACCGCCAGCAACGCCGAATCGACATGCTCAATGCGCGTCGAGCGCGAACCCTCATGCAGGGCTTCGAAAAACTCGTCGGGCAATTCCAGATGACTCTTCATCCAGCGCTCGCACGCGGCATGGGCCAGGTTCAGATGCAGCCAGAGGAATTGTTCCTCATCTTGCGGTTGCTGCAAGTACTGCAACGCTTTGGCCGAATCGATCTCCCGACCGCGTTCACCGGGACGAAAACTGAATTCGTACAGCAAACCGAACAGATCCGGATCGCGATGGCTTTGATCGAGGCTGTGGTTCATGAGGACTCGCAAGGGAGGCGCCTGTCGCGGGTTTTACAGGTTTACGTGAGCGGCATCATCGCAAGGCCGTTTGACGGTTTTGTGACGAGCATCGATTTGTATCGGGGGTGAAACCGAGTAGGTACACAGTCGATCTCAAGTGCGGGCATGGCATGTCGATGACGGGGAAAACCTGAACCCACATCGGATGAACGCCATGGTCAGCACCTCGGCCTGATCCATCGCTCAGGCACAAAAAAGCCGCACGTTGATCAATTCGTGCGGCTTTGCAGCGTGTTCGTTGCCTTATTTGTTGCTCAGGACTTCGCCGGTCGCGGCCAATATGTCCACATCCCACTTCACGTTCTGCGGGTCGCGTCCTTCGACTTCATAGATGTACCCCTTGAAGCGATGTTCCAGTTGGGTTTCGGTAATCGTCGAACCTGGGTGCAGCTTCAGGGCGATCTGGGTCAGTTCTTCCAGTGGCTTGACCTTGCCTTCCTTGATCAACTGAGGAATCTGGTGCAGCAGGACATCATCTTCCTTCGCCTGGACCACAGCGGCAGGGATCAGGGTTACAGCGGCGAACCAGGCAATCACGTTTTTCATCGGCTTCTTTCCTTGGATGAGTGAATCCGAGATCAAATTAATCACGGCAACTTAATTCACCCTTAAATGCCCTTTAACCGAATCAAAGACTTACAAACCTTAGGATGCAAAAAAGCCGCACGATCCGGAAATCGTGCGGCTTTTTGCAGTGTGAATCAGTCGTCTTTTTTGTTTTTCAGGACTTCGCCGGTGGCGGCGTTCAGGTCCACGTCCCATTTAACACCTTGGGCGTCTTTGAGTTCGACTTCGTATTCGAAGAGGGTGGTGTGGTTGTCCAGGTCGCTGTCGGTAATCGTTGCGCCCGGGTGCAGTTTCATCACGATCTGGTTCAGCTCTTCCAGCGGCTTGATCTTGCCGTCCTTGACCAATTGAGGGATCTGATCGACGGGAACATCTTTGGCCTGGACCAGACCGGCGGTGAGGGTCAGGGTTGCAGCGACGAACAGGGCGGTCAACGTCTTCATGGGTGTCTTTCCTTAGCCGTTTAAATGGGGCTGAGCTGTTTAAGTGGGATCAGATTAGTTGTGGCAACTTAATTCAGCCTTAAATTCCCTTAGTCTGAACCAAAGTCTTCGCGAGCAGGCTCGCCCACAGTTGATCCTTTGTGGGAGCGAGCCTGCTCGCGAAGCAGACGCCACGGTTGCGGATCAATACCCGTTATTCTTCAACACCTGATCAACACTTGCCGCCGCCGGGCGTTTATAGAATTTCAACAACTCACTGGCACGGTTGGTAAAGATCCCGTCGACACCCGCCTCCATGACCTTCTGATAATCCACCGCCTCGTCGATGGTGTAGACATGCACCAACAGACCCTGATCGTGGGTGTACTGGTTCATCCATGGCTGCACCAGATCCATGTAACTCTGATCGCCACCGTGGGTCAGGGCCGCGGACGGGCCGGTACCGATCGCGCCCTGGGTCTTGGCATAGTCGATCCAGCGCTGGAATTCAGCTTTGTCCTTGGGTTGTTGTTGGGCGTAATAAGCGGCCTTGTCCTTTTCGCCGGACTCGGCAAACGCCACTTTCGAGGCCGGCTCGATGTTGCCTTCGCCAACCCACAGCAACAGGATCTTTGGCACCTTCGGCATTTCCTTTTGCAGCAGTTCGAGGCTGCTTTTTTCGAAGGTTTGCAGGATCACCTTGCCTTTGCCTTGGCCGACCGCCAATTCGCTTTTCGCCAGTTTCGAACCGGCCGGGTTCAGCCAGCCACGGTCCTGAAGTTTCGCTTTCAGGTCATGCTCGATGCCGGGAAACTGCTTGGGCTCCTTGGTCTCGATGTACAGACCGGGCTTGTGCAGCGGATTGCTTTGGGCGATGTCGATGATTTCATCGAGGGTCAGGATTTTCAGACCCGCATAGGAGGGGCGCGCGCGATCCGGGTAAGCCGTGTTGAACCAGCTACCGGCATCAAGGGTTTTCAGCTCGGCCATGGTGAAAGCGTTGGCCGGGCTGTCCTTGCGCTCGGGGAACTTGATTGCGACATCGGTGGTGCGTTGCAGGTTGTTATCGTGCAGGGCGAACAGCACGCCGTCCTTGCTGCGTTGCAGGTCCAGTTCCAGATAATCGGCGCCGAGGTCGCGGGCCAGTTTATAGGCGGCGGCAGTGGATTCCGGCGCGTCGAACGACGCGCCACGGTGGGCAATCACTGCCGGATGCGGGATGCCCAATCGGCTAGCCAGCGCCGCGGGGGTTGGCTCGCTGGCCGCTTGTACGTGGCCGAGACCGAGCAACAGGCTCAGCATCAAAGCGCTTTTGGTGAAAGTGGCTGGCATGGTCGAGATCCTTTCGCGATGGTTTTCAAGGACGTCCCTTTTAACAACTGAACGTTGCCGACGCTATCGCGAGACCGACATAAACCTGTTCAAAGCTGATGTTCGTCAGCGTTTTTGTGCGTTGGTTTGCAGTAGGCTTGGCCCGTGCAAACTCCCCGGCAGAGGGACATCCATTGGCACACCTTGTGTGTAAACCAACAATCACTTTTTGTGAGGTTTCCATGCGCATCACTTCCCAGCTCATTTGCCAGGCTGCCGATCAACTCAAAGGCTTCGTGGGCCTCAATCGCAAGACCGGCCACTACATCGTCCGCTTCAGCGAGGACTCCTTCGGCATGGACGTGGCCGATGACGGCATCATTCCCGTCAGCGAGTTTGTCTGGGCACCCGGTCCCGAGCAGACCATGACCCTCAAGCGCGAGTTGATTCAGTTGTTGCTGGATCAGAACATCGATGAGCGGATCAACATCAGCGAACCGTTACGGGTGTATATGAATAGGCGGGATGTGCCGGAGATTTCGGCGGTGCGGAGTTTGGTGCGGGGCTGAATGACTGTGGTGTCAGTGCTGGCCTCTTCGCGAGCAGGCTCGCTCCCACAGTTGATCTCGGGTGGTCACAAATTCTGTGCACACCATAGATCCCTTGTGGGAGCGAGCCTGCTCGCGAAGGCGGCCTGATAAAAGCCCCATCATCTACCGACTGAACGCATAATCCCGCTCAACCTTGCACACCCGCGTATGACACCGCGCATACCAGGTCGACCGCCCCCGCTCACGGATCGCACTGTGCTCGGGATGATGTTTCCAAGCCAGGATCGCCGCCTCACTGCTCCAGTACGATACCGTGATCCCAACCCCGTCATCGCCCCGCGCCGACTCCACGCCGAGGAACCCCGGTTGCTTACGCGCCAGCTCCACCATCTGCACGGCAGCCTCGGCGTAACTCTGATCGCCCTCAGTGCGCAGCGAGGTGAAAATCACCGCGTAATAGGGCGCAGGCGGCGTATTGGCCATCATGACTGTTGCTCCGCGCACGCTTTGACCAGGGCCCGTACCAGCGGCGGCAAGGTGCCTTTGAGTGCTGCGCGTTCCGGCTGGAACAACGTGGCGACGAAGAACGGATGATGGTTGAGTTCAACCGCACGCAGGCCTTGCGCGTCATCATGGCCGACCGCATGAAGACCGTGCTGGAGCAAGGCCTGCTCAAACTCCGGATTCACCCCATAGCGGCAGCGATAGCCTTCATGAATCTCGGACGTTTCATACGCCGCGGCGATCAACGAACCCTCAAGCAAATGAATGGTGTCAGTGACTTCCACCAGTGAGCAGGTCAGCGGCGAGAGCAGAACCCGTGACGCATCGGGCGATGTCTCGCCATGCTCGGCATCTTCCCAGCCCAGCACATGGCGGGCGAACTCGAGTACAGCGTGCTGAAAACCGCCACAGGTGCCGAGGAAAGGTCGTTGTTGTTCGCGGGCAAAACGAATCGCCTGTAACGCGCCGTCCATGTTGCGATAGGGGCTGGCAGGTACGCACCAAAAGCCGTCGTACTCCTCGAGCGGCGTGTCGGCGTTGATGCTGTCGGTGGCCAGCCATTGTCCTTGCACATTCAGGCCGCTGTGTTCGGCGGCCAGGCCCAGCGCCACGGGGATGGCCTGGTGGGCGGTGACTTGCGGGTCGTGATCGCCGATCAAGGCGATGCGGATGAGGGTGTTGTCCATGAGTGTCCTCGGTGCTTGTTGATTCCTGATGCCCACTATAGATTGGCGTTCACGCATTCAATATTGGCGTTATTCCAAATGATCAATGCAGCGACGCACTATCGCCTGGACTATCCGGACCTGGCCCTGATCCTCGCTTTGGTGCGCGGCGGCTCTCTGGCCCGGGCTTCGCAGCTGATGAAGGTTGATGTTTCGACGGTGTTTCGGGCCGTGCGTCGATTGGAAGCCGCGTTGGGCCAGCAGTTGTTTGAGAAAAGCCGAACAGGTTACTTGCCCACCACCCTGGCGCAAGCCCTGGCCAGGCAGGCCGAACGGGCCGAACAAGCATTGGAAGCGGCGCGTATTGGCGTGGAGCAGGGCGGTGACGTGGTCAGTGGCACGGTGCGCCTGACCTGCACCGATTCGGTCCTGCAAGGTTTGCTGTTGCCGGCGCTGGCGCGGTTTATGCCGAATTATCCGGCGCTGACCCTGGAACTGAGCACCTCCAACGACTTTGCCAACCTCAGCCGCCGCGATGCCGACATCGCCCTGCGCCTGACCCGTACGCCACCGGAGCATTTGGTGGGGCGACATTTGGCGGACGTTTCCTACCGGGTGTGTGCGAGTGCGGGTTACCTGCAATCGGTCGATAGCGAAGATTTGGCCGCATTGACCTGGATCGCCCCGGATGACTTCCTGCCCGATCACCCAACGGTGGCCTGGCGCCGTCAAGCGTTACCGGGCGTGATGCCGGGTTATCGCTGCAACAGCATGCTGTCGGTTACCGAGCTGGTGCGCGCCGGATTGGGCGTGGCAGCGTTGCCGGACTTTTTGATCGATGAAGGCTTACAAGCGTTGGGCGAGCCATTGCACGGTTACGACACGGCGCTGTGGCTGTTGACCCGCCCGGATTGCCGAGCCTTGCGCTCGGTGGTGACGCTGTTTGACGAGTTGGCACGGGCGCTGAAATTGCCCGAGCCAGTTTCATTCTGAAATACATTGCGACGATTGGTAGGGTGCCATTTGCTGCTTGCCCCTGGGGCGACATTGTCATTTATTGCAGCTGATAACACGCCAGGAACATTTCCAGCGCCGACTCCACCACCGTGCCCTGCATCTCGGGCGACAGCCTCGGCTGACCCATGGAAATCTGCGGCCAGAACGCGAAGGATTTGAGCAGGCCCTGCACCTGCTGCGCAGCAAAGTCCGGGGCGACCATTTTCAATCGGCCATCGGCCTGGGCTGCACGAATCCACACCGTCAGGTTTTCTTCACGCTCGCCCATTCGGGTCACGATGTTCTGGGCACGCTCGGGAGAATGGATGGCTGCGGCAATCGCCACACGCGCCAGATCGAGAAGGTTGTCATCGCTGAGCATTTGCACCTTGGCAGTCAGCAATAGGCGCAATTGATCGCGCAAAGGTAGCTCGCGGCTGTAGGACGTTTCCTGTTCCGCCGTCACCCTGATCCATAATTGATTAAGGATCTCGGCAAACAGCTCTTCCTTGCTGGGAAAGTGGTTGTACACCGTGCGCTTGGACACACCAGCCGTGGCGGCAATCTTGTCCATGCTGGTGATTTCGAATCCGTTATCACGGAATTCGACAATCGCCGCCTGAATGATGGCTTCGCGTTTTCGGTCGGTCAGGCGCTGTGGAGCTGTCATAAATGCGGCTTCGGCAGGGTTGGATGAAAAACTACACTTGGCAGTTTACTTGCGATCGGCTTTGATGCAACCTTGAAACTACACTGTGCAGTGTAATGTTTTGTTAATCCTGCACAGTGATAACTAGAGTTTCGGCTGATGCGTGCGTGCCTTGGCCATTTATCGTCCCAAAGCGGAAAACCGTGATACGCGCGGTTTTTCTGGAGTCATTCAGTCATGGCCAACTCAACTTCCACGACGGATAGCGCTGTCACACAAGCGTCCCGTCAGACAGAAGGGCAATTCCGTAACCAGGCATCGGTCAAGCGCGAAGGCTTTCGCAAGACCCTGCGCATCCTGTGGAACGTGATCTTCCACAAACCCCATGACACCCGTCCCAATGCGCCGATCCCGGTGCAGCCCCTGACGCAGGCGGCGCTGATTGCCGCGCCGAACCACAGTGTCTACCGCCTCGGGCACTCCACCGTACTGCTCAAGCTGCGGGACAAGTTCTACATCACCGATCCGGTCTTCGCCGAGCGCGCCTCGCCTGTGCAGTGGGCCGGTCCGAAACGGTTTCACCAGCCACCGATCAGCCTGGAGCAATTGCCAGCGATTGAAGCGGTGATCCTGTCCCATGATCACTACGACCACCTGGACCATCAGGCAGTGTTGAAGCTCGCCGATAAGACCCGCTGTTTCCTCACGCCGCTGGGTGTGGGCGACACCCTGATCAAATGGGGCATCGACGCCGGCAAGGTCCGGCAGCTGGATTGGTGGGAAGGTATAGACGTCGACGGCCTGCGCTTTGTCGCCACGCCGTCGCAACACTTTTCCGGTCGCGGCCTGTTCGATGGCAACAGCACCCTCTGGGCCTCGTGGGTCATGATCGACGGTGACACGCGGATCTTCTTCAGCGGCGACAGCGGCTACTTCGACGGCTTCAAACGCATCGGCGAACAATATGGCCCGTTCGACCTGACCCTGATGGAAACCGGCGCCTACAACGTCGAGTGGCCGCACGTGCACATGCAACCCGAAGAAACCCTGCAAGCCCACCTGGACCTCAAAGGTCGCTGGCTGCTGCCGATCCACAACGGCACCTTCGACTTGTCGATGCACGCCTGGTACGAACCCTTCGACCGCATCCTGGCCCTGGCCTGGGAGCGCAGCGTGACGATCACCACACCGCAGATGGGCGAGGCCTTCAACCTGACACACCCGCGTCGGGGTGATGCTTGGTGGTTAACGGTTGAACATCAGGTGTATGAGAATCAACGAAGCGTCGGCTGAAACGACTACAAGCAAGGACGAACCTTCGTACGAGAAGCTGCGACCCCTTATGACGGATAATTTCGGCCGCTTCGGTAGGCTGAAAACCGGGTGAAATCACTCACCCGCTTTCCGTCAGAAGGAATTTTACATGGACGTAACATTAAGCCGCTGCATGATGCGGCTGGCCGGGCTCGCGCTGTTCTTGATGGCCTCCAGCGGATTCTGTGCGCGGGCAGCCGCGCCCGAAACGCCACTGGAATACCTGAGTGTCGATGAAATCAACCAGCGCATGGATCTCGGTCATCTGAGTTCCGCAGCGTTGGTTCGGCACTTGTTGCAGCGGATCGAAAAACTCGACAAAAACGGACCGGCCATCAATGCCATCATCGAACTCAATCCCGATGCCCTGGCGATGGCCCAGGTCATGGACCGGGAGCGAAAGGGCGGCTACATCCGGGGCCCGCTGCACGGCATCCCGGTATTGCTCAAGGACAACATCGATACCTCCGATCAAATGCAGACCAGCGCCGGCTCACCGGCCATGGTCGGGCAACCTGCCGCGCAGGACGCTTTCATCGTGCAACGCCTCAGGGCGGCCGGAGCAGTGATCCTGGGGAAAACCAATCTCAGTGAGTGGGCTGCCTTTCGCGATCCGGCCATGCCCAGCGGCTGGAGCGGGCGCGGCGGGCAAACCAAAAATCCGCACCTGTTGAGTGGCGATGCCTGCGGGTCCAGCTCAGGTTCTGCCGCCGCCGTTGCCGCAGGTTTTGCTCCACTGTCTGTGGGAACGGAAACTTCTGGCTCAATCAGCTGCCCCGCGTCCATGAATGGCGTGGTGGGCATCAAACCCACGGTGGGCCTGTTGAGCCGCAGCGGCATCATCCCGGTGACTGAAAAACTGGACACCCCCGGGCCAATGGCTCGCACGGTGCGTGACGCGGCACTCTTGTTGAACGCCATGGTCGGCTACGACATCGCCGATCCGGTCCCGAAGCCGCATAACCTGGAAACGGTGGACTTCACGGCAATGCTGCGTCCGGACGTGCTGGTCGGAAGGCGAATTGGCTACCCCGCCAAATTTGATCGTGACGCGTCGGCGCTTCAAACAGATCCCCAGTTCTCCCGGGCGCTGGAAATCCTGCAGGCGGCCGGTGCAACGCTGATCCCCGTGGAACTGATCGACCCGGTTTCGGCGAGGGTAGAGGAGGCGTTTCATATGGGAATCAAGCGAAACCTGCCTCGTTACCTGGCAACGCGAACCGGCATTCCGGCCCAGACACTGGAAGATCTGCTGCTGTTAAATGCGCCCAACGCCGAAGGCTATAACCAGGACACCTTGATGGCGGCCAGCAAAATTGCCTTTGACGCGCAAACCTACGATCAGCTCTGGCAGACCATCCAAAGCGAAAACGCCGCGGCCATCGATCGATTGCTGGCAACCTATCAACTGGATGCCCTCGTTTCAGATGTCCAATCGCCCGCCATGAACGTCGTACCGCTGGCTGGTTATCCGGGCGTCATGGTGCCTTCCGGAATTGACGATGAAGGAGTGCCCACCTCGGTTTACTTCTTCGGACCTCGCTGGAGCGATGCCAGGGTGCTGGCGTTGGCGTATGGGTACGAGCAAGCTTCGAAGGCTTGGCGGGCGCCGGCCTTCAAGCCATAACGAATGGTCGTCAGGTGAAGACCACCTCAAGTCGGCCCTCTTTTCGTGAACGGGGGGTCGATTTGACGACGATTTTCACGTCTCGCCCAAGCAACAACAGGCACTCCATCATTTTGGCTTCACTGATCCCCCGAAACTTTCCACGCAACATCTCGGAAAGCTTGGGTTGAGACAGCCCCAGGATTTCCGATGCCTGAACCTGGGTCAGGTGGCGGGCCTTGATGATCTCCCCAATCTTTGCGGCCAGCTGGGATTTGACTCGCATCTCGCTGGCATTGGGTGTTCCGAGGTCTTCGTAGACGTTTCCGCTACTCTCTTCGATTTCAACCATTCTTCCACCCCTTTGCACAAATCGGCCTCTGTGGGAGCGAGCCTGCTCGCGATGAACCCGAGAACGCCGCGGGGTGACAGGTAGCCAACGTCATCGTTGACGACCATCGCGAGCAGGCTCGCTCCTACAAAAAAAACGATGCCGATATCGCCTTTTTGATATACGCGAAATATACCTATATGGGAATAATCGTCAATCGATTAGCCGATTCACTCCACCATTGCAAAATCCGCCCGCCCCACCGGGTTCGGCGTCGAACCTTTCACATTCATCCCTCGCCCCGGTGCAAATCCCGGGAAGAACACCAGCCCCTCCGACTCAAACCGATATGCCAGCGTCAGCCGCGTGACATCCAGTACCTCACGCTCCGCTTCAAAACGCTGGATGGCCTCCACCGAAACCCCAGCCTCTCGGGACAACTCATCCACACTCCAGCCCAGCATCGCTCGGGCCTGGGCGCAGTGGGCCGGGGTGAATTGGAAAAGGGCGATACGCTCCAGGGTGATTTTCATCGCTTGATAGGCCATGGTGTTCTCCGGGCTCGAAAGAGGGGGGATCAAAATATACTGTGTTTTTGTACAGTTGTTTTGAGCTCGGATCAAATTGATTTTTCGATTTTCTCTATCCCGTGCCTCTCAGCCGGACGGACGGTTACTTCTCCACCAACCCCGGCGCCTCCCGCACAATCAAGTGATCCAGATTCTCGATGTTGGCGCTGAATACCCCGAACGTCTGCTCGGGGTTTTTCTTGCTCGGCACCTGCTTCAACTCCGGCGTCACCCCATAAAAGAAGCAATACAGCTCACGTTCGCTTTCAATCGCATGCTTGATCTCCGCCAGAAACGACTTGCGCTTGCGATAGCCCTCGATCAGCTTCTTGCTCAGGTAAACATTGACCGAATACGGCTTCTTCTCAAACCAGACCTTCTTCTCGAAGTCGATGCGAAAGCTCTGGGTGTAGTCTTTGATCTCCTTGATCCTGCCCCAGTAAATCAACCCCTTGTTGTCCAGCAGGTACTCGATCTTCTTGAAAAACGCGCTGTAGGTCGCGTTGTGCTCGCCGATCTTCAGCGGCATGCGCTTGAGCAGTTCCTTGTCCTCGAAATTCGAGATAAAACACTCTACGGGGTGGGCGAAGACGTGAGTCTTGTCCGGTGTCGAATCCTGGACAGGATGCCCGGCGTCACTCTCCACTGACGACGTTAACGGCTCACCCCTCGCAACATCCGCCACGACCGCTGGACTGTGCGGCTTGCGCACATACTGACGCCGGGTCAGCAATAACTCTGACGGAAAATGCTCCTCGCGACCGTCATCCGTTTCCGCCTCATCCGCACCCGACGCCGGCGTCTTCAGACTCGCATAGGCACAACCCTCGACATGCCGCGTACTCGGCAGATTCTTGAAGTGGGGCGTGCGCACGTAATTCACGTTCTTGGCGTTAAACGTCCCCAGCTCATTCGCAGTATCGAACGCCAAACGACAGGCATCGTTGGGGCACTGGAAATGCTCCTGGGCAGAATCGAACGCCATCGTCTCGTCGAAATTGAGATCGCGCACGTCATAGATCGACAGCTTGTCGTCGAGGCCGAGGCAGTAGGCGAGGTCGAATTTCATGGAGGGCTCGGGTCCGTGAGGGGAGGGGTATTAATAGCGGGAGATGGGGCGGGTTGCACTGACTGTTTTCAACACACCTTGAATCTTGTTGACCACACCAAACCTGTGGGAGCGAGCCTGCTCGCGAATCCCAAAACCACCACAGCCATCAAGCCAGCCACCATCCTGTGGCGAGGGGATTCATCCCCGCTGGGCCGCGAAGCGGCCCCAAAACCAGTAAACGCGATACATCAGGCCAATCACGTTGCGCGGATTAGTGACTGCTGCGCACCCGAGCGGGAGCAAGCGTCCTCGTCACAGGTTTTCTTTAGTTCGCTCACTCGGGCTTCAATCGCTTCCCCCATCAAGCAAAACCGGTGGCGGGCAGAGAAGCAAAACCTCGATCAGGTGACAAGTCAGGGTTTTTACTTGAACAGCGAGGTTGGCACGTCTGCCTCACGCGTTGCAGCTAAGTTGAAACAAATATGCTGGGTCATAGATTTTTTTCCCCAACAAGTTCTCCAGAGCTCCAAGTTGCTCGTTCGTGAGGTTGTAACCTTCCCATCCTTGTTGCTCAGCGGTCCATCCCATGATCTGTTTTATTTCCTGATCATTCCCTGTTGGGAGCTCTTCTTCGAATGCAAGGAGTTCGTTATCTCTGTAAAAGGCTTCGATTACATAAATCATGGTTCCACACTCCTAGTGCCATCCGCAGGTTTGGTTTGCTTGCCGGTGACCGGATCGTATTCTCCGAGATGACGGCCACGTTTGTCGTAAATCTCCACAGTGCCATGCTGCGAGTCCCATTCAAAAATTATCCCTTTTGAGGTTTTCCATCGTTTGCGAAGACCACCGCCGCCCTTGATAGGGGTCTTACGAGTCGCTCTCGTTGCATTGGGAAAGGCAATGAGCCCATTCGGTGCCGGATAGTATTTGTGGTCAGAAACACTCACCACAACATAAACCGGCCGAACCCTCGACCCCACCGGAAACACCAGAATGAAATCCTTGTACTCAGGCGGATAAATCGGGTTCACGATGATCGCGTCAGCGTGTTTGTTCGGCGGAAAAACCCAAATGTGTGGCGCCTGCGGGGCGGCCTCCAGTTTGGGAATGCCAAGGATGTCGGAGCCGTCAACGGCCGGGGTCCAGATCAGTTCGATGCCTTCACCGAGGTCTGCGACGAATTGGCTACCACGGGCCTCGATCTGCACGACATCGACCATTTCCCAGTCGAGGTTCGTGCCGGTATAGAAGGCGTAGCCCTTGAGGCTGCCATCAGCTTGTTGTTCGACCTGCAGGCGCATGCGCGAGCGTGCTTGTTTCAGAGCGCGCAGTTGCTCTTCGGAATAGAGGGCGCTGTCGCCGAGACTGGGCGTCCAGAACACGGCGACCATGCCGGCCAAAGCCGCCGTTGTCGCCGCACCGAGCGCAGTGGCGGCGCCTATGCTCGGGGCGATAAGGGCGGGTGCACGAAGTGCAAGCTGGCCCACACCCAGCGCAACGGTCGAGCCGCTGATCGTTTGCAGATTCAGCAGCCCCTCATCGTCGACCTCGCGAGCGCCGAGCCAGGCGATCTCTCCGTAGTCGCTGAGACTGTCGGTGGGCACCATCCCCGAAGGATTGGAATAGTTGATGATTGCGTCCGGCAACTTGCAGGACTTGGCGAAGACGCAACCGCGAGGTGCGATTTCTTGTTTTTCCTCGACCACGTTAGGACGGCGCATGAAGGCTTCCTGCCTGGCGAGCATGGCGTCGTAGTCGGCTTGCAGGGCGTCGTACACGGCCATTTCATCGGCCGTCATGTGGCGGTAGGTGACGTGATGGCCATCGCCGGACGGCGGGGTTTGAATCAGGAGGAGGTGCTTGTTGCGAGCCACTGACTGTCCTTGTGTGTTCGTCCATCGGCAGCCCCGGATCAGGGCTGCGCGACGTTAACGAGCGGGACGGTTTGTGGCTGTAGGACGGGGCTTCAATGACGGTAGGCGTTGTCTCTGATACTCAGGATCGCAGAGCAATGCTCCTACGACTCATTGGTTTTATAGGCTTGAGAGTGTTGTCAGTAGATGTCTGTCATCAAACTGTGGCGAGGGGATTTATCCCCGTTGGGTCGCGAAGCGGCCCCAAGGCCGCATAAAAAAGCGGAACATCAGTCAAACCAGCGCGTACGAGTTGGCTGTTTTTACTCGAAAACAATAAATCCGCTGCTGATATCTCAGGTAGCGGATTTTAGTAGGGGCGAACAGTCAGTACCCACGCATAACGCGTGACGCTTTCCGCCACCAGGATTCTTGGCGATTGAAAGGATCCTCCGCCAACACACACGGCATATCCCGCAACCGAATCCAGGGCTCGTCCTGCCAATGCAACATACAGAGCGACATCTTCGGCCAATCAAGCACGCTCAGCGTCGGACGCTCCACCATTCGTGATGCCCGTGCATCACGCAGCACAGGCACAACCTGATGCGTCAGCCATTCGCGCAGCAATCGATTCTCGGGACAATAGTGATAAATCAACAACGCATACACGCCTGATTCGCTCACCATCAAGCGCTCTTTGGCAGCGCCGTATATATCGACAAGCATCATTTGCCTCTGGTCCGCATCAAGCTTGCGCGTCATGCGCTCATCAAGGTGCTGACCCATCATCCGTCCCAGATCCTGCGCGCAGAACCAGGCCTGATTCTCTAAAAGAAAGGCATGCAGGTGGGCGTTGTGTCGAGTGAAACGGGTAGGTATGGGTGGCTCATGCATGGCCTGCCTCCAGGAGCGGAAGCACGCGGCTGGATCTGTAGGTACGGCGATTCACCTTCATCATGAAGGTCCGATAGTCGGGCATTTCCTTTACCTCTGGCTGCTTTCTTAGGGCATTCGTTAAGGGTGTCGGGAGCTAAGAAACCCACCAGAGACGGGCCGGACATATTCCCCTTTCGGGTCTTGTATTCGCCCACTCCCGACATAACGGGACTTTTTCGCAGACGTAGAAAAACCGCAGACGAAAAAAAGCCGCATGACTGTCGGGTGCGGGAGACCGCTCTGGTTAAGGCGTTTCTTAGGCGCCGATTTAGAAGGATAGGGGGGGGAGGCTGCCCGGTCAACTTTTAAATTATGGTCGGCACAACAATGTGCGACTATTATTCTTATTTCTTACAGCGTATTTCAATAAACAATAACTCAAGTTGTTCTTCGACTGTTGAGTGACTGATTTGAGGGGGAAGTATAAAAAAAACACCGTGGCTGAAATAAGTAAATTTGATTATTACTTAGGGCTCCGTATTAGCTTGATGGAGGGGTTAACAATGGCACTTTACAAAAAAATAAATTTTATAGTTCTGCCAGCATTTCTCTGACTTCGCTAAGCGCCTTGCATAGTATAGATAAACGATCCGATGAGATTTGTGCTGGGTTGGCTGAAAATCTGCCGAGCTCGAGTTCAACGTGCTGTAAAATATTATTTGCACTGGATTTTACGTTTCTCATTCTTCGTATAGCTTTTCGCGACAAGCGGTTGATTAGAAGGAGGTCAATCATATATTGTGATTGCTTTGATATTCCAAGCACTTCTCCTGTAGTTAGTACGGAGAAATGATTAGAGCGAATGATGCAAAAAGGATCTATAAAATGGCTGTCAGAGACTTTCTCGTCTGGCCAGAAGTCAGACTTTAGTTGATTGCATTTAGCGCAAGCTAGTAAAAGGTTTTCGGGGGTTTTCGCGAGGTCCGGAAAGTGCTTTTGAGGCCGAAAATGATCTAAGTGCATCCCCTCTCCACCATTTTCTTTAAGAAGCACATCGCAATAAACGCATCGAAATTGACAGTCTTCAGAAATCTCACTGTAATATTGTGAGTAGTCGGCGTAATATTGGCCACTTCGGGTCTGTTTGTACTTCGCGCGGCGTTTAATAGGTGGGTAGAACATGCTAATCATGAAGTCCTAAAAGTTTTTTAACTTCAAGCAGTTTATTTTCAACTTGAGATATTTTTCTATTAAGCTCTTCGGCGTCAATGAGTTCAGATGCTAATATTTTTCGCTCTCTATAGAAACCAATTTCTTTGTACTCGATAAGCTCTTCTTCCGATAAGCCGATTGAGTTAGATTTTCTCAAAAGTTCTTCAAATCTATTGTTTCTGGCTGTAGTAATGTCCTTGAATATATTAAGGTGTCTGCGAAGACGCGCTGAAATAGCTTCAACTTTATCACTATCAATTAGATCGTCTTTGCTCAATACATATTCAATATCTCCATTTTCAGGGTCCAATTCTTGAGCGAAGTTGGTAAGAATGTAAACAGGGATTTTACGATCTAGTTGACGTATTGATACCGCCAATTCTGTTCCAAAGTAATCTGCCGTACCCGCAGCTTTAAGCTTCTGGTCAATAATGACTGAGCCTATGTTTTCGTAGGAAAATATAGTTTCTACCATTTTTTCTTTGAACATTTCTGGTTCGATAGCTACGATTTTAGCCTCGTCACCAAAGCACCTTTGAAGGGCTCTCCCATTAACTCTAAGGGCTTTTGGCTCTTCGTCGATGTATAAGACTGTAGGGATCATTTTGTATCTCCTGGAACTGTTATTATAAATTCGGCCCCTCCCAATTCGCCCTTTGGTATAACATTTATAGACCCTTTGGCATGATCTACCACGAATGTTCTTACAATAGATAGACCCATTCCTGTTCCCGTCACATTGCCTTTGTCATCTCGTCTAGTACTATACATTGGGTTGAATAAATGACGCTCCGTGCCGGCCTCTACACCACACCCACTATCTGAGAATCTAATCTCGAGATTGTTTCCTATTTCCTTTGCCGTGACCCTGATAATTCTTCCTCCTTTCGGAGTATCACGCAACGCCCAAATTGAATTTGAAATCATATTGACTACAATACTTTCCCAGTCAATCTCGAAAGCGTTAATCTTTAAAATATCAGTTGGCAAGTTCGTAATGTCGATATCTATGTTTTGCCTCGAAAGAGAGTCTTTAAGCGAATCAAATACTCGGTGAGTAATTTGATAAATACTAATTTTCCCTTTTTTTCTCTTCTCTTTTTTCACATTTCCCAATGAAAAAGATGCAAAGTTTTTTATGAATCTTGTGCTGTCAATTATAATGTTTAAATCATCCGCAAATTGCTCCTCTAGGTTCGGGGTGATCATGAATTTCCCTTCCATAAAGTTATTTTTCAGTTCGATAGCACTCAACGCAGCTAAGTTGCAAAATTCTTTGGCTTCATGACCAAAGCAAACTGTCAGAATTCCGAGCGACGCTAAGTTTGCTAATGTGTCTTTTTCTCTTTCAATTTCTTCTCTTATCGCAACGTAAGCCCTTTCATGTTGCTCTGACGCTTTCTGAGTCTGTATTACTAATTTTTCTATTTCAGCAATTTTTTCTTTGAGGCCAACTTGTGTGAACTCGTCTTCAGTGCTGACCGCTTGACTGAGTTCGGCGACAGCTTTATTACTTTTAGCTATTGATTCGTTTAGCGCGTTTTTTGATGCATCAAAGTCGTCGGTTTGTACATTTGCTCTTGCGTGTTCAATTGCGATATTTTCAAAGGTGCTAACTAATTTCATTGCGAATGATCGCAAATCAAAGAAGGCTGTGGTCTCGACCATTCCTTCTCTGTTGGCTTGATCAATAAGGTTACTATTTTCAAATCTACTTATGAATACCGCTCCAAGAACTTGATGCGGAGCAACGCGCCAGTTGCCTTGACGTATGCCTGAGGGGCTCTTCGCTTTTCGTAATCCAAAATCAAGCCAATCACCGCGTCCTGAAGGCTCACCGTACGGTCTAACTCTGAAGTAATCTCTGTATATGCGTACCCCATTATGAAGTTCCATAAAGGTACTCCATTCTTTTCGGTTTGCACTTGTTGCTTCAGGTTGTGGGATATAATACATTTTCATTGACAGCGGGCCACACTCTGGTTTGACTCTTTCCGGCAGCCAGTCACACCATTCTAATGGGCCTAATTTGATTAGTTCTCCTGTTGGGTTGTGTAAAAATTTTAAGTTCACTTGATAGTTATTATTTACGCTACCTTCTATGGTCCATACAGCCACGTCTAAAAGTTTTTCGGAACTTAACTTCCCGTTAAGTTCGCTATGCGGGCATTCAAAGTCGATTGCGAAATCATTTACTGACGCAAATGGAGAAACCAGTAGTGATATTTCATTTCGAAGATTAGTTAATCTGCTTTTAGACCAGTTTTCTTTCAGGCCTACGAGAATTAGTCGTGTTCCTTTTGATTTTCTAGAGAAGAGATCACCGTATTTTGTGTTAGCTGGTGCAATTCTTTTGAATATCTTATGTGTGATGCTGGAAATAGTTGCTTTTTTGTCGTCGTATTTTTTCCAGTCGACGTGAAGTTCAACGATTGAGTTAGAGTCTTCAGTTTTGGTTTGAAGTATAAGCTTTTTACAGAGTCGATCTATCCCAAGTCGCCCCAATCCTTTTGCGCCTGTGAATACTCTATTTTTTCCAATGGATTTAACTTTGTCGGATTTGTGCTCTGTTCCAATTTTTAGCCATACAGATTCTAAAGTCTCTAGGCTCATTCCATCGCCATCATCTTCTATAATGAGAAGAGGAACTTTTCGGTCAAGTTTTACAAATTTCACCTCGACTTCTTCAGCATTTGCATCATAAGCATTTTTCAGAAGTTCTCCAATAGCCGCAGTTGAACTTGCAATGCTTTCTCGACCAAGTTGTAGCGGGAGCCGCGCAGCAATATCAAATGGAGCGCTTTTTATTAATATTTTTGACATTCTTGGCTCTCATTGGGGGGGAGGGGGAAGCAATCGCTATAAATATAGCTGAATATATCCTTTTCGTCATTTGAGAGGTTGTTTTTTGTTATCAATATTTTTCCGATTCTTTGCAATGTGCCTAGTGAGGGGCAGGGGAGTTTGTTTATATCGCCAGCATTAATTTGAGTGTGACCGAGTCTTTCGGAAAAGTAATTGCTTACTGGTTTTGAGTTGAGATAATAAGCAATGCCATAAACTTCTTCTGCGGATAGTAATCCATTTTTTTTGAAAATGTAATTTAGATGATTTTCAATAAATACCATTTTCGCCGCTGTTTGTAAAAGTGGAGCGGCAATAACATGCAGCGATGCGTCTTGGGGGCTAAATCTTCTTACGAGGACGTAGTTTGAATTAATGATGCCTAGTTTTTCGGTATCATTTGAACAAATAATATGTTCTTTTTTCATTCCAATGGGCCATTGAATGCTCATTTGATGAGTGTGCTGCATCCAATAAAGTGGTTCTGTGTTTTCTGATTTTACTGGTCTTATATGTTCTTTTGTTCGAAAAGGAACAACTTTTCCTGTAGATGCTTTCAAACCGCATGAGGAAAATGTAAATGGTAATGACTTTATAGAAAGTTCTTTGCCTTCTTTTATGAAGGTTAAGCTGAAATCGTCGTCTGCAAAAATCTCTTCTTCAGAAGAGGTACGACTTTTTCTCTGGGCAATATCATGTTCTCCAATGCTAAAGGATAGATTGATATTTTGAATTGAGGTGCTTGATTTTTTGTACCAAGTAATCATCGATTCTTGTTGAATGCGATCATTCGAAAAAGGTGCATTTCTACTTTCAAATAGGTGCGCAGAGAAAAGATTTAAGGTGTTTAGTTTTGCTCTTAATTTTTTGAAGTATTTACCGCTGGTCCAACTACGGGGTGTTAAAAAACATGCCGACCCTTCTGTAGCTAAAGTGTCCGCGCATTTAGACATAAACAAACCATATATGTTTGGTTGTCCGTGCACGACATCAATTTGAGAGATCGATCGCGGATCGTCTTTTCTAAGTTTGAAGAAGGGGGGGTTTGTTATGATGAGATCGTATTTGTCGGTAATGTTTGAAAGTAAAAAATCATCGAATATTATTGTTAGCTTGTACTCTATTGTATGAGGACTAAGTTTTTTATGGAGAAGGGTTTCGAGTTCCTTTAAGTACGGAGCTAGCGAAGGATCAATTTCAAAAGCTGTAACTTCAATTCTTAATGGTTTTTTTTTAAGTTTTAAAATTTCTTCAATTAAAGCTGAAATTAAAATTCCAGTTCCTGCTGCCGGATCTAAAATTTTCAGAAAATTACTATTTTGTTTTTCCAGAAGCTTTTCAGCCATAAATGTGGCAATGTTTGGTGGGGTCATAAACTGACCATGGTCTTTCTTATGCTTTTTTGTGGTTTTTGACCGATACAGCAAACCCAATTCGTGCGAATAGTCGAGACAGGTCATGTCATTTCTGGCTAATTCTTTTCTTACCATTTTTGACTCGTCGCTTACCCTTAGCATTATTAGCTGGTTTTTAGGTTGAATTTTTGAAGTTTAGATTTAGTTATTTCTATCTTCTCATAAAATGAAGAGCGGAAAAAGAAAAATGGCGGTACTTTCTAGCCTAGTCTTAGGCGGCATCAGATAATTGCATTCTACATTTGGTTTGCGTGTATTTCGTCTTACGTGATTTATTTTAACCCCAGTTAGCGTGTAATGTTTGTTTTTCAAATGAATAAAAAGGGCTACATAAAGTAGCCCTCCAAGTTCAGCGTTTTTTGGGGAGAAATCAATCCCAGCTCAACGCCCCACCAGTCTGATACTCAATCACGCGAGTCTCAAAGAAGTTCTTCTCTTTCTTCAAGTCCATGATCTCGCTCATCCAAGGGAACGGGTTAGTGGTCCCTGGGTACTCTTCCTTCAAACCGATCTGCGACAACCGACGGTTAGCGATGAACTTGAGGTAGTCCTCCATCATCGCCGCGTTCATGCCCAGAACGCCGCGAGGCATGGTGTCGCGGGCGTATTCGATTTCCAGCTGAGTACCCTGCAGGATCATCTGCGAGGCTTCTTCCTTCATTTCGGCATCCCACAGGTGTGGGTTTTCGATTTTGATCTGGTTGATCACGTCGATGCCGAAGTTCAGGTGCATGGATTCGTCGCGCAGGATGTATTGGAACTGCTCGGCGACGCCAGTCATTTTGTTGCGGCGGCCCATGGAGAGGATTTGGGTGAAGCCGCAGTAGAAGAAGATGCCTTCCAGAACGCAGTAGTAGGCGATCAGGTTGCGCAGCAGTTCCTTGTCGGTCTCGACGGTGCCGGTGGTGAATTTCGGGTCGGAGATCGAGCGGGTGTATTTCAGGCCCCAGGTGGCTTTTTTCGCGACCGATGGGATCTCGTGGTACATGTTGAAGATTTCACCTTCATCCATGGCCAGCGATTCGATGCAGTACTGGTAGGCGTGGGTGTGGATCGCCTCTTCGAAGGCCTGGCGCAGGATGTACTGGCGGCATTCCGGGTTGGTGATCAGGCGGTACACGGCCAGGACCAGGTTGTTGGCAACCAGGGAGTCGGCGGTGGAGAAGAAGCCGAGGTTGCGCATTACGATGCGGCGCTCGTCGTCGGTCAGGCCTTCCGGGTTTTTCCAGAGGGCGATGTCGGCGGTCATGTTGACTTCTTGCGGCATCCAGTGGTTTGCGCAGCCGTCCAGGTACTTCTGCCAGGCCCAGTCGTACTTGAAAGGCACGAGTTGGTTGAGGTCGGCGCGGCAGTTGATCATGCGCTTTTCGTCAACGGCGACACGGGCGGAGGCGCCTTCGAGTTCGGCCAGGCCTTCGGCGACGTCGAGGGAATCCAGGGCGGCTTTGGCGCGGGCCACGGCGGCGGAGTCAGCAGCGGTCACGGCGCGGGCTTCCAGGGCGGCGGCACCGCCGGCGCTGTCGAGACGGTCCATGGTGGCTTCAGCAGCGTGGCCGGCGTTTGCGCTCTTGGCCACTACTTCCGTGTCTTCTTTGTCGAATTCGTCCCAGCTCAGCATGACGTGTCGTCTCCTGCGTGAGGGCCAGATTGCCCGTGTGAAATGTGATGGTCTGGTTTTTCACACGGTCGTACTGACCGCGTTGGATAGCGTTTTTTGCAGCGGTACACGCAGGCAAATAAACATAATTTTGTACGGGGTCCGAGAGCCTCTGACGGGCGCGGAAATCGGTGAAGACTTCAGCGTGGGCTTCAGACTGGCTGTCATCCCTGTAAGGGAATATTGCAGGCCCGTTTAAGGCGGCATTATAGGGAAATTTTTACGGCCGTGGTGGGGCGAATCCGCGCATGGAGCGGCCGAGAGGGCAGGTTTTTCGGTCAGAGCGAGGGTTTATGGGGCTTTGGCGGGAGCAGATTTTTTTTCGTAAAAATGGCTTGACTGCGCAATTGCTCAAAAAATGAGCGGAAAACGATGTTTTTTACTACATCTTGTGTTTTGAAACGCTTTTCGATGACTCCAGACACAACTGAGCCCGACCGAAATCGGGCTGAAATCGACCTTGGGCGCAAGGCGCAAAGGTGGCCGATTCGGTGCAGTTTTGATCAGCCGCCGGAGCAGCCGTTACCCATCACGCTGTAACGCAGAATATGGCGCTGACCTTTGGAGTCGTCATATTCCATTTTCGCCGGGACCACTTCGCAAACATTTGGAACTTCGCTCATGGAAACAACTTTGGCGATGTCCAGGTTCATGGAGTAAGTGTATTCCTCGATAGCCGGTTGTTGCTGCGCGACATCAGTCTGAATCTCGTCTGCCATGGCGGTTGCGCACAGGCTGCTGAGGACCAGAACCAATAAAGCTTTCATTTAGGTTTTACCTTTTTGAGGGCGAAGGGGGTCACGCAACCTTTTTGGGGTTGCGTGTGGAACTGCACTACTTGGTTTGGGTTAACGGCCTTCGTGGGGGCTGTAACGTGTTAACTCAGGTTGCCGGGTTGGCGAGGCAGATTTTAGGGGCGGGGGATACGTTCATATAGATGTGGTTCTGATAAACACTTTTGACAGATCCTGTAACAATCCCTGAATAACCTCTTCTTCTGTAGGAGCGAGCTTGCTCGCGATGAACCTGAGGGCTACATGGGGTGTCAGGCTGGGCGCGTTATCGTTGGCGACCATCGCGAGCAGGCTCGCTCCTACAGAGTAGGTGGTGGCTAATCAGGACAATTTGTACGGGCTTGTTACTACCATCGTCGAATGGTTCTATAGGCACCGCCCGGCTAAAACAGTGGCCATACAAAAACAACTATTCCACCGAGGTAAGAAAGATGAGTGCGGCTTCCCTGTATCCCGTTCGTCCCGAGGTTCTGGCCAATACGCTGACTGATGAAGCGACCTACAAGGCCATGTACCAGCAGTCGGTCGTCAACCCGGACGGTTTCTGGCGCGAGCAAGCCAAGCGCCTCGACTGGATCAAGCCTTTCACCACGGTGAAGCAGACCTCCTTCGACGATCACCATGTCGACATCAAATGGTTCGCCGACGGCACCCTGAACGTTTCCTACAACTGCCTCGACCGTCACCTGGCCGAGCGCGGCGATCAAGTCGCAATCATTTGGGAAGGGGATGACCCTGCCGAAAGTCGCAACATCACCTACCGCGAGCTCCACGAACAAGTCTGCAAGTTCGCCAACGCCCTGCGTGGCCAGGACGTGCACCGCGGCGACGTGGTGACGATCTATATGCCGATGATCCCCGAAGCCGTGGTCGCCATGTTGGCTTGTACCCGGATCGGTGCGATCCACTCGGTAGTGTTCGGCGGCTTCTCGCCGGAGGCTCTGGCCGGTCGCATCATCGACTGCCGTTCGAAAGTGGTGATCACTGCCGACGAAGGCATCCGTGCCGGCAAGAAGATCCCGCTCAAGGCCAACGTTGACGATGCCCTGACCAACCCGGAAACCAGCAGCATCCAGAAAGTCATCGTGTGCAAGCGCACCGGTGGCGATATCAAGTGGAATCAGCACCGCGACATCTGGTTCGAAGACCTGATGAAAGTGGCTGGCACCGTTTGCGCACCGAAAGAGATGGGCGCCGAAGAAGCGCTGTTCATCCTCTACACCTCCGGTTCCACCGGCAAGCCGAAGGGCGTGCAGCACACCACTGGCGGTTATCTGCTTTACGCGGCCATGACCCATGAGCGCGTGTTCGACTACCGCCCAGGCGAAATCTACTGGTGCACCGCCGACGTCGGCTGGGTCACCGGTCACAGCTACATCGTCTACGGCCCGCTGGCCAATGGTGCGACCACGCTGCTGTTCGAAGGCGTGCCGAATTACCCGGACATCACCCGGGTGGCGAAGATCGTCGACAAGCACAAAGTCAACATCCTCTACACCGCGCCAACCGCCATTCGCGCGATGATGGCTTCGGGCACCGCCGCCGTTGAAGGCGCCGATGGCAGCAGCCTGCGCCTGCTCGGTTCGGTGGGCGAGCCGATCAACCCGGAAGCCTGGGACTGGTACTACAAGAATGTCGGCAAGTCCCGTTGCCCGATCGTCGATACCTGGTGGCAGACCGAAACTGGCGGCAACATGATGAGCCCACTGCCGGGGGCGCATGCCATGAAGCCGGGTTCCGCCGCGCGTCCGTTCTTCGGCGTGGTGCCGGCCCTGGTGGACAACCTGGGCAACATCATCGAAGGCGAGGCCGAGGGCAACCTGGTGATTCTCGATTCGTGGCCAGGCCAGGCCCGTACCCTGTACGGCGACCACGACCGCTTCGTCGATACCTACTTCAAGACCTTCCGTGGCATGTATTTCACCGGTGACGGCGCCCGTCGCGATGCCGATGGTTACTACTGGATCACCGGTCGCGTGGACGACGTGCTCAACGTGTCCGGCCACCGCATGGGTACTGCCGAGATCGAAAGCGCGATGGTTGCGCACCCGAAAGTCGCCGAAGCGGCAGTGGTCGGTGTGCCGCACGACATCAAAGGGCAGGGCATTTATGTCTATGTCACGCTGAAAAATGGCGAGGAACCGAACGAGCAACTGCGCCTGGAACTGAAGAACTGGGTGCGCAAGGAAATCGGCCCGATTGCTTCGCCGGATGTCATCCAGTGGGCACCGGGGCTGCCGAAGACCCGTTCGGGCAAGATCATGCGCCGGATCCTGCGCAAGATTGCCACCGCCGAATACGAAGGGTTGGGCGATATCTCCACCCTGGCCGACCCGGGTGTGGTGCAGCATTTGATTGATACGCACAAGACGATGAATGTGGCGTAAGTAGCATTCGGAGTCATCGAAGCCCTGCCAGGTGTTTTGCCTGGTGGGGCTTTTTATTGCCTGATGTTTTTGCATTGATCGGGCAGGCCTCATCGCTGGCAAGCCAGCTCCCACAGGTTGCTGTGTTGAAACACAATATGTATTCCAACATCGAGCCCTGTGGGAGCTGGCTTGCCAGCGATGGCGCCGGATCAGGCACCGCATAAACACCAGTCAATAATTATCGACTTCCCCTGTCAGTGCTTTCCCATTGTTACCTGTCCATTCTCAAGTAACTGAATGTGTAACCGCTCCGTGCCATTACGAGGCATAGGGAAACGCGGCGCCCATTATTCGGGCCATAAAAGCGCCCCGAAAAAATAACACCCCACGCTGCGCTTGCCGGATTAGAAGGGTTTGCCAATAATAGGCCCGCAATTTGCTACATAGATGGGTTTACCTTCTTTTGCCTTTGCATGATTTTGCAGGGCTGTCAATGTGCCCAAACGGCTTTCTCGGCGCTTCTGTAACTAGTTGTCGCATTGAAGAAATATCGGCTTCGGGCCTGTCGTTAGAATGCCGATCATTCGCTCGTCGTTGCCTGTGTTGAAATTTCGCACACGCTTCCTAGGACGCAGCAACGCTTTCCGGTTCCACTCATTCGCATATTGGGCTGTCGCTCACTCTGCCGTTTTAGCCCTTTACCGATGGAGTCCCAAGATGAAGAAACTCGTGCTGCTTGGCGCCCTGGCAATGTCCGCCGTGCTGTCCATGCCATCTTTCGCTGACGAAAAACCCCTGAAAATCGGTATCGAAGCGGCGTACCCTCCATTCGCGTCCAAAGCACCGGACGGCAGCATCGTTGGTTTCGACTACGACATCGGCAACGCCCTGTGCGAAGAGATGAAGGTCAAGTGCGTGTGGGTCGAGCAAGAGTTCGACGGCCTGATCCCCGCACTTAAGGTGCGCAAGATCGACGCGATCCTGTCGTCCATGTCGATCACTGAGGACCGCAAGAAGTCTGTGGACTTCACCAACAAGTACTACAACACCCCGGCGCGTCTGGTGATGAAGGCCGGCACTCAGGTCAGCGACAACCTGACCGAACTCAAAGGCAAGAACATCGGCGTGCAACGCGGTTCGATCCACGAGCGTTTCGCCCGCGAAGTCCTGGCTCCGCTGGGTGCCGAGATCAAGCCATACGGTTCGCAGAACGAAATTTATCTGGATGTCAGCGCCGGCCGCCTCGACGGCACCGTGGCAGACGCTACGCTGCTCAATGACGGCTTCCTGAAAACCGATGCTGGCAAGGGTTTCGCCTTCACCGGCCCGGCGTTCACTGACGTCAAATACTTTGGTGACGGTGTGGGTATCGCCGTGCGCAAGGGCGACAAGGCTGAGCTGGACAAGCTCAACGCCGCCATCGCCGCCATCCGCGAGAATGGCAAGTACAAGCAAATCCAGGACAAATACTTCGACTTCGATATTTACGGCCAGTAAGTACATCGCATCGACAAGTCCGAAATGGCGCAAGCAACAGGATCTCTGAGGTTTGCGCCATTTTTTCATCCCAACTTTCGAGGACCTGAATCATGTTGAAAGGCTACGGGGCTGTCATCCTCGATGGCGTTTGGCTGACGCTTCAGCTCGCCTTGTCGTCCATGGCCCTGGCCATTGTCCTGGGCCTGATCGGCGTGGCGCTGCGCCTGTCGCCGGTGCGCTGGCTGGCCTGGCTGGGCGATCTGTATGCCACGGTGATCCGCGGGATTCCCGACCTGGTGCTGATCCTGCTGATCTTCTACGGCGGCCAGGACATGCTCAATCGCGTCGCGCCGATGCTGGGCTATGACGAATACATCGACCTGAACCCACTGGCTGCCGGTATCGGCACCCTGGGCTTCATCTTTGGTGCGTACCTGTCGGAAACCTTCCGTGGCGCATTCATGGCGATTCCCAAGGGGCAGGCCGAAGCTGGCATGGCTTACGGCATGAGTAGCTTCCAGGTGTTCTTCCGGGTGCTGGTGCCGCAGATGATTCGCCTGGCGATTCCGGGTTTCACCAACAATTGGCTGGTACTGACCAAGGCCACCGCGCTGATTTCGGTGGTGGGTCTGCAAGACATGATGTTCAAGGCCAAGCAGGCGGCCGATGCCACCCGCGAGCCTTTCACCTTCTTCCTCGCAGTGGCGGCGCTGTACCTGGTGATCACCAGCGTCTCGTTGCTGGCACTGCGTCACCTCGAGAAGCGCTACTCGGTAGGCGTAAGGGCGGCTGAGCTATGATCTTCGACTACAACGTCATTTGGGAGGCCTTGCCGCTGTACCTCGGCGGCCTGGTGACCACCCTCAAACTGCTCGCGCTGTCGCTGTTCTTCGGCTTGTTGTGTGCGTTGCCGCTGGGCTTGATGCGCGTGTCGAAAAACGCCGTGGTCAACATGACCGCGTGGCTCTACACCTACGTGATTCGCGGCACGCCGATGCTGGTGCAACTGTTCCTGATCTACTACGGATTGGCGCAGTTCCAGGCCGTGCGCGAGAGCTTCCTGTGGCCATGGCTGTCCAGCGCGACGTTCTGTGCCTGCCTGGCCTTCGCGATCAACACCAGCGCCTACACCGCCGAAATCATCGCCGGCAGCCTGCGCGCCACGCCCAATGGCGAGATCGAAGCGGCCAAGGCCATGGGCATGTCGCGGGTCAAGATGTACAAGCGCATCCTGCTGCCGTCGGCCCTGCGCCGGGCGCTGCCGCAGTACAGCAACGAAGTGATCATGATGCTGCAGACCACCAGTCTGGCATCCATCGTGACCCTGATCGACATCACTGGTGCCGCGCGCACGGTCAACGCCCAGTTCTATCTGCCGTTCGAGGCGTACATCACCGCTGGTGTGTTCTACCTGTGCCTGACCTTCATTCTGGTGAAGCTGTTCAAGCTGGCCGAGCGTCGCTGGCTGGGTTACCTGGCCCCACGGAAACACTGATATGGAACGCATCGATCATGTGTTGCCGTGGAGCCACCTCGGTAGCGAGCGCAAAATTTCGGTATTCCGCTTCGGCAGTGGCGAGCGCAAGGCCTACATCCAGGCCAGTCTCCACGCCGATGAACTGCCGGGCATGCGCACGGCCTGGGCGCTGAAAAAGCGCTTGGCCGAACTCGAAGCCCAAGGCTTGCTCAATGGTGTGATCGAACTGGTGCCGGTGGCCAATCCACTGGGCCTCGGTCAACTGTTGCAGGGTAATCATCAAGGGCGTTTCGAGGCCGGCAGCGGCAAGAATTTCAACCGTGATTTCGTTGAGCTCAGCGCGCCTGTGGCCGCTCAGCTCGCCGGAAAACTGGGTGATGATCCACACGCCAATATCCGTTTGATCCGCCAGGCCATGAGCGATCATCTGGCGGCCCTGCCAGAGGCGAGCAGCCAGCTGCAAGGCATGCAACGCGTGTTGCTCAGTCACGCCTGCACCGCCGATGTGGTACTGGACCTGCATTGCGATGCCGAAGCGGCGCTGCACATGTACGCCTTGCCGCAGCACTGGCCGCAGTGGCGTTCGCTGGCGGCGCACCTGAATGTGCGGGTTGGCTTGCTGGCGGAAGATTCCGGTGGCAGCTCCTTTGATGAAGCCTGTTCGTTGTCGTGGTTGCGTTTGTCACGCTTGTTCCCGGATGCGCAGATTCCCCTGGCGTGCCTGGCGACTACCCTTGAATTGGGTGGTCAGGCGGACACCGGTCGTGCTGAAACCGAGGCGTACGCCGAAGGTATTCTGGCGTTCCTCGCCGAGCAGGGTTTGATCAGCGGCGACTGGCCTGAACCTGCACAGGATGCGTGCGAAGGCATGCCGTTCGAAGGCACCGAATTGTTGTTCGCGCCGCATCCGGGCGTGGTGAGTTTTCTGCGTCAGCCCGGCGAGTGGATCGAAGCCGGTGACGAGATTTTCGAAGTGATTGATCCGCTGGCGGATCGGGTCAGCACGGTGTGTGCTGGTACCTCCGGGGTGCTGTTTGCCATTGAACGGCTGCGTTATGCCCAACCCGGTTTCTGGCTGGCCAAGGTGGCGGGGCGCGAAGCGCTGCGTCACGGGCGCTTGCTCAACGACTGACTGACTGCTTTTTGTGAGAACCGACCGCATGTACAAACTTGAAGTCCAAGACCTGCATAAACGCTATGGCAGTCACGAAGTGCTCAAGGGCGTGTCCCTGAAAGCGGCGGCTGGCGATGTGATCAGCATCATCGGCTCCAGTGGCTCCGGCAAAAGTACCTTCCTGCGCTGCATCAACCTGCTGGAGCAGCCGCACGCGGGCAAGATCCTGCTCAATAACGAAGAGCTGAAACTGGTGGCAAACAAGGACGGCGCACTCAAGGCTGCCGATCCGAAACAGCTGCAACGCATGCGTTCGCGCCTGTCGATGGTATTCCAGCACTTCAACCTGTGGTCGCACATGACTGCACTGGAAAACATCATGGAAGCGCCGGTTCACGTGCTGGGCGTGTCCAAGGCCGAAGCCCGTGAAAAGGCTGAGCACTACCTGAACAAGGTTGGCGTGGCGCATCGTAAAGACGCTTATCCGGGCCACATGTCCGGCGGCGAACAGCAGCGCGTGGCGATTGCCCGTGCGCTGGCGATGGAGCCGGAAGTGATGCTGTTTGACGAACCGACCTCGGCGCTCGACCCTGAGCTGGTCGGCGACGTATTGAAGGTGATGCAGGCCCTGGCCCAGGAAGGCCGGACCATGGTGGTGGTGACCCACGAAATGGGCTTTGCCCGCGAAGTGTCGAACCAGTTGGTGTTCCTGCACAAAGGTGTCGTCGAAGAAAGCGGTAACCCGCGTGAAGTGCTGGTGAACCCGCAATCCGAGCGTCTGCAACAATTCCTGTCCGGTAGCTTGAAGTAATCAGAGCTGCCGTTGTGCACCAGGATCGTGCATGCTTCGCAACCTAAACGCCGACCGGTTTCCCTGTAGGAGCGAGCATGCTCGCGATGGTCGTCAACGATAACGTTGGGTGCCTGACACCCCGCGCAGTCCTCGAGTCCATCGCGAGCATGCTCGCTCCTACAGGGAACTGCACTTGTTTGCGTATACGGGCTAGCATTGGCCCGTGCCTTCATCACTGTTCTTTGTTTCGGATTGCCCGCCCATGACTGCCCATCGAATTGGTTTCCTGATTTGGCCCAGCACTAAAGCACTGACGCTGGCGCTGGCTGAGGAGGCCTTGCGTGTTGCCCAGCGTGTGCATCCGGACGTGGTCTACGAGCTGTCGTTCTTGCAAGCCGAGCCGTCGACCGACAGCGCCTGGCAATTGCCCGGTGAAGCCTGGACCGGCAAGCTTGAAAACTTTCAGAAATTGTTCCTGCTCGCCGACGAGCCGCCGACCACTTTGGCACCGGCGCTCAGCAGTGCCCTCAAGCAATTGGTGCGCTCCGGATGCGTGATCGGAGGTCTGTCGGCCGGTGTCTATCCGTTGGCGCAACTGGGGTTGCTCGACGGCTATCGCGCCGCCGTGCACTGGCGCTGGCAGGACGATTTCGCCGAGCGCTTTCCGAAGGTCATCGCCACCAGTCATCTGTTCGACTGGGATCGCGATCGCCTGACCGCGTGCGGTGGTATGTCGGTACTTGATTTGCTGTTGGCGGTGCTGGCCCGTGATCACGGCGCGGAGCTGGCTGGCGCGGTATCGGAAGAACTGGTGGTCGAGCGCATCCGTGAAGGCGGTGAGCGTCAGCGTATTCCGTTGCAGAATCGTCTCGGCTCGAGCCATCCGAAGCTGACCCAGGCTGTGTTGCTGATGGAAGCCAACATCGAAGAGCCGCTGACCACTGACGAAATCGCCCAGCATGTGTGCGTGTCCCGTCGGCAGTTGGAGCGGATCTTCAAGCAGTACCTCAATCGTGTGCCGAGCCAGTACTACCTGGAACTGCGCCTGAACAAGGCGCGGCAGATGTTGATGCAAACCAGCAAGTCGATCATCCAGATCGGCCTTTCCTGCGGTTTCTCCTCGGGGCCGCATTTCTCCAGTGCTTATCGCAACTTCTTCGGCGCCACGCCGCGCGAAGATCGCAACCAGCGACGCAGCAGCAGCCCGTTCGAATTGTCTTCGGTGCCGGCGGAGCGCGGCTAACCTCAAAGGCGGTAACGCATTCACACCTGCAAAAGGCCATGGAACTGCTCCCATGGCCTTTTGCATTTCAGGCAAATCAAATCCGGGCAACCCTGCCGTTAACTGCCTCGTACAGTTAAACTGCGCCTTTGCGACCCTATATGTCGCATTGCCGTAAACCCGGGAAAAACCGGGGTTTGCGCTATAAGAAGTTGTCGCTTGGCGGCAAGGCTAGGCTGAAAACTGTCCTTACAATCCCCCCATCGCTCGCCAGTTTCAGGCGAGTGTTTTCTCTTCAGGAGACTCCGATGTCCGTTGAGCACGCTGCGGTACAACGCGCCGATTTCGACCAGGTAATGGTTCCCAACTACGCGCCTGCCGCTTTCATTCCGGTACGTGGCGAAGGTTCCCGCGTCTGGGATCAGTCCGGCCGCGAGCTGATCGACTTCGCCGGCGGGATTGCCGTTAACGTATTGGGCCATGCACATCCGGCACTGGTCGGTGCCTTGACCGAGCAGGCCAACAAGCTGTGGCACGTGTCCAACGTGTTCACCAATGAGCCTGCTCTGCGCCTGGCCCATAAGCTGATCGATGCCACCTTTGCCGACCGTGCGTTCTTCTGCAACTCCGGCGCTGAAGCGAACGAGGCCGCTTTCAAGCTGGCCCGTCGTGTCGGCCACGATCGTTTCGGCAGCGAAAAGTACGAAATCATCGCCGCGCTCAACAGCTTCCACGGCCGCACCCTGTTCACAGTGAACGTCGGTGGCCAGTCGAAGTACTCCGACGGCTTCGGTCCGAAGATCACCGGTATCACCCACGTGCCGTACAACGATCTGGCCGCACTGAAAGCCGCCATTTCCGACAAGACTTGTGCTGTTGTACTGGAGCCGATCCAGGGCGAAAGCGGCGTGATCCCGGCCGAACTCGAATACCTGCAAGGCGCCCGTGAGCTGTGCACCGCCCACAACGCGCTGCTGATTTTCGACGAAGTGCAAACCGGCATGGGCCGTACCGGCCATCTGTTTGCCTACCAGCACTACGGAGTGATCCCGGACATCCTGACCAGCGCCAAGAGCCTGGGCGGCGGTTTCCCGATCGCGGCCATGCTGACCACCGAAGACCTGGCCAAGCACCTGGTTGTCGGCACCCACGGCACCACCTACGGCGGCAACCCGCTGGCCTGTGCCGTTGCCGAAGCGGTGATCGACGTGGTTAACACCCCTGAAGTGCTGAACGGCGTGAACGCCAAGCACGATAAATTCAAGGCGCGCCTTGAGCAGATCGGCGAGAAGTACGGCCTGTTCACCAAGGTGCGTGGCATGGGCCTGTTGATCGGTTGCGTGCTGAGCGATGCCTGGAAAGGCAAAGCCAAGGACATCTTCAACGCCGCTGAAAAAGAAGGCCTGATGGTGTTGCAAGCCGGTCCCGACGTGGTTCGTTTCGCGCCAAGCCTGGTGGTGGAAGACGCCGATATCGATGCCGGCCTGGATCGCTTCGAACGCGCTGCGGCAAAACTGACGCAAGCCTGATGGACCCTTCGGCGCCTGACGATTCAGGCGTCGAACCTAATTTTTATGCCGGCCCCGCTCTTCTGTAGGAGCGAGCTTGCTCGCGATGGTGGATCAGCCACATTGATGTCGACTGACACTCCATCGCGAGCAAGCTCGCTCCTACAGGAGTCCCAAGGCGGGGCCGGCTTATTTTCCTCAAAGAGTTTAAAAAAAGGAGTGACACCATGCTGGTGATGCGCCCCGCGCAAATGGCTGATCTGGGCGAGGTACAGCGTCTGGCTGCGGACAGCCCGATTGGTGTCACTTCCCTGCCGGATGACGTTGAACGCCTGAGCGACAAGATCGCCGCGAGCGAAGCCTCGTTTGCCGCCGAAGTGAGTTTCAACGGCGAAGAAAGCTATTTCTTCGTCCTCGAAGACGCCTCCACCGGCAAACTGGTGGGCTGCTCGGCCATCGTGGCCTCGGCCGGTTATTCCGAGCCGTTCTACAGTTTCCGTAATGAAACCTTCGTGCACGCCTCCCGCGAGCTGAAGATTCATAACAAGATTCACGTGCTTTCCCAGTGCCACGACCTGACCGGCAACAGCCTGCTGACCAGTTTCTACGTGCAGCGCGAGCTGGTGGGATCGCCATGGTCCGAGCTCAATTCCCGTGGACGCCTGCTGTTCGTGGCCAGCCATCCGGAGCGTTTCGCCGATTCCGTGGTGACCGAGATCGTCGGTTACAGCGACGAAAATGGCGACTCGCCGTTCTGGGATGCCATCGGCCGCAACTTCTTCGACCTCAACTACGCTGAAGCCGAGCGTCTGTGCGGACTGAAGAGCCGTACGTTCCTGGCCGAGCTGATGCCGCATTACCCGATCTATGTGCCGCTGCTGCCGGACTCCGCTCAGGAAGCGATGGGCCAGGTGCACCCGCGGGCGCAGATCACCTTCGACATTCTGATGCGCGAAGGCTTCGAGACCGATCACTACATTGACATCTTCGACGGTGGCCCGACCTTGCACGCTCGCGTTTCGGGGATCCGCTCGATCGCCCAGAGCCGCGTGGTGCCAGTGAAAATCGGCGAGCCGGTCAAAGGTGTCGGTCGCCAATACCTGGTGTCCAACGGCCAGTTGCAGGATTACCGCGCGGTCATGCTCGAGCTCGATTACGCGCCGGGTAAACCCGTGACCCTGGACCTGGAAGCGGCCGAAGCCCTGGGCGTCGGTGAAGGTGCCAGCGTACGCCTGGTGGCGGTTTAACGCCTGCGTCAAAAAATGCCTGAAAGCAGCGAGTTTCACGGGTGGCGCAAGCGGCCCGTTTGAGGAGATAGCATGATCGTTCGTCCCGTACGCAGCAGCGATTTACCCGCTCTGATCGACCTGGCCCGCAGCACCGGCACCGGCCTGACCACCTTGCCGGCCAACGAAGAGCGCCTGGCCCATCGGGTTGGCTGGGCCGAGAAGACCTTCCGCGGCGAAGCGGGGCGGGCCGATGCGGACTACCTGTTCGTGCTCGAAGATGACAACGGTCGCGTGGTGGGCATTTCCGCCATCGCCGGCGCCGTTGGCCTGCGCGAGCCTTGGTACAACTTCCGGGTTGGGTTGACCGTCAGCGCCTCGCAAGAGCTGAACATCTATCGCGAAATCCCCACGTTGTTCCTGGCGAACGACCTGACCGGCAACTCCGAGCTGTGCTCACTGTTCCTGCACGCCGATTACCGCACGGGCCTCAACGGCCGCATGCTGTCCAAGGCGCGGATGCTGTTCATCGCCGAGTTCCCGCAACTGTTCGGCAACAAGATCATCGCCGAGATGCGCGGCGTGTCCGATGGCGCCGGGCGCTCACCGTTCTGGGAAAGCCTGGGTCGGCACTTCTTCAAAATGGAATTCAGCCAGGCCGACTACCTGACCGGTGTGGGCAACAAGGCGTTCATCGCCGAACTGATGCCGAAATTCCCGCTGTACACCTGCTTCCTTTCGCCGGATGCGCGCAACGTGATCGGCCAGGTACACCCGGACACCGAGCCGGCGCTGGCGATGCTCAAGAGCGAAGGGTTCAGCTACCAAGGCTATGTCGACATTTTCGACGCTGGTCCTGCGATCGAGTGCGAAACCGGCAAGATCCGCGCGGTGCGCGACAGCCAGGCGCTGGTACTGGCCATCGGCACGCCGGGCGACGATGCCACGCCGTTCATTATTCATAACCGCAAGCGCGAAGACTGCCGGATCACTGCCGCCCCCGCACGCTTCGCCGCCGGCACGCTGGTGGTCGACCCGCTGACCGCCAAACGCCTTCAACTCAACGCCGGCGATCAGGTGCGCGCCGTTCCGTTGTCTGCTGCTCGGGAGTCGAAATAATGAAGTCGCTATACATCGCAGGTGAATGGCTGGCCGGTCAGGGCGAAGCCTTCGAGTCGCTTAATCCGGTGACCCAGCAAGTACTGTGGTCCGGTCAAGGCGCCACTGCCGCTCAAGTTGAATCGGCCGTGCAAGCCGCACGTCAGGCGTTCCCGGGCTGGGCGCGTCGAACGCTGGAAGAACGTATTTCGGTATTGGAAGCTTTTGCCGCGGTATTGAAGAGCCACGCCGACGAACTGGCTCACGCCATTGGTGAGGAGACCGGTAAACCCCTGTGGGAAGCGGCGACCGAAGTCACCAGCATGGTCAACAAGATTGCGATTTCGGTGCAGAGCTACCGCGAACGCACCGGCGAGAAGAGCGGCCCGCTGGGCGACGCCACCGCGGTGTTGCGTCACAAGCCCCACGGAGTGGTGGCGGTGTTCGGTCCTTACAACTTCCCGGGTCACCTGCCCAATGGTCATATCGTCCCGGCGCTGCTGGCCGGTAACAGCGTGTTATTCAAACCCAGCGAGCTGACGCCGAAAGTCGCCGAACTGACGGTCAAGTGCTGGATCGAAGCCGGCCTGCCGGCGGGCGTGCTGAACCTGCTGCAAGGCGCTCGCGAAACGGGAATCGCCCTGGCGGCGAACCCGGGTATCGACGGTCTGTTTTTCACCGGTTCCAGCCGCACCGGCAATCACCTGCACAACCAGTTCGCCGGTCGTCCGGACAAGATCCTTGCGCTGGAGATGGGCGGTAACAACCCGCTGGTGGTCGATCAGGTCGCTGATGTGGATGCGGCGGTGTACACCATTATTCAGTCGGCGTTCATTTCTGCCGGTCAACGCTGCACCTGTGCCCGCCGCTTGCTGGTGCCGCAAGGTGCCTGGGGCGATGCATTGCTGGCGCGTTTGGTATCGGTCAGTTCGACGATCGATGTCGGTACTTATGATCAGCAGCCACCGCCGTTCATGGGCTCGGTGGTCTCTCTTGGCGCAGCGAAAGCACTGATGGATGCGCAGGAACATCTGCTGGCCAACGGTGCGGTGGCCTTGCTGGAAATGACTCAGCCCCAGGCCCAGGCGGCCTTGCTGACCCCGGGCATTCTTGACGTGACCGCCGTGGCCGAGCGCCCGGACGAAGAGCTGTTCGGCCCATTGCTGCAAGTGATCCGCTACGCTGATTTTGAAGCGGCCATTGCTGAGGCCAACGACACCCAATACGGCCTGGCGGCCGGGTTGCTGTCGGACTCCGAAGCGCGTTACCAGCAATTCTGGCTGGAAAGCCGCGCCGGCATCGTCAACTGGAACAAGCAACTGACCGGTGCCGCGAGCAGCGCGCCATTCGGCGGTGTCGGCGCCTCGGGCAACCACCGCGCCAGTGCCTACTACGCGGCGGATTACTGTGCGTATCCAGTGGCCTCGCTGGAAACGCCGAGCCTGGTGCTGCCAGCGGCCCTGACGCCTGGCGTGAAGATGGCGTAGCCCCCATTCGCGAGCAGGCTCGCTCCCACATTTGGAATGCTTTCCCCTGTGGGAGCGAGCCTGCTCGCGAAGGCCGCAACTCGGTCTTACTGAATTGTTACCTGATGCCTATAACAAACAGATTCTCGTGGAGCCTCGCTGATGAAATCCTATGAAGTCAATTTTGACGGTCTAGTGGGGCCGACCCATAACTACGGCGGCCTGTCCTACGGCAACGTCGCATCCCAGAGCAACAGCCAGCAGTCGTCGAATCCGAAAGAAGCGGCACTGCAAGGCTTGGCGAAGATGAGAGCGCTGATGGACATGGGCTTTCAGCAAGGCGTGCTAGCCCCGCAAGAGCGCCCGGATGTGGCCGCACTGCGTCGCCTGGGTTTCAACGGCACCGATGCCGAAGTGATCGAACGTGCCGCCAAAGACGCGATGCCGCTGCTGGTTGCCAGTTGCTCGGCGTCGAGCATGTGGGTCGCCAACGCCGCCACCGTCAGCCCGAGTGCCGACACTGCGGACGGCCGTGTGCACTTCACCGCCGCCAACCTCAACTGCAAATACCACCGCAGCATTGAACACCCGACCACCAGCCGTGTGCTGGGGGCGATGTTTGCCGACCAGAAGCACTTTGCTCATCACGCCGCGTTGCCGGCCGTAGCGCAGTTCGGTGACGAAGGTGCGGCCAACCACACCCGTTTCTGCCGCGAATACGGCGAAGCCGGTGTCGAGTTCTTCGTGTTCGGTCGCAGTGCGTTCGACACCCGCTACCCGGCGCCGCAGAAGTACCCGGCGCGCCAGACCCTCGAAGCTTCCCAGGCCGTCGCTCGCCTGCACGGCTTGAAGGACGACGGTGTGGTCTATGCCCAGCAGAACCCATCGGTGATCGATCAGGGCGTGTTCCACAACGACGTGATCGCCGTAGGTAATGGGGAAGTGTTGTTCTATCACGAGGACGCGTTCCTCGAGACCGATAAGATGCTGGCCGAGTTGCAGAGCAAACTCGCCAAGGTCGGTGGGAAATTTCAATCGATCTGCGTACCGCGTTCCGCAGTAACCGTCGAAGACGCGGTCCGTTCCTACCTGTTCAATAGCCAATTGCTGTCGCGTCCTGACGGCTCGATGCTCTTGATCGTTCCGGAAGAGTGCCGTGGCAACGAGCGTGTCTGGCAGTACCTGCAGGGTTTGACCAGCTCTGGCGGCCTGATCCGTGAAGTGAAGGTGTTCGATCTCAAGCAGAGCATGCAGAACGGCGGTGGCCCTGCTTGCCTGAGGTTGCGCGTCGCGCTCAACGAAACCGAACTGGCGGCGGTCAACCCAGGGGTTATCATGACGGCACCGTTGTACGGCACGTTGACCGAATGGGTTAACAAGCACTACCGCGACCGCATGACCGAAAACGATCTGGCGGATCCGCAATTGTTGCTTGAGTGCCGGACGGCACTGGATGAACTGACGCAAATCCTTAAACTGGGCGCGGTTTATCCATTCCAGATCAATTGATCGACGGTGCGCTGTCGGGCACGACGGCGCACTGCATCATCTCCAATGAGAGCGTAATCACATGAGCGACAAACTGCAGCTGATCCTTGAAGACACCGACGGCACGCAACTGGAAACTTCCTGCACCCGCGTCGCGGTCATGTGGCAAGGCAAAGAGCTGTGGATCCAGCAGGACGGCCGCGGCCAACTGCTGATCGGCGTGGACGTCGAAGAAGATGACGAGGAATACGCCAACCTGCTGCTGCGTCCATTGGCGACTAACCTTGTAAGTCTGCAACTGGAGATGGAACCCGCTGACCTCGGCGACGAGGAACACGTTCACGGCCCGGATTGCAATCACGACCACTAAGGAAATCGCTCTATGCTCGCCCTCGGCAAACTGCTTGAACTGACCCTCGCCGGCCGTGAACCGGCGGAGAAGACTCAACTGACTGTCGAAGGCGTGCGCATGCGCTGGTTAAGCGAGGGCGCGCTGGAAGTCCGGCCGCCCGAAGCCCGTGATAATGGCTTGGACCTGCTGCTGTCGGCAGGGATCCATGGCAACGAAACAGCGCCGATCGAATTGCTTGATCGGCTGTTGCATGACATCGCTCGCGGCGACTTGAAGCCGCGTGCACGTATTCTGTTCCTGTTCGGCAACCCCGAAGCAATTCGCAAGGGCGAGCGTTTCGTCGAGCAGGACGTCAATCGGCTGTTCAACGGCCGTCATGAACAAAGCAGCGGCTCCGAAGCGTTGCGCGCCTGTGAGCTGGAGCGCCTGGCCGCCAGCTTTTTCAGCCTGCCGGGTCGCCAGCGTTTGCACTACGACCTGCATACCGCCATCCGCGGCTCGAAAATCGAGCAGTTCGCGCTGTACCCGTGGAAGGAAGACCGCCAGCACTCGCGTCAGGAGCTGGCTCGCCTGCGCGCCGCCGGCATGGAGGCGGTGCTGCTGCAGAACAAGCCATCCATCGTTTTCAGTTCCTACACCTACGACAAGCTCGGCGCCGAGGCCTTTACGCTTGAGCTGGGCAAGGCGCGGCCATTCGGGCAGAACGATGGCGTCAACGTGTCCCTGCTGGAAACCCGTTTGAAACAGATCATCGAAGGCACCGAGCCGGAGACAACTGAGCAGGCCCTGGATGGTTTGCAACTGTTCAGCGTGGCACGGGAAATCATCAAGCACAGCGACAGCTTTCGCCTGAACCTACCGGCGGACATCGAAAACTTTTCGGAGCTGGACGTGGGTTATTTGCTGGCCGAAGACATCGCCAATACCCGCTGGATCATCGAGGAGGAGGGCGCCCGGATCATTTTCCCGAACCCCAAGGTGAAGAATGGCCTGCGCGCCGGCATCCTGATCGTGCCCACCAGCGACGAAAACCTGGCCTGACTGCGATCTCAGAACTGTCATGAAACCCATGTGGGAGCGAGCCTGCTTGCGAAGACGGATTAACAAACGACATCACCGTTGAATGTTAAACCGCTTTCGCGAGCAGGCTCGCTCCCACAGGTTTTCTGGTGTTTAGACGGCTACTGCGCGCGGCTCGGTGCGGCGCAGCGCACGGATCTTGTGCAACGTATCCGCACACGTCCTCGCCGCTTCCTGGCCTTTATGCACGAAATGCTCGAAGAAGAACTTCTGGTGTTCTTCACCGGCATGGAAGTGGTGCGGGGTCAGGGACACCGAGAACACCGGCACTTCGGTTTCCAATTGAACCTGCATCAGGCCGCTGACCACAGACTGGGCGACGAATTCGTGACGGTAGATCCCGCCGTCCACCACCAGGGCTGCTGCGACGATGCCTGCATAACGTCCGGTTTTGGCCAGCAACTTAGCGTGCAATGGCATTTCAAAGGCGCCGCCGACTTCGAAGAAGTCAATGTCGGACTCTTGATAACCCTGGGCAATCATTTCGGCGACGAAGCCTTTACGGCTCTGGTCAACAATATCCTTGTGCCAGCAGGCCTGAATGAACGCAACGCGCTCGCCCTGATGGTGTTTGCTTTTGCTGTCGATTGCGGTGGGTTGCATGTTCTGACTCCTGTTTGTGTGAAAAACAGGGCGTTATGAATCGAAGGGGATTTCAGGGTACGCACGTTCGCACGAATGCTGCGCACGGCCCATCGGCAACAATCCCGTTCTCTCTTCATCCGGACTATGACCGTCGGCCCCGGGATCACACCGGGTCTGCTGACCTTGCCGCCGCCACCGCCAAAACCGTGCCGCCACCAAGCGCTCGCGGGCTATGCGCATTGCGCGCAATTACCGCCGGTGGGGAGTTGCACCCCGCCCTGAGAACGTTTTTGCCGCCGGAAAGTTTGGCGGCGCAGCGTTTTTAACACATATTTCCTGACTGCACACTGATGCTTTCAGATGATTGCCATCGAGTTCTTCGCTGGATCGATCCGCCTTTTCCGTGTTCAAGGGTTGATTATTCATCGGCATGACCGCAGTAATTCCTTCCTGAAAGGGATTTTCCCCTGCTAACCGAGGCCAGATTCATGAGCGTTATCGATCTTCGCAGCGACACCGTCACCCAACCTTCCGCCGGCATGCTCGACGCGATGGCCATCGCGGCCACCGGAGACGACGTTTATGGCGAAGATCCGACGGTCAATCGACTGGAAGCCGAGCTGGCAAAACGGCTGGGTTTTGCCTCGGCGCTGTTTGTCCCGACCGGCACCATGAGTAATCTGCTGGGGTTGATGGCCCATTGCGAGCGCGGCGACGAGTACATCGTCGGCCAACAGGCCCACACCTATAAGTACGAAGGCGGCGGCGCGGCGGTGCTGGGTTCGATCCAGCCGCAGCCCCTTGAAGTGCAGGCCGATGGTTCGCTGGATCTCGCACAGGTTGCGGCCGCGATCAAACCGGACGATTTCCATTTCGCCCGCACCCGACTGTTGGCGCTGGAAAACACCATGCAGGGCAAGGTTTTGCCCCTGGAGTATCTGGCCCGGGCTCGCAGCTTTACCCGTGAGCACGGGTTGCAACTGCACCTGGACGGGGCTCGGCTATACAACGCTGCGGTCAAATTGGGTGTAGATGCCCGAGAGATCACCCAGCATTTCGATTCCGTTTCGGTCTGCTTGTCCAAAGGCCTCGGTGCGCCGGTTGGCTCGGTGTTGTGCGGTTCGGCGGAGCTGATCGCCAAGGCACGGCGCCTGCGCAAGATGGTCGGCGGCGGCATGCGTCAAGCGGGGATTCTGGCGGCGGCGGGCTTGTATGCCCTGGATAATAACGTCCAGCGCCTGGCCGAGGACCACGCCAATGCCCACTATCTGGCCGAAGGCCTGCGTGCGGCAGGTTATGAAGTGGAGCCAGTGCAGACCAACATGGTTTACGTGGCGATGGGCGACCGGGCCGACGCGATCAAGGCCTTTGCCGCCGATCGCGGGATCAAGCTCAGTGCCGCCGGTCGTCTGCGGATGGTGACGCACATGGACGTCAGTCGCGCACAAATCGAGCAGGTCGTCGCGACATTCGTCGACTTTTCGCGTAAGTGATAGCGTTAGCAGTCCAATTGACCGTTTCTATCGTATAAACACGCTGTACCCCGCGCGCAGGGCCGATATAATGCGGCCCTTTGCCGTCGTTTCGTCTGTTGACGTTTCGAACAGGCCTTTGGCCGCAGCCTCCGTGGAAGAACCTAATGAAAAGCGCAGAAATCCGTGAAGCCTTCCTTCGCTTCTTCGAAGAGCAAGGCCACACCCGTGTAGCCTCCAGCTCTTTGATTCCGGGCAATGACCCAACCCTGCTGTTCACCAACGCGGGGATGAACCAGTTCAAGGACTGCTTCCTGGGCCAGGAAAAGCGCGCGTACACCCGCGCCGTCAGCAGCCAGAAATGCGTGCGCGCCGGCGGCAAGCACAACGACCTGGAAAACGTCGGTTATACCGCTCGTCACCACACGTTCTTCGAAATGCTGGGTAATTTCAGCTTCGGCGATTACTTCAAGCGTGACGCCATCACCTACGCCTGGAACTTCCTGACCTCCGACAAATGGCTGAACCTGCCAAAGGAAAAGCTCTGGGTCACCGTCTACGCCAGCGATGACGAGGCGTATGACATCTGGACCAAGGAAATCGGCGTTCCGGCCGAGCGCATGGTTCGTATCGGCGACAACAAGGGTGCGCCGTACGCTTCCGATAACTTCTGGACCATGGGTGACACTGGCCCGTGCGGTCCCTGCACCGAGATTTTCTACGATCACGGCGCCGACATCTGGGGTGGCCCACCGGGCTCGCCGGAAGAAGACGGCGACCGCTACATCGAAATCTGGAACAACGTGTTCATGCAGTTCAACCGCACCGCCGATGGCGTGTTGCACCCGCTGCCAGCGCCGTCGGTGGATACCGGCATGGGCCTGGAGCGGATCAGTGCCGTGCTGCAGCACGTTCACTCGAACTATGAAATCGACCTGTTCCAAAGCCTGCTGAACGCATCGGCCAAGGCCATCGGCTGCACCAACGACGCCCAGGCTTCCCTGAAAGTCGTGGCCGACCACATTCGTTCCTGCGGCTTCCTGATCGCCGACGGTGTGCTGCCGTCCAACGAAGGTCGTGGCTATGTACTACGCCGGATCATTCGTCGCGCTTGCCGTCATGGCAACAAGTTGGGCGCCAAGGGCAGCTTCTTCTATCAGATCGTTGCTGCTCTGGTCGCCGAGATGGGTGAAGCCTTCCCTGAGCTGAAATCCCAGCAGGCGCACATCGAGCGCGTGCTGAAAGCCGAAGAAGAGCAATTTGCCAAGACCCTGGAACAGGGCCTGAAAATCCTCGAGCAGGATCTGGCCGAGCTCAAGGGCGACGTAGTGCCGGGCGACGTGGTGTTCAAGCTCTACGATACTTACGGTTTCCCGATGGACCTGACCGGCGACATCGCTCGCGAGCGCAGCCTGACCATCGACGAAGCCGGTTTCGAGCGCGAAATGGAAGCCCAGCGCGTCCGTGCGCGTTCCGCCAGCTCTTTCGGCATGGACTACAACAGCCTGGTCAAGGTTGACGTCGACACCGAGTTCACCGGTTATACCGCTCACAGCGGTTCGGCAAAAATCGTAGCTCTCTATAAAGATGGGCAATCGGTCGACGTATTGAATGAAGGCGAAGAGGGCGTGGTCGTTCTGAACCAGACTCCGTTCTATGCGGAATCCGGTGGTCAGATCGGTGATTGCGGCTTCCTCCAGGCAGGCGCAGCGCGTTTCGACGTGCGCGACACCACCAAGACCGGTGGTGCGTTCCTGCACCACGGTGTACTGGATTCGGGCAGCCTGATTGTCGGTGCTCCGGTCGAGACTCATGTCGATGCAGAAGTGCGCCACGCCACTTCGCTGAACCACTCGGCCACTCACTTGCTACACGCTGCATTGCGTCAGGTGCTGGGCGATCACGTTCAGCAGAAAGGCTCGCTGGTGGACAGTCAGCGCCTGCGTTTCGACTTCAGCCACTTCGAAGCGATCAAGCCTGAGCAGTTGAAAGCGCTGGAAGACATCGTCAATGCCGAGATCCGTAAGAACTCGGAAGTTGAAACTGAAGAAACCGACATCGAAACCGCCAAGCAGAAAGGCGCCATGGCGCTGTTCGGCGAGAAATACGGCGACAATGTGCGCGTACTGAGCATGGGCGATTTCTCCGTCGAACTGTGTGGCGGTATCCACGCCAACCGTACCGGCGACATCGGCCTGTTGAAAATCATCAGCGAAGGCGGTGTGGCTTCGGGTGTGCGTCGTATCGAGGCAGTCACAGGTGCCGCGGCACTGGCCTACTTGAATGCGGCGGAAGAGCAACTCAAGGAAGCGGCGAGCCTGGTCAAGGGCAGCCGCGACAACCTGATCGACAAGCTGTCGGCTGTGCTGGAGCGCAACCGTCTGCTGGAGAAGCAACTCGAGCAATTGCAAGCCAAGGCAGCCAGTGCTGCGGGCGACGATCTGTCGGCGCAAGCGCAGGACGTCAAGGACGTGAAAGTGCTGGCCGCGCGCCTGGATGGCCAGGATGGCAAGGCGCTGCTGGCACTGGTCGATCAGCTGAAAAACAAACTCGGTCGCGCAGTGATCCTGCTCGGCAGTGTCCATGAGGAAAAGGTCGTACTGGTTGCAGGCGTAACCAAGGACCTGACTGGCCAACTCAAAGCCGGTGATTTGATGAAGCAAGCCGCTGCGGCAGTGGGCGGGAAGGGCGGTGGTCGTCCAGACATGGCGCAGGGCGGCGGTACCGACGCCGGCGCACTGGATGCAGCACTGGCGCTGACCGTTCCATTTGTAGAGCAGGGTCTATAAGGCAGCGTGTCCGGCCCGCAGTCTAGTGGCGGGCCGGAAGCTGTTTGAGTGTTTATTTGGGCGCCCTTCATGGGCAGAGGCGGCTTTGAAATGGCTTTGATCGTACAGAAATTTGGAGGCACCTCGGTCGGCACTGTCGAGAGAATCGAGCAGGTCGCCGACAAGGTTAAGAAATTCCGCGATGCCGGCGATGACCTGGTGGTTGTGCTGTCTGCAATGAGCGGCGAAACCAACCGTCTGATCGATCTGGCCAAGCAAATCAGTGGCGACGGCCAACCGGTTCCTCGCGAACTGGATGTGATCGTTTCCACCGGTGAGCAGGTGACGATTGCCCTGTTGGCCATGGCGCTGATCAAGCGCGGCGTGCCGGCTGTGTCCTACACCGGCAATCAGGTTCGGATTCTGACGGATAGCGCGCACAATAAAGCGCGTATCTTGCAGATTGATGACCAGAAGATTCGTGGCGACCTGAAAGCGGGTCGTGTAGTGGTTGTCGCCGGTTTCCAGGGCGTCGACGAGCACGGCAACATCACCACCCTCGGTCGTGGCGGTTCCGATACTACCGGCGTAGCTCTGGCGGCAGCCTTGAAGGCTGACGAATGCCAGATCTACACCGACGTCGATGGCGTCTACACCACCGACCCGCGTGTGGTGTCCGTGGCTCAGCGCCTGGACAAGATCACCTTCGAAGAGATGCTGGAAATGGCCAGCCTCGGTTCCAAGGTGTTGCAGATCCGTGCGGTGGAATTCGCCGGCAAGTACAACGTTCCGCTGCGCGTACTGCACAGCTTCAAGGAGGGTCCGGGTACCCTCATTACTATTGATGAAGAGGAAACCATGGAACAGCCGATCATTTCCGGCATCGCTTTCAACCGCGATGAAGCCAAGCTGACCATCCGTGGCGTGCCAGACACCCCGGGCGTTGCGTTCAAGATTCTCGGCCCTATCAGCGCCGCGAACATTGAAGTAGACATGATCGTGCAGAACGTTGCGCACGATAACACCACCGACTTCACCTTCACCGTTCACCGCAATGACTACCAGGCTGCGCAAGGCGTGCTTGAGAACACCGCGCGTGAGATCGGTGCTCGTGAAGTGGTAGGCGACACCAAGATCGCCAAGGTGTCGATCGTTGGCGTTGGCATGCGCTCTCACGCTGGCGTCGCCAGTCGCATGTTCGAATCCCTGGCCAAGGAAAGCATCAACATCCAGATGATCTCGACTTCGGAAATCAAAGTCTCCGTAGTGATCGAAGAGAAATACCTGGAACTGGCTGTGCGCGCCCTGCACACGGCTTTCGACCTGGACGCACCGGCCCGCCAGGGCGAGTGATGTGTTCGCCAAAGGGCGCGGTCTGACCGCGCCCTTTGTTTTTGGAATGGCTTGACCCCCGAAGCTGTTCTTTTGCTCGCGTTAGTCAATACTCTGGCTTGTAGGCCTCGACCGATTTGGTTGTAGGCTTTTTGCCTTTTTTTTGCAGACTGTTGTCCCTGAAATGAAATGCGTGAGGAGAAAGGTATGCTGATTCTGACTCGGCGGTGCGCAGAAAGCCTGATTATTGGTGATGGCGAAATCACCGTGACCGTGCTCGGCGTCAAAGGAAATCAAGTGCGTATTGGTGTGAACGCCCCTAAAGAGGTGGCAGTCCACCGCGAGGAAATTTACCTGCGCATCAAGAAAGAGAAGGACGAAGAACCAAGCCATTAATTTTTATCGTTTTTTATGTTTGCAAACGGGGAAGAAGCTGGTTAATATACGCCCCGTGTTGCGGAGAGCTGGCCGAGTGGCCGAAGGCGCTCCCCTGCTAAGGGAGTACACCTCAAAAGGGTGTCGGGGGTTCGAATCCCCCGTTCTCCGCCATTATTTTCGTAGTACGTTGTAATCTGGCTTTTTCGGTAAGTTGTTGAAATTACTAGAAAAAAGCGCTTTACAAACAGATTCAACGGCCTATAATGCGCGGCAACAAATGCACTCGTAGCTCAGCTGGATAGAGTACTCGGCTACGAACCGAGCGGTCACAGGTTCGAATCCTGTCGAGTGCACCATTTAAGAGTTGTTTGCAGTAATGTGAATGGCTTGGCTTCAACCAGTTGTGATCTGGTATAAAAACACAAAATGCACTCGTAGCTCAGCTGGATAGAGTACTCGGCTACGAACCGAGCGGTCACAGGTTCGAATCCTGTCGAGTGCACCATACAACAGAAAGCCCGCATTTAATGCGGGCTTTTTGCCGTCTGGGATTTGGCTTTTCCTTTCGTACATCCTCTCTCATCGAACTCGATCTGTGCGCTGCGGCCTCGTTTGGTTTTGTAACGGTAACTCGTGCTTGAATTCCGAATACTGATCTTGTCTGGTTTGCCGAGTGCGCTTTCCACGTCTTGCTGGGTCATGCCCGCAATAATCCTTTGATTGATGATTGCTTCGCGCCGCTCTTTGGCGTTGATCAGGCTCCCGCATTTGTATTCTGCCTTACCGGCGACGGTCGGGTCTTTTCTTGAATGTTTTGTGTTTGATGGTGGGCGATGCTCTGCTTCGGGCATTAGAGTCAGCAACGTGCTGCGGGGTGTGAAGGTGCGGACGTCCTGGAGTGATAGGCTTTCGTTGGCCCTGCAGCTCAGTGTGGTGAAGGTGATGTGTCCATTGCCTGCCTCGCACCGGTGAATCGTCGTAGCAAAAGCCCAGGAAGGGCAGAGCAGTGCGATGAGTAAATAGTGCTGCGCATTCGGTGGCATCCAGCGTCCTCCCTGACAGTTCTTCTCAAGCGTAGCTGCCTCTTTTTTTCGCTGCGGTGTGTTTTCTTTTCGGGATGAGTCGTCGCAGTTTAAGTGTCAGGATGGTACTCAGGTTTGTCTTGCAAGCGCTTGTTTCAGCCACGATTTTTTTAACATTTGAAACCATCAGGCGGTGTATCATTGCGGCCGTCAGCCCCGCCGGGGCTTGTGGAATACCTCCATGGACTTACCCAGTAGTTACTCAGTAAACCGTTTTTCCAATCAAGAATTGACTGATTGATCCTTCCGGCGTGCTCCACTGCTGGGAGTGGAGTTCGCCTATGTCTGAAGTTGAAGTAAAGAAAACACAGGAAAGCTTGCAGGACCGCCTTGCTCAAGTTGTTGAGCTGTTGCAGCGTCAGCGAGTGGTTGAAGACCTGACCCACCGTCAGGAAGGTCCGCATCACGACCTCGTCGAGAACCTGGTTCATCGGCAAAATCTTGTCGAATTGCAGCGCAAGCTCGATGACCTGCACTCCGCCGACGTCGCCTACATCCTTGAGGCCTTGCCGCTGGATGATCGTCTGACGCTCTGGCAATTGGTCAAGGCAGATCGCGACGGCGACATTCTTCTCGAAGTGTCCGACTCTGTCCGTGAGACCCTGATCGCCGACATGGATGATCATGAGCTCCTGGCTGCGGCCAAGGACATGGATGCCGACGAACTTGCTGACCTGGCCTCCGAGCTGCCGCGAGATGTCGTCCACGAGTTGATGGAAACGCTGGACCAGCAACAACGTGAGCGCGTGCGTTCGGCCTTGTCCTATGACGAGGATCAGGTCGGTGCATTGATGGACTTCGAGATGGTGACGATCCGTGAGGATGTCAGTCTTGAAGTGGTATTGCGTTACCTGCGTCGCCTCAAGGAGCTGCCAGGCCACACCGATAAACTGTTTGTGGTTGATTATGACGGTGTCCTCAAGGGCGTGCTGCCGATCAAGCGTCTGCTGGTCAACGATCCGGATAAACAGGTTTCTGAGGTCATGGCCAGCGATCCGGTGACCTTTCATCCGGACGAAGAAGCCTACGATGCCGCTCAAGCGTTCGAGCGTTACGACCTGATTTCCGCACCCGTTGTCGACAAGAACGGCAAGTTGATTGGTCGTCTGACTATCGATGAAATGGTCGACCTGATTCGTGAAGAGAGCGAAAGCGAAGTTCTTAACATGGCGGGTTTGCGCGAAGAGGAAGACATCTTCGCGTCAGTCTGGAAGTCGCTGCGTAACCGCTGGGCCTGGCTGGCGATCAACTTGATCACTGCGTTCGTGGCATCTCGGGTGATTGGCCTTTTTGAAGGTTCCATCGAGAAGCTCGTAGCGCTTGCGGCACTGATGCCAATCGTTGCGGGAATTGGTGGTAACTCGGGTAACCAGACGATCACCATGATCGTTCGAGCAATGGCCTTGGACCAGGTAAGTACCGGTAATACGTCGCGACTCATGCGCAAGGAGTTGGCGGTAGCGCTGATCAATGGTGTGATCTGGGGTGGGGTGATCGGTGCTGTTGCCTATCTTCTATATGGCAGCTGGTCTTTGGGAGTGGTGATGACTGCTGCCATGACGCTTAACTTGCTGCTTGCTGCGTTGATGGGGGTTTTGATTCCAATGACGCTTGCGCGTCTTGGGCGCGATCCCGCGATGGGGGCTAGCGTAATGATCACGGCCATGACTGACAGTGGAGGCTTCTTTATTTTCCTGGGGTTGGCGACGATCTTCCTGCTCTGATTCTATTGTGCTAAAGCCCGCCATTCGGCGGGCTTTTTTGTGGCTGGAATTCAAGCAAAAAAAAAGCCAGCGATCAGGCTGGCTTGATGTTTCAGTGTAAGTCAGGACGCGTCAGCGGCCATCTCGGCATCATGGGCGATAAGCGAAACGAGAGCGTTTTGCTGGCGGTGAGAGAGTTGGCGGAAGCGTTGCAGCAATTCACGTTCGTGCAATGAAAGCTCAGGGCTGTCCAAGCGCATGCTTAGCTCTTCGCCTAGAGCGCCTTCCTGAATAAGGCTTTGCTCAAGGCGTGCGATGATTTCGGAGTTCATGCTGCGATGATGATTGCGAGCCACCTCGGCAATGCGTTCACGCATTCCGTCTGGCAGACGTACGACGAACTTGTCAGCCGTACGGCTGGAATAGATTGCCTGTTTCAATGGGCGCATATATTTAACCGGTTAGTTCAGGGGAGCGGTTCTCGGGATTGGCCGCAGGATGTCTGATACGACAAGCGCTATGGCCAAATGTTCAACCTGAATTGATAGAGGCTCGCATCATGCCTCAAGGCAGCCAGATCATTGGCGTCAATTCTGTGACAAATATTGAACTGGATAAAGGCGTTATGCCAGCACCAATTATCAGAAATGCGGACTGGTTTGGAAAGCTGGTTAGTCCGTATCGCTGACCGCGTCCTCTGCCCGACCCAAATTTCAGGCGGGCATTTCATGCGAATCGATCACTGTTCCTTGCTCGTTACAGGATAGTGGCAATTGGCCGATTTACTAGGACTGGGTATCTTGCCGGGGCTATTTAGGATGGATGGCAAGGCGATTTGCCATCTGAGGCGGGTCAGGGGAGCTATTGAATCGTATCTGTTAGGCGTTTCTGGTGGCGTGATGACTGGGCTTGAATTGCGTGTTAAATCTTCGTCGATCTGTGAGGCATCGTGCCTACACTTAAAAAGCCCATGGATGACATGACAAAGACGGGCTTGCCCGTTAACATGCTCGCCGTCTATCGCTCTGCGTATCTTCGCAGGCAATTAGTGTCTCAGTAGCTCAATTGGATAGAGCATCCCCCTCCTAAGGGGAAGGTTGGTGGTTCGAACCCACTCTGGGACGCCATATAAATCAAGGGCTTACAAGATTTTTAGTTCCCTTGGTGAAGTCGCCTCGAAGAATTTTCCCCGTTCGTTCCCCGTTTTACGGGCGGGCAAAAAAAGCCGCCTGATGGCGGCTTTTTTCTGTCTCGACTTCTCACTCAGATGCCAAGCGATCCACCTGGGCAGCCATCTCGCTGTCACCCGCTGCGCGTAATGCAGCTGCGGCCAGGTACAAGGCATTCCGGCGGCGCTTCTCTTGATCGTGGCCCACCAGGCGCGGGCCTAGCAGGCTGTCTACGCACTCGTCCCACAAGGCGCAGTCTTCGGCGTCGGTGACGCCGCAGCGCTCCAGCATGGTCGGTTTCTTCATGGTCACTCAGCAGGCATCGGCGGGATAGGTTCGGACGGGTCCAGGTCGTAGTCGCGCAGCGCGAAGGCTGCCGGCTTCATCGACTCGCACAGCTTGCGGATGTTTTCGCCGCGCTTCCGGTTCTCTTCAGGCAGTCGCCAGTCATCCTCAATCCGACGGGCCAAGGCTAGCGTGTCGGATATCTGCTTCTGCATGTTCATTCGACAGACTCACCAGCGCGATGGATCAGGTCCAGGACTTCCAGGCCAATATCGCCACGCCCGGCACGCACCAGGTGTTCGATAGATTGGCGCAGGAGTTCAACGCCACCACACAGAGCGTCTTCACGCTCAGTTTGTGAGGCGTAGGGCGGCAGCAGGAAGACTTGGGCGTTTTTGGTGGCTTGCTTCACTTTGCTATTCATTTTCGGATAGTTCCTTCTCGGGGTTGTAATCGGCTGCTGCATGCAGAGCCAGGGTGATTTCCTCGCGCAGCACGTCCTTTAGTCGGCGTTCGTCTGTTTCGCCGACGATGGATTGAGCGACTCGGGTGGGGATCAGCAGGAGGTTGGTGCGCAGGACCACGCAGAATTGCTCCCATGCCTTCTGGCACTCCGACAGCGGGGCTACTTCTCCCATTTCCTTGGCTAGCTGAAGTTCCGCCAGGGTGGCTTCTGCTCGGAGTTTTCGCACACGTTCGGCGGTCAATTCGCTCGCCTTATCGCCCCCGGCCATATCCTCCACCAGGGCGGCGAAGGCATCGCCCAATGCGTAGCGGTTACGACTGACGCGGGGCAATCGGCCCGCCTCGACCAGTTGGCGAATGCGGCGTGTGCTGACGCCAGCCAGGGCCGCTAACTGGGCGTCGGTTACTTCCAGCGTGGTGAGGTCTTCAGCACTCACAGACCGAACCCTGGCGCGTCGAAATCGCCCACCAGGCAGCCGCGCTTCAGCATGCCACGGCGCACGCGCTGGCCCGCGCTAGCGTGCTTGTTTGCGCGCCACTTCGGGCGGCTGGCCATTTCCTTCGCGTGTTCGGCGTCAGCGTGATCCACCAGGGCGGCGCGACAGCGAGTGGCAAGGGTCTTGAGGTTGTCGGAAGTGCGGCGCAGCTCGGTCAGCAGCTCAGGCAGGGCGGCGTCCAGCGGCTGGCGTTTCAGTACGGTTTTCACAGCCTGGGCGTCGCGCAGTAGCTTGGCGGCGTCGGCCTCGATTTGGGTTTGCAGATCGAAAAGGGCGGTCAGGGTGTCGTCGGGTGACTTCATGTCTGTGGCTCGAAAAAATGGGGTGGCTTCACTGTTCGTGCAGCTCCACCGCCCCTAGGCTCTGAGAAAATGCCCCACTTGTATCCAACCCGGCAGGGGCCTCCGGGGGACAATCCCCGAGGAGGGATTCGTTTTAGGCCCGCAGGCCGCGTTCCATAGCACGCGCTGCGGCGGCGCTGATGCTTACCTTGAAGCCGGTTCTCTCAGCGATCTGGCGACGCTCAGCTTCCAGACGCTCAAACTGAGCGCGACTGAGCAAGACAGTGATCGGGCGAGGCTCTGCTTCATGTTTCATGTTCGTAGTCTTCATGTCGTCACCAGTCATTTACCCAACTGCGGCGCTTCGACTCGCCGCCGTTCTCGACCATGCGCAAATGATTTCTCACTAGGCTGGCCAGGTAGCGGCAGGCGCGTTGCAGCTGGGCTTCATTAAGTTCGGGGAATGCCTTGGCTAAGCGCTCGGTGTCGCTGTCGCCGTGAATCCAACCACTCAGGCCGGCAGGCTGAACAACGATGCGCGGGGTGCCGTCCTCGCCTGCGGGGCGCTGCACGAACGTGCAGCCCTCCAGGGCGGCCAGCACTTCAGCCGGCAGGGCGGTGGATTCCACCGCCTCGCCTTCCTTGCGCTCGCGGCGCAGCATTACGCGGCCACCTTCCAGAAGGCACCCGGAAGCGGCAGCAGCGCCTGGGCATTCAGGAAGCAGGTAAGGATCAGCTCGCCTTGCTTGTTGGTGCGCTCGGCCACCAGGCGGATATCTTCGTGTACTGCGACGGCCGCACGGCTGAAGCTGCCCACGATGGTTTCAGCAGTTGCCGGGGTCAGCTCGGCCAGCACGCCAGCGGCGCGCAGGGTGCCGTCCTGGCCAACGGCGGCGCCGTTTCCGGCGGTGCCCACCAGGGCGCGCAGCTCCGCGAACTCGACGCCCAGCGCAGCAGCAGCGCCAAGGCTGAAGTTTGCCGGGGTGCTGGCGGCGATGGCGGACAGCAGAACGGCATCTGCAGTGCGGGCGATGCCGAGCGCGATGCTCACCAGGGCGTTGTCTGCCAGCTCGCCGTCTTCGTAGGCCTTCTGATCGGCGCGGGACAGGGCAACGCGGAAGCCATGGCTGGGCATGGTGTCCAGGTCGATCAGGTCACGGTAGATCGGCAGCGAGCCATCGGCCACGTCGGTGCCATCGGCCACCAGGGCGAAGTCGGCGGCCTCGACCAGGGTGTAACCGGCATTGCGCTTTTGCCAAGCGATGCCCCCGCTCGGGATTGCCCGTGCTTCGTCGGCATCTTCCACCAGGATGATGCGGGCGCCGGCTTGAGATACGCGACTAGCTTGCAGCAGTACGCTGCTGAAGGTGGTTTGCTTGCCGGCCTCGGCGCCCAGTGGGACGCGCACCTGGTGCAGGCCCTGGTTAGCCAGGAACGGCGGCAGGCTCAGTTCGCGCAGGCTGCGGCTCATGACGCTGGCCGGTGCTTTCGGGATGATGTGGCGGACGGCGCCGGTCTGGTCATAGATGGCACTGGCTGCAGACTGGCGTTTAGCGTCTTCAAGCAAGCGTTTCAGTTCGTTCATTGGTGGCACGGCCTCGGGTTCGTGGGCGGTAGTTGCTGGAAACGATACGGGTGCCGTTGAGCGCGTTCCTCTTGGGCTTTTTCCGGAACTGCTCAGAAGCGAGGCCAGTTTCTAAGAGCTGCTGCGACGAATCCTCTTGTGGGATTTCCATCGGCCAACTGGAAACTGGAAGCGCAATTTTTGGGCACGCAGAAGGGCATTGACGCGGACGCTATGCCTCCGCCCTAGTCCGGCCGCCAGGAGGACCCGGAGCCTTACGGGGAAGGGTTGCGCCAGCCATGTTCGATTGATTGACCTGCACGTCTCGTCGTGCGCACTCGGCTGAATGAGCTAGCCTAAGGCCATCGTCAGCTAGGGTGGGGACTGCTATGGAAGGCTTGGTGGTTTTGCTGGCGCTGGCTGTGTGGGGCGGGTTCTGGTTCTTCGTGGTGAAGAGTCGGCGGAATAAGACCTTTGGTGCGCATGTCACTGGGGCTTTCGCAGGCTTTCTTGTTGCCATGATCCTCATAGGGGTACTGATGCCGAAGCCATCTCCAGAGGAGCAGCGCTCGAGGGAAGAGGCGGCTCGCATCAGAGCTGAGCAGCAGAAACTTGCGGACGCTGAAAACGCCAGGCGTGAAGCAGAGGCGGCCAAGCTGAAGGATCGCTCAACCATGGCGGCGATTATCTGCAGTAACTACGTAGAGAGTTCGCTGAAGGCACCAAAGAGCGCAGACTTTCCCTTCGGGCGCGCGGAGGGTGGTATTCGCCGCTTAGCAGATCAGCAATACGTCATCCGCTCGTATGTCGACGCGCAGAATTCCTTCGGTGCGCAACTCAGGACTTGGTACACGTGCAAGATTCAATACCACTCAGGTGAAGATGCCTATCCCCAGAGCTGGGCGTTGCTGGCACTCGATTTTGACGAGTAAAGGGAGGGCGTAAACGTGAAGCGTGACTGGGATGTAATTCGGGATGTGCTGCTTGAGGTCGAAGAGCTTAGTTCCCTTGCGGGAGATAGCGTCGCGTACGGCCTGGATGACGATGACGATGCGGTAAAGAGTGAGCACGCACTCCTCTTATGGAATTCACAATTCATTGCTGGCATTGATGCCGGCACGATGGATGGTCCTGCATTTATCGCAACAGGCTTGACCTGGGAGGGGCATGACCTGCTGGAGACGATGCGTAGCAAGGCAGTGTGGGAGCGCATCAAGACCACGGCCAAAGACAAGGGCATAGAGCTGACCTTCGACTCGGTGAAGGCTCTTGGCAAATACGCCCTCGACTGGGTCATCAATAACTAATCGCCGGCCCGGAGGTGAAAGGGTGAACGTTCACCTATGGACGTTCACCAGGCTGAAACCCTAGTGCCGCGCTGGTTTCTGCATCGTCGGGTGAACGAGTGAACGTCATTTCTCTAATAGACCACTGGGCGTTGTATGTCTGCACAGTGACGCCCCCATTCTTCTTTTGCCTCAATAGACGTTCACTCGTTCACCATTTCCCCCTGGAGGTCAGTAATCATGCGGGTTTCAGGTTGGTGAACGTCTGGGTGAACGTCTGGGTGAACGTCTCATTCGTTCACCCACTGGGCATAAGAAACCCCGCACTTGGCGGGGTTGTCTTGTGAGCTGGACTGGCCTCAGTAAGGGCGACTGGTTGAGCAGACAGGTACGTCGAAGAACAGGCCGGCTTTCGTGCGCTTCGGCACCCCGAACAGCGTACGCAGGGTCTGGCCGGCATCGTTCTTCTGTCGCTGGGTCGGGCGGTCGAAACCCATTTCAAGGAGAACGTCCGTGGCGGTCATGCGGCGCGTGATTGCGTCAGCAGGTGCAGCGCCATAGCGCGACTGGATGAGCTCCTGCACCGGGTCGGTTTGCTGGTGCTCGGCGTTCACCGCTTCCAGGCGCGCTTCCTCGTTGCGATCAAGCCACCAGCGTTCACCAGCTTGGAACCAGCCGAACACTTCAGCCCAAAGCTGCTGAGTGTCGATGCCGTGCGAGTAGTTCACGCCAATCACTGGAACAGTCCACCACCGAACGTTGCCGGTATCGTCGGCTAGGAACTGCTCTGGGTTGACGCTGGCAAAGAACACGGTGCGGCGCTGGAATTTCTCTTCTACACGGCCATAAGGGCGGCGGAACTGGTCCACGTCCTGGCTGATGAAGCCCTTTAGGCGCGCAATGTCCGCCTTGCGCAGCGTGCCGTCCAACTCGCCAAGCTCGACCAACCAATGCGACACCGCGCTGATTATGCTGTCCTTGTTGTCTGGGTTAATGGTGGCGTCGATCTTTACCAGGTCGCGCAATTCCTCGGGTAGCAGCGAACGAATCCACGCAGTCTTTCCCAGAGACTGTTCGCCCTGGAACACGAGCACGCCCTTGGACCAGAATCCGGTCGGTTTGGCTGCTGCAGCCATGGCCGACACCAGCCAGCGGCGCAGCAGAAGGGCCAACAGCTCTCGATCATAGCCTGGGCGTGTCTTGATGGTTTCCAGCAGCTCCATAAAGCGAGAGCGGCCATCCCATGGCTTGGCAGTGATGAAGTCCATTACCGGGTTCACTGCATTGTCGTCGCCGATGCTCAGCAGGAACGATTGGGTGTCGGACTTCGGCAGTCGGTTCAGTGCGGCTAAGCTCAGTACGGTATCAACTGCCTTGCTGCGCTGGTTGTCCGGCGTGCCACACTGGCCTGGATAGGTGGTGCGCAGGTCCTTGCGGATTACGTCATAGCGGACCACGAAACCATAGTGGTTCAGCATGTGCGCGAGGTTGGGAATGGTGTTTAGGGGCTGGCCGTTACTCGACGTGTGCGGCCAGCTCATTAGCGCTACGGGCGGCTGACTGTGAATGTCGCTCAGCTCGCGGTTGATCTCCGCGACCCTGAGCTTGGCCTGTTCCAGTCGCTTAGCATCGGCCTCGGTGATTAGTCCGTTCTCTGCAGCAGCAAGCCCGATTTCCTGCACGATTCGCTCGTGCTGATACTCGCGCTCAAGCTTCTCGCGGCGATACTCCATGCGCTTATCCGCCGTCATTGCGCTGGCGAACAGGTCACGGGTTGTCATTCCAGCTGCGGACATTACTTCTGAGGTTTCGCAGCCGCCAAAGCAGTGCACAAGCAAATCGCCAGCGTCCGTTTCCTTGATGCTCAGCGACGGCGACCTGTCAGGATGCGCGGGACAGCACGCTGTCCACTGACCATTACCTTTGAGGGACACACGCTGCAGGCGTGACAGGAAGGCGTCAACGTGCGGTGCATTCATGCTTCACCCCCATGCGTTGGCGGTGCTGCACGTCCACAGCCATGCGGAATGCATCCAGGGCGGTGAAGTTGAAAGGCAGTTCACGCGGAGCGCTGCCTGCCATCTGACAGATATCCAGGGCGTAGTTCGGGGCGGTGCGGATGACTTCCTGCGCTGCGGCTAGGCGCCGGGCGTTCAGCTGGGCGGCAGATTCGTGGCGCTCGATACGCGGGCAAATAACCAGGTTGGCGTAGTGCTGCAGGATGCGTTTAAACGTTGCTTGCTTACCCTTGGCTGGTTGATATGCCTGGCAGATTTTGGACGCACCTCGGGCGTTCCCGGCCTCCTGCCGGGTCGAAATTGCGCTCATGATTAAGCCTCGCTGATCAGCGAACGGCTATCCATCCAGGCTTGTACCTCTGAGGCGAGCCAGCCGACTCGGCGCGGGCCGATCTGGCGACCTTGTGGGAACAGTCCATCGCGGCACCAGCGCCAAAGAGTGACGCGGCTGATGCTCAGGGTATTGCAAACGGTTTCTGCGGAAAGAATGCGGTCTGTGTGCTGCATTTGTTGTCGGTCCCTTGCGAGGCCGAGGCGATGCGCGATGCTTGACCAATGATGATCAGTGACGCAGCATTAACAGGCGTGTGAGAAGCGCTCTGATATTGCCTCGGCATTTCAGACTAGGGGCTGGGCGTTGTCCAGACGTCCAGCTCCCTCCTTTTTTGAGAGCCCAGCCACTACGGCTGGGCTCTTACGTTTCAAGATTCTACATATACATAATCTATTGTGAAGCGCTGTTTGATCCATTATTTACATGGGTAAACAGGTTTTTTCGCAACCCGACGAACGGTCTCATTGGCGTTCACGCCCCTTCATTTTCGCGACCGCCCACCTTCCTCCGTTTCGCCAAGACGATGACGTTTTTGTCCGTCCCCGGCTCGCCGGATGCCAGGCCATCTAGATAGTTGCCCCACATTTGCAGGGCGGCGGTCTTCTCAGGTAGGTAGCTGTTGCGGTCGTAGTGCTTGGCCTGTACGCCTGTTCGACCATGCGACAACAGCCAGGCCCGCACATCAGTCGAAACCCCTTTGGCAGCTAGCAGCGTCTCGCACGTTGCCCTGACGCGTTGCCAACTGAAGGGGCTGGTCTTGCCGACAGCGACTAATGCTTTGCTTGCGTCACTGAAGATGCGGGAAACAGTGTCCTTGTGCGCCTGCATATCTGGCAGCAGCGCAAACGGTCCAGGACCGATTGGATTAGCGAGCAGCGGCGCCATGATTTCATTGATGCGCGGCGTGATCGGCAGCAGATGCTCCCAAGCCTCTGCTTTTCGTCCTTTGGCATCCAGCAGGCAAATAGAGTCTTCGTCGATGTCCTCCCAGCGCACGGCAAGCAGTTGCTTTATACGCTGCCCCCCGAGGTAGATCAGGGTCTTTGCGATGGCCTGTTTTCGCTCTGGAAGGCTGTCCAGGAAGTGGAGTAGTTCGGTCAGCTCGGCAGGCGCGAGTGATTCGGTGTTCCCGCCCTTGGCGTCCTCGATAGCGGGAATGAGCGCAGCCGGATTGCTGCTAACGGCAAACCACTTGTTAGCGCTCTTGCCCTTCTTCCCGACAGCCAGGTGAGAGGCAGCAGCGTGATTGAAAGCTGTCCGAAGGTATCGGCGCAGTTCGTCGGCAGTGCTGCGCATATTCGTAGAAGGAGCGGCCGCCTTGTTGCCAATTCCGCGAGCTTTCGGTGCTCGTTCTAGTACCGCTGACAACAGTTCGGAAATTTCTTCAGGCTGGATTTCGTTCGCGTATTTGGCGGCAAGGGTAGGGCGGAATTCCAGGACGTTGACGCGAAATAGTGAGCGCACTTTGCGAGCGCTTGCCTTGCCGGACTGGTCCAAGTGATCGGCGTAGGCTTCAAGCATCTCCCCAAAGGTCCCGCGCCTGGATTCTTCTTCTGCCTTCTTCTTGAGTAGGGCGCGGTCTACCTCTGCAGCAGCTTCGCGCTCTGCCTTCAATTCAAGGTACTTCTCAAGGCTCCCCGCTGCTCCGGCCTCGGTGGCGACGCGCAATGCCTCGGCGCGTAATTCGTTGAGGGTTCGCTCCTCGGTGCCAGGTTGTGGTTTCTTGGCGAGGATGCCGAGCTGGAGGCGTTTATCGGTGGATGCAGTGCGCTCCCTGTAAAAAGCCAGGATCGCGCCGGACGCCTTGCGCTCCAGCAGCAATGTTCCTTTTCCCCTTGAGCCCACCGGCTCGGATTGGCGGCTTTTTACTGCATGGGCCTCCATCTCTGTGAGGCGTGCACGTTTGGCCATTGTCTTTCCCCGTTCCTTCCCCGTTTCTCGGGCAAAGTAATGCTATCTAGTGAAACAAGGAAAAACAACGAAAAGCCTGAAAGCGCCGTGGTATAAGGGTTAAGGATTATTTTGCGTGAACTGGTGAAACGGTGCGAAAAGACTGACCTTACCACTCCTAAGGGGAAGGTTGGCAGTTCTTATCCGACATTGATTTTACTGCGCATTAGGAAGTCGCCGATTCTTGGGGGATGCAGTGTAGAAGCACCGAATTCCACTGCACATTGAGACTGCTTCTTTAAGCTACTGATTTTGCGTAGAATATAGGTGTAGATTGGCGGTAAATGTGATGTCCTCTTAGTTCAACGGATAGAACGAGCCCCTCCTAAGGGCTAGATGCAGGTTCGATTCCTGCAGGGGACACATCCTTTCAGCGGTTCTCCCTTCGTATTGGTACCATCGCGGATGGATTTCAATCTCGGGCCTTTTCTGGCCTGCTCCTGGCAAGCTTCAGCCCCTACGCTTTCCTTGCTGCACTCGTTCAGCCGATCATCATTTTTCTGATAGCTACCGTAGCGCTCGTTACTGCACCATGGTTGACTTCTTTGATCGAGTCCCAGTCCTCAACTGAACATGCATTCGATCTTGTAGGTCAGCGCAAAATATAAGGCTTCAAATCGTCTGCGATTTATAGTTCGCCCTCTCGACTTAAAAGTCTTCGGCATCGCCTTGATCGCCGCTAGCTCTTCTGCCAGTAGCGAAACGCCGTCGACCTTGCCAGTCCAAGTAGCTGCGCTACTTCTGCCTGACTCAATCCTGAAGCCTTGAGCTCTCTGACAGCATCAGCATTCTTGGTATTCCCAGGTTTTCCGGGAGACCTCTTCTTCAGTTCTTTGCCCACAATCAAGTGCGAGAAATCGACATCCGTTTGAGTCGGTAGGGTACGAAGTGAGATCGAGTTGGCGGTTGCGCAGCGACTAGATTTGATTCTTTTCTCTGATTTTCTTGCAGTATCTGGAAACAGTTGCTGGGCTGAGCTCAAGATTCTTAGCAATATCCTTTTGATCCAACCCTGTCCGTAGAAGGGCTTCGATCTTTAATTCAATCACTTTCTGACGCGATTCATTAGAGAGCCCTTCTGCACTCTGAGCTCGGTCAACCTCATTCTGGAATGCCTCGAGCAACCCGCTCTGACCGAGAAGGTCAGTATCGGCAAGAGCGCCCTCCATCGTCTCCTGAACCGACTGTCCCTTCCGTACGGATTCACACAAGGCGATCATCACAAGTGGTTCGATTTTCAGAACAGCAGCAATGGCAACGACCTTATCTAGCGTGACGCTTGAGTTTCCGTTCTCCAGCCAGCTTGTGTAATGACGCCCCATCGCTTCTGAGAATTCATCTTGGCTCATGCCCTTTGCTTTACGCAGAGCTCGCAGAGTGACCGCGAATGCGTGCTTCATTGGCATTTTGCATCCCCAAAAGGCAGGGATAAAGCCATGTTGCTTCGATTTCATCGACCGTATATATTAGGCAAGTGAAATCGAATGGCTTAAGCCTTCGAACTTATAAAGTTTGCACAGCTTCCACTCGGCTTTTTCCCGTACTTAAACAATAGCCATAAATTGCCAGATCGTTGGGGGAGTGGCCGTGCGCGAAATTCCTGCCGCCGAGCTCAAGAAGCGGCGAGCAAGACAGCGCAAACCCACCTTCATGGGAGCATGTTTTTAACCAGTCGCCGTACTTCGAACGGTTGCACTGTCGAACGAGGAAACCCGCTTCATGTTTATTTCAGATGAGTCTTGTTTGGTTGGCTTCCCGGGCTTCCCCGGGCCTGGCCGAAACGCTTGGCGCATGGTCGAGCGTGACTCAGAGGATCTTTGGTACCACGTCCGATTTCGCATTCGTGAAGGAGGTAGATCGCGGGCTAAAAAGTGTATGCCAGCTGACAGCTCTGTTCTGGCTCACCTGCTATCGCAACGCAGTCCAGATCACACGATTGAAGAAGTACAAGTTGTGACGGCGCCTCATATGAACGGCAGCGCATCTGATCGCATGGAAAGGCTTGTCAGCCTGGTCATGGGTTACGACCAAGCCGGGGAGTGCGTCTTGCTCCATAAGGTCGCTAGCGGAGCTGTATACAGCAGCGCTAGAGATAACACCGACGCCGGCTCACTCACTGGCATTCGGACGATCTACGAAGATACGAAAACTGCACCGTCAGCAGTCCAGGAATTCGCTGAAGACTGACCAATGGCCACTTCAATGAAGTTACGAATCTATTCAGATCTGCACCTCGAGTTCGCTCGGTTCGATCCCACCCCAAGCGATGCAGACGTCGTCGTCCTCGCTGGCGACATCGATCTGAAATCACGTGGTGTGATATGGGCTAACGAAATTTTCCAGTGCCCGGTGATATACGTCTGCGGAAATCATGAGTATTACGGCGGCCACACCCAGCGCACGCTCCGCAAAATGAAAGAGGCGGCGGCTCCTCATGTCCACGTCCTCGAAAACGAAGCCTTGATCCTGAACCAAGTAAGGTTTTTGGTCACTACTGCTTGGACGGATTACTCGTCGACCGGAGACGTTGCTGCCGCGAAACGCGTCGCTTGGGAATGGATGAACGACTTCACCGTCATCAGAACAGATGAGAGTTACCGTCGCCTCCGTCCAGATGACTTGATCGTTAAATCCAAAGCAGCTTATGCCTGGCTCACACAGGAACTGGACAAGCCCTTTGATGGCAAAACCGTTGTAGTTACGCACCATGCGCCGGTGTTGAATTTCGTTGCTGATGATCTTCCCGTACACCTGATCGCAGCCTATGCCAATGACTGGCCGGAACTCGTGACCAAGGCCGATCTTTGGGTTTACGGGCATACCCACGTCGCAGCAGATTTCATCAAGAACGGATGCCGTGTGGTTTCAAATCCTCGCGGGTATCCAAATCAAAAAACAGGTTTTGATCCGAGCTTATTGATCGAGATTTGAGAGCAATGACTCAAGGATGAGCCTTCGTCACGACCCAGTTCACTCAAACATAAAGCAGCAGGATGCACGGCTAGTCATGTGCTCTATACCTAACCGGATAAGAAGATTGATATGGTCACTTTGGATGAAATCGCTCAGCTCCTATACGGTACCGAAGGGAAGATTTCGGGCTGGAACGGCTCCCAGGATGAATTGATTTCTCTGGCGGAAAAGATGTTCCCTGGCAAAGCTTTTTGCGTGGTGCGGCAGTGGATCATGATCGATCTCACTGTGACACCTGAGGAGAAGGAGAAACTGACAAGCTACGGACTGCTACCAGCCACCTTGTATGCTCATGAAGTAGTCCTGGACAGCAAAGGACGCTTCCAATCCGGCATGTGGATGCGGAGCAGTTTTGGAGTCTCTTTCAATAACGGCTGTATGTTTGAAACCAAGAACACCGTCTACTTATTACAGGGTTCAGGGTTGAGAAAAGAGGCCAGTGTAGGTGCTGCTTTTTCGATGTCAGCTGGATGAGTGATACGTGCCGGGAAGTTATTTGAATTCGTCTTGGAGCCTTTTGGGGATGTCTGAAATCATCGAAGTCGAGTTTCACAGTAAGAAACTGAGCGATTTTCAGCTGTGTCGTCTGGTGAGAGCGAGTGATCGAAAATATAGCGTGCCGATTACAGCTTTCATCAGTGACGCATTCATCGCGGAAGATCGGTGCCTTGGCGTGTCTTTCGATCACGTTGGCCAAGGTGATGCGTATCGTCCGGCGGATGGTGGCCTACTTCGAACTGAGAAAATTCAGAGGGCCTGGAAAGAAGGGCGTTACTGGCTACTTGAAACTCAAAACGGCAACTACGTACTCGGCAGCTTCCTGCGAGGTATCGGACGGAAAAGCTTTCGTGAGTTTCTTGAGACAGGTGAGCGTTGCTGAGGCGCAAATTCAGCATCGTTCCAACATCGCGATTGTCATGCGCACACTCAATCACCTGTGACTACCTGGCTTTTGAAGGCGCTGGCGCGCAGGGGCGATTTCATCGTCGGTGCATGCCTATCCATAGCGTCCTCGATCAACGCTTGAGTACTCATCTATGAGCGATTTTTTGCCTTGGAGCACGATATGGGACATCTCAGCTTGGAGGACATTTACCCCGATGAGGTGAGGGAGTACGGTCACATGCGTGTGGGTATGACCGACCTCTATGTGAAGGAAAATCACGTCATACATGGCGCTACTACGCTCGGCGAATGCCGCGATTTGACTCGCCGCTTGTTGCGCGACGAAACAGTGCAAATGATCATCAGCGCCAAACTCGCCACGTTGCCTGATTACTACGATCCGTGGATCTGGCAGATCAATCGAAATCGCGCCTTGCATGCCAAGTACGGGGACAAATTCGATCCTTGGGGAGACGACTGACAGTCCGATTTCCACAGTCGTTTTTGGGGCGCCTCAACACTCACTAAGGCATCAGAAGCTCCGTACGTCGTCGCTGAAAACGCCGTGGGCTTCCACGTATTCGTTGTAGGCATTAACGGCCTCGCAGTTCTCTGTCTGCCATCCTTCGCACTGCTTCCTCCTCAGTGCCTCGGCCAGAGCCGGCTCCAATTGAATTTCCTCCTCACTCTGCATGGTGTTGTTTCCTCAGCAGCGATAGGCAAGCTTACACTTAAGCGAGCATCCTATTTTATACGGCCAATTACACCGTTCCTGATTGCAACATTCCAGCTTGCACGGCTAGCCGCTTACGCGAAGAAGCGACTGCTTTTGGTCGTTCAAGTGAAGCCGACGATATCGTCCGAAGTGAAATTGACCTTGTCGCGGCCACTGTTTTTGGCCGCATACAGCGCCTTGTCGGCTTCGTTGAGCCAGGCGTAGGGGGTGGCCATTTCACTGCGATACGGCGCAAGGCCGATACTCAGACTGACCCGCAGCTCAGGAAATTGCTCATTGCGATAGCTGCCCATCGCCTGCCGCAGACGCTCCATTGCGTCGCAAGCCTGGCTCAGTGAGCTGTTGAGCAGAATCGCGCAGAATTCGTCACCACCATAGCGACCCGCCAAGTCGCCTTGGCGAAGGTTTTTTTTCAGTTCAGCGCTTAGCTGACACAGCACACCGTCGCCGACGATATGGCCATAGGTGTCGTTGATTTTCTTGAAGTGATCGACATCGATAATCGCTATGACCGCTTCACTGCGCTCTTGCCGGCAGGTGAAAAAGCGCAAGTGAAGCAAGTCCTTCAACGACCCATGATTGAGCAAGCCGGTAAGGCCGTCGGTACGGCTCAGAACGCCGAGTTTTCGTTTATGTTCGGCGAGCTTGATGGCCAGGCGATAACAGACCCCACCCACGGCCAAGGGGTAAAGCGTCAGCATTGGCAGGCAGGCATAGATCTGCAGCTGGGTGGCCGCAAGTACCAGCCCCGGGCCGAACAACGCGACCGACACCAGCATCCCGGCACCTTGGGCCAAAGCACCCTGCACAAACAGGCGCTGGCCGCCGGCAGCGATGTTGTTCATCGTCATCATCGAAAGGATGGTGACGGTGGGCAGTGGATTGAATTGCATGGTTGCAGCCCAGAATCCGCCTAACAATGAATCGTAAAGCAGGTTGCGGCGCTCTGCCTGATAGGGCTCGCGCGTACGAGTGGCTAACTGATAGGCCAGGTGCGGCCAGGCCAGACCGTTGAAAAACAGAAGTATCCATACCCATCCTGGCAAGCCGAGTGGCGCGATCGCGGCCAGTACACTGAGCATACCGATCGACAGTCCGATGATGCGTGGCGGGTAAATCCGCTTGGCGAACGATAATCCTTTGCCGATTTTATTTGCTTCATCCCAGACGCCAGTCACGTTCAGCTTCCTCTATCGTCCTTCCAGTTTGGGAAAACATTTCTATCGTAAGTCCGAGCTACACCGCCTTGCAGTTTAAACCACTGATTCACGCGCTAGATTGGTAATCACCTTTCGAACGACCGCCCCTGGTCGATTCTGTTGAAAAAGTAGCTCCCCTGTCTGGCCTGCTGCAAAATCTCTGCATTGGCCGGTGGGGGATCACACAGCATGATGGGACAGTTATCGAGTGGGCAGGAGCGACTGTTTTACTCGTTCAA
>NZ_JBPKAM010000179.1:0-7283 GCF_051216495.1 Pseudomonas baetica | reverse complement strand
GTTGGGGGGGGGGGGTAGTCGTTTGGGGGAGGAGGTGACGTGCAAAAGAGATCACAGGGCGGGTTGGGGGAGCGAGCCTGCTCGCGAAGAGACCTGATGCCTCACCGAAAATTTTCGGCGTTAAACCGCATCCCTCGGCAGCATCAACCCCAGCGGCAAACGCACCCGCGCCTCCAGTCCACCGCCCTCGCGGTTGCGCAGTTCCACATTACCGCCATGCATCGAAGCAATCCGCTTCACGATTGCCAATCCCAATCCGGTGCCCTTGCCACCACGTGCGCGGTCGCCACGGGTGAAAGGGTTGAAGATCGCCTCCAGCTCCGATGGATCGATCCCGGCGCCACGGTCCATAACGCTCAGCACCACGTACGGCGCTGCGGTGTCACCCGACACATACGCTGCCACCTCAACCCCGCTGCCGGCATGATGCAGAGCGTTGCCGATCAAGTTGTTCAGCAGCCGCTTCATCGAAACCCGACGCAACGGAAACGGCTGGATCGGTTCCAGGCGCAAGCGCACTTTCTCTTCGCCCTGGTTGTACGGTGCGGCGACTTCGCGCACCAGATCGCTCAGGTCCACTTCCTCCACCGACTCATCACGGCCGTCGCGGATAAACGCCAGGAACTGGTCGAGGATCGCATCCATGTCTTCGATGTCGCGAACCATGTCGTCCGTCAAATCATTGCGGTCGCCCATCAGCTCCAGGGACAAGCGCAAGCGGGTCAGCGGCGTTCGCAGGTCGTGGGACACCCCGGCCAACATCAGTTCACGCTCGCGACCGGCCTGTTCGACATCCTCGGCCATCTGGTTGAAGGCGCGATAAACCTCGGTCATTTCACTGGGCGTATCGCTGATCGGCAGGCGTACGCTACGTCCCTGACCGAGCTGCCGCGCGGCGTAGACCAGACGTTTCAGAGGTTGATTGAGTTGGCTTACGAAAATCCACGCCGAGGCGGTGGACAGCAAGCCGATGGCCAGGAACCAGCCCAGCACATTCCAGATTTTCTGACCGCGCAGCGGATGCGGATACAACGGCACTTTCAGCCAGCCGTCGCCCAGGCTTGGCGCCCGAACCCACAATGCCGGTGGTGAATGCATGCGTAATCGCACTTCGGTGTCGGCACCCAGCTCCGCCTGCATCTGCCGCTGATAAATTTCACTGTAGGGCCAGTGTTGCTCGCCTTCCGGCACACCAGCGCCCACAACCCGAATCAGGGTTGCGGCTTCGGCAATCTTGTCGCGGTTGTTTTCATCGGCTGCCCAATAGGCACGCAACGTCAGGGCGACGCCGTGGCTGTACTGGCGGTCCACCAGCACATCTTCGTTCATCAACAGATAAACCAGGGTCAGTGCCTTGGAAAACAGAACGACGATCAGCACCAGCCAAAGGGTGCGAGAGAAGAAACTCTGGGGGAACCAAACCGGGGTTTTCATGGATAACCGCTACACACTTGCAGGAGCGAGGGATGCTCGCATATTGCGGGTCGCGAGTCTGCGGGCAAGGTCTTCTGATCCTTCGCCCGCACGACCCGCGCCTACAAATCGCCGATCATTTGGTGGCGGTGCCATCCGGAACGAACACGTAGCCCACACCCCAGACAGTCTGGATATAGCGCGGCTTGGACGGATCCGGCTCGATCATGCGACGCAGACGGGAAATCTGCACGTCGATGGAACGCTCCAGGGCATCCCATTCGCGACCGCGGGCCAGGTTCATCAGTTTGTCACGGGTCAGTGGCTGACGGGCGTTCATCACCAGCGCCTTGAGTACCGCAAACTCACCGGTGGTGAGCATGTGCACTTCTTCACCACGCTTGAGCTCACGGGTGGCCAGGGACAATTCGTAGTCACCGAAGGTCACGCTTTCGTCTTCGCTGCCCGGTGCGCCCGGCACCGGAGCCGACTGACGACGCAGGACGGCTTTGACCCGCGCCATCAACTCGTCCGGATTGAACGGCTTGGCCAGGTAATCGTCGGCGCCCAGTTCAAGGCCCTTGATGCGGCTTAGCTCATCGCCCTTGGCGGTCAGCATGATGATTGGAATCTGATTGTTCGCGCCACGCAGGCGGCGGCAGGCGGTCAGGCCGTCTTCACCGGGCAGCATCAGGTCGAGGACGACCAGGTTGAACACTTCGCGCGCCAGCAGGCGGTCCATTTGCTCGGTGTTCGGTACGGCGCGGGCACGGTAGCCCTTGCTGACAAAAAAACGCTCCAGCAGGCTGCTAAGGCCCGGGTCGTCGTCAACAATAAGAATTTTTTCGCCTTCAGCAATGTTTGCAGTGCTGCTCATTGGATGCTCCTTTGATCTCGGCGCGCATTATGGCGTAGCTGCCGTTATACGCACCGTGTGCATTGTTAGCAGATTTTTCCTTCACTGCCAGAAATCCGGGCATTTTGCCTACAGTCTGCGATACCCCCCGAAGGACAGAACGCTGGTTATAATGCGCGGCCTTTTGTGTCAGGCAACGTCTGATTGTTACGCCGGGTGGCCATGCTTTATTTTCATGGCTCAGGCAGTAATTGTTCGATTTCACGGGTCAACGGGATACCTATTGATCCAGGTAGCGGCGCAGGCCAGGCCGCTCAACCAGGCTCGTCGGCCCCTATCCTTGCGCCTGCGAGCCTGCTTTCACAATTTGTCAGGTGGTTTTATGGACAGCATCAACAGCCGCATCGCCGAGGAACTCGGCGTACGCCCACAACAGGTCGAAGCGGCCGTCGCGCTACTCGATGAAGGCTCTACCGTTCCCTTCATCGCCCGTTACCGGAAAGAAGTGACCGGCAGCCTCGATGACACCCAATTGCGTCACCTGGAAGAGCGTCTGCGCTACCTGCGAGAACTCGACGAACGGCGCATCAGCATCCTTGCCAGCATCCAGGAGCAAGGCAAGCTGACCCCTGCACTTGAACGCGACATCAAGCTCGCCGACACCAAGACCCGCCTCGAAGACTTGTACCTGCCGTACAAGCAGAAGCGCCGCACCAAGGGCCAGATCGCCCTGGAAGCCGGCCTCGGCGAGCTGGCTGACGGTCTGTTCAACGACCCGAACCTGACACCGGAAGTCGAGGCTGCTCGCTTCGTCAATGCCGATAAAGGCGTGGCCGACGTGAAAGCCGCTCTCGAAGGCGCCAAGTACATCTTGATGGAGCGCTTCGCCGAAGACGCGGGCCTGCTGGACAAGCTGCGCAACTTCCTCAAGCAGGAAGCCACCCTCAGTGCCCGCGTGATCGCTGGCAAGGAAGAGGAAGGCGCCAAGTTCCGTGACTATTTCGAACACGACGAACCGCTGAAAAGCATGCCATCGCACCGCGCACTGGCGATTTTCCGTGGCCGCAACGAAGGCATTCTCAGCTCCGCGCTGAAAGTCGGTGATGAACTGCCGGGCACCATGCACCCGTGCGAAGGCATGATCGGCCAACAGTTCGGTATCCAGAACCAGAACCGTCCAGCCGACAAATGGCTGGGTGAAGTGGTGCGCTGGACCTGGAAGGTCAAGCTCTACACCCACCTGGAAACCGATCTGCTGGGTGAACTGCGCGACGGCGCGGAAACCGAAGCAATCAACGTCTTCGCCCATAACCTGCACGACTTGCTGCTGTCGGCCCCTGCCGGCCCGCGCGCCACCCTGGGCCTCGACCCCGGCCTGCGTACCGGCTGCAAGGTTGCCGTGGTCGACTCCACCGGCAAGCTGCTGGATCACGCCACCGTTTACCCGCACGTGCCGCACAACAAGTGGGATCAGACCATCGCCATTCTCGCCGCTCTGTGCGCCAAGCATTCGGTGGACCTGATCGCCATCGGCAACGGCACCGCTAGCCGCGAAACCGACAAGCTGGCCATAGAGCTGATCAAAAAATACCCGGCCATGAAGATGACCAAGGTCATGGTGTCCGAGGCTGGCGCATCGGTGTACTCCGCATCGGAACTGGCCGCCAAGGAATTCCCGGACCTGGATGTGTCGATCCGTGGCGCGGTGTCGATTGCCCGTCGCCTGCAGGATCCGCTGGCGGAACTGGTGAAGATCGATCCGAAATCCATTGGTGTCGGCCAATACCAGCACGACGTGTCGCAACTGAAACTGGCACGCGGTCTGGACGCTGTGGTCGAGGACTGCGTGAACGCTGTCGGTGTGGATGTGAACACCGCTTCGGTGGCGCTGCTGGCGCGGATCTCCGGTCTTAATGCGACCTTGGCGCAGAACATTGTCAGCCACCGCGACGAACATGGCGCCTTCAAAACCCGCGCTGCATTGAAGAAAGTTGCACGCCTTGGCGAAAAAACCTTCGAACAGGCCGCCGGCTTCCTGCGCGTCATGAACGGTGACAACCCGCTGGACTCGTCCGCCGTACACCCGGAAGCCTATCCGTTGGTACAGCGCATTGCCGCCGAGACCGACCGTGACATCCGCTCGCTGATCGGTGACGCCGCGTTCCTCAAGCGCCTCGATCCGAAGAAGTTCACCGACGAAACCTTTGGTCTGCCAACGGTCACCGACATTCTGCAAGAGCTGGAAAAGCCGGGCCGCGATCCACGACCGGAGTTCAAGACTGCAGAGTTTCAGGAAGGCGTCGAAGACCTCAAGGACCTGGAACTGGGGATGATCCTCGAAGGCGTGGTGACCAACGTGACCAACTTCGGTGCGTTCGTCGATATCGGCGTGCATCAGGATGGTTTGGTACACATCTCCGCACTTTCGGAGAAGTTCATCAAAGATCCACGAGAAGCGGTCAAGGCCGGCGATGTGGTGAAAGTGAAGGTCATGGAAGTCGACATCCCGCGCAAACGCGTAGGCCTGTCGATGCGCATGAGCGACACCCCGGGCGAAAAGATCGACGGTGCCCGTGGTGCGCGTCCGGGTTCGGCGCCACGCCAGTCCCAGAACACGGCACCACGCAAGGAAACCACGGCTGCGGCTCCTTCCAACAACGCCATGGCTTCGCTGTTCGCCAATGCCAAACAGTTGAAGAAACGCTGATGGACATTCCTGCCGGCCTGACCGAAAGCGCGTTCTTCAGGCTGCTGGGCTGCCGCTTGCACAGCCTGGAAACCGGGGTGGCGCAAGTCGCTCTGGCGCTGGAGCCCGAACTGCGCAATCGGGGTGGCAAGTTGCACGGCGGGGCCTTGTTCAGCCTCGTGGACATTGCCATGGGGCTGGCTTGCTCCAGCACCCATGGTTTTGACCAGCAGAGCGCGACCATCGAGTGCAAGATCAACTACATCCGCGCCGTCGCCGATGGCGAGGTGATGTGCACGGCACGGGTGATCCACCCGGGCCGGCGCACGCTGGTGGTCGAGGCCGACGTGATGCAAGGCGACAAACTGGTCGCAAAAGCACAAGGCACGTTCGCTGTCCTGTAGCTAGTCGCCATCAATTTGAGGTAATTTCGGCGCTGTGACCGCAGCGCCGAAGTTTCCTGTGGGAGCGAGCCTGCTCGCGAAGGCAGTGTGTCAGGTGAGCTCAATGCCGACTGACACTCCTTCTTCGCGAGCAGGCTCGCTCCCACAGGGAATTGCGGCGATCAGTCCTAAAACCAGGCGAAAACGCCAGTTTCAACTTCACCCTTGTAGACCGTCTTGCCCACCCCCATATTGGGGCGACTGACGCGTGAAGGAATCCAACTTGAGCGAACTTCTCAACCGCCGCCTGGCCCTGCTCGGCGAGCGTGCCAACCTCTCTCTGCTCGAACAGTGCCTTCACGGCATCGAACGTGAATGCCTGCGCGTGACCGGCGAAGGTCGCCTGGCGCAAACGCCGCACCCCGAAGAATTGGGTTCCGCGCTGACCAACGAACAGATCACCACCGACTATTCCGAGTCGCTGCTGGAGTTCATCACCCCGGCCCTGCCCGACCCTGCCGATACGCTGGCGAGCCTGGACAGCATTCACCGCTTTGCCTACAGCAAGCTCGGCAACGAGTACCTGTGGAGTCCATCGATGCCGTGCCCGTTGCCGGCCGAGGAAGATATCCCGATCGCCTATTACGGCACGTCCAACATCGGTCGTCTCAAGTACGTGTACCGCCAGGGCCTGGCTTTGCGCTACGGCAAGACCATGCAGTGCATCGCCGGCATTCACTACAACTTCTCCCTGCCGGAAAAACTCTGGCCGCTGCTCAAGGCAGCTGAAGGCATTGACGCCACCGACCGCGACTTCCAGTCCTCGTCCTACATTGCCCTGATCCGCAACTTCCGCCGCTACAGCTGGCTATTGATGTACCTGTTCGGTGCATCGCCGGCGCTGGATGCCGGTTTCCTGCGCGGTCGCTCGCATCAGCTGGAACAACTGGATCCGGACACCCTCTATCTGCCGTACGCCACCAGCCTGCGCATGAGTGACCTGGGTTACCAGAGCAACGCCCAGGCCGGTCTGACGCCGTGCTACAACGACCTGACCAGCTACACCGACAGCCTGCGCAAAGCGGTCGCCACACCGTACGCGCCTTACGTCGAAGTCGGCACGCACAAGGACGGTGAGTGGGTTCAACTCAACACCAACATCCTGCAGATCGAAAACGAGTACTACTCCAACATCCGCCCCAAACGCGTGACCTATTCCGGCGAGCGTCCGATCCAGGCGCTGATGGCCCGCGGCATCCAGTACGTCGAAGTGCGGTGCCTGGATATCAACCCGTTCCTGCCGATGGGCATCGATATCACCGAATCGCGTTTCCTCGACGCCTTCCTGCTGTACTGCGCCCTGAACGACAGCCCGCTGCTGACCAACACCAGTTGCGGCAACGCAACGTCGAACTTCCTCAGCGTGGTCAAGGAAGGTCGTCGTCCGGGCCTGCAATTGCAACGCGACGGTCAGCCGGTAGATCTGAAGGAATGGGCCAGCCAATTGCTGGAGAACATCGCGCCACTGGCCGCGCTGCTGGATCAGAGTCATGGTGGCGATGCCCACAGCAAGGCACTGGATGTACAACTGGCCAAGGTCAAGGACCCGTCCCTGACGCCGTCGGCCCAGGTCCTGGCGGCGATGGCCGAACACAAGGAGAGCTTTGCCCAGTTCTCCCTGCGCCAGAGCCAGGCCCATGCGGATTTTTTCCGCAGTGAGCCGTTGTCCAGCGAAGAGCAGGCGAAGTTTGAAGAGCGCGCGCGCTCTTCGCTGGCTGAGCAAGCGGAGCTGGAGCAGAACGAGGTTGGCGATTTCGATGTGTTTGTCGGGTCGTATCAGGCCAGTATTCTGGCGATCAGCAATTAATCGCTGAAGGTCCTGCGGACCTTATCGCGAGCAGGCTCGCTCCCACAGGTTTTGCGGTGCTCCTTGTGGGAGCGAGCC
>NZ_JBPKAM010000178.1:0-7517 GCF_051216495.1 Pseudomonas baetica | reverse complement strand
CGAGCTGTACTTCGACCAGAACGGCACCGACAACATCCTGATCGCCGACCAGCGCGGCACCACCAACCTGGCCCAGGGCACCACCAACGGCACCGGCAACAGCACCGAGTTCAACCAGGAAGGCACCGGTAACCAGGCCTACACCACCCAGTTGTATGGCGACGACAACCTGATCACCGTCAAGCAGGCTGACACCATGAACGTGGCCTACGTCACCCAGGGCGGCACCGGCAACATTGCCAGCGTCGACCAGAGCGGCATGACCCAGACCGCCAACATTCAACAGTTCGGCAACGCCAACGAAGCGACTGTGTTGCAGCGGTAATCGCGGGGCATCAAAAAACCGCGGCTCCTTGGGGAGGAGCCGCGGTTTTTTATTGCTCGAGATCGACGCATGCCAGCACCCACAGATCCATTTCAGGGCTGAGTAGCGTGCTACGCGGTAGAACCCTTGTGGGAGCGAGCCAGTTCGCGAATGCAGTGTACCCACACTAGTTGCCGCGACTGCGGTAGACATACCACATTGAATGGAGTTACGACCGCTACGCACCGAGCGATAAAACTCTCTTGATTCAAGACATAAAAGGAACTGAGACGTTCTACTTGATGGCAGGCGACACCGACAAAAAGCCGAAACACCCAAAAAACTTGACAAACCGAAATAGAAGAAAATTCCTACAAGACAAAGAGAATTTTCTTTGACGGGTTAATCATAAGACCTTCAACGGATGTAAGACCCTTCTGATTTTCCATATGGGCATTGACGACTCCCGAACACAGCCACTAGGGTTCTAGCACATGAAAATTAACAAATTTAAAGTTCGCCTTTAATGCAACATCGCCATTCGTTATGTTTGCTGGCACACCGCACAAATTCGATGTTTTCGAAACTTGCGAACGGAGAAATATGCAATGACCATACTTATCAGGACCTCACAATCAAAAATATCTGACAATGAAATATCCATTCTAGATGGAAAGATCTCCATTGCACAAAGCTATATTCGCGAAAGAACCAGCCTAAAACCCACCAGCGTTCTTGTCATATCAGGATCCTTGATCGAAGGAATTGGAAACATACACTCCGATATCGACTGCATTATTTTTTGTGAAAAACACCCCCAAGCAAACGAGATAAAAGATAGTGAACATGCTTTTGTAACCGACATAAATTACCGCCACATAACTAAAGAAGAAGATGTTCATAACACAACAGACTTTTATGGTGATACCAGCATTCACATTGATACCGACTACATAACATACTCAGAATTCAACGAAATAATTAAAAAAATCGAATGTGCATTTGACGAAATCACTTCTGACCAGCGCTTTCTATATACCCCAGTTTTATCTAACACCGAAAACAACATCATTCACAGATCGATAATTGGATATGCATTGGCGAACGAAGAAAAATTCAAAGAATTAAAATCCCAAATCCCCATAGAAAAACATATTTATATTGCACACCGTGAAAAGTTGCCCGTATTTTATGCATTCCAAGACATACAAGGATGCTGGCAATCGGGAAACTTTTGGATGGGATGTGAAATTGCAAGAGACATGATGCTAAAAACAACCATGAGCTTCACCTACTTAACAGGCACAACTAATAAACATTACAAATGGGTCTATTCGAATATATTCAGAGCCAAAGGATTCGAAGAAATCAAAAGTGCATTCTTTTCTCTAGCGAGACAAGGTGCAGTAACAGAAACAGAATGCAGAGAATATATAGAAGCAATTCTAAATTATATCGACCTGGTATTCATAGCGATTGAAAAACTGCTGAACAATTCAAACATATTCCCCTCGACACAAAAATGTCTTTCTGCATTGGACAATGAGTTCAATGAGCGGAAACAGACAACACATAAAACTTCGCTATGTGAATATTATTTTAGAAAAAAATATTTCGCAGCAACGAATACTCCACCTCTAACCAAACTACTCAAAGAGTGGGACTAATAGAAAGCTACACCCATATTGCAACCATAAAACTTCTCACCTCATCTAGTTATTAGACGCGGACGATTATTAATGGAAGTTGCCAAAATAGCCCTACCCTTAATTTTTTCCAGATTGGGTGAAATGACAGCATCGCTGCTATATTTTGCTTTTATTGGAAATTTTATAGCCGGTTCACTCGATGATGCTTCACTGGCTTGGGCAACCACTTCATTTCTAACAGTAGTTGGAATCGGTCTTTTCTTGACAACTCTTATCAAAGTAGCCGAATCACCAAACTTGAATGATGACGCAAGCATCAATTTAATCATCTCATTAAGACTTGCAGTTGCCCTCGGCTTAATTATCACCATTTCAATTTACGCTTTCACCCTTAGTGATTCCAGGTTGCACGCAAACATCAATGAATCTCAAAATCAGGCAAAAGCAATACTGGCCCTTTCCCTATCAATTCCCGCAGTATACTTACAGATAGTAATTTTCAATTTCTTTAACGCACTAAAAAAAACCCACTACGAACTGATTTTCATATGGACCTTTAATATTTCATTCGCTTCCGCCTGCATACTTATCATTTTAAACAAAACACATATAGGATTAATATTTTTTATACTAACTTATTCTGGACTTAGGTGCCTATTCGCTTGCTTGGCATTCATCTTATTTAGAATAGAGATACGTCAACACATTGCAAAATTTCGGTACTTCCGAAACATTACGGCGAGTCAGTATGGCACCTACCTTATTGTTGCATTACCAATGGCCCTCTGCTTAGGAGGAGAAAGTTTAATTTATTTTATTTTTTCGTTTATTTCGAACAACCTGGACAAAAAAAGTTTATCCGCATATCAAGCATCAATCCATTTTCTAAGTATTGTTTACATGATCTCCATTGGCTCGGGAAATGCCGCAGGCATAATAGCTGCACGACACTACAAGCTTAAAGATATAAAGTCGGTCGCTACAACCTATACTCAAGGCTTAACTCTTGGAATATTTATACTGACTCCGTTTTTATTTGCCTGTTTTTTCTTAAAAGAAAACATCGCAGCAATATACACCTCTGACATCCCAACAAGAACACTGATTGAAAGAAACATCCTCACATCCATACCATTCCTTATATTTGAATACATCTACACAATAACTCGTATGACATTGAGAAGCATGGGAGATATTTGGTTCCCCACGCTTATAACCATCGCTTCCTTAAACCTTATCGGCTTGTCATTTTCCATCGGATTACTACTATTTCATGAAAAAAGTGTTCACTCACTATTTATTTCTTTGGCAGCTTGCTCTTTTCTACTAATGGTGCTTCTACTTTGGCGCCTAAAGCATATTATAAAAATCATCACACTTACCATACGCCTCAAAAGCAGATAAAAACTTAGAACAATCTCAACCACGGCGAAATTTTATAATGACTTACACACCATACAGTTTAAATGATCTTGCCTGCCCTATAACAATAATTAGCGAACACCACGGCTGGCGAACCTTGAGCGGCGTAAAAACAAACAACTATTACACTTACCGAAACGCCATATTGAATGGATGCCATCTTCAAAGGGTTTCGTTTGACCTGCGACACCCAGAGGAAATGATTTGCGACTTAAGCAACCTTGATCCAGCTTATTATGATAGGTCTAGCGACAACATAGTAAAATTATGGAATTACCTTGACTCGATTACAAATCGATTCCTCCCCGGAGAAATACGTAGAATTAGAGGAGACAGATTATCACCAGAAATAGCTATTTCCGGCCCTTCTAAATCACAACTTATAGATGTAAAAAAAATACTAATCAACGAAGCGCTCAAGCAATTCGCACCCGAAGCAAACCTAATTACGACTCAAGGAAATACTCGAGGAATCAGCAAAAACAAACTACTTATCGATACATGTCAAGAAACAATGGATTTCCACAACAGGTTCTGCACTTTCTATAGTAGACACATATCCCATGAATTCTGGGACAACAGTTCCGCACTTAACACCAGGTACATCTATGAGAATCACAAAATTTGGAATCAGATTCAGAAAATATCAACAAATAAACTATTTTTATTATCCGCAGGCTTACCCCTCGCGTTAGGCTATTTTGAGGCAACAGGTGATCCTAATGTTTTCTTCTCAGAGATCCATAGGCAAAACGACTCAAACTTGCTAAATAGAGACATTTCGTTCCAGGATATATTCCCCACTCCACCCCTATCAAATGAACCCTGGTTAATTATTGATAAATCTTATACTGGAGGAAGTCTCAGACAGGCTGCAAATATGGTTAGAAATAGATTTGACTACGGCATTGAAGTCAAAACATTAGCACTATTTCCAAAATCACTCAGTGCATTCATGAGCGCAGATTTTGCTGTTTATGCAGGAAAATTATTTGAGGTTAGAAAATGTGCCCCACGACTAGACACAAATAACTGGCACACTCAATTAATAATGGACGAATCAATATGAGACCATTATTTATGGAGGATTACATTTCAGAAATCGAAATATGCCTCTACCTAGCCAGAAAACAATTACGACGCTATTGGGCAGGAGCGTTGGCAGGCCTACCAAATTTCAACAAAGACCTCAAACAGGAAAATCACTCTCGAACTCAATACGATTTAGATTGCCAACAAATTTTGCTTGACTGCCTTTCAAGGGCAAACATGCGAATCACAATTTATTCTGAAGAAATTAGCTCACCAATCACCATTGGTAAACAAGGGGATTTTTACCTGCTTATTGATCCTTTAGATGGTACGCACAACGCAGTTTTGGGCTTCCCAAACTACACCACTAGCGTGGCACTCTATTACGAAAATAACTACGTTTTCAGTTGGGTTTATGACATCTCAAGAGACCTTGTCTATACGGCAGCCTTAGGTAAAGGAGCTTACCTCCAATCACCTATAATTGTGAAAAAACTTATTACTCGTAAAACTAATCGCATTGAGGACATGCGAATATCCTTTCATCGCCCTAAACACTATAGAGACAGGCATTTAATTGAGAAACTTATTTGGACCTCGAACAAAGTCCGGGTTTACTCCTGCTCCTCATTAGAAATTTGTCTAATTGCAGCCGGTGTTCTTGACGCCTTCATCGATTTAAACTCACCTGGACACGAACGCAGCTGTGATATTGCTGCGGCAGAGTTAATTCTGAGAGAAGCAGGAGGAGCGCTTTTTGATGGTTTTGGATTACCCCGATTCTCATTACCGCCCTCAATGGCGTCTCTTTCGGACAATGGAAGTTTAGTTGCTTTGTCATCGGAAGTACTGCTACAGCATATCGTCTAACAATAGTACCAACTGGAGTATAAACATGCTATCTGACACGGTAAATTTGAAGCTTCAACTACTATGCAACGGCGTCAGCTTCACTCAAGAATTTTTAGATTACTTCAAAAACCAAACTGATCATATTGAGAAAAGACGAGCGTACGGAACAGGTGATAGTGTTCACCTTGACTCAAGCATTCGCACCCCGCAGGAAATCATACTTGACGAACAAATTATCGCCGCTGCAAATTACAATCCTGACTCAGACTACAAAATCACACTACAACAAAACGCACCAGTACTTAGACATGGCAGAAAAAACATAAACATAACATTCCCCAAGCGCCCCAAACCATACGGAAAAAAATTAAGTAATGGAGACTTATTTGAGCAACATTTGACGATATATGGAGATTCAACACTTGGAATTTTTTCTCCGGGCCACTGTTATTATTTTAATGATGGTCATGAATGTAAATTTTGCTCTTTGGGATCAGCACGAGATGGCTTTTCTGATCATAAAATGAGAATACAGGGTGGTATGGCCAGTGAAGCAGTAGCCATGGCTATCAAGGAAGAAAACAGTCGGTATCGAAGAGTTTTATTGAACGGTGGCACGATCTCAAATTATGACAAGGGATACAACATACACATCGACTTACTTGAAAAGATAAAACACACAACCACTCAACACAACTTAGACTACCACTTAATCTCCATGCCACCCAAAGATTTCAGACTGTTTGAACGATTCAAAAACACCGGAAACAACATGGCAATGAGCTTGGAGGTATTCAACCCAAGTCTATTTTCAGAGATTTGTCCAGGAAAAGCTCGCGACTATACCTACGACCGCTTTCTTGCTGCTTTTGAAGCCGCCGTTGAAGTATTAGGTCGTGGAAATGTATATGCAGGATTCGTTGCAGGAATGGAGCCTTTAGAGTCAATAATTGAGGGAATTGAATATTTTGGAGCAATGGGAATTGTTCCTGCTGTTGCAGTATTTCATCCTGACGCAGGATCGCAATACGTAGACAAGGAGCGACCATCAATTGACTTCCTAAACACACTTGGAAAAAAAATGTCGGAAGTATATCGTAGAGAGAATTTTAAGCCGTTGATTGAAGGGAGCGGTAGAAATTCTTTAGATACCGAAGCATACCTGGGAGGTTTTCTATGAATCACTCATCTGTACAACCGGCATTCATCGTATTTGAAGGCACTGACGGCGCAGGTAAATCTACAGTTGCCAGAGCAACGTACGATAGAATTTCAGAGTCTCGTTCCGACGTGAGCTACATAGATAAAAATCGTCCTCCAGTATCATCCGGATATACCGAATTCCATATGTCACGATTGCGAGAAATACTCTGGGACTACCCTAATGACGCACCTCTTGATCAGCTCGGCGATAGACACTGGATCAGTTTAATAACTGCTTGGTTTCAAGCAACTGAATACGCTGCCGTCAGACCCTTTATAAATTCAGGAATAAACTGCATCTCCGATGGTTGGCATTATAAATATCTGGCTCGCTTCTTACTCAAAGATGAAAAATTAGCCGAAGAAGCATTAACAATATTCTCAACAATTAAAAAGCCCGATGCCATTATTTTTTTAGATGTTGATCCAGCTATTGCGGCGCAAAGAAAAGGTTCTTTCCGGCTTAGCGAGAGTGGAGCTTACGATGGAGGTAATGAAGATCGCCTTAACAGTTTTATCTCTTATCAGAACCGAGTTCGTTCTAGCTATGAACGGTGTGGAATGGCAAATTGGATAAGGATTGATACGACCAATCTTTGTGAAGAAGCAGTGCTTGATCAGGCGGTTAGCGCAGTACATAACATCCTTTCTAAGGTATAGGACGCATGAACGGCAATAGAGGATGGTTCACGTTCAAGTCTAAAGCACCCTGAAGGTAAGGGCGCAACGGATGACATAAGCCTAGGATACCGCCGGGAAGATGTGAGACACCCAGACCGCCAGCCAGGCCACCATCCACCAGTACGGCAGCACCAACGAAACCATCGTTGACCAGAGCTTCGGTGAAGGCAACGTCGCCAACGTGCTGCAAGTCGGCGACCTGAACGCGGTTTACGCCGACCAGTACGAGTCTGTCGGCTCCACGCTCGGGATCTATCAAGAAGGCACCGGCAACACGCACTTCACCTACCAGAGCGGCGACAGCCACGTGCTCAACACCAACTCGGTGGGTAACGACAACAAGGTTTACGCCAGCAACTGGAAAGGCCCGCAAC
>NZ_JBPKAM010000177.1:0-7741 GCF_051216495.1 Pseudomonas baetica | reverse complement strand
GCCTTACATTCAACAACGATGTCGTCGCTTGAAGCGCTTTCGCGAGCAGGCTCGCTCCCACATTGATTCCCAGGTGTGTCAGTTATTGCGTCTTACACCCGCGGCCAATCAAATCATTGGTGGCGACCCAGTAAACCAGGCCTTCCTCACCTTTAATGTGAAACGCCAGCATGTTGTCGCTGTACAGCGAACCCGACGCGCCCGGCTCCTGCTTCAAGCGGTAGACCTGATCAGCGCCGCCCAGTCGTACATCGACTTCATTGCGACTGTCGTTGGTGTAGCGCCAAAGCACCTTGGCCTGGCTGTCGCAGGTCCAGGTGGTCCAGTTGTCCACCGGGGCGGACGACTGGAACGGGTTCAAGTTAGTGCACCCGGCCAGCAGTGCCAGCGCCGTAATGGCGATCAATCCTTTCATCCGTGTTCCTCGACTGACGGCGCACGCCGCCAGCCCTGGGTAAAGAGTCAGACCCGTCAAGGACAGCCATGTTCCTTGGCGGGAGTCTGTGTCTCGTATTTGTCCAGGCCTTCAGGCCCGGAGCGCTTGTTGAGCACCGGATTGGTCTCTGCCTGCCAGTCAGCCTGGTAGCAGCCATTATGCGGCGCGGTCGGCCCGGGCTCCGGCGTGGCTTGCGGGTTACTCCCGCACGCCGCCAGCGAACCCGCGACGATCAACAGCGCTAACGTCTTGACCATGTGAACACTCCCTTGCCTGGCCAAACGGGCGGCCTCAGGCCTTGGCCCGGCTTTCCAGGACTTCAACGGCTGGCAACACCTTGCCTTCGACGAATTCGAGGAACGCGCCGCCACCGGTAGAAATGTAGGAGATTTGCTCGGCCACGCCATACTTGTCGATAGCCGCCAGGGTGTCGCCGCCGCCCGCGATGGAGAACGCCGCGCTCTCGGCGATGGCCTGGGCCAGCACTTTGGTGCCGTTCCCGAACTGGTCGAATTCGAACACGCCGACCGGGCCGTTCCACAGGATGGTTTTCGACGATTTCAGCAGTTCGGCGAAATTGGCCGCAGTTTGCGGGCCGATATCCAGAATCATGTCGTCAGCTGCAACGTCGGCGATCAGCTTCACTGTGGCTTCGGCGCTTTCCGCGAACTCTTTGGCCACAACCACGTCCACCGGCAGCGGTACGCTGACCTTGGCGGCGATGGCACGAGCGGTGTCCAGCAGGTCTGGTTCGTACAGCGACTTGCCAACCGGGTGACCGGCAGCAGCCAGGAAGGTGTTGGCGATGCCGCCACCAACGATCAACTGGTCGCAGATCTGGCTCAGGCTGTTCAGCACGTCGAGCTTGGTCGACACCTTGGAGCCGGCAACAATGGCCGCCATTGGCTTGGCCGGTGCACCCAGGGCCTTGCCCAGTGCATCCAGCTCGGCGGCCAGCAGAGGGCCTGCAGCGGCGATTTTGGCGAACTTGGCAACACCATGCGTCGAACCCTCGGCGCGGTGTGCCGTGCCGAAAGCATCCATTACGAACACGTCGCACAGGGCCGCGTATTGCTGGGCCAGTTCATCGGCGTTCTTTTTCTCGCCTTTGTTGAAGCGCACGTTTTCGAACAGCACGATGTCGCCGGCCTTGACGTCGACGCCGCCCAGGTAGTCGGCTACCAGCGGCACTTCACGGCCCAGAGCCTTGCTCAGGTAGTCGGCGACTGGCTTGAGGCTGTTTTCAGCGGAGAACTCGCCTTCGGTCGGACGGCCAAGGTGCGAGCAAACCATCACTGCCGCGCCTTTTTCCAGGGCCAGCTTGATGGTCGGCAGCGAAGCCAGGATTCGCGCATCGCTGGTGACTACACCGTCCTTGACTGGGACGTTGAGGTCTTCGCGGATCAATACGCGCTTACCTTGCAGATCGAGGTCGGACATCTTCAACACGGTCATGGGTCGCACTTCCTGAATAGCTGTTCTTAGAGAGCAGGTTTTTTTGAAATCGCTGTTTGCAGATAGTGCTCTGCAACATCCAGCATTCGGTTGGCAAAACCCCATTCGTTGTCGAACCAGGCCAGGATGTTCACCAGCCGTGGGCCGGAAACGCGGGTCTGACTGGCATCGACGATCGCCGAATGTGGGTCATGGTTAAAATCACAGCTCGCGTGCGGCAACTCGGTATAGGCCAGAAGGCCTTTGAGCGGGCCACTGGTGGCAGCCTCCCGCAGGATCCGGTTGACCTCGGCGGTGTCCGTATCACTGACGGTCTGCATCGTGATATCGAGGCACGACACGTTCACCGTCGGCACACGTACGGCTTTGGCCTGAATTCGCCCGGCAAGTTCCGGCAGCAGGCGTTCGATGCCCCGTGCCAGACCGGTGGACACCGGGATCACCGACTGGAACGCCGAACGGGTGCGACGCAGGTCTTCATGGTGATAGGCGTCTATCACAGGCTGATCGTTCATCGCCGAGTGAATCGTGGTGATCGATACGTACTCCAGGCCAATGGCCTGGTCCAGCAGACGCAGCAGCGGCACGCCACAGTTGGTAGTGCAGGAGGCGTTGGACACCAGCAGCTCATCGCCGGTCAGGCACTCCTGGTTCACGCCGTAGACGATGGTAGCGTCGACATCCGACTCGCTGGCCATCGGCTGGGAAAACAGCACCCGCGGCGCACCGGCATCAAGGAAACGCTGGCCGTCTTCACGGGTGTGATAGGCACCGGAGCATTCCAGCACCAGATCGACGTCCAATGACGCCCAATCGATGCCTTCGGGGGTGGCACTGCGCAGGACCTTCACGCAGTTGCCATTAATATGCAGACAATCGCCGTCGACCTTCACCTCACCGGGAAAACGCCCGTGGGTGGAGTCGAAGCGCGTCAGGTATTCGATACTGGCCATGTCGGCCAGATCGTTGATCGCGACAATTTCAAACCCGGACTTCGCCCCTCGCTCGAACAACGCACGCAAGACGCAACGACCAATCCGGCCGTAGCCGTTGAGTGCAACTTTGTAGGGACGCGGTTGAGGCATGGGGGTTCTCGATTACCGTGGTGAATCTGTCTTTGCAGCGTTGACCGAACCACCGCCTTCGCGAGCAGGCTCGCTCCCACAGGGTCAATGGAGATCCCTGTGGGAGCGAGCCTGCTCGCGAAGGCGGCAGTACGAGCGACACAACTTCTGGATCAGTCTTCCAGCAGCTCTTCAGCCTGACCCAGGATGTTTTCCAAGGTGAAGCCGAATTCTTCGAACAGAGCCGACGCAGGCGCCGATTCGCCGTAGGTGGTCATGCCGATCACGCGACCTTCCAGGCCGACGTACTTGTACCAGAAGTCGGCATGGGCAGCTTCGATGGCGATACGGGCACCGACCTGCAACGGCAGGACCGATTGCTTGTAGCTGGCGTCCTGGGCATCGAACACGCTGGTGCATGGCATGGAAACCACACGCACCTTGCGGCCCTGCTCGGTCAGTTTGTCGAAAGCTTGAACGGCCAGGCCGACTTCCGAGCCGGTGGCGATCAGGATCAGCTCTGGCTCGCCAGCGCAGTCCTTCAACACGTAACCGCCACGGCTGATGTCGGCGATCTGCAGGGCATTGCGGGTTTGATGCTGCAGGTTCTGACGCGAGAAGATCAGGGCCGAAGGACCGTCCTTGCGCTCCAGTGCGTGCTTCCAGCTCACCGCCGATTCAACGGCATCGGCTGGACGCCAGGTGTCGAGGTTCGGCGTGCTGCGCAGGGCCGTCAGCTGCTCGATCGGCTGGTGAGTCGGGCCGTCTTCGCCCAGACCGATGGAGTCGTGGGTGTAGACGTGGATCACGCGCTGCTTCATCAGGGCCGACATACGTACCGCGTTGCGGGCGTATTCCATGAACATCAGGAAGGTCGCGCCGTAAGGCACCAGGCCGCCGTGCAGGGCAACGCCGTTCATGATGGCGGTCATGCCGAACTCGCGCACGCCGTAGTACATGTAGTTGCCACTGGCGTCTTCAGCGCTGACGCCTTTGCAGCCTTTCCACAGGGTCAGGTTGGAACCGGCCAGGTCAGCCGAACCGCCGAGGAACTCAGGCAGCAGCGGGCCGAATGCATTCAGGGCGTTCTGGCTGGCTTTACGGCTGGCGATGGTTTCGCCCTTGGCAGCCACTTCGGCGATGTAGGCATCGGCCTTTTCGCTGAAGTCGGCCGGCAGTTCGCCGCTCAGACGACGAATCAGTTCGTTGGCTTCGGTCGGGAAAGCAGCGGAGTAGGCCGCAAAACGCTGGTCCCACTCGGCTTCCACCGCGCGACCTGCTTCCTTGGCATCCCACTCGGCATAGATGTCGGCCGGGACTTCGAATGGACCGTGGTTCCACTTCAAGGCTTCACGGGTCAGGGCGATTTCAGCGTCACCCAGCGGGGCGCCGTGGCAATCTTCCTTGCCCTGCTTGTTCGGCGAACCGAAACCGATGGTGGTCTTGCAGCAGATCAGGGTTGGCTGCGCGCTTTTGCGGGCGGTCTCGATCGCGATCTTGATCTCTTCCGGATCGTGACCGTCGACATTGCGGATCACTTGCCAGTTGTAGGATTCAAAACGCTTCGGCGTGTCATCGGTAAACCAGCCTTCGACTTCGCCGTCGATGGAGATGCCGTTGTCATCGTAGAAAGCGATCAGTTTGCCCAGACCCAAGGTGCCGGCCAGGGAAGCGACTTCGTGGGAAATGCCTTCCATCATGCAGCCATCACCCAGGAACACATAGGTGTGGTGGTCGACGATGTTGTGGCCTGGACGGTTGAACTGCGCTGCCATGACTTTTTCAGCCAGGGCAAAACCCACGGCGTTGGCCAGGCCCTGGCCCAGTGGACCGGTGGTGGTCTCGACACCCGGGGTGTAGCCGAATTCCGGGTGGCCCGGGGTGCGACTGTGCAGCTGGCGGAAGCTCTTCAGGTCGTCGATGGTGACGTCATAGCCGGTCAGGTGCAGCAACGAGTAGATCAGCATCGAACCGTGACCATTGGACAGCACGAAGCGGTCGCGGTCGGCGAACGATGGGTTGCTCGGGTTGTGCTTGAGGTAGTCGCGCCACAGCACTTCGGCAATATCTGCCATACCCATAGGGGCACCGGGATGGCCGCTGTTGGCTTTTTGCACGGCATCCATGCTGAGGGCACGAATGGCGTTGGCACGCTCACGACGGCTAGGCATCGCTGATCTCCTGGGAATTCTGAAACGAGAGTGAATACGGAAAAAAGGCGAGCATTTTCCCTCACCCGGACGCCTCGGGGCAATGACAGATAGTCATCTGGAGGCGTTTTTCCAATGGATAACGACGGTTTGGGCTGGTGAAACCTTTCCGCCACTCGTTTGTTGACTGAAGCTAACGTTAAGAAGTGCCATCTATCGAGCAATATCAAAACTTTTTGATATTGCTCTTGCGATGCTTCCGGTGCATGACTAGACTGCCGGCCTTATGAATTTACGCGTGCCCTCAATCCGCCATGACGATTGCGATGAGCTGGCAGCCTTGTGCAAGGCAGCCGGGGATCCCCTGCGGTTGAATGTTTTGCGCGCGCTGGCCAACGATTCGTTTGGTGTACTTGAGCTGGCGCAGATCTTCGGCATCGGCCAGTCAGGCATGAGCCATCACCTCAAGGTATTGGCCCAGGCCGATCTGGTGGCGACCCGTCGTGAAGGCAATGCGATTTTTTACCGTCGCGCCCTGCCCCACACCGAATTGATGGGTGGCAAATTGCACGCTGCCCTGCTCGAGGAAGTGGACGACCTGACCTTGCCTGTCGATGTGCAGTCGCGGATCGCTCAGGTCCACGGGCAAAGGGCTGCGGCCAGTCAGGATTTTTTCTCACGGGTCGCGGAAAAGTTTCGCGCCCAGCAAGACCTGATTGCCGGCCTGCCGCAGTACGGCGACAGCGTGATGGCCCTGCTCGACAAGCTGAGTTTCAGCGAAGGCGCGACCGCCATTGAAGTCGGCCCCGGAGACGGTGCCTTCCTGCCGGAATTGGCGCGCCGTTTCACCCGGGTCACAGCGCTGGACAATAGCCAGGCGATGCTCGACCTGGCGCGCCAGGTGTGCGAACGCCAACAGCTGACCAACGTCAGCCTGCAACTGGCCGATGCCTTGAACGGCGTGAACCTCAAGGCCGATTGCGTTGTATTGAACATGGTGCTGCACCATTTCGCCGCGCCGGCCGATGCCCTCAAGCACATGGCCAACTTGCTGCAACCAGGCGGTAGCCTGTTGGTGACAGAGTTATGTAGCCACAACCAGAGTTGGGCCAAGGAGGCCTGCGGTGATCTCTGGCTGGGGTTTGAACAGGACGATCTGGCCCGTTGGGCCACCGCTGCGGGACTCGTTCCCGGGGAAAGCCTCTATGTAGGCTTACGTAATGGTTTCCAGATTCAGGTCCGCCATTTTCAGCGGCCGGCTGGCGACACTCACCATCGGTAATTTCAGGAAAAAATCGAGATGAGCGAATACTCCCTTTTCACCTCCGAGTCCGTGTCTGAAGGGCATCCGGACAAAATCGCCGACCAGATTTCTGATGCGGTGCTGGACGCCATCATCGCTGAAGACAAGTTCGCCCGTGTGGCGTGCGAGACTCTGGTGAAAACGGGCGTGGCCATCATCGCCGGCGAAGTCACCACTTCGGCCTGGGTTGACCTTGAGCAGATCGTCCGTGACGTGATCACCGACATCGGCTACACCAGCTCCGACGTTGGTTTCGACGGTGCGACCTGCGGCGTGATGAACATCATCGGCAAGCAGTCCCCTGACATCAACCAGGGTGTTGACCGCGCCAAGCCGGAAGACCAGGGTGCCGGTGACCAAGGCCTGATGTTCGGCTACGCCAGCAACGAAACCGACGTGCTGATGCCTGCACCGATCACCTTCTCGCACCAGCTTGTGCAAAGGCAAGCCGAAGCCCGCAAATCCGGCCTGCTGCCTTGGTTGCGCCCGGATGCCAAGTCGCAAGTGACTTGCCGTTATGAAGGCGGCAAGGTTGTCGGCATCGATGCTGTTGTTCTGTCGACCCAGCACAATCCGGAAGTGTCGTACACCGACCTGCGCGAAGGCGTGATGGAGCTGATCGTCAAGCATGTGCTGCCTGCCGAACTGCTGTCCAAGGACACTCAGTTCCACATCAACCCGACTGGCCAGTTCATCATCGGTGGCCCGGTGGGCGACTGCGGCCTGACCGGTCGCAAGATCATCGTTGACAGCTACGGCGGCATGGCCCGTCACGGCGGTGGTGCGTTCTCCGGCAAGGATCCATCGAAGGTTGACCGTTCGGCAGCCTACGCCGGTCGTTACGTGGCCAAGAACATCGTCGCTGCCGGCCTGGCCGAGCGCTGCGAGATTCAGGTGTCCTACGCCATCGGCGTCGCTCAACCGACTTCGATCTCGCTGAACACCTTCGGCACCGGCAAAATCAGCGATGACAAGATCATCAAGCTGGTCCGTGAAGTGTTCGATCTGCGCCCATACGCGATCACCAAGATGCTCGACCTGCTGCACCCGATGTACCAGGAAACCGCGGCATACGGCCACTTCGGCCGCATCCCGGGCACCAAGACCGTGGGCGACGACACCTTCACCACGTTCACCTGGGAAAAAACCGACCGCGCCGACGCCCTGCGTTCCGCTGCCGGCCTGTAAGCCTTTCCTGGCTGCACCCAAAGCCCCGCATGGTTTGCCGTGCGGGGCTTTTTATTGCCTTTCGCTTGAGACCGTGTCGCCCTCTTTTTGGGAAGAGGTGAGCTCCCACAGAGAGGGGGGAGGGCATGGTGGGGGAGGAGGGGTG
>NZ_JBPKAM010000176.1:0-7754 GCF_051216495.1 Pseudomonas baetica | reverse complement strand
GGGGTGGAGGTTGTCTCCCCATAGAGCATGCTCATCCTCCCCTCCACTCCCCCCCCCCCCCCCCCCCCCCCCCCCCCCCCCCCCCCCCCACAGTGCTTTATTCTTCTCGTTAAGCCTTTCGATTTGCTCAATTGCAAGTCACTTCTATATTGAGGGGGTGCTCATCAATTCCTGCCTTCTGTCGAGCTTTACCTATGGCGACGAGTGAACAACTGATTATCTGCGAGCACTGCGATTGCGTGTACGAGAAAACCACGCTCGCCAAACATCAGAAGACCCTGTGCATCCGCTGCGGCGGTGTGCTTCAGCGCTATAACGGCTTGACCGTGGAACAGCGGCTGGCCTTGACCTTCACGGCCTTGATGCTGTGGATCTTCGCCAATTTCTATCCGGTCATGAGCATCAGCCTGCAAGGGCTGAAAAACAGCGCAACCCTGTGGGACTCGGTATTGGCCCTCAGTCTGGGGCCGATCACCTTCATTGCCATGGTGGCGGCGATCGCCATGATCATCGCGCCGATCATCCAACTGGTACTGCTGATCTGGGTCCTGGGATTCGCCCTGAGCCATCGGCGCGCCCCGGCCTTCAAGTTTTGCATGCGCTGGCTGGAAACCCTCAGACCCTGGAGCATGCTGGAAGTCTGCCTGCTGGGGGCGATGGTTGCCGTGATCAAGCTCGCCGGTTTTCTCGATGTGCTTCCCGGTATCGGCCTGATTGCCCTGGCCATCCTCAGCCTGATGATGATCCGTGTCGCCGGCCGCGATATCCGCGATCTGTGGGACTTGCCATGACCACACCACCGACCGCCAGCGAGCTCAACCTGTGCCTATGCCACACCTGTGGCCTGGCCTGTGACATGACATTCGAACCCCACGAGTGCGAGCGCTGTGGCGCCCCGCTGCATCGGCGCAAGACCAACTCGCTGACCCGGACCTGGGCCTACCTGTTCACCTCACTGGTGTTCTACATACCGGCCAACCTGCTGCCGGTGATGAACACCAAGATGGTCGGCAGCGGCGCCGACAGCACCATCATGAGTGGCGTGCTGGACTTCTGGGCCCACGGTGCCTGGGACATCGCCCTGATCATTTTCATTGCCAGCATCGCGGTGCCTGGCATCAAGTTCGTTGCCTTGGCCATGCTGCTGATCACAGTGCAACGCAACAGCCTGTGGGCACAAAAGGAGCGGTCGACGATGTACCGCTTCGTCGAGTTGATCGGCTATTGGTCGATGCTCGACGTGATAGTCGTGGCCCTGGTGGCCTCGCTGGTGAAATTTCAGGCCCTGGCCGACATCGAGCCGCGGGCGGGCATTCTGTTTTTCGGGCTGGTGGTGGTGTTCACCATGCTGTCAGCCATGAGTTTCGATCCACGCCTGATCTGGGATGCCAGGGGCGAAGGTTCACATTTCGAGGAGGTCACGGATGAAGCAACAAGCCACTGACGGGCCACAGGCCCCCGGCCAGGCCCCCGTCAAGACGCGCCGATTCGGCGTGTCGCTGGTGTGGATCGTACCGATCGTCGCGGTACTGGTAGGGATCTCGCTGGTGGTGCACAACATCATGCAGCAAGGGCCGACGGTCACGATCAACTTCAAGACCGGTAGCGGTCTGGTCGCCAACAAGACCGAAGTCAAGTACCGCAGCGTGGTCATCGGCCATGTCGCGGACGTGGAACTGAGCGATGACCAGAAAAGCGTCAACGCCACCATTAAACTGGTGAAACAGGCCGAAAGCTTTACCCGTGAAGACTCCAAGTTCTGGGTCGTCAGGCCACGCATCGGTGCCGGTGGCGTGTCAGGCATCGATACCCTGCTGTCCGGCGACTATATCGGCGCCGATGCCGGTCAGGCCAATGGCCGCGCCAAGACCTTCAAAGGCCTGGAAAATCCGCCGGCGATTACCTACGGCGAACCGGGCAAGCGTTTCACCCTGCATACCCAGGACCTTGGCTCGCTTGATATCGGTTCTCCGGTCTACTTCCGCAAGATTCCTGTGGGCCAGGTGGTGGGCTACGCGCTGGACCCTGACGGCAAAGGCGTGAATATCGACCTGTTCATCCACTCGCCCAACGATGTTTATGTCACCGAGAACACCCGTTTCTGGAATGCCAGCGGTGTCGACGTGAACGTCGGAGCCAATGGGTTTGCGGTCAAGACCGAGTCCTTGTCTTCGATATTGGTCGGCGGTATCGCGTTCCGCGCGCCTGAGTTCAGCCCTGGCGACAAACCCGCGGCCGAAGAATATGCCTTCGAGTTGTTTGACGATCAGCAAACCGCCCTCGCCCCGCCCAATGGCAAGCCACAATACCTGGCCTTGCGCTTCGACCAGGCGTTGCGCGGACTCAAGGTCGATGCCCCGGTGGAGTTCCTCGGCATGGAAATCGGCAAGGTGGTGTCGGTCAACCTCGACTTTGATGCCAAAAAACGCAGCTTCCCGGTCAACGTCGGTATCGTGATTTATCCGCAGCGCCTGGGCCAGGCACACATCAAAATGCTCGAGGTGCTCAAGCATGATCCCAACGATGAGGCCGCCGGCGTGCGGCTCATCGGCACCTTCATCGAAAACGGCCTGCGTGCCCAGGCCCGCACCGGCAACCTGCTGACCGGTCAACTGTACATCGCCCTGGACTTCTTCCCGAAAGCGGACAAGGTTGCATTCGATCCGAGCGCCCGTCCAGTCATGGTTCCGACCGTTCCCGGCAGCCTCGAACAGTTGCAGGAAAAACTCGAAGCCATGGTCACCAAGATCAATCAACTGCCGATCGAGCGGATTGCCGGCAACCTGGACGGCAACCTCGTTGAAATGCGCAAGACGCTAGGGCAATTCAATGCCAAGACCCTGCCGGGGGTGCAGAACACGCTAACCGACGTCAGCAAGACCCTGCAGTCGGCCAATACCACGTTGCAATCGGCGACTTCGACCCTGGCCGACGATTCGCCGCAACGGGAAAAACTGGGCCAGACCCTGGACGAGCTGGGACGCACATCCCGTGCCTTGCGTGACCTGGCCGACTATCTGGGCCGCCATCCGGAATCCCTGATACGCGGTCGCCCCGACAATGCCGCGCCCATGGACCTGCAAGGGCCGCCAAGTAAATGACCACAGGAGCATCATCCATGGCTTTTCCGCTGAAAATTGCGTTGATCGCTGCGCTGTCGTTACTCGCCGCGTGCCGAAGCGACCCGATTCAGTTCCATACGTTGACCCCCGCGCAACTGAGCGGTAACACAAGGACCACCTCGGATATCCAGATCGAATACCTGAGCGTCCCGCCTCAGGTCGATCGCCCGCAGATTGTCGTACGCCAGGGCAATACCGGGATGGCCATCCTTGAAACCGAGTGGTGGGGGGCCAGCCTGGTGGATGAACTGCGCAGCGCCCTGCTCGATCAGATGAACAACAACAATCCCCAGCGCAAAATCTCGGTGCGACTGGAGGTGCAGCGGTTCGACTCGATTCCCGGCCAATATGGCTTGATCGATGTGAAATGGCGCCTGCGCAATGGCGAGGATATCCAGACGCCTTGCCGCAGTACCTTGCAGACGCCTTCCGGACCGTCCATCGATGAGCTGGTGGCGGCGCAGCAGAACAACGTCAAGCGCCTGGCCGCGTTGATCAGCCAGGCAGCGAACGGAACGCAAAAAGGCTGCCCGTCCGCCAATGCTGGCCAGTAACACCCTCACCTGCGGGAAACCTTTCCTTTGTGGGAGCGAGCCTGCTCGCGATGGCGTCGTGTCAGCCACAAATTTGGTGAATGACACACCGCTTTCGCGAGCAGGCTCGCTCCCACAAGTTCTACATCGGTTCGGGGAATTAACGAATTTTTCTCATTTCACCGATTACATTTGCCGCCGCCACAAACCTGCAAATGATTCCTATTGATCTACAATAATCGACGGCTTGCCCGTCGAATCTGCTTGCTCGAAACCAAAAGAACAGGAGTTGCCATCGCATGATTTCCCGAGTCCCGTCCTTCCTGAAAAAAGCCCTGTTGGCCACTGCCCTTCTGAGCGTCGGCCACGTGTATGCCGCCGATACAGTTGGCATCGTGGTCTACAACGCACAGCACGAAGGCCTGACCAAGTCCTGGGTCGAAGGTTTCACTCAGGAAACCGGCATTCCGGTCACCTTGCGTAACGGCGATGACACGGAGATGGGCAATCAGATCGTGCAGGAAGGCGCCGCTTCTCCGGCTGATGTGTTCCTGACCGAAAACTCCCCGGCCATGGTCCTGGTCGACAACGCCGGTTTGTTTGCGCCGGTCGACAAGGCCACCCTGGAGCAAGTCGATTCCGCCTATCGTCCAGCCCACGGTAAATGGGTGGGGATTGCCGCTCGCTCCACGGTGTTCGTCTACAACCCGAGCAAATTGCCTGAGGCGCAACTGCCCAAATCGATCATGGACCTTGCCGCCCCCGAGTGGAAAGGACGTTGGGGCGCCTCCCCGGGCGGCGCAGACTTCCAGGCCATCGTCGCCGCGATTCTTCAACAGAAAGGCGAAGCCGCGACCCTGGACTGGCTCAAATCAATGAAAACCAACTTCAGTGCCTACCGTGGAAACAGCTCGGTACTCAAAGCAGTGAATGCCGGGCAGATCGACAGCGGCGTGATCTACCACTATTACAGCTTCGTCGATCAGTCCAAGACCGGCGAGAACAGCAAGAACACCGCCCTGCACTACTTCAAACATAAGGATCCGGGTGCCTTTGTCAGCATCTCCGGCGGCGGCGTTCTGGCATCCAGCAAGCACAAGGAACAAGCCCAGGCGTTCCTGAAATGGATCACCGGCAAAGACGGCCAGGCCATCCTCAAGGACGGCAAATCGTTTGAATACGCCGTGGGCAAGAATGCGCCATCCAACCCCAAACTGGTGCCTTTGCAGCAGCTCGACGCCCCCACCGTCGATGCTTCGAAACTCGACAGTAAAAAAGCCGTAGAGCTGATGACTCAGGCGGGACTGCTCTAAATTGATGCCTGAAACCTTGCCGGCGGGTGTCGCCGAAAACACACCCGCCAACCTGCGACGACGGTCACGCGGCCTGTTCGCGAGTCGCGGCGGCGCGTGGGTGGTCGGTTTGTCGGTGCTGGTTTCATTACTGGCGCTGCTGCCCATCGCGTTCGTCATCGGCGTGTACCTGCAAACCGGTTGGGCGGCCGTAGTACCGCTGGTGTTCCGGCCCCGGGTCGGCGAACTGCTGGTCAACACCGTGTTGCTGGTGATTATTACCGTTCCCTTGTGCATTGCACTGGGGGTGACGCTCGCGTGGTTGACCGAGCGCACCAATCTGCCGGGACGACGCTGGTGGTCGTTGCTGGCGACCGCACCGCTGGCGGTGCCGGCGTTCGTGCACAGCTATGCCTGGGTCAGCCTGGTGCCACCGATTCACGGGCTGTTTGCCGGCGTGCTGGTCTCGGTCATTGCCTACTTCCCGTTTCTCTACCTGCCGGTGGCCGCGACATTGCGCCGACTCGACCCGGCCATCGAAGATGTCGCCGAGTCACTGGGGCTCAAGCCCTGGGCGGTGTTTTTCCGCGTGGTGCTGCCGCAATTGCGCCTGGCCATCTGCGGCGGCGCCTTGCTGGTGGGCCTGCACCTGCTGGCCGAGTATGGCCTGTACGCGATGATCCGCTTCGACACCTTCACCACGGCGATCTTCGACCAGTTCAAATCCACCTTCAACGGGCCGGCCGCCAACCTGCTGGCCGGTGTGTTGGCGCTGTGTTGCCTGGCGATGCTGACCGCCGAATCCGCCGCCCGTGGCCATGCGCGCTACGCCCGCGTCGGCTCGGGAAGTGCCAGAGAGCAACGCATTGTCGCCCTGAAGCTCCCCGCCATGGTGCTCGCACTGGCGTTGCAGATCGTGACCTGCGCCCTGGCGTTGGGTGTGCCCTTGATCACATTGGGTAAATGGCTGATCGCCGGCGGTGTGCAGGTCTGGGCCTTGAGCGAACTGCTGCCCGCCCTGGAACAGACCCTGTTGTTCGGCGTGGCGGGTGCCGTCCTGACCACCTGCGCTGCCATCCCGATCGCCTGGCTGTCGATTCGTTCGCCCGGCCGCCTGCAACGGCTGCTGGAAAGCTGCAACTACATCACCAGCTCCTTGCCGGGGATTGTCGTCGCACTGGCGCTGGTCACGGTGACCATCCATTTTGCCCGGCCGATCTACCAGACTTCGATCACCGTGCTGCTGGCGTACCTGCTGATGTTCCTGCCACGCGCCCTGGTAAGCCTGCGTGCCGGTATCGCCCAGGCACCGGTCGAACTGGAAAACATGGCTCGCAGCCTTGGCCGCTCGCCGGCGCGTGCGTTGTGGCTGATCACCCTGCGGCTAGCGGCTCCGGGGGCGGCGGCGGGTGCCGCACTGGTGTTCCTGGCCATCACCAACGAACTGACCGCGACCCTGCTGCTCGCCCCTAACGGCACGCGCACCCTGGCCACCGGTTTCTGGGCCCTGACCAGCGAAATCGATTACGCCGCCGCGGCGCCCTATGCTCTGTTGATGATTGTGCTGTCGCTTCCGCTGACCGGAATCCTTTATCACCAATCCAAGAAAACGGCTGGCCGATGAACGCTCTAGAACTGCATTCACTCTCCAAATCCTACGGCACGCAAAAAGCCCTGGAAAACGTCAGCCTGTCGGTACCCACCGGCAGTCGCACGGTGATTGTCGGCCCGTCCGGGTCAGGCAAGACCACCCTGTTGCGGATGATCGCCGGCTTCGAGTTCCCAGATTCCGGGCGCCTATCACTTAACGGCCAGACCCTGGTCGACAGCACCCACGAAGTGCCGGCGCATCAACGCCTGATCGGCTATGTGCCGCAAGACGGCGCCTTGTTCCCGCATATGACCGTGGCGGCCAACATCGGGTTTGGCCTGGCGACCAAGGGCAGCGAAAAGCAGGAACGCGTCGCGGAATTGATGGACAGCGTTTCCCTGGATGCCAGCATGGCCGAGCGTTGGCCCCATGAACTGTCCGGCGGCCAGCAGCAACGCGTAGCGCTGGCACGGGCGTTGGCCCAGCAACCACGATTGATGCTGCTGGACGAGCCGTTTTCGGCACTCGATACCGGCCTGCGCGCCAGCATGCGCAAACTGGTGGCGCGCTTGCTGGCGGACGCCGGAGTCACCACCATCCTGGTCACCCATGACCAAAGCGAAGCGCTGTCCTTCGCCGATCAACTGGCGGTCATGCGCCATGGCCGACTGGTACAGTCCGGGCATCCGCTGGATCTTTATCGCTACCCCGACGATGTCCAGACCGCACTGTTTCTCGGCGACGCCGTGGTCATGCCCGCCCGCATCGAGGCCGGCTGGGCCCACTGCGACCTGGGGCGGATACCGGTCAACAACCATCGCAACAACCACGCCGCGCAGATCATGCTGCGGCCCGAGCAATTGCAACTGGCCAGTGTCCTGCCCCACACCGCGGAAGTCCTGGGCTGCCGCGCAGTGGTGACCGATCGGGATTTCAGCGGTAATACCTGCACACTCACGGTGGAATTGCAGTCTTCAGCCTCCGGCGAGCACTCGGGCCGATCATTGCTGGTGCGCAGCTCGGGCATGTACGCGCCGCCGGCCGGCAGCGCTGTGCACGTCTCGACCATCGGCCACGCCCACGTCCTCAGCGAACCCTGACCCCTGTGGGGGGGGGGGGGGGGGGGGGGGGGGGGGGGGGGGGGGGGGGGAGGGGGGGGAGGGGGGGGGAGGGGGGGGGGGGGGGGGGGGGAGGGGGGGGGGGGGGGGGGGGGGGG
>NZ_JBPKAM010000175.1:0-7857 GCF_051216495.1 Pseudomonas baetica | reverse complement strand
CGGTTTCGGGTCCCTGTCTGTTTGAGTGACCCCCCCCCCACAAAACGGTTCTCCCGCCAACCTTTTTTGTTTTTCCCCCCCCTGCCTTTGTGGGGCCCCCTCCCCCCCCGCGATGAGGCCATCAAATTCAACATCCATAGTGACTGACACTCCGCCATCGCGGGCAAGCCCGCTCCCACAGGGGGTGTTTCTCCGTACCAATCTGGCACCCACAATCAACTACATGGCATGCACGCAAACATGCCGCGCCGCACCCTGCGCGTAGTATCGAAGCCAGCCCCAGCACGAAACCCGCAGCCTTGCCGGGTTTGTCTGGGTGCAAGCAACGCTGAACCCCCTCCATATCTCACTAAAACAATAAATCGGCCTTCGGGCTGCGGGAGACTTCTGTGCTCAAGAAAAGTGCGTTGGGCTGGCCAAAGATTGCCGGCCTCGGAATTGCGTTGGTGGTGGCCGGGCAATTTTCCGGCTGGAACTTCGGATTGGCCGCCGGTGGCTGGCTGAACATGCTGATCGCCACGCTGTTGATGGCGCTGCTGTGCGGTGGCCTGGCGTTGTGCGTGGCGGAGCTTTCCACCGCCCTGCCCAGCGCTGGCGGCGTGTTTGTCTATGCGCAAACCGCATTCGGGCCATTCGTGGGTTATCTGGTCGGTGTGGCCTGCGCGCTGGCGTTGACCATTGGCACCGGCGCCGCCGCGACCTTCATCTGCGCCTACACCGAGTCGATTTTCGGTATTGGCGGCTGGACGGTGAAGATCGCCCTGTTCGCGGTGATCATCGGCATCCACCTGCGCGGTGTCGGTGAGGCCATGGGCCTGACCTTCATCGCCGGGGTGATCGCGGTCGCTGCCCTGCTGACCTTCGGCGTGGCCATGGCGCCACATGTCGAGCTGAGCAACCTGTTGGTATTGCCGGCCAATGTCGCCACACCGATCAGCCTCGGCGGAATCTTCGCCTGCGTACCGTTCGCGATCTGGCTGTTCATCACCGTCGAACAAACCGGCTCGGCGGCCGAAGAAGCGGCAAACCCCGGTCGCACCATGCCTCGCGGCATCCTGGCGGCCATTGGCACTCTGCTGGTCACCGCACTGGTGGTGCTGGTCTGTGCCCCCGGCGCTGGCGGCGTTGAACTGGTGGGCAGCGCGGGCGATCCGTTGTACGCGGCGATGTCCAGCAACAGCGCCTTCGGCGAAGGTTCATGGCTGGCCAAGGTCATCGGCTGCGGCGGCGTGTTTGGCCTGATCGCCACCTTCTTCTCCCTGGTGTATGCCGCCTCCCGGCAGCTGTTCGCCATGGCTCGCGATGGCCTGTTCCCGCAATGGTTGGGCAAGACCGGCAAACGCGGTACTCCCTACCCGGCGCTGCTGTTGATCGGTGCCATCGGCCTGCCGTTGTCCGAGGTCGATCCCGCCACCGTGATGCTCGCGGTCGTGCTGCTGCTCAACGTTTGCTACCTGTTCATCTTCGGCGCGTACCTGCGCATCAAAAGCAGCCAACCCGATCTGCCCCGTCCCTTCAGCCTGATCGGCGGCAAAGTGGTCGCCTGGCTGGGCCTGGCGCTCACGCTGGTGGTGATCGCCGCCTGCTTCCAACTTGACGTGAAGATGCTGATCGCCCTCGGCGTGACCTTCGTGCTGTGTATTTTCAACTTCCTGCTGCGCACTCGCCGCGCACCTGTCATCGAGGTTCCAGACCATGCCTGATACTCTCCTGCAACGCCGCCACCGCGTCCTCGGCAGCGCCTCGCCACTGTTCTACGACAAGCCCCTGCACCTGGTGCGCGGTGACGGCGTGTGGCTGTTCGACGTCGACGGTCGCCGCTACCTGGACGTCTACAACAACGTGCCCTGCGTCGGGCATTGCAACCCCCGTGTGGTCGAGGCGATACATCGCCAGGCGACCACCCTGAACATCCACACCCGCTATCTGGATGAGCAGGTGGTGCGTTATGCCGAACGCCTGACCGCTACCTTCGCCCAGCCCCTGGACACCGCGATGTTCACCTGCACCGGCAGCGAGGCCAATGAACTGGCGCTGCGCCTGGCACGCTTCGCCAGCGGCGGCACCGGGATCATCGTCAGTGACTACAACTACCACGGCAACTCCGCGTCCCTGGCCGAAGTCACCACCGCCCTGCCCTCGCCGGAGCCCTTCGCCGCCCACGCCCGCGCCGTGCCGATTCCGTGCCTGTATCGCGCACCGGCAGGCACCAGCGAAGCGCAACTGGCCGAGGAATATGCGGCCAATATCGCCGCCGCCATCGCATCGATGCAGGCCCAGGGCATTCGCCCCGCCGCACTGCTGATCGACACCCTGTTCGCCAACGAAGGTTTGCCACGGGTGCCGGCCAGCTTCGTTGCCAAAGCCGCGGAGCTGATCCGCGCGGCGGGCGGTTTGTTCATTGCCGATGAAGTGCAATCCGGTTTCGGCCGTACCGGCGAGCACCTGTGGGGCCATCAGGCCCACGGCGTGACGCCGGACATCGTCACCCTCGGCAAACCCATGGGTAACGGCTATCCCTTGGCGGGGCTGATCACCCACAAGGCGCTGGTCGAATCCTTCGGGCGCAACGCCATGTACTTCAACACCTTCGGCGGCTCGCCGGTGGCGGCTGCCGTGGGCATGGCGGTACTGGACGAGATTGAAGACAAACAACTGCTGCGCAATGCACAGGACGTCGGCGCCTACGTGCAACAGCGTCTGCAAGGACTGGCCGACAAGCACTCGATCATCGGCGATGTGCGCGGCAAGGGCCTGTTCTTCGCCATGGAATTGGTGCGCGACCAAGCCACCCAGGAACCCGCCGGGCTGGAAGCACGCAAGGTGGTCAACGACATGCGCGAGAACGGTGTACTGATCAGCAAAATCGGCGCCGGTGACAACATTCTCAAGCTACGGCCGCCGCTGGTGTTCAGCCGCGAACACGCCGACCTGTTCGTCGACACCCTGGACCAGGCACTGAGTGCGATTTGAGGATCTTTCATGACTGAATTCAACACCCTGAGCCATGACCAGCAGGTCGCTCATTTACACGATCTGGCGCGTCACGCCCTGCAACACTGGGAAGGCGATTTTGCTGACATTGAACTGGTCAAGTTTCGCGAGAACGCCGTGTTCTCCGCCCGCCGCCACGACGGCCAACGGGTCGCCCTGCGCATCCATCGCAACGGCTATCACTGCGAAGCGGCGCTGCGTTCGGAGCTGCAATGGATGGAAGCGCTGGAAAGCGCGGGGATTACCGTGCCGCAGATCATTCGCGCCCAGGACGAGCGCCATTTGATCGAGGTCAGTCATGCCGACATCGGCGAACGCCACGTCGACATGCTGGCGTGGTTGCCGGGTGCAACCGCCGGAACCTCCGAGGCGGGTGTGCAGGCCGATACGGAAATCGACTTCCTGTTCACCGAAGCCGGAGCGATTGCCGCGCGCATTCACTTGCACTCCGCCCATTGGCAGCAGCCGGACGAGTTCGTCCGGCATGCCTGGGATGAAGAAGGCTTGATCGGCGCCAATCCGTTCTGGGGACGTTTTTGGGAGCTGGAGCAACTGACTGAAGAGCAACGGGATCTGTTGCAACTGGCGCGGCGCACGGCCCGTCGGGACTTGCGCCAATACGGCCGGCACCTGGACAACTTCGGCATGATCCACGCCGACCTGGTGCCGGAAAACCTGCTGATCGAAGGCCCGCGCCTGCGCCTGATCGACTTCGACGACGCCGGGTTTGGCTGGCACATGTTCGAACTGGCCACGGCGCTGTACTTCTGCCTGGACGACTCGCGCTATGAGCAGATCAAGTCGGCGCTGCTTGAGGGCTATCACGCGGTGAAGCCGCTGACTGAAGCGGATCGCCGGACGCTGGCGCTGTTCCTGATGCTGCGCGGCACCACGTACCTGGGCTGGATTCACACCCGCCAAGGCACCCAGACCGCGATTGAAATGGCGCCGATGCTGATTGAACGGGCTTGCCGGTTGGCTCGGGAATATCTGCAAGCCTGATAGACCGCCTTCGCGAGCAGGCTCGCTCCCACAGGATCTTGGTCGGACACAGATTTTGTGTTCATTGAAGATCCACTGTAGGAGCGAGCCTGCTCGCGATGAACGATAACGCGGTCTAATCAAGCCGCGCTGGCATGTTCCAGACGATGGAACAGGCGGTTGAAGTACACCAGGCTGTCACGCGGTTCGCGCACGCCAACTTTCGTAAGCTCCACGAACATCACCGAATGCGACCCCACTTCCTTGCATTCGCTGATCCGTCCTTCCAGTTGCACCAGGGCGTCGCGCAGCACCGGCACGTCGGCGGCGCCGTCGTCCCACAGGTCCCAGGCGAAGCGTTCAGCCATCGGCACCTTGGTCATGCCGGCGAAGTGGCGGGCCAGCTCTTCCTGCTCACCGCACAGCACGTTGACGCACAGATGGCCGTTGGCGCGAAACACGTCGTGGGTGGCGCTGTTGCGGTTCACGCACACCAGTACGGTGGGCGGCGAATCGGTGACCGAGCACACGGCGCTGGCGGTGATACCGCAACGACCGCCTGGGCCGTTGGTGGTGATGATGTTCACCGCGGCCGGCAGTTGCGCCATGGCGTTGCGAAAGTCGATTTGCTGCTGGCTCAGGTCGGCCATGTCTTTGCCCCTTCCTTCAGGAGGACCGTTCGTTTGCGGTCCGTAGGTGATGGAACAAGAGTAAGGCCGGGCGCCGCGCGCAACCATTCTGACGATCCCCACGCGAAGGTAGGCTTTCCGCTAGTCGACTAGGTGGTTTCTTTATCGCAAGGGCGGGCCACAGTGGGTATTCTGCTATCTGGCTCCAAAAAGATGAGCCCATGTCCGCCGCGCGTGCTCGTGAGCGAAAACAATAATTAGAAATTCCTGTGGCAGCCCAGATGGAAACCCGCAAACCGATTGTTTACATCGTTGACGACGACAAGGACCTGCGAACCTCGCTGGCCTGGTTATTGGAGTCGGTCAGCGTCCAGGCGCAGTGCTTTGCCGGCGCCGAAGAGTTCCTCAGCCAGTACGACCCCAAGCAACCGGCCTGCCTGGTGCTGGACGTGCGCATGCCGGAAACCAGCGGTTTCCAGCTGCAGGAAATCCTCAACCAGCGCGGCAGCACCTTGCCGACCATTTTCGTCTCGGCCCACGGCGATATTCCGATGTCGGTGACGGCCATGAAGAATGGCGCGCTGGACTTCGTCGAGAAGCCCTACAACCCGCAGCAGATGATCGACCGCATCCAGGCCGCCCTGAAAGCCGCCGTGCACGCCCAGGCCGATCAGGAGCAGCGCCAGAACCTGCAAGGCAAGCTGGCCCTGCTGACCAGCCGCGAGCGCGAGGTGTTGATGCTGGTGATCGATGGCAAGGCCAGCAAGGTGATCGCCCGGGAGCTGAACATCAGCGTGAAAACCGTTGATGTGCACCGCACCAAGATCAAGGAAAAGATGGGCGTAAGCAGCATTGCCATGCTGGTGCGCGAGGTGCTGCATTTACCGGGTGAGGAGCCGGTGCGGCATTGAGGAATTTGTGGCGGCCATGAGGTCGCCATCGCTAGCAGGCTAGCTCCCACAGGGATTTCCAGCGAACACAAAATCTGTGTACGACGAAAATCCCTGTGGGAGCTAGCCTGCTAGCGATGAGGACAGCAATTTCGCCATCAATTCTGGCTATAGCGCTTGCGATAGGCACCAGGCGACACGCCGAAGCGCGATTTGAAGGCCGAGGAGAAGTAGCTGGAATCGGAAAAGCCCCAGGCATAACACAGCGCCGAGAGTTTCTGCTCGACGTCCGAGCGACGCAGGTTTTCCGCGCAGAAGTCCAGGCGCCGATGCTTGATGTACTGCGCCACCACCAGCCCGCGCTTAGAGAACATCCGGTACAACCCGCGCACGGAAATCCCCACTTCCCGGGCAATCAGCTCGGGACAGAGTTCTTCGTCGCTAATGTGCTCGTCAATGAACGCGATAATCTTGCGAAACTGCCGTTCGTGAATATCGCCATTGCTGTCACGGCCGCTGATCCCGGGCAGCAGCAGGCTGGCCAGGGCATCGAGCACCGCTTCGCTTTCCTGCATGTCCAGCCCTTCCTGCTGGCGGGTTTCCAGCACCAACCGGTTGGCCATCGCCGCCAATGGACTGCTGGACGCGATACGCGTGGCGCAGTTGACCGCGTTGAAGTGCGAGCCACGTTCGACCACCTGGCGCGGCATGATCAGCGACAACTGCCGTGAGTCTTCGTTGTAGGTCATGTCACTCGGGCGGCTGGCGTCGATCAGGGCGATGTCGCCACAGCCCAGCCGCGCCCGGTTGTCGCCCTGTTCCAGGTTCGAACTGCCGCGCAACTGGAACACCGCGTAGTAATGACCATCGCTGCTGACGCTGACGTCCTTGCTGGTGCGATACAGGTGCACGTGCGCCATGTCGACCACACTGAGCTTGATCGCGCCACCGTGGAACTCCGCCAGTTCGCCATAAAAATCGGAATCCAGCGCGCGGGCATCGAAACGCCCGCAGGCCTGGTTAACCTGGCTCAGCCAACTTTCGAACGCCTCATTGCGCACCGCCGATGCTGTAATCATGTCCGCAAAGCCTCACGTTTTTTTGTTGTTATTTTCCGACCGCTTCGTCGAGCGGTTCGTTAAAAATCTTTCATGTTCCGGCCAATTCCTCCCTGGGCGGCCGCCGGGCGCCCATTCAACAGGCTCCGGCGTCGGCTTTCCAGCCGTTTAAGCGCTTAGATGTCCAATACCAGACGAGCGGAAAGTGCCCGTGAAACGCAGGCGCAAATCTGCTTGTTGGACGCCTTTTCCTTGTTCGACAGGCAGTTGTCACGGTGCTCCGGCACACCGTCCAGCACCTCGACGATGCAGGTGCCGCAGATGCCTTCGCGGCACTCGGTGTCGATGTCGCAGCCGTGGGCCTGCAGCACGTCGACCAGACTGGAATCGGCCGGAACGTGGAGTACCACGCCGGAACTGGCCAGTTCCACTTCGAAACTACCGGTTGGCGCGCTGTTGGCAGCGGGATCGGCGGCGAAGTGTTCGAGGTGAATGGCGTCGTCGGAACGGCTGCGGGCCGCCACTTCCACCACCTTGTTCATGAACGGTGCCGGGCCGCAGGTGTAGACGTGGGCGTCGTTGCCGGCGCGGGCCAGGCATTCGCTGAGTGCCGCGTCCAGGTCGCCTGGCTCGACGCCATAGTGGAACTCCACATGGTCAGCAAAATTCGTCGCCAGCAGTTCGGTGAACGCGGCGTATTCGGCCGAACGGGCGAAGTAATGCAGGCGATAGGGTTGGCCGCTTTCTGCCAGTCGATAGGCCATGCTCAAAAGCGGTGTCACGCCGATACCGGCGGCGAACAGCACGTGTTCACGGGCAGCGGGATCGAGTCGGAACAGGTTGCGCGGCGCACCCATTTCCAACTCCATGCCCTCCTCTACCTGCTCGTGCAGCGCCAGCGATCCGCCACGGGATTGCGGCTCTTTTTTCACCGCCACCAGATAGGCGCGGCGGTCCTGTGGCGGGCTGCACAGGGAATATTGGCGGGTCACACCGGTCGGGCCTGTAAGGTCGACGTGGGCACCCGGCTCATAGGTGTCGAGCGGCTGGCCGTCACTGCGCACGAGGCGAAAGGAACGGATATCCAGCGCTTCGTCGACGATCCTTTCGATCTTCACCTTCATCATGGAATCACCTGAATACTGTTGTTTCGATTAAACACATTGCTTGGACTACGGCCCCCTGTAGGAGCGAGCTTGCTCGCGATGAACCTGAGGCCGCTACGGGGTGTCAGGTTTCCAGCGTCATCGTTTTCGTCCATCGCGAGCCAGCTCGCTCCTACAAGGATCGGGTTCATGTCAGGCA
>NZ_JBPKAM010000174.1:0-7890 GCF_051216495.1 Pseudomonas baetica | reverse complement strand
ACAGTATGCATTCGCGAGCAGGCTCGCTCCCACAGGGTTTTGTGTCTGACAGATGAGCCCAGTGCGGCTCATCTGTCGGTCAATTTGGCCGGAATGCGCGCTGTACAGCCTCCGTCGGCTGGTTAAGATCCCTTCATCCATTTTCAGCCCCAGAGGTTTTCATGCGCTTTTCCGATCTGCTCGACGCCGTCCGCCGTCAGCCGCTGGACCTGTCTATCCCGGCCGGATGGGCGCAGGGGCGAGCCAGCTTTGGTGGCCTGGTGGCCGCTTTGCAGTACGAAGCCATGCGCGCGAAGGTGCCAGAGGATCGCCCGGTGCGTTCGCTGGCGATCACCTTCGTCGGTCCGGTCGAACCGGAAGTGCCGGTCAGTTTTGAAGTCGATGTGCTGCGCGAAGGCAAGGCGGTGATCCAGGTGCTCGGCCGAGCCTTGCAAAAGGGGCAGGTCGTGACCCTGATCCAGGGCAGCTTCGGCGCCTCGAGATCTTCCGAGGTCGCTGTTTCAGCGCACCCGGCACCGGAGATGAAGCACTGGGACGATTGCCAGGAATTGCCCTTCATCGAAGGCGTCATTCCGGAATTCATGCGGCATCTGGCGATGCGCTGGAGTGTCGGCGGGTTGCCGTTCACCGGTAATACCTCGCGCCAGATGGGCGGCTGGGTACGGTTGCGCGGCGATGTGAAGGAAGAGGCGGTCAGCGAGGCGCACATCCTGGCACTGGTGGATGCTTGGCCACCGGCAGTGATGCCGTTTCTGAAGAAACCGGCCATGGGCAGCACCCTGACCTGGACTATCGAGTTCGTCCAGCCATTGCTTGAGCTGAGCACGCTGGACTGGTGCAAGTACCTCGTCGAAACCGAACACGCCGCCGACGGCTACGGCCATGCGGCGGCGAAGTTGTGGGACGTGGAAGGGCGATTGATTGCCATGAGCCGGCAGACGGTCACCGTCTTTGCCTGATTAAAAGCTGCTGATCAATGACGGCGGTGGCGCTCACGCCAGGCGCGCCACCAGCCACCACTGAGGAAGAATCGCGGAAAGGTCAGGAACTGTTCGACCATCAGGCGCGATACCGCGTCTTTACGATCGCTGAACGGCTCCGAGGCTTGCGCTTCCAGGCTGTGACCGTGGCGTTGCAAACCCAGCGCCGCAATCACACCGATGACACCGATGGCGATGTTCGCCAGGTTCAGGCCGAACACCCCGGAAACAATCAACAGAAAGGCCACGATGAACAGAGGCACCGCAATCAGGTGCAACACCAGGTTGGTCGGGTGCTGGTGGTTGTTCGGGTAGGCACGCCATTGCCAGGCGGGAAGGTTGGGATGACGTTTGCCCATGATGCTGATCCTCAAATCCATGTTGAACACATGATTGAAGAATAGGCCCGGTGAATGCAGGCGGCGAATCAAGGTTGGCTATCGATGTGATAGGGGCCATGGTCAATGTTGATGTTGTCTGGGCTGACGCCTTCGCGAGCAGGCTCGCTCCCACAGTTGATCGCATTCCAATGTGGGAGCGAGCCTGCTCGCGAAGAGTCCCTTAAAGCTTCAACTGTCCTATCGCCTTGCTCAACTCCCCAGCCAACGCCGCCAACTCATTGCTGGTGGTCGCCGAACCGACCGTCTGTTGCACTGTGTTCTCGGTGACATCACGGATGCTCACCACGGCCCGGTTCATCTCTTCCGCCACCTGGCTCTGCTGCTCGGCCGCCACCGCAATCTGCGTGTTGCTTTCCCGCATTTGCGCCACTGCCCCGGTGATCTGAGCCAGCGCCTCGCCGGCCTCTTGCGCCTGTTGCACGCAATCATCGGCCTTGAATGAACTCTCCTGCATGAAATCCACCGCGTCCCGTGTTCCGGCCTGTAACGCGGACACCATCACAGTGATTTCGTCGGTGGAGGTTTGCACGCGCTTGGCCAGGTTGCGTACCTCATCGGCGACCACGGCAAATCCACGACCCATTTCACCGGCACGGGCCGCTTCAATCGCCGCGTTGAGTGCCAGCAGATTGGTCTGCTCGGCAATGCTGTGAATGACATTGACCACGCCGTTGATTTTCTGGCTGTCTTCGGCGAGGCGCTGAATCATCTCGGCCGTCTGCTGCACCCCGGTGGATAACCCGGCAATCGAACTCTGTACGCGCATGACCACTGCCTGCCCGCTGCCGGCCAAGGTATCGGCGGATTGCGACAGGTCACGGGTGGCGCCGGCGTGCTGGGCGATGTGGTGGACGGTGGCTGTCATTTCATTGATCGCCGTGGCCACCTGATCGGTTTCGCTCTGCTGGCCGAGCATGCCGTGGCGCACTTCATTCATGCTCGACGCCAACCGCGCGGCGCCGTCATCCAGCTGACGGGCAGTGTTGGCCACGGTATTGACCACCCGCTGATAGCCGGCCTGCATGGCGTTGAAGGCATTGGCCATCTGCCCGACTTCGTCGTTGCACGCCAAGGGAACGCGGGCTGTCAGGTCGCCGGTCTTTTCGACGTGAAGCATCACATCTTTCAAGGTGTTGAGCTGGCTGAGCAGGAAACGGATCAACAATTGCGAGGCCCCAAGCATCGCCAGCATCAGGATGAACACCGCCGCCGCATAGTGAGCAAAACGTTCACCGAACATCTGGCCAAGGCTCGGGCCATGGGCGATCACCGCGACCTGCTGTCCGTCTGTACGGGTGAACACCTCGGCGCCAAGCAATGGGTTATCACCGAACAGCGGCATGGGATTGATATCGACCCAGCCAGTTACATGGGTCAGTTCCGGTAGTGGCTGGCCGTTGAGTGTCGGCGCCTGGCCGCGATTGAAGGTCAGCAGGTTTTCGGCTTTTGGCAGGGGTTGCCCGACAGGCCAGGCGCTGAGCAAGCGTGCCTGAGCCTGGGCCGATGCCTGGGCGGCGTGGCTGCGGGTCTGGTGTTCGAGCTGCACGGCGTACAGCACCAGCAGCAGGGTGGTGACGAAGGCGACGGCATTCACTGCCCAGAATTTGTATTTCAGCGAGATATTGCTAAGCCAGGCACCCATGGAGGTCTTCTCTGATAGCGGAAACAGTTTTGGCAAGGTGCCAGCATTGTGCCGCTACTCAGGCGTTGAGGTCTTGATATGGGTCAATGTGGGAGCTGTGTTTACTGGGGAATGGTGGGCAAATCGTAGAATGCTCGGGCGCAGGCGGTGGTATGCGCCGCCAGGTCTTCCTGGGTCTCCCTCCGATGCAACGCCACCTCACGCAACACTTCCGTCAGGAAGGCCGGCTCATTGCGACCATTCTTCGGCTTGGGACGCAAACTGCGCGGTAGCAGGTAAGGCGCATCGCTTTCCAGCATCAGGCGCCCGCGCTTGATCTCTTTAACCAACGGATGCAAATGAGTACCCCGGCGTTCATCACAGATCCAGCCGGTGATGCCAATGTGCAGGTCCATGTCGAGGTAGCTGAACAGCGCCTTCTTTTCCCCGGTGAAGCAGTGCACGACCGCGGCGGGCAATTGGTCGCGGTAGTCGCGCAGGATCTCCAGCAGACGCTGACTGGCATCGCGCTCGTGCAGGAACACCGGCATTTGCAACTCGACCGCCAGCGCCAGGTGCTCTTCGAGGACCTTCTCCTGCTGAGGGCGCGGCGAGAAATCGCGGTTGAAATCCAAACCGCATTCACCCACGGCAACCACGTTCGACTCCTTGAGCAGGCTGCGCAGGCGGCGGGCGCTGTCAGGGTTCCAGTCGCTGGCGGCGTGGGGGTGAATACCGGCGGTGGCGAACAGTCGTTGCGCACTTTCATCCAGTTGGCGGCACAGCTCCAGCGCCTGCTCGCTGCCTTCGACATTGGTGCCGGTCAGCACCAATTGGCAGACCCCGGCGGCATAGGCGCGGTCGAGAACGGCCTGGTGTTTGTCGGCAAAGCTGGAGTTGGTCAGGTTGACGCCGATATCGATGAGTTGCATGGTGCTACCTCGGACTCAAGGCCGGAAAGCATATCAGAGCCGTAGATTTATAAGAAAAACCAAGAACTACAACGAGTTATCGCTGTCTTCTGAGTCGCGACCCTGGGCCACGATCTTGATCCGCGTGACGGACAGGATGGTCAAGGTGCCATCACTGTGCCAGTCTTTCGCACTTTTTCAGCGCTTCAGGCGCCCGTTTCAGTCATTTGATGGCATGAAAATAGTCATGCAGTCGACCCGAATGCTTTCCGGAGAGTGGATGACTCGTCCCTCGGTTTTGCTACTGCTGTGTTGTTCGCTGCTGCTGCCGATGTCGGCGGCTGCGCGGCTGCCCGGGCCGTTGCAAGCCGTGCCGGCGGCCAAGGTGCGCGACCTGACGGACATCCGCAGCAGTCGCGTGCTGCGGGTACTGGTCAACCAGAGCCGCAACAGCTCCGGTGAAGTCCAGGGCCAGGCCATCGGTGTCGAATACCACCGCTTGCGCGCCTTCGAGCAATACCTTAATGGTCACGCCCGTGACGGTCAGGACATCACCCTCAAGATCATCCCCAAGGCCAAGGATCAACTGCTCGGCGCGTTGCAACGCGGGGAGGGCGATCTGGTGGCGCCCGGGGAACTGCTCGACCTGCGAGCGGGCTTCGCCGTCAGTACCAGCGAGCCGATTGCCAGTAACATTCCGCTGGTGCTGGTGGGGATCAAGGGCGAACGCCGTTACACCCGACTCGAACAACTCTCAGGCAAAACCCTGGCCTTGCCCACGGGTAGCGCTGCCGGAGATGCCGTCAGCCAGATCAATCAGAAGCTCGCCCTGCACAAGCTGCCGCCGGTGACGATCGAGTGGGTTGACCCAAGCCTGGCGGTCGAGGATGTGCTGGAGATGGTCCAGGGCGGAATCTTTCACCTGACCATTGTTGAACAGCCGATTGCCGAGCGCTGGGGCAAGATCCTGCCGAAGTTGCGTTTCGATAAGCAGGTACTGATCAGCGAACCGGGGGAGGAATACTGGTTCGTACGCCGCGACGCGACGATGCTGCGGGCCAGCATTGACCGGTTCCTCGATGGCTACAAGAAGCCATCTGACCAGGACGCCGCTTTCCTGCGGATCTATCGACGTCTCTACCAAGTGCACTATCCCTTGGCCAAGGCCGATCGTCAGCGCCTGGAAAAGCTGCGGCCAGTGCTGCAGAAACATGCCGACGCCCAAGGCATGGACTGGCTTAACCTGGCGGCGCTGGCATTCAAGGAATCCGGACTGCAACCCAAGGCGCGCAGCGGCGGAGCCCCGACCGGCCTGATGCAGATCACGCCGTCCGCGGCCCAGCGCGTGGGGGTCAGCAATATCCAGGATCTCGATGCCAATGTGCAGGCCGGGGCCAAATACCTGGCGATGATTCGGCGCAAGTTCTTCGCCAGCCCCAAGCTCAACGAGCGCGAGCGCATGGCATTCGTGTTGGCGGCGTACAACATCGGGCCTGAGCGGGTGCAAGGGATGCGCGCCGAGGCACGGCGCCGGGGCTTGAATCCGAACCAGTGGTTTTTCCAGGTCGAGCGCATCGCCATGGAACAGGTGGGAATGGGACCTGTCAGCTATGTTAATAGCGTGAACAAGTACTACTTGGCGTTCGATCGGGAGCGGGAGTCGTTGGAGCCCCAGGGGCAGAAGGTTGCCCTGCGTAAATGATCGAATAAACTGAAGTGTTACAGCGGTTTTTTGCGCTTTAACTATGATGTTTACTGATTAATATGGCGACCAACCCAAACACTCTCACAATGGATGAATCAACATGAGCACACTGATCAACAAGGTTCTGTCTACCCGCGCTGGCTACGGCCTGACTGTTTTGCGAATTATCGTCGGTATCATCTTCGCTGCCCACGGTTCGCAGAAACTCTTCGGGGCATTCGGCGGCTACGGCCTGGCGGGCACCGCGCAGTACATGGAAAGCATCGGACTTGCACCGGGCTACCTGATGGCAACGCTGGCGGGCGGTACCGAGTTCTTCGCCGGCCTGGCCCTGATCATCGGCCTGCTGGTTCGCCCGGCGGCGCTGGGTCTGACCTTCCTGTCGCTGGTGGCGATCTTCTCGGTGCACATCAGTAACGGATTGTTCATGGCTAACAACGGCTATGAGTTCGCCCTGGCCCTGCTCGGAGGCAGCATCGCGGTGTTGATCGAAGGCGCTGGCAAACTCTCGGCCGACCGTGCCATCGCGGGTTGACGAACCTTTCTCGCTTTGCGACCTCAAAGCTTCATACCCCTTGGAAAAACGAGGCACGCTATGACAGCGAATACCAGAGGCAAGGAAGTTAACGGTCATCGGACCCCACGTTTCACACTGCCAGCCCTGGTGTTCGGGCTCTTGCTCACACCACTGGCCATGGCCGGTGATGGTGAAGCGGCGGTCGGCGGTGGACTTGGCGGGGCACTGGGCAATGTCGTCGGCGGACAACTGGGCGGCAGTACTGGCGCTGCGATTGGCGCCGGTGTCGGCGGCGCGGCCGGTAGCGCGGTCGGCGCGAACAAAGGCAGTCGCACAGAAGCGGCGATTGGCGGTGGCCTGGGCTCGGCAAGTGGTTCAGTGATCGGCAACAGCATTGGCGGGAAAACCGGATCGACCATTGGTGCTGGTCTCGGTGGCGCTGCGGGTGGTGCGGTTGGCAACAGCATTGGCGACGACAATGACCATGACAGCTCCCATTCCGGTGGTGGCCATAAACATAAGCACAAGCACAAAAACAAGCATCATTGATGTCGGTTGAGCCCGACAGCAGAAAACCCGGCCTGGTGCCGGGTTTTTCTGTTTGTGCTTGTAGGGTTTAGAGGTCAGAAAGGATGATTTATATTTTTCTGACAATGATGCTCTGGCCAATAGTAGCGACAAAAGTCATCGGTATTATTCCGAGATGTCCGAATCGAACCATTTCATGAAGAACTCTTGCTGTAATTGAGGGTCGTTTGTGAGGTTGTTTTCTTCATAATCGAAAATATTGACTATGTCACCTCTCAAGGCATGTTTGCCCATTGTAAGTTCATATGCCTTTACACCCATTGTCATTTGTGAGGACATACTGGATGGGTGCACATTTATTTTTGCACCTTTACATAAGAAGGTTATATCGGGATGATCCTTTCGTAAGTGTCCGAAGCACTTATAAAAGTCGTCCCCAATGTAAGAGTTTTGATACCCATCTTCCATGATAAAGGTAATGCTTAATGGAGCTGAATTGCAGAAAAGCTCAGCCCTTTGGCGCTTTTTGTCTTTGATTATTGTGATTTCCACACGATCCATTTTTTATTTCCTATTCGGATTTAAAATGCTGTAATTACCATCTCGGCCGTTAGCACTAATTGGTGTGGCGCCGAGAATGTCCTCTTTTCTTATTCCTCCCTGAATCGCGATTTCCTTTTCACTAGAGAATTTGTATTTTTTTCCTAGCTCGCTAATCAAGTCTCTGCCTGGAATCATACGGATCGTGTATAGAAATCCACCTCGCGTGTTGAACCCCGTTGCAAAATCAATTCCGACTTCTCTTTTAGGGCTAGTGCTTACAAAATTGCTCTTAGGATTGTTACTGTCAAGGGAGTGGAGCAATAAATCGTTGCTGGTGCCTTTGGGTTTAAATCCCTGCTCAAATATCATGTCTGGGTGCTTTTCATCCCCGCGGTATAAATATTTTTCCTCCGGATAAATAGGGAGCTGAGCATCCCCCTGATCGACCTTCGCCGTACTCGCCGGATCCTGCGCTCCACCTGCCGGTTTTCTACACCCATCCCTACCCGGACAACTCCCACTCAACCCCAACGGATCCACCCACCCCGTCGGATTGTGCGTGTACTGGTAGGCATTCAACCCACCCGCCAATTTCACCGGATCCGGCGTCAGGTAGCGGCCGCTGCCCGGTTGGTAGTAGCGGTGGCGGTTGTAGTGCAGGCCGCTTTCGGTGTCGAAGTATTG
>NZ_JBPKAM010000173.1:0-7926 GCF_051216495.1 Pseudomonas baetica | reverse complement strand
CCCCCCCCCCCTCCTCCCCCCCCCCCTCCCCCCCCCCCCCCCCCCCCCCCCCCCCCCCCCCCCCCCCCCCCCCACAAGGGGTCAGTGGTGGTTTCAGGTCTGCCCAAACACCTGCGAAGGCCGCCGCAACAACGGATCAAATGGATTGATCCGCGGCCCGATCAACGCCGCTTCGCGCTTGAGCATCTCCACCACCGTCGGCAAGCGATCCGGCCCCAGCCGATCCGTCACGGTCGCCACACTCAAGGCCGCCACCGCCCGGCCTTCGCGATCGAGAATCGGCACCGCCACCCCGGCCATGCCCTGCAACACGCCGGTGTTGCGCCCGGCGTAGCCGAGCTTGCGCACATTCTCGACTTCCGAGCGCAGGAAGACCTCGTCATACAGATGGAAATCCTTGAGTCGCGGCAAGTTGTAGTGAATTACCGTGTCGCGCTCTTCTTCCGGCAGAAATGCCAGGATCGCCAGACTGCCCTGCCCCACGCCCAGCGCCACCCGCCCGCCAATGTCACCGGTGAAGGTGCGGATCGGAAACGGCCCTTCACTACGATCCAGGCAGATCGCATCGAAACCGCTGCGTGCCAGTAGAAACAGCGAATCCCCCAGCGACGCCGATAGCCGCAGCAGCGACGGGCGCACCAGTTCGCGCAGGTTGCCACTGTTGCCCGCCCGAGCAGCCAGGGCGAAAAAATCCAGGCTCAGGCGATAGCGTTTGCTGCGCGCGTCCTGCTCGACCATGCCCTCGTCCATCAGGCTGCGCAGCAAGCGGTGCGTAGTGGGCTGCGACAAACCGATTTGTTGCGCAAGTTGCGTCACCCGCTCGCCGCCTTCGATGGTATCGCCCAATGCTCGCAGCACCGCGAACAACCTTGAGACGGCGCCGACACCGACTTCATTTTTGTTTTCATTCCGCTCAATGGAATCTGACATTGATTTTCTCGATAATTAATTTATTCACCGAATAAAACTGAAAATAGTCATCGATTCAGTGAAATAGGCCATTGAGCCCATCCTAGTCTTCGCCCTAATCTGCGTCCAGACCGGGGCGATTCGAACAACAGCGGCAGCCGACTCACGTCGAGCGCCAACGCACCCCGCAAACATTTTTTCGTATCTGCCCATACAAAAAAGCGCGCCCACAGGCTGCGCATAACAATCTCAGGTGGAGGCGCAGTCATGGCTTTTTTGCAACTTCAGAAACTCGGCAAGCGCTACGGTGAAATCGACGCCGTGGTCGCCACCGACCTCTCGGTCGAGAAAGGTGAATTCGTTTCCCTGCTCGGCCCCTCCGGATGCGGCAAGACCACCACCCTGCAAATGATCGCCGGCTTCGTCGAAGTCAGCAGCGGGCGAATCGTGCTGGACGGTCGCGACATCACCCACGCCAAGCCCGCCAGCCGTGGACTGGGCGTGGTATTCCAGAGTTATGCGCTGTTCCCGCACATGACCGTCAAGGACAACGTCGCCTTCGGCCTGCGCATGCGCAAGGTGCCGAATGCCGAGATCCAGCAGCGCGTCGAGCGGGTACTGAAACTGGTGCGCCTGCACCAGCACGCCGAACGCTACCCACGGGAACTATCCGGTGGCCAGCGCCAACGCGTCGCTTTGGCCCGGGCGCTGGTGATCCAGCCGCCGGTGCTGCTGCTCGATGAACCGCTGTCCAACCTCGACGCCAACCTGCGCGAAGAGATGCAATTCGAGATCCGCCGCATCCAGCGCGAAGTGGGCATCACCACGCTGATGGTCACCCACGACCAGTCTGAAGCCCTGTCGATCAGCGACCGCGTGGTGGTGATGCAAGCCGGGCGCATCACCCAGATCGACGCGCCCTACACCCTCTACGAACACCCGCGCACAGAGTTCATTTCCGGCTTCGTCGGCAAGGCCAATCTGCTGCCCGGTGAGCGGGACACCGCGGGCGTCGTCCAGGTGTGCACCTATGGCGCCGGTGAACTGACCCTAAGCCTGCGCCCGGAAAAAATCGATTTGCGCGAGGCGGGGGTTGGTCGCCTGCAAGGCAAAATCAGCAGCCGCTTCTTCCTCGGTAGCCAATGGCTGTACGGTGTGTCGACGAGCCTCGGAGAACTCTGCGTGGTGCGCCGCAACGATGGCTCCGCACCGCTAAGCGAAGGTACGGCGGTCGGCCTGGATTGGGACGCGGCGCTGTTGCGGGTGCTGAGTGTCGACGAGGTGGCAGCATGAGTACCCTCGCCGCCATTCGCCAGGGACGCCAGGGTTACTGGCTGTCGGCACCAGCCCTGGCGCTTTACGTCAGCCTGCTGGTAATACCGCTGTTGCTGACCCTGGTGCTGTCATTCAACGTGTTTGACTACGGCTCGGGCATCAACGCCGACGCCTACACCGCCGAACATTACGGCAGCCTGCTGGGCGATCCGTACTTCTACGAAATTTTCCTGCGCACCCTGTGGATCAGCGCGCTGACCACGGTGCTCTGCGTGCTGATCGGTGTGCCCGAGGCCTACATTCTCAGCCGCATGGGCACCCCGTGGCGTTCGATCTTCCTGATCCTGATCCTCACCCCGTTGCTGATTTCGGTGGTGGTGCGCGCCTTCGGCTGGAGCCTGTTGCTCGGTGCCGACGGCCTGGTCAATCAGGTTCTGCAGGCCCTTGGTGGCTCGCCGATGAAGCTGCTCTACACGCCGTTCGCCGTGGTAATTGCGCTGGTGCACGTGATGCTGCCGTTCATGATCATTCCGGTCTGGACCTCGTTGCAGAAGCTCGATCCGGCAGGCCCGCAGGCTGCGTTATCGCTGGGCGCCAGCCACTTCACGGTGATCCGTCAGGTCGTATTGCCGCAGATCATGCCCGGAATCCTGTCCGGGACCCTGATCGTGTTCGGCCTCGCCGCCAGTTCCTTCGCCATCCCCGGCCTGCTCGGCGGGCGTCGCCTGAAGATGGTCGCCACATTGATCTACGACCAGTACCTGTCGGAACTCAACTGGCCCATGGGTGCTGCCATCGCCGTCGCTCTGTTGCTCATCAACCTGCTGATCATGCTGTCGTGGAACCGCATGATCGAAGGCCGCTACAAGAAGTCATTGGGATAATTCGCCATGTCCAGGAACGGTCCTTTCGCCCTGCTGTTTCATGCCCTGGTGGTGCTGTTCATGCTCGCGCCACTGGTGGTGGTGTGCCTTGTCGCCTTCACCCCGGAAAACACCCTGAGCCTGCCAACCACTGATTTTTCCCTGCGCTGGTTCCGGGCGGTGTTCGAGCGTGCCGACTTTGTCGATGCGTTCTACAACAGCCTGATCCTCGCCTTCAGCGCGGCCTCGCTGGCAACACTGATTGCAGTGCCGGCGGCGCTGGCGATCACCCGCTTCGAATTCCCCGGCCGGGATTTCTTCAACGGCCTGTTTCTGTCGCCAATCATCATCCCGCACCTGGTACTAGGGGTGGCGTTGTTGCGTCTGTTTGCCCTGATGGGCGTCAACGGCAGCTTCGCCTGGCTGATCTTCGCCCATGTGCTGGTGATCACGCCGTACGTGCTGCGACTGGTGCTGGCCTCGGCCATCGGCCTGGACCGCAGTGCCGAACACGCCGCGCAATCCCTGGGGGCCGGGCGCTTCACGCTGTTTCGCCAGATCACCCTGCCGATGATCCTGCCGGGGGTCGCCGGGGGCTGGTTGTTGGCGTTCATCAACAGTTTCGACGAGGTCACGCTGTCGATCTTCGTCACCTCGCCGGCCACGCAAACCCTGCCGGTGCGCATGTACGTCTACGCCACCGAATCCATCGATCCGATGATGGCGGCGGTGTCGGCATTGGTGATCGCGCTGACGGCGCTGACCATGATTCTGCTCGATCGGGTGTATGGCCTGGATCGGGTCCTGGTGGGCAAACAATGAGGGCGCCATGGCTCTGCTGAAACGACTGGCCGAAGGCGACCGCCCGGCCCTGGACTTTACCCTCGACGGTCAACCGGCCCGCGGCCTGCTGGGCGACACCGTGCTGACGGCGGTGCTGACCTCAAGTGAACACCTGCGCGGCAGCGACTTCAACGCCGAACCCCGCGCCGGTTTCTGCCTGATGGGCGCCTGCCAGGACTGCTGGGTGCGCCTGGGCGACGGCCGCCGCGTCCGTGCCTGCTCGACCTTGCTCGAAGCCGGACAACACATCAGCCGTGAACCGGGGCGAACGATATGAACTTGCACTCCATCTGCAGAAACCCAATCCCCTGTGGGAGCGAGTCGGCTCGCGAAAGCACTCTTTCAGTCGCCGTAGATGTCGACTGTGCCGCCGTCTTCGCGAGCAAGCCCGCTCCCACAGGGGGTCGGATATGAAGCCCGTCGTTGTTATCGGCGCTGGCCCGGCCGGTATTCGTGCAGCGCAGACGCTGGTGAGCCACGGTGTCATCCCGGTGTTGCTGGACGAGGCCGCACACGGTGGCGGTCAGATCTATCGGCGTCAGCCGGCCAATTTCAAGCGCTCGCCGGTCAAGCTGTATGGCTTCGAAGCGCGCAAGGCCAACGCCCTGCACCAGACCATCGACACACTGCGCGAACAGATCGATTACCGCCCCGACACGCTGGTGTGGAACGCCGAGGACGGTGCCCTCGACACCTTGCACGACGGGCGTGCCGCGCGACTGGAATTTTCCCGGGTGATCGTCGCCACCGGCGCCACCGATCGCATTCTTCCTGTGCCTGGTTGGACGCTTCCTGGCGCCTACAGCCTCGGCGCTGCGCAGATCGCCCTGAAGTTCCAGGGCTGCGCCATCGGCGAGCGCGTGGTGTTCGCCGGCAGCGGACCGTTGCTGTATCTGGTCGCCTATCAGTACGCCAAGGCTGGGGCGAAGGTGATCGCGGTGCTCGACAGCTCGCCCTTCAGCGCCCAGGCCCGCGCCCTGCCCGGCCTGCTGGCACAACCGGCCACACTGGCCAAAGGCATCTATTACCGCGGCTGGCTCACCGCCCATGGCATCCCGGTGCATCAAGGGGCAACCCTCAAACGCGTCGAGGGCACAGACCGCGTACAAGCGCTGTCCTGGTGCGACGCAAAAAACCAGCACCGACTGGACTGCGATGCCGTCGCCTTCGCCCACGGCCTGCGCAGCGAAACCCAGCTAGCCGACCTGCTCGGCTGCGAATTCGCCTGGAACCCTCTCAACCGCGCCTGGTTGCCACGCCGGGACCGTGCCGGACGCAGCAGTGTCGCCGAGGTGTACCTGGCCGGTGATGGCGCCGGGATCATGGGCGCCGACGCCGCGGAAATGGCCGGCGAGCGTGCTGCCTTGGCGCTGCTGGAAGATATGGGTTGCTTGATCCGGGCAGAACGTACCGATCAGTTGGAACAGGCGCTGCAACGCATCGGCGATTTTCGCCAGGGTCTGGAACGCGCCTTTGCCTTTCCCCAGAACTGGGCCGCCGGGATCGCCGATGAAGTGATGATCTGCCGCTGTGAAGAAGTCCGCGCCGGCGACATTCGCCAGGTGGTGCGCGAAGGCCACTGGGAAATCAATCGGGTCAAGGCCCACTGCCGGGTCGGCATGGGCCGTTGCCAGGGTCGAATGTGCGGCGCCGCCGCCGCGGAAATCATTGCTTGCGAGAGTCAGCGCGCCGTGTCCGAGATCGGCCGGCTGCGAGCCCAGGCACCGATCAAGCCGTTGCCCTTTGGCCTGGAGATCGACGCATGATTGAAGTCGACGCAGTGATCATCGGCGGCGGTATCGTCGGTGCTTCGGCCGCGCTGTTTCTCGGCAAGGCCGGCCGCCGCGTGACGCTGCTGGAGCGGGACTTTTGCGGTTCGCATTCCAGCGGCGTGAACTATGGAGGCGTGCGCCGTCAGGGACGCCCCCTATCGCAACTGCCGCTGTCGCAACGCTCCCACGCTATCTGGGCACAGCTGCCGCAGTTGATCGGCATCGACGGCGAGTACCAACGCAGCGGTCACCTGAAGCTGGCCCGCAGCCCCGACGATTTGCGTGCCCTGCAAGACTACGCCGCCAGCAGCCAGGGCTTCGGCCTCGATTTGCAAATGCTCGACCGCACCGAATTGCGCGCACGATTCCCATGGGTCGGCGATGTCGCAGTGGGCGCCTCGTATTGCCCGGATGACGGTCACGCGAACCCGCGCCTGGTGTCCCCGGCGTTCGCCCAAGCGGCGCGGCGCCACGGTGTGCAGGTGCACGAACAATGCGCGGTCACGGCCGTGGAGCACGACGGTCAGCGCTTTCGCGTGCGCACGCAAACCGGCCTGGAGCTGCACGCGCCCTGGTTGTTGAATTGCGCCGGAGCCTGGGCCGGTAGCCTGGCCGCGCAATTCGGCGAGCCAGTGCCGATGCATTCCGGACACCCGGCGATGCTGGTCACCGAGCCGTTGCCGCTTGTGATGGATGCCAGCACCGGCGTCGAGGGCGGCGGCATCTATGCCCGCCAGGTCGCGCGCGGCAATTGCGTGCTGGGCGGCGGCCAGGGCTTTGCCCTCGACAATGCCCGCGCCCGCCCCGGTCAAGGCGCCGTGCTGGAAATCCTGCGCCAGGCCGTCGAGCTCTATCCGTTCCTTGAAGGCGCCCAGGCCATTCGGACCTGGAGCGGCACCGAAGGTTATCTGCCTGATCGCCAACCGGTGATCGGCCACAGCCGTACCCAGCCAGGTCTGTTGCATGCGTTCGGCTTTGCCGGTGCGGGCTTCCAGATCGGCCCGGCGGTGGGCCAGGCGCTCACCGAGATCATCTGTAGCGGCGCGTCAAAGACGCCGCTGGATGCGTTTTCCATCACCCGGTTTCACTCCATCTCCGTAGCTTGATAGAGGAAGGTCGCGCCAATGAAAAACATCAAACGCACTGCTCTGCTCGGTTTGTCCTGCATGAGCGCCCTGCTCACGGTCAGTCAGGCCCATGCCGAGCCGACGCTTTACCTGGGCATGAACGGCGGGACCATGGAGCGGCTGTACGCCGACAAGGTGTTGCCGGCCTTCGAAAAGGCCAACAACGTCAAGGTGGTGATCGTGCCCGGCACCTCCGCCGACATCCTGGCCAAGGTCCAGGCCAGCAAGGGCAACCCGCAGATGCACGTGATGTTCCTCGACGACGGCATCATGTACCGCGCCATCGCCATGGGCCTGTGCGACAAACTCGAAGACAACCCGACCCTGGCGCAGATTCCCGCCAAGGGACGGATCAAGGAACAGGCGGTGGCCGTCAGCCTCGGTGTCACCGGGTTGGCCTACAATACCCGCCTGTTCAAGGAGAAAGGCTGGAGCGCGCCGACCTCGTGGATGGACATGGCCGACCCGCGTTTCAAGGACAAACTGGTGTTCCAGTCGATGGCTTCCTCCACTTTCGGCCTGCATGGTTTCCTGATGTTCAACCGCATCCAGGGCGGCAGCGAAACCGATGTCGAACCGGGGTTCAAGGCTTGGCCGAACAGCGTCGGGCGTAACGTGCTGGAGTACATTCCGAGCTCGGCGAAGATTTCCGAAATGCTCCAGACCGACGAAGCTGCCTTGTTCCCGCTGACCCCGACCCAGGTCACAGCGTTGAAGCTCAAGGGCATGCCGGTGGAATACGCGCAACCGAAAGAAGGCGCCGTGGTGCTCAACGTTGCCGAATGCGCCATCGCCAACAACACCCAACCGGAACTGGCACAAAAACTCGCCGCCTTCCTGTTGACTCCCGAAGCCCAGGCCGCCGCCCTCGAAGATGGCGACCAGATCCCGTCCAACCCCAACACCCCGACCACCGACCGCACCCGCGGACAGGTCGAGGCGATGAAGCAATATCTACAGACGGCGATTGCGGTGGATTGGGACCAGGTCAACGAACAACGTCCGGCGTGGAATGCGCGGTGGAATCGCAGTATCGAGCGCTAAGCTGCTGACACTACACCTTGTGGGGGGGGGGGGGGGGGGGGGGGGGGGGGGGGGGGGGGGGGGGGGGGGGGGGGGGGGGGAGGAGGGGGGGGG
>NZ_JBPKAM010000172.1:0-7965 GCF_051216495.1 Pseudomonas baetica | reverse complement strand
GGCTCGCTCCCACATTGGAATGCATTCCCCTGTGGGAGCGAGCCTGCTCGCGAAGGCGTCCTGGAAACCACCACAACACTCTCAAAAATTATCCGGCGACCGCGCCTTCTCCCGCGCATGGTCCCGGCTGACCAATCCCTTACTCACCAGATCCTTCAACCCCATATCCAGCGTCTGCATCCCCAGCGACCCGCCAGCCTGAATCGATGAATACATCTGCGCCACCTTGTCCTCACGGATCAGGTTACGGATCGCCGAGGTGCCGAGCATGATTTCGTGGGCCGCAATACGCCCGCCACCGATTTTCTTGACCAGCGTCTGGGACACCACGGCCAGCAGTGATTCGGAGAGCATCGAGCGCACCATGGATTTCTCGTCCCCGGGAAATACGTCGATAATCCGGTCGATGGTTTTCGCCGCCGACGTGGTATGTAGCGTGCCGAACACCAGGTGCCCGGTTTCGGCGGCCGTCAGCGCCAGGCGAATCGTCTCGAGGTCACGCATCTCCCCCACCAGAATCACGTCCGGGTCCTCGCGCAGGGCTGAACGTAGGGCCGTGGCGAAGCTGCGGGTATCGCGGTGGACTTCACGCTGATTGATCAGGCATTTGCGCGATTCGTGGACGAACTCGATCGGGTCTTCGATGGTGAGGATATGGTGATGACGATGACTGTTCAGGTAGTCAATCATCGCCGCCAACGTGGTGGATTTGCCGGAGCCGGTCGGCCCGGTCACCAGCACCAGCCCCCGGGGGGCGTCGGTCATCTTGCGGAATACGTCGCCCATGCCCAGCTCGTCCATGCCCATCACCCTGGACGGAATCGTGCGAAACACCGCGCCGGCTCCACGATTCTGGTTGAATGCGTTGACCCGAAAACGCGCAACGCCGGGCACATCGAAAGAAAAGTCGGTTTCCAGGTGCTTTTCGAAATCCACCCGCTGGGTGTCGTTCATGATGTCGTAGATCAGCGTCTGCACTTCCTCGTGATCCAGCGGCGGCAGGTTGATGCGCCGCACATCGCCGTCAACACGGATCATCGGCGGCAGGCCTGCGGACAAGTGCAAGTCGGAAGCTCCCTGCTTGGCGCTGAACGCCAGTAGCTCAGTGATATCCATAGCCCCCCTCAATTCCAGTAGAATGCGGCCAACCTCAGACTCGCTGGCGCCTCTTGAATGTCCACCATAGCAGACAACATTGAACGGGTTAGTTCGCGCATACACGCCGCAACACTCGCCGCCCATCGTGACGAAAACAGCGTCCATCTGCTGGCCGTGAGCAAGACCAAACCCGCACAGGACCTGCGCGAAGCCTATGCCGCCGGCCTGCGTGACTTTGGCGAAAACTATCTGCAGGAGGCTCTGGGCAAGCAGCTCGAACTGGCCGACCTGCCCTTGATCTGGCACTTCATCGGCCCCATTCAATCGAACAAGACTCGCGCTATCGCCGAGCATTTCGACTGGGTGCATTCCGTGGATCGTCTGAAAATCGCACAACGCCTTTCCGAACAACGCCCCGCCGATTTGCCGCCCTTGAACATCTGCATCCAGGTCAACGTCAGCGGTGAAGCCAGCAAGTCCGGTTGCACGCCGGCCGACCTGCCGGCCCTGGCCAATGCCATCAGCACCCTGCCGCGCCTGAAGCTACGCGGGCTGATGGCCATTCCCGAGCCGACCGAAGATCGCACCGCCCAGGATGCCGCTTTCGCTGCCGTGCAAAACCTGCAGGCCAGCCTCGATCTGCCGCTCGACACACTTTCCATGGGCATGAGCCATGACCTTGAGTCGGCCATTACCCAGGGCGCCACTTGGGTTCGTATTGGTACGGCCCTGTTCGGTGCTCGCGACTATGGTCACCCGTGACCCTCTTTATAAGGACCTGACATGAGCAAGACGCGTATTGCCTTTATCGGTGCCGGCAACATGGCCGCCAGCCTGATCGGTGGCCTGCGGGCCAAAGGCCTGGACGCCGCACAGATCCGCGCCAGCGATCCGGGTGAAGAAACCCGCGCACGCGTAAGCGCCGAACACGGCATCGAAGTGTTTGCCGACAACGCCCAAGCCATCGAAGGCGCCGATGTCGTCGTGCTGGCGGTCAAGCCCCAGGCGATGAAAACCGTCTGCGAAGCCATCCGCCCAAGCCTGAAACCCGGTCAATTGGTGGTTTCAATTGCGGCCGGTATTACCTGCGCCAGCATGAACAACTGGCTGGGTAACCAGCCGATCGTGCGTTGCATGCCCAACACGCCAGCGCTGCTGCGCCAAGGCGTGAGTGGTTTGTTCGCCACCGCCCAGGTCAGCGCCGAACAGCGTCAGCAAGCCCAGGAGCTGCTGTCCGCGGTCGGCATTGCCCTGTGGCTGGACGAGGAACAGCAACTGGACGCAGTCACCGCGGTTTCCGGTTCCGGCCCTGCGTACTTCTTCCTGCTGATCGAAGCCATGACGGCTGCCGGCGTAAAACTCGGTCTGCCAGCGGACGTCGCCGCCCAACTGACCGTGCAAACCGCACTGGGCGCTGCGCACATGGCCGTATCCAGCGACGTCGACGCCGCTGAATTGCGTCGCCGCGTCACCTCGCCTGCGGGCACCACGGAAGCGGCCATCAAGTCCTTCCAGGCCGATGGCTTCGAAGCACTGGTCGAAAAAGCACTGGGCGCCGCCGCACACCGCTCGGCCGAAATGGCTGAGCAACTTGGCCGCTAATCAGCACTTAATAAGGAATCAATAATGCTCGGACTCAATGACGCTGCCATTTTTGTGATTCAAACCCTGGGCAGCCTGTATCTGCTGATCGTGCTGCTGCGCTTCATCCTGCAATTGGTGAGGGCGAACTTCTACAACCCGCTGTGCCAGTTCGCCGTGAAGGCCACTCAACCGCTGCTCAAGCCACTGCGTCGGGTCATCCCGAGCATGTTCGGCCTGGACATGTCGTCGCTGGTCCTGGCGCTGCTGGTGCAGATGGCACTGTTCGCGGTGATCCTGCTGCTCAGCGGCTATGAGGTCAACGTGCTGTTCCTGGCGCCATGGGCATTGGTCGGCATCTTCGCGCTGTTTTTGAAGATCCTGTTCTGGGCGATGATCATCAGCGTGATCCTGTCCTGGGTCGCTCCGGGAAGCCATAACCCCGGCGCCGAACTGGTCCAGCAGATCACCGAGCCGGTCCTCGCGCCGTTCCGCCGGATCATCCCGAACCTTGGCGGCCTCGACATCTCGCCGATCTTCGCCTTTATCGTGCTGCAGTTGCTGCAAAGCTGGCTGATCCCGCGCCTGGCGTACTACGCGCTGATGCCGCGTGAGCTGTTCGGTCTGATCTGATCCTGCTGTACCGCGTCATCGTTTTTCGCGAACAGGCTCGCTCCCACAGGAATTGCGCAATACCTGTGGGAGCGAGCCTGCTCGCGAATGCAGCACCCGGTTTCAACTGAATGCAATCAGGCCCGGCCTTTGCTTGCCGCTAACCCCAGCGGTCTTTAGACTTACGCCTCATTTCAACGAGAGCAGGGTCGATGCCAGCTGCCTTTCCCCCCGATTCTGTTGGTCTGGTGACGCCGCAAGTGGCGCACTTCAGCGAACCCCTGGCCTTGGCCTGCGGTCGCTCGCTCCCGGCCTATGACCTGATTTACGAAACCTACGGCACGCTGAACGCCGCGGCGAGCAACGCCGTGCTGATCTGCCATGCCCTGTCCGGCCACCACCACGCGGCGGGCTACCACAGCCCCAACGACCGCAAGCCCGGCTGGTGGGACAGCTGCATTGGCCCCGGCAAGCCAATCGACACCAACAAGTTCTTCGTGGTCAGCCTGAACAACCTCGGCGGTTGCAACGGCTCCACCGGCCCGAGCAGCGTCAACCCGGAGACCGGCAAACCGTTCGGCGCCGACTTCCCGGTGCTGACCGTGGAAGACTGGGTGCACAGCCAGGCGCGCCTGGCCGATCGTCTCGGCATCGCCCAATTCGCCGCCGTGATTGGCGGCAGCCTCGGTGGCATGCAGGCGATGCAGTGGAGCATCACCTACCCTGACCGTATCCGTCACTGCCTGGCCATCGCCTCGGCGCCCAAGCTGTCGGCGCAAAACATCGCGTTCAACGAAGTGGCGCGTCAGGCAATCCTCACCGACCCGGAATTCCACGGCGGTTCATTCCAGGAACAGGGTGTGATCCCCAAGCGCGGCTTGATGCTGGCGCGCATGGTCGGGCACATCACTTATCTGTCCGACGACTCCATGGGCGAGAAATTCGGCCGTGGCCTCAAGAGCGAAAAGCTCAACTACGACTTCCACAGCGTCGAGTTCCAGGTCGAAAGCTACCTGCGCTATCAGGGCGAAGAGTTCTCCGGGCGTTTCGACGCCAACACCTACCTGCTGATGACCAAGGCCCTGGACTATTTCGACCCGGCGGCCGCCTTCGATGATGACCTGGCCAAGACCTTCGCCAAGGCCACCGCCAAGTTCTGCGTAATGTCGTTCACCACCGACTGGCGCTTCTCCCCGGCCCGCTCGCGGGAACTGGTAGACGCGCTGATGGCGGCACGCAAGGACGTCTGCTACCTGGAAATCGACGCGCCGCAAGGCCACGACGCCTTCCTGATTCCGATCCCGCGCTACTTGCAGGCATTCGGTCATTACATGAACCGCATTACGTTTTGAGGAAGACATGAGAGCCGATCTGGAAATCATCCAGGAATGGATCCCCGCCGGCAGCCGCGTGCTCGACCTCGGCTGCGGCGACGGCGAACTGCTGACCTGGCTGCGCGATCACAAGCAAGTCACCGGCTATGGCCTGGAAAACGATGCGGACAACATTGCCGAGTGCGTAGCCAAGGGCATCAACGTCATCGAACAGGACCTGGACAAGGGCCTGGGCAACTTCGCCAGCAACAGCTTCGACATCGTGGTCATGACCCAGGCGCTGCAAGCAGTGCACTATCCGGACAAGATCCTCGACGAAATGCTGCGCGTCGGCCGCCAGTGCATCATCACTTTCCCGAATTTCGGTCACTGGCGCTGCCGCTGGTACCTGGCGAGCAAGGGCCGGATGCCGGTTTCCGAGTTTCTGCCGTACACCTGGTACAACACGCCAAACATCCACTTCTGCACCTTCGCCGACTTTGAAGCGTTGTGCCGCGAACGTGAAGCCAAGGTCATTGATCGGCTAGCCGTGGATCAACAGCATCGACATGGGTGGGCCAGCAAGCTATGGCCTAATCTGTTAGGTGAGATCGGCATTTACCGCGTCAGCAGCCCGGGGCTTGCAGACCACAAGGTCGCGGTCTGAACACCTTACTTCGAGGAGAATGATCATGGGTCGTCTAGCGCTAGTTCTACTCACCGCCTGCCTGAGCGTCTCGGCTTTGGCCGCTGATGCGATCAAAGGTGAACGCAAGGAAGTCTTTGGTGACACGACGGTGCACTACAACACGTTCAACTCCACGTTCCTGACACCGGACATCGCCAAGGCCGCGGAGCTCACCCGCAGCAAGAACCAGGGCGTGATCAATATTTCGGTGCTCAAGGATGGCAAACCGCAGATGGCTCAGGTCAGTGGCACGGTCAAAGACCTGACCAGCCAGAGCGTGAACCTGAACTTCAAGCAAATTACCGAGCAAGGTGCGATCTACTACATCGCCCAATACCCGGTGCCGCAGCAGGAAACCCGCACCTTCGAGATCAAGGTGCAGACCGGTGACAAAATCAACACCATCAACTTCAACCAAGAGCTCTTTCCCGGCGAATGATCAATTTGACGCAACTCGTACTCGCCAGCCATAACGCCGGCAAACTCAAGGAACTCCAGGCCATGCTCGGCGAGTCGGTGCAATTGCGCTCGATTGGCGAATTCAGCAGCGTGGAGCCAGAAGAAACCGGTCTGTCGTTCGTCGAGAACGCCATCCTCAAGGCCCGCAATGCCGCGCGCATTTCCGGCCTGCCGGCACTCGCCGACGATTCCGGGCTGGCGGTGGACTTCCTCGGCGGCGCGCCGGGCATCTACTCGGCGCGTTATGCCGATGGCAAGGGCGATGCGGCGAACAACGCCAAGTTGCTCGACGTGTTGAAGGACGTGCCTGAAGCCGAGCGCGGCGCGCAGTTCGTCTGCGTGCTGGCGCTGGTGCGTCATGCGGACGATCCGCTGCCGATCCTCTGCGAAGGGCTGTGGCACGGCCGCATTCTGACCGAGGCCAGCGGTAAGCACGGCTTTGGCTACGACCCGCTGTTCTGGGTGCCGGAACGCGATTGCTCCAGCGCCGAACTCAGCCCGGGTGACAAGAACCAGATCAGCCACCGCGCCCGTGCAATGGATCTGCTGCGCCAGCGTCTGGGATTGAAATGACCGTTGAATCATCCGCGCCGCTGATCTTCGGCGGCGCGCAAACGCCTCGGGCGGCCCTGCCTGTGCTGCCGCCCCTGGCGCTGTACATCCACATCCCGTGGTGCGTGCGCAAATGCCCTTACTGCGACTTCAACTCCCACACCGCCAGCCCCGTGTTGCCGGAAGAAGAGTATGTGGACGCACTGCTGGCTGACCTTGATCAGGATCTGCATGCCGTCTACGGCCGCGAGCTGAGTTCGATTTTCTTCGGCGGCGGCACGCCGAGCCTGTTCAGCGCCCAAGCCTTGGGTCGCTTGCTCAAGGGCGTCGAACAGCGCATCGCGTTCGCCAGCGACATCGAAATCACCCTGGAAGCCAATCCGGGCACGTTCGAACAAGAGAAGTTCGTCGCCTACCGGGCACTGGGTATCAATCGCCTGTCGATCGGCATCCAGAGCTTCCAGCAGGAAAAGCTCAAGGCACTGGGGCGTATTCACAATGGCGACGAAGCGGTGCGAGCCGCCGGCATGGCGCGCCAGGCCGGGTTCGACAACTTCAACCTGGACCTGATGCACGGCCTGCCCGATCAGTCCCTGGATGACGCGTTGAGCGATTTGCGCCAGGCCATCGCCTTGAAACCGACCCATTTGTCCTGGTATCAGCTGACTCTGGAGCCGAACACCGTGTTCTGGAACCAGCCGCCGACGCTGCCGGAGGACGACACCCTGTGGGACATTCAGGAAGCCGGCCAGGCGCTGCTCGCCGAACACGGCTACACCCAGTATGAAGTCTCGGCCTATGCCCAGCCCAATCGCCCGGCGCGGCATAACCTCAATTACTGGAGCTTTGGCGACTTCATCGGCATCGGTGCCGGCGCCCACGGCAAGCTAAGCCATCCGGACGGGCGCATCATTCGCACCTGGAAGACCCGCTTGCCGAAGGATTACCTGAACCCGAAAAAACGCTTTCAGGCCGGCGAGAAAGCGCTGACCAATGAAGAAATGCCGTTCGAGTTCCTGATGAACGCCTTGCGCCTGACCGCGGGTGTCGAAGCGCGGTTGTACCCGGAACGCACCGGACTGCCCCTGGAAAGCCTCGCCGAAGCCCGCCGCGAAGCCGAACAAAGCGGCCTGTTGCAGGTCGAACCGTCACGTCTGGCGGCCACCGAGCGCGGACAACTCTTCCTCAACGACTTGCTGCAGAAATTTCTGACATAAGGAAATCGAATGGATTTGGTACTCGACCTGCTCGCCACCGTGTCTCGCTGGAGCCGCAGCAACCTCTCGGAAATCGCCCTGGCCCTGGTGGGCTGCCTGCTGGTGTTGTTCGGCGCGGACTTCAAAGGCTGGGTCGAGCAACGCCTGGGCAGCATCGCCGGCGCCTTGCGCGTTCCGCTGATGGCCCTGCTGTGCATGATCGGCAGCGGCGCCGCACTGATCTACGCCACGCCTTGGATCGTCAAGGGTCTGAGCCAGTTCAACAACTACAGCCTCGCGCCGGTGTTGCTGGTGGTGTTGGTGCTCATCGGCGTCGTCGCAGACCGCCGCTGATTTTTACGTGTCCAAAAATAACTGTGGGAGCCAGCCTGCTGGGGGGGGGGGGGGGGGGAGAAGGGGGGGGGTGGGGTAGCCACAAGCAAAACGACTAGGAGTACTAAAGTCG
>NZ_JBPKAM010000171.1:0-7993 GCF_051216495.1 Pseudomonas baetica | reverse complement strand
CTCCTGGACTTCTCGCGGCCTGAGCTTCCTATCGGATACCGCCTCTCCCTTAGCACCCGACCCCTCCCCCGAATTGATCGTCCCTCTCCTTGTGGGAGCGAGCCTGCTCGCGAAGGCGTCGGCAAGTCCACCAATAATCTCAATCCATGCAACATCTGGTAACGCCTCCACGAACTGTTTGATTGAGAAGGCAAATGTGAGTCCTTATCATTTGGCCTCATTTTTCAATCGAGGGACCGCTCCCATGTTGGCACCCAAGCGTCTACTGACCGCACTGGCCCTGACCCTGATCGGCAGCACCGCCGCCCAGGCCGCCGACGAGGTGGTGGTCTACTCCTCGCGTATCGATGAGCTGATCAAACCGGTCTTCGATGCCTACACCGCCAAAACCGGCGTGCAGGTGAAGTTCATCACCGACAAGGAAGCGCCGCTGATGCAGCGGGTCAAGGCCGAGGGCGAAAACGCCGTTGCCGACCTGTTGCTGACGGTCGATGCCGGCAACCTATGGCAAGCCGAGCAGATGGGCATCCTCCAGCCATTCACCTCGAAAACCATCGACGCCAACATCCCGCCGCAATACCGCGCGGCCTCTCATGCCTGGACCGGCCTGAGCCTGCGGGCGCGAACCATTGCCTATTCCACCGATCGCGTGAAACCGGGTGAGCTGACGACCTACGAAGCACTGGCCGACAAGAACTGGGAAGGCCGCCTGTGCTTGCGCACGGCGAAGAAGGTCTACAACCAGTCCCTAACCGCTACCATGATCGAAGTCCACGGTGCCGAGAAAACCGAGAAGATCCTCAAGGGCTGGGTCAACAACCTGTCCACCGACGTGTTCTCCGACGACGTTGCGGTACTGGAGGCCATCAATGCCGGCCAGTGTGACGTCGGCATCGTCAACACCTACTACTACGGCCGTCTGCACAAACAGAAGCCTGACCTGCCGGTGAAGCTGTTCTGGCCGAACCAGTCTGACCGTGGCGTGCACGTCAACCTGTCGGGCATTGGCCTGACCAAACACGCCCCGCACCCGGAAGCCGCCAAGGCCCTGGTGGAGTGGATGACCACGCCTGAAGCGCAGAAGATCTTCGCTGACGTCAATCAGGAGTTCCCGGCCAACCCTGCCGTGCAGCCCTCCGCTGAAGTCGCCGCCTGGGGCAAGTTCGTGGCCGATACCTTGCCAGTCGAAGTTGCCGGCAAGCGTCAGGCTGAAGCGATTCGCATGATGGACCGGGCTGGCTGGAACTGAGTCTCCCGATATACTGCGCCCCGCCTATGCGGGGCGTTTGTTTATGTGCAAGGCGCCTCCTACCCTGTAGGAGCGAGCCTGCTCGCGATGAACGTCACTACACCGCGGACTGTCAGGCACCCCGCGTTTTCGTTGACGTTTTTCGCGAGCAGGCTCGCTCCTACAAGGTTTCTATTGAAATCTCCATCCGTTAGAGAGTTTGTCCTTGGCCCACCCCGCCCAACGCCGCTGGTATCCCCTGGTCTTCGCCATTGCTGCGCTGGTCCTGCTGCCCCTGAGCGTTCTGCTGCTTTCCTGGCAATCCATCGACCCGCAGATCTGGTCCCATTTGTGGGACACACAGATGCCGCGCCTGCTGGGTAACACCCTGACTCTGGTGCTCGGTGTCGGTGTCGGTGTGACGGTCCTCGGAGTGAGCCTGGCGTGGCTCACCAGCCTCTGCGAATTCCCCGGCCGGCGCTGGCTGGACTGGGCGTTGATGCTGCCTTTTGCGATCCCGGCTTACGTGCTGGCATTTGTCTTTGTCGGTCTGCTGGATTTTGCCGGTCCCGTGCAAACCCTTATGCGCGAGTGGTTCGGCACAGGCCTACGATTGCCGCGCGTGCGCTCCACGGGTGGGGTGATCCTGGTTCTGGTGCTAGTGTTTTATCCCTACGTTTACCTGCTGGCGCGCACCGCATTCCTGGCGCAGGGCAAAGGCCTGATGGAAGCCGCCCGGGTACTGGGACAATCGCCGTGGCAGGCGTTCTGGCGGGTGGCCATGCCCATGGCGCGTCCCGCCATCGGTGCCGGCGTAGCGTTGGCATTGATGGAAACCCTGGCGGATTTTGGCGCGGTGTCGGTGTTCAACTTCGACACCTTCACCACCGCGATCTACAAGACTTGGTACGGGTTTTTCAGCCTCTCCAGCGCTGCGCAACTGGCCAGCCTGTTGCTGTTGGTGGTGATGGTGGTGCTGTACGGCGAGCGTCGCGCGCGCGGCGCCAACCGGGCGAGCAACGAACGGCCACGGGTCAAGGCGTTGTATCACTTGCATGGCTTCAAGGCGCTGCTGGCCACGGGTTGGTGTGCTCTGGTGTTCGCCTGTGCCTTTGTCATACCGATGCTGCAATTGCTGGTGTGGTTCTGGCTGCGTGGGCGCTTTGACCTGGATGAGCGTTACGCCGGCTTGATCGTCCACACCTTGTACCTGGGGGCGATGGCCGCATTGATCACCGTCAGTGTTGCCCTGATTCTGGCTTTTGCCCGACGCCTGGCACCGACCCAGGGAATCCGCGCCGGGGTCAGCCTGGCCAATCTTGGCTATGCCTTGCCCGGTTCGGTGCTGGCAGTATCGATCATGCTGGCATTCAGTTACCTGGACCGCGAGTGGGTGATTCCGCTCTCCGGCTGGCTCGGTGGCGCCGGTAAACCGTTGCTGTTGGGCAGTCTGTCGGCGCTGCTGCTGGCCTATCTGGTGCGGTTCATCGCCGTGGCATACGGGCCGCTTGAAAGCAGTCTGGCGCGTATACGGCCATCTTTGCCCGAAGCAGCACGTAGCCTTGGCGTCAGTGGGCCGCGACTGTTTTTCAAAGTGTATCTACCGTTATTACTGCCCGGCTCGTTGAGTGCCGCGTTGCTGGTGTTCGTCGATGTGCTCAAGGAAATGCCCGCGACCCTGCTGATGCGCCCGTTTGGCTGGGACACGCTGGCCGTGCGTATCTTTGAAATGACCAGCGAGGGTGAGTGGGCGAGGGCGTCTTTGCCGGCTCTGACACTGGTTTTGGTCGGGCTGCTACCGGTCATCGGATTGATTCGACGTTCGGCACATCGAAACAGCTAGGTGTCAGTCCTACACCTTGCGGCTACAATGCGCGGCATTCGGTGCGGTCCGTCTGACAGACAAGGTAGTAGAAGTCGGCTCGAAGCCTTTTGTTTCAAGGCTTTTATTCGATAGAGCACTCGCCCGCACCTTCGCCACGCCCGGAAGGAGAAACCCATGGGACAGCGTACGCCTCTGTATGACCTTCATCTCGCCCTCGGCGCGAAGATGGTCGATTTTGGCGGTTGGGATATGCCTCTGCATTACGGATCGCAGGTCGAGGAGCACCATGAGGTGCGCCGCGATTGCGGTGTTTTCGATGTATCCCACATGACCGTGATCGATGTCGACGGCCCCCAGGCCAAGGCCTGGCTCCAGCATTTGCTGGCCAATGACGTCGAACGCCTGCACAGCGCCGGCCGCGCCTTGTATAGCACCATGCTCAATGAGCGCGGCGGCATAGTCGACGATATGATCGTTTACCGCCTGGACGAGGGTTATCGTCTGGTGGTCAACGCCTCGACCCGCGATCAGGATCTGGCGTGGATGCAGGCCCATCTCGACGGCTTTGATGTACAGCTCATCGAGCGTTCCGAGCTGGCGATGCTGGCCATTCAAGGTCCTCACGCCCGGCACAAGGTTGCCGAACTGGTGAACCAGTCCCGAGGCAATCTGATCCAGCTGCTCAAACCTTTCGAAGGCCAGCCCGACGGTGACTGGTTCATTGCGCGCACCGGTTACACCGGTGAAGACGGTCTGGAAATCGTCCTGCCGGCCGCTCAGGCACCCGGTTTTTTCAATGATCTGGTGGGCGCAGGCATTTCTCCGATTGGGCTTGGCGCGCGTGATACCTTGCGGGTTGAAGCCGGCATGAACCTGTATGGCCAGGACATTCACCAGGACGTTTCACCGCTGGCCTCCAACATGGCCTGGAGCATTGCCTGGGAGCCGGCCACTCGCCAGTTCATCGGGCGCACGGCGCTCGAAGCCGAGCAATCTGCTGGCGTACAGCACAAATTGGTCGGTCTGGTCCTTGAGGAGCGCGGGGTTTTGCGCGCTCATCAAGTGGTCCGTATCGCCGATGTTGGCGAAGGGGAGATCACCAGTGGTAGTTTCTCTCCTACGCTAAGCAAGTCGATTGCACTGGCGCGCGTGCCGATGGCCACTGCCGACCGTGCGGAAGTGGAAATCCGTGGCAAGTGGTACCCGGTCCGAGTGGTCAAACCGACCTTCGTACGCCATGGCAAAACCCTGATCTAACCTTTTCTGGCGGCACTGACCGCTGACAATATCCTGAGGACACCGAACATGAGCGATATCCCTGCCAACCTGCGTTTTGCCGAAAGTCACGAATGGGCACGTCTGGAAGCCGATGGCACCGTCACCGTGGGCATCAGCGATCACGCGCAGGAAGCGCTGGGTGATGTGGTGTTCGTAGAACTGACCGAAGTTGGAAACGTCTTTGCTGCCGGTGATCAATCGGGTGTTGTCGAATCCGTCAAAGCGGCTTCGGACATCTATTCGCCCGTTGCCGGTGAAGTAATTGCAGTCAACGGCGCGCTGAGCGGTGAACCTGAGCTGTTGAACTCCGACCCATACGGAGCATGGATCTTCAAGCTCAAGCCAAGCAACCCGGCTGACCTGGACAAGCTGCTCGATGCAGCGGGCTACAAAGCCGCCATCGGCGAGTAAGCCTTCAGCGTCACCCCAAAGCCCCGACCTGTCGGGGCTTTTTATTGCCTGGTGATTATCCCTTGTAGGAGCGAGCTTGCTCGCGATGAACCTGAGAGCATCGCGGGGTGCCAGGCTTCCAGCGTCATCGTTGACGACCATCGCGAGCCAGCTCGCTCCTACAGGGTTTGCGTCCGACATGGGCTGCTATGCTGGTTTGACCGTGCCACATCGACGCCGAGCGCCAATCAAGAGAGAGCCCGTCATGTCCCAGTTGCCGTCCTTGAGCCAGTTACGCGATCCCAATGCCTTTCTTCGCCGTCACCTCGGGCCGGATGCCGCCGAGCAGCAGGCCATGCTCGACAGCCTTGGCCTCGGCAGTCGGGTCGAACTGATTGAACAGACGGTGCCGCCAGGCATTCGCCTCAACCGTGCTCTGGACCTGCCACCAGCCCTCGATGAAGAAGCCGCGCTGGCCAAGCTACGGGGTTACGCTGATCAGAATCAGGTCTGGACCAGCCTGATTGGCATGGGTTATCACGGCACCCTTACGCCTGCCGTCATCCTGCGTAATGTGCTGGAAAACCCTGGCTGGTACACCGCCTACACGCCGTATCAACCGGAAATCGCCCAGGGACGACTCGAAGCGCTGTTGAATTTTCAGCAATTGACTATCGACCTCACGGGACTGGAACTGGCCAATGCTTCGCTGCTGGATGAAGCTACGGCGGCGGCGGAGGCCATGGCGCTGGCCAAACGAGTCGCCAAGTCAAAAAGCAATCTGTTCTTTGTCGACGAAAACTGCCATCCACAAACCATTTCCGTGGTGCAGACCCGCGCTGAAGGCTTCGGCTTCGAGCTGATCATCGACGCTGTGGATAACTTGAAGGAGCACCAGGTGTTCGGCGCACTCCTGCAATATCCCGACACCCACGGCGAGATCCGCGATCTGCGGCCGTTGATCGATCACTTGCATGCCCAGCAAGCGCTGGCGTGTGTGGCGGCCGACCTGTTGAGCCTGCTTTTGCTGACCCCGCCGGGCGAGTTGGGGGCCGACGTTGTGTTTGGTTCCTCCCAGCGTTTCGGCGTACCCATGGGCTACGGCGGGCCGCACGCGGCGTTTTTCGCCAGCCGCGACGAATACAAACGAGCGATTCCCGGGCGGATCATTGGCGTCTCTAAAGATGCCCGGGGCAATGTCGCCCTGCGCATGGCCCTGCAAACCCGAGAGCAGCATATTCGTCGGGAAAAGGCTAACTCGAACATCTGTACCGCCCAAGTGTTGCTGGCCAACATTGCCAGCTTCTATGCGGTCTACCACGGTCCGGAAGGACTCAAGCGCATCGCCCAGCGTGTGCACCGACTGACCTGCGTCCTCGCCGCCGGCCTTGAGCGCAAGGGCATCACGCGGCTCAACCAGCACTTCTTCGACACCCTGACCCTGGACGTGGGCGGCACCCAGACCGCAATCATCGAAAGTGCCCGGGCCGCGCAGATCAATTTGCGCATTCTGGGGCGTGGGCAACTGGGCTTGAGTCTCGATGAAACCTGCGATGAAACGACCGTGGCCAAGCTGTTCGATGTGTTCCTGGGTGCCGATCATGGACTGACCGTCGATGAACTCGATGCTGAGGCGCTGACTTCCGCAATCCCGGGGCACCTGCAAAGAACCACGCCCTACCTGCGCCATCCAGTGTTCAGCGCCCATCACAGCGAAACCGAGATGCTGCGTTACCTCAAGCAACTGGAAAACAAGGACCTGGCGCTCAATCAATCGATGATTCCGTTGGGTTCATGCACCATGAAACTCAACGCCACGGCCGAGATGATTCCGATCACTTGGCCACAATTCGCCAACCTGCACCCGTTCGCGCCGAAAGAACAGGCCGTCGGTTATTCATTGATGATCGAGGAGCTGGAACGCTGGCTCTGCGCGATCACCGGTTTCGATGCGATCTGCATGCAACCCAACTCCGGTGCCCAGGGCGAATACGCAGGACTGTTGGCGATCCGCAAATACCACGAGAGCCGCCAACAAGGCGGGCGGGATATCTGCCTGATTCCATCCTCGGCCCACGGCACCAACCCGGCGTCGGCGCAGATGGCCGGGATGCGTGTGGTGATCGTCGAGTGTGACGAAGCGGGCAACGTCGATCTGGAGGACCTGAAAGAAAAAGCCGAGCAGGCTGGCGACAAGCTGGCTTGTTTGATGGCCACCTATCCGTCGACCCACGGCGTGTACGAGGAGGGCATCAGTGAAATCTGCGAAGTGATCCACAGCCATGGCGGTCAGGTGTACATGGATGGCGCCAACCTCAATGCCCAGGTCGGGCTGGCGCGGCCGGCGGACATTGGTGCGGATGTATCGCACATGAACTTGCACAAAACCTTCTGCATTCCCCATGGCGGTGGCGGGCCGGGCATGGGGCCGATTGGCGTGCGCGCGCACCTGGCGCCGTTCGTGGCCAATCACCCGGTGGTGCCGATCGACGGGCCGCTGGCGCAGAACGGTGCCGTCAGCGCCGCGCCCTGGGGCAGCGCGAGTATCCTGCCGATCAGTTGGATGTACATCGCCATGATGGGCCCGCAATTGGCCGACGCCAGCGAAGTGGCGATCCTCGCTGCGAATTACCTGGCTCGGCATTTGTCCGGTGCCTTCCCGGTGCTCTACACCGGGCGCAACGAGCGGGTGGCCCACGAATGCATTCTCGATTTGCGTCCGCTCAAAACACTCACCGGCATCACCGAGGAAGACGTTGCCAAGCGCCTGATGGACTATGGCTTCCATGCGCCGACCATGTCGTTCCCGGTACCGGGGACATTGATGGTCGAACCGACCGAGAGTGAATCGAAGGCGGAACTGGACCGTTTCATCGGTGCGATGCTGAGTATCCGCGCGGAGATCACCGAGGTGCAGAACGGCAACTGGCCGGCCGAGGATAATCCGCTCAAGCGTGCGCCGCATACGTTGGCCGATATCACCGGGATTTGGGAGCGGCCCTACAGCGTCGAACAAGGTGTGACGCCGGATGCTCACACCAAGGCCCACAAATATTGGCCGGCGGTGAACCGGGTGGACAATGTGTACGGGGACCGGAATCTGTTCTGTGCGTGTGTGCCGCTGGATGAGTACCGCTGATCTCCCGGACGACACGGGCCCCTTGTGGAAGCGGGGGGGGTTGGGGAAGGGGGGGGGAAGACAAGGGGGGGGTGGGATGGGGCACCATCCTTCTCAGAAAAGGTAAGCCCCCACGAAAATTGAAACAAACACA
>NZ_JBPKAM010000170.1:0-8001 GCF_051216495.1 Pseudomonas baetica | reverse complement strand
CGCTCCCACAGGGATCACCGCGAAACATTGTGGGAGCGAGCCTGCTCGCGAAGAGGCCCGCGCAAACACCGAAATGTCTAAGCCAATTCCGCCACCTTCGCCGCCTTCAACTGTGCCTCCCGCGCCTGAGCATCCGCCAGCCGATACAGCTCGATCGTGCCATCCCAATGCTCGATCAGTGCCGTGCACGACTCCACCCAATCACCGCAATTGAGGTAATCCACCCCGCCGACCTTGCGAATCTCGGCATGGTGAATGTGCCCGCAGACCACGCCGTGCAGCTCGCGTTTGACGCACTCATGGGCGATGGCCTCTTCAAAGTCGCTGATGAAGCTGACCGCGGTTTTCACCTTGTGCTTGAGGTACGCCGACAGCGACCAGTAACCGTAGCCATAGCGAGCGCGCCAGTGGTTGAGCCAGCGGTTGAGGGTCAGGGTGAATTCGTAGGCCGAATCGCCGAGAAACGCCAGCCAGCGGTGGTAGCGGGTGATCACGTCAAACTGATCGCCGTGGATCACCAACAGATGCCGGCCATCGGCGGTCACGTGCACCGCTTCGTCCACCAACTGGATATTGCCCAATATCAGCTTGGAATAGCGCCGCAGGAATTCGTCGTGGTTACCGGTGACGTAGATCACTTCAGTGCCGCGCTTGCTCATGGTCAGCAGCCGCCGGATCACGTTGGTGTGGGCCTGCGGCCAGTACATGCCGCTGCGCAGTTTCCAGCCATCGATGATGTCGCCAACCAGGTAGATTTTGTCGGCGTGATAGCCCTTGAGAAACTGCGACAGATGCTCGGCCTGGCAATCGCGCGTGCCCAGGTGCACATCGGAAATCCACAGGGTCCGCACACGCTGCTTACGGGTGGGTTTGGCAAGCTCGGCGCTGGTCATGGGCAACCCTCAGAACAGTTTTGGCAAGCTTGCGCCCGTCGGGTTAATCGACCATGACAGCGGCAAGTCAGTCCCGTGACAACGCATTCAGGGCACCTCGGTGTAGACTGGCCCCCTTGTCCGGGAGATCTGCGATGCGCCCAATCCTCACACTTCGCCAGTACAGCGAAGACCTGATTGTCCACAGCCACGAACACGCGCAACTGGTGTTCGGGCTCTCGGGTGCGCTGGATTTCGAGGTCGACGGGCGTGGCAGCCAGGTGGTTCAGCAGAGTTTCGTCGTGGTCCCTTCGGGGTTTCATCATGCCTGCGGTAGCGTCAATGGCAGCCGTTGCCTGGTGCTGGATGTGCCCGGCGACCAATGGATCAGCCAGTCCCTGGGCGATCATGCCGAGGCCTGTCGCCGCTTGCTCGACAATGCCGGCCGGTTGTCGCTGGATGTCGGGCAAAGCCAATTGGTCAGCTGGCTGGCCAATAGCCCGGTCGATGACCCGGTGATTGCGCAACAAGGCGCGGTATTGCTGCTGGCCAGCCTCAACAACGCCAGGCCGGACAACGTCGGCGGTCGGCGCCTGCCTTACGCTGCGTTGAATGCGCACATCGATCAATACGCCGCCTACCCGTTGCAAGTCGCCGACCTGGCCCGCGTGGCCGGTCTCTCCAGTGCACGTTTGCACGCGCGGTTCGTCGCCGAATGCGGGCAGACGCCGATGGACTACATCCGCAGCCGACGCCTGCACAAGGCCGTGGGATTGCTGCGTGACTCAGCCCTGCCCATTGGCGAGATTGCCTGTCGTGTCGGTTACAGCTCCCAGAGCGCCTTTGCCGCCGCGGTGCTGCGTGAGTTTGGCGCCTCGCCCGGCAAGCTGCGACGCGAGGCTGGCGACAAAAGACAATAGTCCGGCGACAGACACCATTGGCTGAACTGCGCTCAAATATCTAGGCGCTGCCGAAGGCTGCGATCTTTTGCTCTTGATTCTGGAAAAGCAAAATCAAAAGATCGCAGCCTTCGGCAGCTCCTACATTTCCGTTTGTTTGCTGAAGGATTGCCATGACTCCCCGTACCGCCCTGGGCGCTCTGCATATCGGCGCATTGATGTTCGGCCTGACCGGTGTGTTCGGCAAACTCGCGGCCGCTTCGCCGGCCATCATCGTCTTCGGCCGGGCGGCGTTCGCGGTGTTGGCACTGGCATTTTTCGCACGATTCGCCAGCACTACCCGCTGGCAAAAACTCGAAGCCGTGGATTGGCGCCGACTGTTGCTCAGCGGCCTGCTGCTGGCCGGACACTGGGTGAGTTTTTTCATTGCGGTGAAGGTTGCCGGCGTGGCCATCGCGACGTTGGGCTTCGCCAGTTTTCCGGCCTTTACCGTGATCCTCGAAGGGCTGATTTTCCGCGAGCGGATTCGTGCCAATGAAATCCTGCTTGTGACATTGGTGAGTATCGGCCTGGTACTGGTGACGCCGGATTTCGATCTGGCCAGCGGCGCCACGACCGGCCTGCTCTGGGCGGTGGCTTCCGGCTTGCTGTTCGCCCTGCTGTCGCTGACCAATCGCGCCAGTTCTGGACGTATCCCGCCGGTACAAGCCGCGCTGTGTCAGAACGTGGTTGTCGGATTGTGCCTGCTGCCGGTAGCCGCACCGCAATTGAGCGAAGTTCGCGCCATCGACTGGCTGTGGATCGCCTTGCTCGGCGTATTCTGCACCGGCGTGGCCCACAGCCTGTTTGTCGCCAGCCTGGCAGTGATCAAGGCAAGGACTGCCGCCGTGGTCTTCGCCCTGGAGCCTGTGTACGGCATCACCGTGGCCTGGCTGTTGTTCGATGAAAACCCGACCCTGCGCATGCTGCTTGGCGGAGCGCTGATCATCGTCGCGATCGTGGTGTCCAGCAGGCTCGCCGGCAGTTCAAGCAAAAAAACCGTTGCTGCGGAAGCCACCTCTCACTGAGTGCGATCGTTGTGCCCCAGGTCACGGTCCGGATCGATTTGGTCGCGGACCCGTTGCTTGAGCACCTTGGCCTCGGGAAAACCGCCGTCGGCCTTGCGCTCCCAGATCTGCACCTCGTCGCAGGCAATGTGAAAAACCCCGCCGGTACCTGGCACCAGGGACACTTTGCCGAGGTCGTCGGAAAACGTACTGAGCAGTTCCTGGGCCAGCCAGGCCGCGCGCAACAGCCACTGGCACTGGGTGCAATAGGTGATGACGATTTCGGGTTTGTGGGTGGTCATGGTTGGCAGGATTCCTGGGACAGAGATCGCTAACATGATAACCAATGTGGGAGCGGGCTTGCTCGCTCCCACAATTGATCATCGTTTAAGGCCTATCGGATGCCTGCCAAAAGGCTACGTGCCGTCTGTTTCATCTGCTCATCAGCGTCCTTGAGCAACTCGTTGAGCAGTTCGATGGCGCTGTCCAGATCGCCGTCATCAATGCAGGTCTGGGCTTGCTCCAGTTTGCCTGCATTATCCGGTTCGGGCGCTTCCAGGCTCAATGGCTCAAGCTCAAACGACGGACCTGGTTCGCTGAGCTCGTCGAGAAAGCTGTCGTCCAGGGACCCGGAGGCCGGTTCGATTTCCCATTCGATATCCGGCTCCGGTAGCACCGGCTCGCTCGATGGGCGAGACGTCGATGGCGAATGCTCAAGCGGATCGATCAGATCCCAACTCGTGTCCATCGACAGGTCGTCCAGGTTCAGCTGAAACTCATCCACGGTCGACTCCTGCATCGTGGGCGACATCACGGGTGACGCGAGAGCGATCGGTGCAATTGCACCCAATTTCGGATAGCGCGCACGGATGCCCTGAAGCTTTTGCGCATCAAATCCGGCAATACGCAGGCGGTCTTCCTGTGCCTCGTAGCCCGTGGCGTCCCCCTGTTTGCCCAGGACCTCAAGCATTTGCACTGCCAGATCGATTCTCTGCGGCTCCTTGACCATCGCCTCCTGCAACAGGTCGGCTGCTTCGGCATAGCGCCCGTACGTCTGGTAGACCGCGACCGCTTCCAGCGCATCGCTCACGGGTGCCTCTTCATGTTGAGCCTGTGTCGGTTGAAGCGCAGCAGCGTGCGCGACAGGTTCTGCCTTGCGACTGTGCGGCGATTCATGGGGGGAGGACTGACCAGCGTCCGGTTCGACCATCGCCTGATCCTGCTGCCGTTGACGACGAAACCATGCAGCCAGCAACGCCAGCACCAGCACCAACAATCCGCCAAGCAACGGCCAGTTCGTCCCGGACGTCTCGACGACCACTGATGCCGGAGTCACGGCCATGGGCGCAACAGGTTCCGCTGGTACCTGGCGAGTCTCGGCCATTTGGGTTTGCAGCTCCGCCAGCTGCTTTTTCTCACTGGCAAGCTGCTCGTCCTGGGCCTGAAGCTTCGTGTTGAGTTCATCGATGGTTGCTTGCAACTGCTGGTTCTGCAGAACGCTGGCAGCCAGTTGCTCGGCAAGAGGATCCGTCGCGGGCGCAGTGGCCGCTTTTGGCAGCGGCTCCTTGGAGGCAGACACAGGCGCGACGGCGGGCGGGACATTCGGAAAGGCAGAAGTTGGACGGCTGGCCAACGGCTCATCAGTGGCCGGTACAATGCCCGGTGTGCCCGGAGGATCGATCAATACCGTGTACTCACGCAGTAAGCGGCCGTTGGGCTGATTGAGCTGCACAAGAAAATTCAGAAAGGGTTCATTGACAGGTTTACTGGAAGTCACCTGAATCAGGTTGCGGTTGCCCCGCAGCACAGGCGTGAACTTCAGGTCGTTGAGAAAGAAAACACGCTCGACACCTGCACGGCTGAACTCGTCCGCCGATGCGAGGCTGACTGATAATTCGCCCTCCTCCAGACCATCGACATCCAGCAGGGCAATGTCGGCGCGTAGCGGCTGGTTCAGCGCCGAATGCAGGGTAATCTCCCCCAACCCCAGCGCCGGTGCCAATGCCGACCAAGTGACAGCAGCACCGCCCAGTAACCAACTGGCGCAACACCGTACAACGACTCGCCGACTTTCAAGCATGAGCATCCCTTAAGTAACCAGAACCAACCTGTGTTCGCACATCCGGTACGAACACGATATTGCCAAGTAGTTCTTATAGTCTGCTCAACGCGGCATCTCAAAAAACGGGGGTGGAGCAATGCCTCAAGATTTTTCCAGGTTGGCCAGGATGTGCCCGTGGACCCGCATGCAGACCGCCAGATCCGCCTCATCGACGCCTTCGAACAATTCGTGGCGCAGTTGGTTGGCAATGGTTTCTATTTGTTCGATCAGAGGACGCGCCGGGGTGCAGAGGACAATTTTTTTCGCCCGACGGTCTTCGAGGACCGATTGGCGTTGCACCAGGCCCTGGCTTTCCAGGCTGTCGAGCAGCCGGGCCAGGGTCGGCCCTTCGACGCCGACGCTTTGCGCCAGCTCGCGTTGGGTCGGGGCTTCGTCAAAACGCGCAAGATGCAGCAGCACCAGCCAGCGTGCCTGAGACAATCCGAGGCCAGCCAGACGGCGGTCCAGTTCGGCACGCCAGCCGCGGGACATCTGGGCCAGTTGCATGCCAAAGCGGTGTTGTTCGGTTAACGACATAAAACACTCATGATTAGACTGAAATAAAGAAAAACTAATTATTAGTCAGCTAAGCATGAGCCTCGCTTCGAGGCAAGGCTTGTTCTGTACTGAATCGTTACATCAGTGAAACCCTTATCTCGGAACCGCTCAAATCTCGAATTCGGACTGTAACGCCGCCCGAACACAGTACAAAACGCCCTCGGGTACCCGGCCCGCAAACAGCGCGGAGACTTCCGACACGGGTGGCAACTCGCCTTCGCCATCAAGGAACGCATCCTGGACTTCGCCCATCAAGTCTTCGGGCAGATCCAGCGCCTGCTCCAACGACAACTGCTGCTTGCCAATGGCTTCGGCGAGCATGGTGTAAACGTTCTTTTCCGAGCATTGCAACTGACCGGCGATCTGCAACGGCGTCATGCCCGCCCGCGCCAGGGTAATCAACTCGTGACGCACGTCGGCCACCGGCTTCGGTGCTTCGACCTGACCGCCGAGCACTTCGAGGAAGGCCTCGCCGTAGCGTTCCAGCTTGCGCGCGCCGACACCGCTGACCCTGGCCATTTCCGCCAGCGAGGTCGGTTGGCTGCGCAGCATTTCCAGCAAGGTCGAGTCGGGGAAGATGACGTACGGCGGCACGCCATGCTCCTCGGCGAGCTTGCGACGCAGGGCGCGCAAGGCCTCCCACTGTTCGCGCTCTTCGCCACGGACCAACTGGCTAGCCTGGCTCTTGCTGGTTTTGACCGTGGTTTGCGCTTTCAGATCGCGACGCAGCTCCAGGGTCACTTCACCCTTGAGCAGAGGGCGACACGTGTCGTTCAGGCGCAGTCCGCCGTAGCCCTCATGATCGACATCGGCCAGGCCACGGGCCACCAACTGGCGGAACAATGAACGCCATTCGCTTTCTCCCAGCGCCTTGCCGACACCGAATACCGACAGGTGCTGATGACCGAAGCTGCGTACCTTCTCGTTATCCTTACCCAGCAGGACATCCACCAGATGGCCGACACCATAGCGCTGGCCGGTACGAAAGATCGCTGACAAGGCCTGACGCGCCGGTTCGGTGGCATCCCAGGTTTGCACCCCATCGATGCAGTTGTCGCAATGGCCGCAGGGTTCGGCCAGTTCCTCATCGAAATAGGCCAGTAGCGCCTGGCGGCGGCAGCGGGTTTCTTCGCACAGCGAAAGCATGGCTTCAAGCTTGTGCTGCTCCAGACGCTTGTGACGCTCGTCGCCTTCGGAGTTTTGCAGCATTTGCTTGAGCATCACCACGTCTTGCAGGCCGTAGGCCATCCAGGCATCCGCCGGCAGACCGTCACGGCCGCCGCGCCCGGTTTCCTGGTAATAGGCCTCAAGGGATTTCGGCAAATCGAGGTGTGCAACGAAACGCACGTTGGGCTTGTCGATGCCCATGCCGAACGCCACGGTGGCCACCATGATCAGGCCTTCTTCGTTGAGGAAGCGCTTCTGGTGGTAGGCACGTAAATCGTTGGGCAGACCGGCGTGGTACGGCAACGCCGGGAAGCCTTGTTCAGTCAGGAATGCGGCGACTTCTTCGACCTTTTTGCGCGACAGGCAATAGACGATGCCGGCATCGCTACGCCGCTCGGCCAGGAACGCCAGCAACTGCTTGCGCGGCTGCTCCTTGGGCACGATGCGGTAAAAAATATTCGGTCGGTCGAAGCTGGACAGAAAGCGCTCGGCATTCTGCAGGTGCAAACGGGTGACGATTTCTTCCCGTGTACGCTTGTCGGCAGTGGCGGTCAGGGCAATGCGCGGCACATCGGGGAACATTTCCGCCAACTGGCCCAGTTGCAGGTATTCCGGTCGGAAGTCGTGCCCCCACTGCGACACACAGTGCGCCTCGTCGATAGCGAACAGGGCGATGTTCAGACCTTGCAAGAAGGACAGCATGCGCGGCTGGACCAGGCGTTCCGGGGCGAGATAAAGCATTTTCACTTCGCCACGGCGGATACGGGCCGCCAGATCGCGTTGTTGCTCGGCGCTGAGGGTGGAGTTCAATGCTGCCGCGGCCACACCCAGTTCTTCGAGGGTGGCAACCTGATCGTCCATCAAGGCGATCAGTGGCGACACCACCACTGCCAGGCCTTCGCGCAGCAGCGCCGGCACCTGGAAACACAGGGATTTGCCGCCACCGGTAGGCATCAGGACCAGGGCATCGCCGCCACTGGCCACGCGCTCAATGATTGCACCCTGACGGCCACGGAAACTGTCGTAGCCGAAGATGTCCTTGAGGACGCGTTGAGCCTGCTCGAGCATAGAAACTCCAAAAATCACCGAAACATCCCTGCACAGGCTGGTTCAGAACCCGCAATGCTGCATCGACAAATCGTAAATGCACATTGCATGACGCTTCACATTTCAGCCGTGACGCCAGCAGGGCATCACAAAACGCGCGAGTATACCCGACCCCTGTCCGGCAAAGGGCGCCGCTGATAAGACACCTCAATGCCATTACCCTGTAAAAACCTGTGGGGGGGGGGGGGGGGGGGGGGGGGGGGGGGGGGGGGGGGGGGGGGGGGGGGGGGGGGGGGGGGGGGGGGGGGGGG
>NZ_JBPKAM010000016.1:0-80979 GCF_051216495.1 Pseudomonas baetica | reverse complement strand
AACGAGTAAAACAGTCGCTCCTGCCCACTCGATAACTGTCCCATCATGCTGTGTGATCCCCCACCGGCCAATGCAGAGATTTTGCAGCAGGCCAGACAGGGGAGCTACTTTTTCAACAGAATCGGCCAAAAGCGGACTTTCCACTCTGTGCGCTTTCGACCCATAACGGCCCTCCGTGAGGGGCAGAAACGGCCAGGGTCAGACTGACGGACCTCCAAGGCGTGGCACTGAATTTTGCTTCCCTTGGTTACATTCTTTTTGTTGAAGGTAGGTTTCAGCGCGGGCCTGACGAATTAGAAACTTACTCTTACAGGACAATCGATTCACTGGTAAAGCGCGGCTTTCTTGAGTGAAACGGCTCGGATGGATACGTGATAACTCAAGCGGGACGCGACGGGCTGAAGAGTCATAGCGGATTTGGGTAGTTGCACAGACCACTAGCCTGGTTAGCGGTTTTTTCGCCCCCAAAAAAAGGCCTTTCCATCTCTGAAAAGGCCTGTCGCAATTAGCCTATGACCGCCGAAAACCCCTAAAGTTTCAGTGAAAAAACAGCAACTTAGAGAATTGTGCCAAGTCGTGTTACTCGTCGGATTTCAATTGTAAGCCCCCGTCCAGAGCCTCAGGATCGCCTCGGCACCCCTTTGAGGTTTTCATAAATGAAGTACTCCTCGATTCTCTTGTTGTCGCTTGGCCTGTTAAGCGGCGTTGCGTCGGCAGGCGGCAATACCGAAGCAGGCATAGGCGGCGCATTGGGCGGAGTATTGGGCTCGGTGGTCGGCCAGTCGATCGGCGGCAGCACCGGCTCGGCAATCGGCGCAGGCGTGGGTGGCGCGGCCGGTGGTGCGGTGGGCGCCAACAAACACAGCCGTGGCGAAGCGGCCATTGGCGGCGCACTGGGCGCAGCCGGCGGTAACGTGGTAGGTCGCAAGATGGGCGGCACCACTGGCAGCCTGATCGGCGCGGCAGCCGGTGGCGGTGTAGGCGGCGCCCTGGGCAATCACATGGGCCGGGAATATGATGATGAAAGTGGTCATCGCTACCGTGGTGGTTACTATGACGACGATCGCGGCTGGCGTCGTCACCACCACGACCGTGGCCATCACTATGGATGGCGCAAACACCACAAAAAATGGCACGACGACGACAACGACGACCAAGACTGATCCCCGCGTTACAGGCCCATTGGAAGGGCTGGCCGCAGCAGTCGCGGCCGGCTAGACCAACATCTCCAGTCCCCCTAGGCTGCCCGAACCATTTCTGCAAGCCTCAATCTTCCTAAGCATATCAGTGGCGGTGGATGTGCCAGGAGCAACAATCAAATCATTTGAATGTTGGTAAAAAGTAGGACATGAGTCCGCTTTGGGTCGATTGCAGCCAGCCATGAACAGCGACTTTCGACAAAAGAGGGGGATGTTCTCCAACGGTTCTGAAAAACCGCAACCAGTCTTACCCCCCACCTGCGCTGCTTCGAATCTCCCCAAGCATCCGCGCCGTATCTCTCGAAGGCGGTAACCCAAACACCCGCACATAGTCGCGGCTGAACTGAGTCGCGCTTTCATACCCCACTTCAAACGCCGCCCCCGTGACGCTTTTGGCATGGGCCACCATCAGTGTCCGGGCCTGTAGCAAACGAACCCGCTTTTGATACTGCAGTGGGCTCAGCGCGGTGACGGCTTTGAAGTGTCGGTGGAAGGCCGACACGCTCATTGATGCGAGCTGTGCCAATGCATCCACCCGGATGGGGTCGGCAAAGTCCTGGCGAATGCGCGCAATGGCCAGGTTGACCCGCGCCATGGCGCTGTCGGGGGCCGCGATATCGCGCAGCATCCAGCCATGGGGACCTTGCAGGACACGGTACAGAATCTCTCGCTCGTAGACCGGCGCAAGGGCGGCGATTTCCTCGGGCTTGTCCATCAAGCGCAGCAGGCGTACCCAGGCGTCCATCAGTTCGGGCGTGACGGCGGCCACCGAAAAACCGGTTTCTTGTTCATGCTGTCCGAGCGGTTTGGGCAAGTCGGCGAGTAGCGTTGTCAATACAACCGGATCAAGTGTCAGGCTGACCGCCAGATATGGTTCACCCGTTGCCGTCGGGTGAACGCTGCCCACTGCCGGCAACTCGATGGACATCACAAAGTACGTCGCCGGGTCATAGCGCAGCGTGCGGTCGCCGATGGTCATCGACTTACTGCCTTGCAGAATCAGGTTGATCATCGGTTCGTAGACGGCGGCCAGCAGGTGTTCAGGGATTTCGCCCTGAACCATGGCAACGCGAGGGATACCTGTATCCGTGCGGCGGTTTTCGGCGCGGCACGCCAGGGCGCGAAGTTCTGTCAGTTGGGTATTCATGGCGTTCATCTGAACTCACGCGGCTGCGGGCACGCAAGCAAAAAGCAGAAACAGGCAGGTTTCGAGCAGGAACGGCTGCGCCTGCCGCGAGGCGGATGGCTACTGTGGTGACCCTGGATCAACGCCCATTCCATCGAAGTGGCGGGCGGTTATTTCATTTGAATCAGTACCTGAGTGCGAGGTTTGCCCATGCTTGATCACCTTTTTCTGTCGGTCAGTGACATCAATCGTTCCGTTCGTTTCTACACAGCGGCACTGACTCCGCTGGGCATCACCGCAAGGCTTGATTACGACGGCAAGGACGGGCCACCAGGGCATCCTGACCTGAAAGGGTTCGGTGCCAATGGACGCATGTTTTTCTGGTTGCGCGATGGCGTGGTGGAGGGGCGGGCGGTACATGTGGGTTTTGTGGCGAGCAGCAAGGCCGAAGTCGACGCGGCCTATGCGGCGGCTCTGCAAAGTGGCGCGGTCGACAACGGTGCCCCGGGCGCACGCCTGCATTACGACCCCGATTACTACGCGGCCAATGTTCTCGACCCGGATGGTTACAGTCTCGAATTCGTCTACAAGAACTGGCAGCACGTTTCATGAGCACATTAATGATTTACGGGGCGACGGGGTACACCGGTCGCATGGCAGCCGAACAGGCCAAGGGGCGGGGGCTGGACATTGTCATTGCCGGGACGGTGATCACTGACGCTTAGCGCTGTGCTCGTGATGTGTGCCACCGTGATGCACGGCGCGTGACGGTTGTACCCTCAAAGCAAGCGTTCAATGGCAGAATCTCCTCAACTTGATCGTTTTGGAGAACACCATGCTTCGTGCGTTTGAACGAAGGCTCGACCCTTTTCCTCCTGACGAGGTACCACCGCCACCCAACGGCCTGGCTCGTTTCCTGTGGGCCTGTACGCGCGGCGCCCGGGGTTACATCCTGGCCTTTGCGCTGCTCAGCGCCGGGGTGTCGATTTACGAAGCCTGGCTGTTTTCCTTCCTTGGGCAGGTGGTGGACTTGCTCTCGACCTGGCAGGCAGGTGGAGATGCGGCCGCGCAGGAAAGCCGCGTGTTGTGGGGCATGGGCATCATCATGGCGGCCAGTGTCGGGCTGGTGGCGTTGCGTACCATGGTGCAGCACCAGATTTTGGCGATTAACTTGCCGTTGCGGCTGCGCTGGGATTTCCATCGCCTGATGCTGCGGCAAAGCCTTTCGTTTTTTTCCGATGAGTTTTCCGGCCGGGTCACCACCAAGGTGATGCAGACGGCGCTCGGGGTGCGCGACCTGCTGTTTACCCTGATCGAGATCTTGCCCGGGATCGGCGTGTATTTCATTGCGATCATCGCGCTGGCCGGCGGTTTTGCAATGAAACTGATGCTGCCTTTCGTGGCCTGGGTCGTGTTGTTCGGGCTGGCCATGTGGTACTTCGTGCCGCGCTTGGGGAAAGTAGGGCAGGAACAGGCCAATGCGCGGTCGATGATGACCGGGCGCATTTCAGACGCCTACACGAACATCACGACGGTCAAGCTGTTCTCCCACTCCAATCGTGAAGCGCACTTCGCGCGTGCAGCGATGGAGGATTTCAAGCAAACCGGCTTTCGCCAGATGCGCCTGGTCAGCCAGTTCGAGATCGTTAATCAGGCATTGGTAGTGGCGTTGATCATGGCGGCAGGGGGTTATGCTCTGTGGCTATGGCACCAGGGAGAGGTCGGGGCGGGTGCCGTGGCGGCCATCACCGCCATGGCGTTGCGTATCAATGGCATGTCGCACTGGATCATGTGGCAAATGACCTCGCTGTTCGAGAGCATCGGCACCGTGCAGGACGGCATGGCAACCCTTACCCGGGGCCCGAAGGTGCAGGATGCGCCGGGCGCGGGCGTGCTGGTGACCTCCGGCGGCGCGGTCACTTTCGATAAGGTGAGCTTCAACTACAACGGCGAACGCCAGGTGCTCGATGGCCTGAGCCTGAATATCCGTCCGGGTGAAAAAATCGGCCTGGTGGGCCGCTCTGGCGCCGGCAAATCCACGCTTATCAACCTGCTGTTGCGCTTCTATGACGTCGACAGCGGGGAGATTCGCATCGACGGACAAAACATCGCACAGGTGACGCAAGACAGCCTGCGTGGTGCCATCGGCATGGTCACGCAGGACACCTCGCTGCTGCACCGTTCCATTCGTGACAACATCGCTTACGGCCGTCCCGACGCGACCGACGCGCAAATCCGCAGCGCCGCGGCCAATGCCCAGGCCGATGAGTTCATCAGCCAGCTGAGCGACCGGCAAGGCCATACCGGCTACGACACCCTTGTAGGGGAGCGGGGCATCAAGCTGTCAGGCGGCCAGCGCCAACGCGTCGCGATTGCCCGGGTGATGCTCAAGAACGCCCCGATCCTGCTGCTTGACGAGGCCACCAGCGCGCTGGACTCGGAAGTCGAAGTGGCCATTCAGGAAAGCCTCGATGAAATGATGCAGGGCAAGACCGTGATCGCCATCGCTCATCGGCTGTCCACGATTGCGGCCATGGACCGGCTTATCGTCATGGATGAAGGACGCATCATCGAACAGGGTACCCACACCGAATTGCTCGGAAAGAATGGTGTCTATGCGCGACTGTGGCAGCATCAAAGCGGCGGTTTTCTAGGTGAGGATCAGGGCGTGGTCGAGGCTATGGATCAGGCGTGAGCGATCGGGTGACGGGCTGGAGTTCGACGGGTATTGTTGCCGCGGATTCGAACTCACAGCTCACGGGCCCAAGTCTGGCTGACCAGGTCTTTGCCGAAGCTGTGAGTCTGCTCTTCTTCAACCAACTCAAAACCTGCTTTCTGGTAAAGCTTGCGAGCATCGGTGAGCACGCTCATCGTCCACAGCACGATTTTTTTGTAGCCGGCCTGGCGCGCGAAGCGCAGGCATTCTTCGACCAGGCGCTGGCCGATGCCCAGGCCTCGGGCGCTGGCGTCCACGTACAGCATGCGCAGTTTGGCGGTGGTTTCGTCGTGCCTCACCACGAACACTGAACCGATGACCTCGCCGTTTTTTTCAGCGATCCAGCAGCGGTCGGTGGCTGGATCGAATTCGCGCAGGTACCGGGAAACGATCTCGGCTACCAGCGCTTCGAATTCGCCATTCCAGCCGTATTCACGGGTATAGAGTGCCGCCTGCTGCTGCACGACTTTGCCCATGTCTCCGGGTTGAGGATCACGCAGCAAGTAGCTCGACTCTCTTTCTCCCAGCAAATTTTCGATCAACTTCATGGCAGCGATCAATTGATGCTGCTGCGGCTCGGACAGGCGTTCGAGCATGGCGATGACTTCTTCCCGTGATCTCTTCTCCAAGGGTGCAAGCACCGAGCGACCGAGGTCGGTGATATGGAGTTGGGAGGCTCGCGCATCGGTTGCGCTGCGAACTTTCTGGATCAAACCCTTCTTCTCGAACCCGCTGGTCATTCGGCTCATGTAGCCGGCATCCAGGCTGAGCATCTGCCGCAGGTCCGCGCTGGTCAGGTCGCCGCGAGAAGCCAGCTCATAAAGGATCCGGGTTTCGGTCAGCGAGAACTCGCTTTGAAGCAAGTGTTCTTGCAGCACGCCGATCTGATGGGTGTAGAAACGGTTGAAGCGACGAACGAAGTCGGCGCGCTCAATGAGGGGAGTGGTGGACATGATGATGCTCTAATGGTTGCCTTAAGCAACTATATATTTGCCTTGGGCAACCATGTCAAACATTTTCAGGAAGCGCCGACCGTTCTCAGATGGAGCGCTGGTTGACCCGTGCCGTGAGTTGCTCGGCCGACTCCTTGCGTTCCGAATAACGATCCACCAGAGAAGCCTGATGGCCGCGCAGCAATACGGTGAACTTCACCAGTTCTTCCATCACGTCGACCACTCGGTCGTAGTACGCCGAAGGTTTCATCCGGCCGGCTTCGTCGAACTCCATGAAGGCCTTTGGTACCGACGACTGATTGGGGATGGTGAACATGCGCATCCAGCGCCCCAGCACTCGTAGTTGATTGACCACATTGAAGGACTGCGAGCCGCCGCAGACCTGCATTACCGCCAGCGTCTTGCCCTGGCTCGGGCGAATGGCGCCCAGTGCCAGGGGAATCCAGTCGATCTGCGCCTTGAAAACGGCCGACATCGCACCGTGCCGCTCGGGTGAACACCAGACCTGACCTTCCGACCACAGCACCAGGTCGCGCAGTTCCTGCACCCTGGGATGATCCACCGGTACATCGTCAGGCAGTGGTAATCCGGAGGGATTGAAGATGCGGGTTTCTGCGCCGAAGTGCTGCAGCAGGCGCGCGGCCTCTTCCACCAGCAGGCGACTGAAGGAGCGTTCGCGCGTCGATCCATAGAGCAAGAGGATGCGCGGTTTGTGCTCGCCTGGCCGGGGTTTGATCTGCGCGTCGTCGACCAGGGAAAGGTCGAGGTTGGGCAATTGCTCTGACATACATCCTCCTGCTCAGAGAGCGCCGATTCGATCCAGCTCGCGTTTGAGTTCATCGCGGCTGAGGCTGTTGAAGGGAAGCGCGAGGAAAGCTTTGCAGCGTTGTTCGATGCGCGCCAGTGTGGCGTGGAAAGCGGCGTCGACAGTTGCGTCATCACCTGTTACGTCCGAGGGATCTTCCAGGCCCCAATGGGATTTGAGCGCCGGACCGAAAAACACCGGGCAGCTTTCACCGGCTGCCTTGTCGCACACGGTAATGACGATATCCGGCAGGTTATCCTCGAAGGCGTCATTGCCCTTGCTGCTCAAACCCTCGATGGAAATACCGGCTTGCTGCAACGTGGTCAGGCTACGCGGCAGTACTTGTCCTTTGGGAAAACTCCCGGAGCTCACCGCTTCGAATCCCTGTGGCGCCAGATGATTGAACATGGCTTCGGAAAGAATGCTGCGGCAGCTGTTGGCCGTGCACATGAACAGGACTCGCATGGATTGCTCCTTCCGCAATGGCGGACATCAAAGGCTCAGGCGCAATGACAGCGCCGAGAGGGTGATCAACAGAACCGGAAGGGTCAGCAGGACGCCGACCTTAAAGTAGTAACCCCAGGTGATGCGCATGCCTTTACGCTCCAGTACATGCAGCCAGAGCAGCGTGGCAAGACTACCGATGGGGGTGATTTTCGGGCCGAGGTCGCAGCCGATGACGTTGGCGAAGACCATCGCTTCGCGGACTACACCCTGCGTTTCGCTGGCGTGAATCGACAGCGCACCGATCAGCACGCTTGGCATGTTGTTCATCACCGAAGATAGCAGCGCGGACAGCAGGCCGGTGCCGATGGCAGCGCTCCACAGACCTTGTTCGGCCAGGCGGTCGAGTACGTGGGTGAGTGCATCCGTCAGCCCGGCGTTCTTCAGGCCGTACACCACCAGGTACATGCCCAGGGAGAAGATCACCACCTGCCAGGGCGCTTCGCGCAACACGCGGCGGGTGGAGATCCTGTGCCCCTTCGCGGCGACCGCGAAGAGGATCGCGGCGCATACTGCCGCCACCGCGCTGATGGGAATGCCCAAGGGCTCGAGGGCAAACAGGCCAACCAACAAGACAACCAATGTCCACCAGCCAACGACAAATGTGGCGCGGTCGTGAATCGCCGCTTCGGGCTTCTTCAGTGCATCGATGGCATAGCGTCGCGGCAAGTCCCGTCGGAAGTACACAAAGAGCACCAGCAAGGTAGCGCCGACGCTGGCCAGGTTCACCGGCACCATCACCGAGGCGTACTCGGCAAAGCCCAGACCAAAGTAGTCGGCGGACACAATGTTCACCAGATTGGACACCACCAGCGGCAGGCTGGCAGTGTCGGCGATGAACCCGGCGGCCATGACGAAGGCCAGCGTCGCGGCAGGGGAGAAGCGCAGCGCCATCAGCATGGACATGACAATGGGCGTCAGGATCAGCGCCGCGCCGTCATTGGCAAACAGCGCGGACACCGCAGCGCCCAGCAGCACGCAAAAAGCGAACAAGCGATAGCCGCTGCCATTGGCCCAGCGCGCCACATGCAAGGCGGCCCATTCGAAGAAACCCGCTTCATCCAGCAACAGACTGATAACGATGACAGCGATGAAGGTGGCGGTCGCGTTCCAGACGATGGCCCACACAGTGGGAATGTCCTGCAGCGACACCGCGCCCACTGCCAGGGCGATGACCGCGCCAATAGCGGCGCTCCAGCCTACACCGAGGCCCTTGGGTTGCCAGATGACCAGAACGAGGGTGAAAACGAAGACAGCAGCAGCGACCAGCATCAAAGGCTCACTCGGTGGGGATTCAGCAACAGGCAGCATCGCGGACAGGGCGTCCGTTCATGTTTTGCAAGCGCGAAGCGTTGTTCTGCAGCCAATCGGCGTTGGCCTGCAATGTCACTTGCAGGATCTCGTGCACCCAGGTGGGGAGATCCGGATTGAGGCGGTAGTAGACCCATTGCCCCTGACGGCGGTCCAGCAGCAGGCCACTACTGCGCAGTTGGGCGAGGTGGCGACTGATCTTCGGTTGACTGTCGTCGAGAGCACACATCAGTTCACAGACGCAAAGCTCGCCCTGGTGGGCAATCAATAGGGTCGCGCGAACACGGGTTTCGTCAGCCAGGCTTTTGAACACATCGGGAGGCGTGATCATGTCGGGTGCCTTTACATATGGATAGCTGAATATACGGATATCCATATGTATGTGACAAGCTATTCGTTATCTTCGACCTCCGGAGCCCGGACCGGTTTGATCAGGTATTCTGGATTTTTCCGAGTGCGGTCTGGAGAGTTACATGAAGGTTGGCGTGATCTCCGATAACCATGGCTTGCTCCGCACCGAAGCCCTTGCCGCATTGCAGGGCTGTGAGCGGATCATCCATGCCGGTGACATCGGCAAACCGGAAATCCTCGATCAACTGGCGTCGATTGCTCCTCTGCATGTCGTGCGCGGCAACAATGATCTGAAACTCCCTTGGGCCGACCGGATCGCTGATTACCTGCTGTTCGACCTCGAAGGATGGCCAACCCTGCTGGTTCATGACATGGCCGATGTCCCGGCATTGCTGGATGCCGACCCCCGACTGGTGATCACCGGCCATTCCCACAAACCCTGCATCGAATGGCGCGGCGACCGGCTCTATCTCAACCCCGGCAGCGCAGGGCCGCGACGTTTCAAGTTGCCGGTGACGCTGGCGCTGATTGAGGTGCTGAAACACTCGATCGAGCCGCGTCTGATTTCGTTGCTGGAATGACGGTTCCATGAGTGTTCAATGCTCAGCATCCATCGTCCTGCAGGTTTCGATCATCAGCGACCGCAACCACTGCAGCGCCGGATCGCGGTGTGTCCGCTCATGCCAGGCCACGGTTTTGCAAAAACCGGGTATTTCAACGGGCGGCTCGAACATGATCAGGCCTTCAGCGTGCAAGGCGAGTCGACGCGGCACCACGGCGATCAGGTCGCTGGCCAACAGAATCTCGGGCAGCACCAGGAAACTGGTCACCGACACAGTCACTCGTCGCGATCTGCCGATTCGGGCCAGGGCCTGATCCGTTACACCCTGGAAGGAGCCGCCCGAGGCGGAGACCAGTACGTGATCCAGCGTGCAAAAGCGATCCAGCGATAATGTCTTGTCCATAGCGTCGGGATGATCGGCACGCATCACGCAGACATAGCGCTCATCGAACAGCCTGGTCGCGTGCAATCCCGGCGCAGTGGTTTCTGGAGTGATCAATGCCAGGTCGACATCGCCACGGTCCAGTTGGTCGAGCAACAGTTGAGCTTCAACGGGCTGCACGGCCACTCGAATATTCGGCGCCCGGGTTCTCAATGCACTGAGCAACGGCACCACGACTGCACGCAACGCGTAATCAGTAGACGCGAGCCTGACTGTCTTGCTGGCAGTGGCCGGGTCGAAGACCTGGGGCTGCAAGATGTTTTCGATATCGCTGAGCAGCTGTTTGACGGGGGCCGCCAGTTGCTGTGCACGCAAGGTCGGCACGATGCCGCGCTGTGCCCGCACGAAGAGCGGGTCATCAAAGCTCTCTCGAAGCCGGGTCAGCATGCCGCTGACGGCGGGTTGGGTCAGCGCGAGCCGCTGCGCCGCGCGTGTCACGCTGCGTTCGTCGAGCAGGGCGTCCAGTGCTTTGAGCAGGTTGAAGTCGAGGTGCCTGATATCAGAATTCATGATGCTAGGAATAAAAGATGACGATTGGCGTTATTTCACGCTAGCACCGACCATGGTGCCCGTCTATCACTCCCACCCCGGATGCCGAACACTGAACATGAACGAGATCTTTTGGCCGGAAGGCTACCTGCCGGGTTTCACCGAAAACTTCGCTTCCAACGAAACCATCGTCGCGGGCCTCTGCGCCGCCGATATATGGCCGTTGCTGAGCACCGCTTCCCAGTGGCCGACCTATTACGCCAACTCGGCGAATATTCGTTTTTATGACGGCAAGGGCCCCGAACTGGAAACTGGCAGGCGTTTCTACTTTGAAACCTTCGGCTTTCCAGTCGAGGCGCAATGCAACGAGTTCGTACCGCCCGTTGATGGTCAGCCAGGCCGAATTGCCTGGCACGGTTGGGCAGGCGAAGACGATACCCGCCTGGACGTACACCATGCCTGGCTGGTTGAGGATTTACCGGGTGGCCGTGTGCGCATCCTGACGCAGGAAACCCAAAAGGGAAAACCCGCGCAAGCGCTGGCCGAAACCCGGCCCAACCCGATGATCAACGGCCACCAGGACTGGCTGGACGGGCTCGTCAGTGCTGCGCGCAAAGCAAGGAAAGAGTAACGCGGTTCCTACTTGGCGAAGGTTCCGGTACGCACCTCGCCACTGCGCACATAGCGAGCGACCAGCACACCACCCGGCGTGCAGATCGATTGCTCCAGGGTAAAGGCCGATGCTTGTGCCTTGTCATCGAACAAGCGCTTGCCATGTCCGAGCAGGACGGGAAAGGTCATCAGCCGCAGTTCATCCACCAACCCGGCGGCAAGCAGCTGGCGCACCAGATCGCCGCTGCCCTGGGTCAGCAAGTGGGAATCGCCCTGGTGCTTGAGGGCATTAATTGCATCGACGAGGTTTCCCTCCAGTGCTTGGCTGTTCTGCCAATCGAGCGATTCGGGTCGATGGGTAGCCACATGCTTGGGCACGCTGTTGAACAGGTCAGCGATGATGTTTGAGCCGGGTTGGATGTGTGGCCAATAGGCGGCGAAGATGTCGTAGGTGCGGCGTCCCAGCAGCAACTCGAACGGCTGTGAGAACAGGTTTTGTACAGCCTGGCCGGTCATTTCGTCGGCGTAGGGCACAATCCAGCCTCCGAAGCGGAAACCGTCGCTCTTATCTTCTTCTGGCCCGCCGGGTGCCTGGATGACGCCATCGAGGCTGATGAATGCGGCAACGATGAGTTTGCGCATACGCTTCTCCCGATTTGTTTTTTGTAGGAGCGAGCTTGCTCGCGAAAAACGTGTGGGCAACGCGTTCTTTCAGACTGCACGCGTAATCGTTGACGTCCATCGCGAGCAGGCTCGCTCCCACGGATCGGATATTCATTCCCTGACAAATAGTTGACTGCCCATCACCCTCGTTGTTCGGCCACCAATAACAACGACTGCGGTACAGGGCTCTGTGGGTGCTGCGGCTCTTGCAGGTCGACCAGCCGCCAACCGGCCATGTCCAGCGCCCTGATCCAGCTCGACAACGTTCGGAAGTACCACGGCATGGGCTGCCACTGGCCCTTGAACCCGGTGAAGGATTCTTCACGCCAGCCATCCTGATAGTCGCCCGCCGCCGCAGTCCAGGGGTGCAGTGTCTGGATGATCAGCGCGCCGCCAGGGGCGAGCAAGGTGTTCATGGCGGCGAGCAGGGGAATGATGTCCTGGTGCAGCAGGGCGAAATTGGCGCAGATCAGGTCGTAATCCTTGCCAATGTCCACCGTTGCTTCTGCCAGCGCGCCATAGCTTGCCAAATGCACGCTCGAGGCACCCGCCGTCCGTGCGGCCTCGACCAGCGTCGCATCGCCATCCACGCCGACCGCATCGATGCCTCGTTCAGCCAGTGCACGCAACAACCAGCCCTCGCCGCAGCCCAGGTCGAGCACGCGTTCGGGTTGGCGGCCTTGCACGGCCAGCAGGAGGGCCTGGTCGGTAACCTGCTGACGGCTCTCGATGGTGCCGCTGCGAATCGCCTCGATCCAGGACCGGGCGTTGTGGTGCCAGCTTTGCAGGAGGCTGGATTCAGGGTCGTACATATTGGTGACCGAAAGGGGGATGGGTCAAAAGGATAGGTCAACTTCAGTTGAGTCGTACCTTCGAGGGCGTCTGTCGCACAAGGCCATCACGACATTGATCGCCATCCGCAACGAATACCCCCCGAAAGGGGAGGATTAGGACTGGAAAGAGAGCCTGTACCTTGGCAACCCGGCCTTGCGCGGCACACGCGTTGAGGTTGTCGAAGCCACTGGATTGAGGAGTTTCCAATGAACGTGCGAGCCACCATCAGGGCGGTGTCATGAGCAAGAAGGCCTACCAACCCTGCCGCGAAGACTTCCGGCGTTTCTACACCCTCGGTACGCGCTGGGGTGACCATGACTCCTACGGTCATGTGCAGAACGTCGTCTACTACTCGTTTTTCGATTCGGCGATCAGCCATTTCCTGGTCGAGCAGGGCACCCTGGATATCGACAGCAGTCCGGTCATTGGGTTGATCGTCGAGTCGAGCTGCACTTTTTTCTCGCCGATCACCTTTCCCGACCGGGTGACGGTGGGACTGCGCATTGCGCACCTGGGCACCAGCAGTGCGCGTTATGAACTGGGAGTCTTTTGCAACGATCAGACCACGGCTTGCGCGCTGGGCTATGTGGTTTATGTGTATGTGGATCGGGCCAGTAACAAACCGGTTGCGATTCCACCGTTGGTGCGGGGTGAGTTGATCAAGCTGACGGATTGATCCAAAGCAGAGCCAATCTTGCGGCGGGCAAGATCCAACTGTGGGAGCGAGCCTGCTCGCGAATGCGGTGGGTCATCCAGCATTAATGTTGACTGACCTGGCCCTTTCCCAGCAGGCTCGCTCCCACAATTGGGCCTGGGAAATATCAGTGAGTGTTTGGTTGGCTGTCAGGGCGCTATCGCCTTCAACCCTCAGACGTTTTTGGTTGATGGCAACAAGATCGTCAGGATCCCCAGCAACGGCAGATAAGAGCACAGGGTGTACACATACTCGATGCCATGAATATCTGCCAGGTGCCCGAGCAACGCCGCGCCAATCCCGCCAAAACCAAACATCAACCCAAAGAACACCCCCGCGATCATGCCGACATTGCCCGGCACCAGCTCCTGGGCGAAGACCACGATGGCGGAGAAGGCCGAGGCGAGGATGAAGCCGATGATCATGCTCAGTACGCCGGTCCAGAACAAGTCGACATAGGGCAGGGCGAGGGTGAAGGGGGCGGCGCCCAGGATGGAAAACCAGATCACTTTCTTGCGACCGATTTTGTCGCCGATGGGGCCGCCGAAAAAGGTTCCTGCTGCAACCGAACCAAGGAACAGGAACAGGTACAGCTGCGAGCTGGCGACCGACAGGTCGAACTTCTCGATCAGGTAGAAGGTGAAGTAGCTGGTGAAGCTCGACATGTAGAAATACTTGGAGAACACCAGCAGCGCCAACACCACCAGGGCGAAGGTCACGCGTTGCTTGGAAAGGCCATGGGTAGCCTTGCTGCCCAGTTTGAGTTTGAACAGGTTCAGGTGGCTGCGATACCAGCGACTCAAGCCAAACAGCACCAGGATGGCAAACACCGCAAACAAGCCGAACCAGGCCACATGCCCCTGACCGTAGGGAACGATGATGGCCGCCGCCAACAAGGGACCGAAGGCTGTGCCGGCGTTGCCGCCGACCTGGAAGGTCGACTGGGCCAGGCCGAAGCGACCGCCCGAGGCGAGACGCGCCACCCGCGAAGTTTCCGGGTGAAAGGTCGAGGAGCCAATGCCGACCAGCGCCGAGGCCACGAGGATCGCCGGGAAGCTGCCGACAAACGCCAGCAGGAGGATGCCGATCAGGGTGCAGACCATCCCCGCCGGCAGCAACCAGGGTTTGGGATGGCGATCCGTGTGATAACCGACCCAGGGTTGCAGCAGGGAGGCGGTGAGCTGGAAGGTCAGGGTGATCAGGCCCACCTGAGTGAAGGTCAGGCCGTAGTTGGCCTTGAGCATCGGGTAGATCGAAGGCAGCACGGCCTGGATCAGGTCATTGATCAGGTGCGCTAGGGCACAGGCGCCGATCACGCGCATGACCAAGGGGCTCGTCTGGTTGGCGACCGGGGCGGTCGCCGAAGGGGTTGTCATTGAGGACATCGCACATCATCCGGGCTGGGGGAAGGGGCATTGCGTAGATCAGCCGCTATGCTAGATTTCGCAAAATTGCCTGTCTCGCGCAATTCGGGCGACGACTTTCGTAAAAAGGGCATCATGGACAAATCACTCGAAGAATTTCTGCTGGCCATGGACGAGGTGGACTGGCCCGTGTGCACCAGCGCCACTGATTACCCGGAGAACTGGTTCATCGAGCCCCACAGCCATGCAAAGCACCAGTTGATCTACGCCATCGAGGGGGTGATGGTCGTGCATTCGGGACTGAGCCAATGGACGGTTCCGCCCAGCCGCGGGATCTGGATGCCCAGTGGTCACGTGCACTCGATCCGTTGCGTGGGTGCCTTGAAGATGCGCAGCGTCTTCGTGCGGCCGGACCGGTTTCCCGAGTTGCCGGATGAAACCCGTGCCGTGAGCATTTCCGCGTTGCTGAGCGAGCTGATCAAGACCTCCGTAACCATCGCCGCACCGGTTGATGCGGACTCGCGGGAAGCCAGGGTCATGCGCTTGATCGTCGACGAACTGACCCTCCTGCCGACCTTGCCCCTGCACCTGCCGCAACCGTCGGATCGACGCCTTCAAGTGATCTGTTCGGCCCTGCAACAAGACCCCGGGGATGGCTCGACCCTGTCGGACTGGAGCGGCCGGCTGAACCTCGACGCGAAGACCATCCAGCGCCTGTTCCACAAGGAAACCGGTATGACCTTCGGTCAGTGGCGGCAGCAGGCAAGACTGCTGTTGGCCCTGGAGCGCATTGCCGTCGGGGAGAAAATCATCGAGGTGGCGGGCGCACTGGGTTACGACAGCCCCAGTGCGTTTACCACGATGTTCAAGAAACAGTTCGGGACCACGCCGAGTCATTTTTTCAAGTGACGAAAGGGTCCAATTGAATTACCAGCCCATCGTCAAATTCAGGATTCTCGTTCACCCCATTTTTCGCATAGCCCCGGGGGTTGCACACCACCCGGGTATTGCCCACCCGATAGTCAAAGCTGCCATGGGTATGGCCATGCAGCCATAGCGCCGGTTGCCATTTTTTGATCCGCTCTTCGAGGTCCGAAACGAAACTCGGGTTGATGGGGGAATTGGCAAACATCGGGCTGATGCTCGACCGGGTCGGGGCGAAATGGGAAATCACCACCGTGGGTGTCGTGCTGTCCCGCCTGAAGCAGTCGTCCAGCCAGGCGACGGTCTGCATGAAGATCAGTTGAGACACCGCCGGGGTGAACAGGTCTGGAAAATCCGGCGAGAGCCTGATGTGGCTGTAGTCGCGGATGAGCTGCGTGGCCAGATCGATGCTCTGGGTCCGCTCCTGCGCGTCGTCGAGGAGGCGATAGTCCGACCACAATGTACAGCCCAGAAATCGCACGCCGTCGTGGACATGTTCCGAGCGCTCCAGGATTTTGATCTGCGTGCCTTGCGCCAGGCTGTTCAGTTGCTCATAAGTCGAGAGCAGGTCACTGCCATAGAACTCGTGATTGCCCGCCACATACAGAGCCGGAACCGGACAGGCCCTGGCCCACTCGATAGCCCTGGCCGGCCGGGCAATGTCGCCGGCCAGCACGACGATATCGGCGTCTACCTCGGGAAAGGGAATCGCGTTGACGGAGAGGTGGATATCGGACAGCAAGGCGATGCGCATGGAGCGGTTCCTGTCGGTGTTGGATGCACGGCTGATGAGCCATTCCAACATTAGCACGCACATCTTGGGGCAGAAAAAACGCCTGGGCTATCCCCCCTGTAGGAGCGAGCTTGCTCGCGATGAAGGCCCAGGCACCGAGGGCATTCAGGCCACCCGCGTTATCGTTGACCTCCATCGCGAGCAGGCTCGCTCCTACAGGGGGCTGCGTACCAGAATGGATTCGTCGATCTGGTCGATGGAGGTGACGCCGGTGAGGGTCATGGCCACGCGCATTTCCTTGGCGAAAATATCCAGCATGTTTTCCACCCCGCGCTGGCCGTCGGCGGCCAGTGCATAGGCCATCGAACGACCCAGCAAAACACCCTTTGCCCCCAGAGCCAACATGCGCACCACGTCCAGCCCCGAGCGCACGCCCGAGTCGACCAGCACGCTCAAGTCGTTGCCGATGGCTTGCATGATCGGCGGCAGGGCGTTGGCGGTGGACAGCACGCCGTCGAGTTGCCGGCCGCCGTGGTTGGACACGACGATGCCGTCCGCCCCGAAACTGACCGCATCGCGGGCATCTTCGGGATCGAGGATGCCCTTGATGATCATCGGGCCTTTCCAGAATTCACGAATCCACTCCAGGTCGCTCCAACTGATCGACGGGTCGAAGTTGTTGGCCAGCCAGCCCATGTAATCCTCGAGGGTGACGGCTTTGCCCAGGTACTTGGAGATATTGCCCAGGTCGTGTGGTTTTCCCATCAGGCCGACGTTGAAGGCCCAGTCGGGTCGGGTCATGGCCTGGAGCACGCGGCGTGAGGAGGCGAACGGACCGGACATGCCCGAGTGGGCATCCCGGTAGCGGGCGCCGGGCGTGGGCATGTCGACGGTGAATACCAGGTTGCGCACTCCGGCAGCCTGCGCTCGCTCCAGCGCGTTGCGCATGAAACCTCGGTCTTTGAGCACATACAGCTGGAACCAGATCGGCTGTTGGGTATTGGCCACGACTTCCTCGATGGAGCACACCGAGACGGTCGACAGGCACAGCGGAATGCCTTTGTTCTGCGCCGCCTTGACCGCCTGCACCTCGCCACGCCGGGCGAACATCCCGGTCAGGCCCACCGGGGCAAGCACGATGGGCATCGACTGTGCCTGGTTGAAGAGGGTGGTTTGCAGGCTAAGGCTTTCGACGTTTTTCAGGATGCGCTGGCGCAGGCTGACGTGACTCAAGTCGGCGCTGTTGGCCCGCAACGTATGCTCTGCATAAGCGCCCCCGTCGATGTAGTCGAACAAAAAACGAGGGAGTTTGCGACGTGCCGCTTCGCGGTAGTCCGATGCAGACGAGATGATCATATGTGCTGGGCCTTGGTCTGGTGAATGAGGGCTGAGCCCGTCGAGTCCAGAGTCAGGTTAGCCTAAGGGACCTGTTGTGGTCTTGTCAGTTGAGGTGGATGTCGACTGACACGGCCTCTTCGCGAGCAGGCTCGCTCCCACAGGTGATCTGCAGTGGCCACAAAAAATGTGTTCACAGCGGACCCTTGTGGGAGCGGGCTTGCTCGCGAAGGGGCCATGTCAGCCACCCTAATGTGGCTCGCCTTACGCTTTTGGCGTCGCGATGTTGAACCAGAAATTGAAGGTGTCGAGCAAGTCCATGAACGTCTTGAACGCTTGCGGGTTGCCGTCGATCTTGACGTCGCCGCTGGCGATTTTCTGTTCCAGCGAACCCTGGCCGAGCTGGATGTCGAGCAGCGTACTCATCTTGAGTGTGAGGCCGGCATCCGGTTGCGCGATGGCCTTGTCGGTGTAGTTGAGCACGCCGTTCTCCACGGTCAGGGTGTAGTGCTTGTCCAGGTCGGTGAAGTTCAGGTTCAGATTGATTTTCTTGCCAGCGGCGGCCGGACCGTTGAGGCGCACGGCCAGGTAGTCGAAGAGCATTTCCGGCGACATCGCGCGGATTACGTCAGCACTGGCGGTCTTGGTGCCACCGCCCTGGGGCACGCCATTACGCAACTCATAGGCCCCTTGCAGGTACACCGAACGCCACGGCCCGGCCTCGGCCTGGTAACCCAGTTGTTCATAGGTATCGGCCAGCAGGTTTTTCGCTTCCTGGTTCTGCGGGTCGGCGAGCACCGCGTGTTTCAGCGCCTCGGCTACCCAGCGGTATTCACCCTTGGCGAAGTCGGCGCGGGCTTTGCGCAACAGTTCGGCGCTTCCGCCCATGTATTCGACGTACTTTTTCGCCGCCGGCACTGGCGGCAGGTTGTCCAGGTTGGACGGGTTGGCGTCATACCAGCCCATGTAGCGCTGGTACACCGCCCGCGCATTGTGCTTGAGGGTGCCGTAGTAGCCACGGTTGAACCATTCCTGGTCCAGTTCAGGCGGCAACTGGATCATCTCGGCGATTTCGGCGCCGTTGTAGCCTTCGTTCATCAGGCGCACGGACTGATCGTGCACATATTTGTAGAGGTCGCGCTGTTTGCCGAGGAAGCGGTGAATGCGTTCCTTGCCCCAGGTCGGCCAGTGATGGCTCTGGAATTCGACTTCGACGTCGTCACCGTACAGCTCCAGGCTCTGCTGGATGAACCGCGACCATTGCAGCGCATCACGCACCTCGGCCCCGCGCAAGGTGTAGACGTTGTGCATCTGGCGGGTGACGTTCTCGGCCATCCACAGCGCCTTGAACTGCGGGAAGTAAGTGTTCATCTCCGTGGGCGCTTCGGACCCCGGGGTCATCTGGAACACCATCTTCACGCCGTCGACGGTCAGTTCCTGTCCGGTGTGGGTGACTTCCTCGGTGGGCTGGATCAGCGAGATCTGGCCCATGGAGATGGTTTGCCCAAGCCCCGAGGAAACGCCGCCCTGTGGCGACCGCGGTAGCATCGCGCCGTACATGTACACCGCGCGCCGCGACATGGCGTTGCCGGCGATGATGTTTTCGCTGACGGCGTGCTCGGCGAAACGTGGTGGCGAAATCACCCGCACCTTGCCTGACTTGACGTCGTCTTCACTGACGATGCCGCGCATGCCACCAAAATGGTCGGCGTGGGAATGGCTGTACACCACGGCGACAATCGGCTTCTTGCCCAGGTGTTCCGTGACCAGGTCAAAGGCGGCACGGGCGGTTTCCACCGAGAGCAGCGGGTCGAACACGATCCAGCCGGTCTGGCCTTCGATGAACGTGATGTTCGAGATGTCATAGCCACGCACCTGATAGATCTTGTCGGTGACCTTGAACAAGCCGTACTGCATGTTCAGTTGGGCAATGCGCCAAAGGCTCGGGTTCACGGTGTCCGGGGCCGCCTTGTCCACGCTGATGTATTTCTTGTAGCTCTCCATGTCCCAGACCACCTTGCCGTTGGCATCGCGGATGCTCAGTTCCTTGGGCTGGGCGATCAGGCCATGGCTGGCGTCGTCGAAGTCTTGGCGGTCGCTGAACGGCAAGGTCTTGAGCACCGCTTCGTTGGCCTGGCGCGTCATTGGCGTGGCCGGTTTGGGGGCGACCGGGTCGGCGTGGGCGGTGGCGGCCAGCAACGGCAAGGCCAGCGCCAGGGCCAAAGGCTTGCGAGATCGGATGGAAAGCATGGGTTACCTGCACGATTGGGGCTGAACGAATGCGTCTGCAGCGCACCTTAGGGGCAGTCCCGGTACTTACCAATACTGATAAAGCATGACTGTGGGGATGATTCTGCGGTCTGCCTGCCGCCCTTGTACTGGCGCTTGCACAGTGCGGGCAGCGACATGCCCGAGCCGGGAAAAATCCTCACTCTTTAGGATGATTGTGAAGATCACTCCTTCGTCCGTTATGCCGGCACGAGGGAAGGATTAGCTTGGCCGCCGAATGAGAGCCGATTCACACAGCAGGGATTAGTCGCATGACTACAACAACAAAAACACGCGTACGGTTCCAACTCAGCCTGTTGGCCAGCACCATTGCGTTGAGCATCGCCGGGCAGGCCCAGGCGGTCAGTTTCAACATCGGGGAAGTCGAAGGGCAGTTCGATTCGTCGCTGTCGGTAGGTGCCAGTTGGTCGACGCAGGCCCCGCATCAGGGTTACATCGGCGGCCACAATGGTGGCAGCGGGTTGTCACAGACCGGTGACGACGGTCACTTGAATTTCAAGGAGGGCAAGACCTTCTCGAAAATCTTCAAGGGTATCCACGACCTGGAGCTCAAGTACGGCGACAGCGGTGTTTTTGCCCGGGGCAAGTACTGGTACGACTTCGAACTCAAGGACGAAGACCGTCCGTTCAAACCGATCGACGATCAAGGGCGCAAGGAGGGCGCCAAGTCTTCCGGCGCGCAGTTGCTCGATGCCTTTGTTTATCACAACTACACCATCGCCGATCAGCCGGGTTCCGTGCGGTTGGGCAAGCAAGTGGTGAGCTGGGGCGAAAGCACGTTTATCCAGAACAGCATCAACTCGATCAACCCGATCGACGTTTCGGCTTTCCGTCGCCCGGGAGCCGAGATCAAGGAAGGGCTGATTCCGGTCAACATGTTCTACGTCTCCCAGAGCCTGACCGACAACCTGTCGGCCGAAGCCTTCTACCAGATCGAGTGGGACCAGACCGTCATCGACAACTGCGGCACGTTCTTCTCGCAGACCGATGTGGCGGCCGATGGTTGCAACGGCAACCTCAACGTCTTGACGCCATCGCTGGGCGCCTTCGGTGGTTTGCTGGGTTACCAGACGACGCCTGAAGGCGTGGTGATTCCTCGAGGGGCCGACCGCGATGCCCGTGACAGTGGCCAGTGGGGCGCCGCGATGCGCTACACCTTTGAACCGCTGAACACCGAGTTCGGTGCCTACTTCATGAATTACCACAGCCGTGCGCCGATTTTCAGCACCCAGGCGGCGGACCGGTCGCAATACGTGCAATCGGCCGGCGTCCTGGCCGGCGCGGTGCCCGGCATTCCGGCTGCGGCCCGCAATGGCGCGGCCATCGCCAACGTGGCGGGTGCCAGCAACTACTTCATTGAGTACCCCGAAGACATTCGCCTGTATGGCCTGAGTTTCGCCACGACCTTGCCGACCGGCACCGCCTGGTCCGGCGAATTGAGCTACCGCCCCAACGCACCGGTGCAGCTCAACACCACGGACGTGCTGTATGCCGGTGTCCGTGGGCTGGCGGGCCTGAACCCCGCGTTCGCGCCGTTCGGTCAGTATTCGGTGCTCGGCGGCGATCCGTCGACGATCCCCGGCAGCACCTTGCACGGGTACAACCGCAAGGAAATCACCCAGTTCCAGACCACCTTCACCCATTTCTTCGATCAGATCATGGGGGCGGAGCGCCTGACCCTGATCGGTGAAGTCGGCGTGGTGCATATCGGCGGATTGGAAAGCACCTCGGTGGCCCGTTATGGCCGAGACGCGGTATACGGTCCAGGCGAACTGCCCGGTACGCTGACGGGAGGCTTGCCAAGTTGCCAGGCCATCAACGCCGGCACTTTTGCCGGCACCCCGGCGGCGGGTAATTCCGCCAAATATTGCGATGACAAGGGCTTCGCCACCGCAACGTCGTGGGGTTATCGCGGCCGTGCCATCTGGGATTACTCGAACGTGTTGGCCGGGGTCAACCTCAAGCCAAGCATTGCCTGGTCCCATGACGTCCATGGCTATGGCCCCAACGGCCTGTTCAACGAAGGCGCCAAGGCCGTCAGCCTCGGTCTGGATGCCGAATACAAGAACGCCTACACCGCGGGCCTTTCCTACACCAACTTCTTCGGCGGCGATTTCAACACCACCACCGACCGTGACTTTCTCGCGCTCAGCCTGGGCATGAGTTTCTAAGCGCCGACCCTCTGAAAGGATCAATCGACATGACCCACAACAAAAAAGTCCTCATGCAAACCGGTGCCCTGGTCCTCAGCCTGCTGGCGACCAGCGTCATGGCCAAGGTATCGCCCCAGGACGCCGAAAAACTGGGCACAACCCTGACGCCGCTGGGTGCCGAAAAGGCAGGTAACGCCGATGGCAGCATCCCGGCCTGGACCGGCGGTTTGCCGACCAACGCCGGCACCGTGGACGCCAAAGGCTTCCTGTCCGACCCGTTCGCCGATGAAAAACCGCTGTTCACCATCACCGCGCAGAACGCCGCGCAATACAAGGACAAGCTCTCTGCCGGCCAGATGGCGATGTTCCAGCGCTATCCGCAGACCTACAAGATCCCGGTGTACAAGACTCACCGCAGCGTGGCGGTGCCCACCAACATCTACGCCGCCGCGAAAATCAGCGCGCTGAACACCGAGGGCGTCGATGGCGGTAACGGTCTGAGCGGGTTTAATGAAAGCCACTATTACGCCTTTCCGCAGCCCAAGAGCGGCGTCGAAGTGGTGTGGAACCACACCACCCGTTACCGGGGCGGTAACACCAAGCGCCTGATGACCCGCGTGCAACCGCAGGCCGATGGTGCATTCAGCATGATTCAGTTCGAAGACGAAGTGTCTTACCCAAGCGCCCTGGCGGATCAGGACAAGGGCAAGGCCGATAACATCCTGTTCTACTTCATCCAGCGCGTGACGGCGCCGGCGCGTCTGGCCGGCAACGTGCTGCTGGTGCACGAGACCATCGACCAGGTCAAGGAGCCGCGCATGGCTTGGGTCTACAGCGCCGGCCAGCGCCGTGTGCGCCGCGCACCCCAGGTCGCCTACGATGGCCCGGCAACGGCCGCCGATGGCCTGGCGACCTCGGACAACTACGACATGTTCAACGGCGCACCGGATCGCTATGACTGGAAACTGGTCGGCAAGAAGGAAATGTACATCCCGTACAACAGCTACAAGCTCGACTCACCGAACCTGAAGTACGCCGACATCCTCAAGGCCGGTCACATCAACCAGGACCTGACCCGTTACGAGTTGCACCGGGTATGGGAAGTGGTAGCCACGCTCAAGCCGAACGAGCGACATATCTACGCCACCCGTCACATGTACTTCGACGAGGACAGCTGGGAGTTGGCGGAAGTCGATCACTATGACGGTCGCGGCGCCTTGTGGCGCGTGGGCGAGGGGCACATCCAGCAGTACTACCACAAGCAAGTGCCGGGCTACACGGCCGAGACCCTGTACGACCTGGTGGCGGGTCGCTATTCGGTGGTGGGCCTGAAGAACGAAGAGAAACGCAGCATCGAGTTCGGTTTCCAGAGCCTGGCGGCCAACTACACCCCGGCGGCGTTGCGGCAGGCGGGGGTGCGTTGAGGTTGTAGCACTGATGTGAAGCAATCTCCCTGTGGGAGCGAGCCTGCTCGCGATAGCAGTGGGTCAGTCAGCGATGATGTTGACTGACACGCCGCCATCGCGAGCAGGCTCGCTCCCACAGGTTTCGATGTGTGGATTTTTTCAAGAGGGTTTGCGTCGGAGTGCAATGCTCTGCAACATATCTGTATACAGAACAACAAACAGAATGTGCCCATGCCTCAACCGATCCCATCCCCACAATCCGCCAGTGGCCTTGCGCGGCTCGCCCCCGGCCATCTCTTGCGTCCGCGCCTGAGCGAGGCACTGTTGAAGGGTGACTGCCGCTTGCGCCTGCTCTGTGCCCCGGTGGGAAGTGGCAAAAGCGCGATTCTCAGTGAGTGCGTCCAGCACCTTCCGGCCGGAACCCGGCTGGTGCATCTGAATCTGCGTGGCAAATCCTTGACCGTCGACGCGTTTGCCCAGCGACTGGCCGGGGCGCTGGGGCTGGCGGACACCGATCCGGCTGGCCTGCAGCGATACCTGGACAGCGTGTCGAGCGAGCTCTGGCTGGTCATCGACGATTACCCTAGGGTGCCCGATCAAGCCTTCGATGACGTGCTCAACGACCTTATCCAGACCTCATCGTCCCATGTGCAGTGGTGGCTGGCCGGTCGCCGTCGCCCGGGGTTGCAGTTGACGCGCTTGCTGCTCGACGGCGATCTGTTCGAGTTGGGAAGCACCGAGCTGAGCTTCAACGAGCACGAACTGGCGGAGCTGTTGCGGCAAAAAGAGTTGCATTGGCCGTGGTCGGACATCGGCAAACTGCACGGCGAGTCCCAGGGTTGGTGTGCGGGCGTTCGTCTTTATCTGCTTTCGCTGAAGGCCGACAGCGAGGCGCAGCCCTACGATTCGTCCGCTGCCCGGGTGTTCGAGTACCTGCGCCACGAAGCGCTCGACGAGTTGCCGCAGGAGTGGCGCCAGGCGCTGTACACACTGGCTCAACTGCCGTATTTCGACGCGGGCCTGTGCGAGCAGTTGCTGGGTGTCGGTGAGGGCGAGCAGTTGCTCAAGCAACTGCTGGTCTGTGGGTTGTTCATCGAAACGGTCGGTGTCGATGAGCAGGTTTACCGCGTGCAACCGTCGATGCTGGCGGCACTGGCCAGCCAGTTGCCCGCGACCTTGACCAAGGCGGTGTTTCGCAAGGCGTGTCAGTGGTATGTCAGCCAGGACGATGTGCGCCTGGCGCTGGAGTATGCGGTCAGGGCAGAGCAGACCGAAGTGGCGGCCACGCTGATGCAGCGCTTCACCGGTGATGTCATGTTGCAAGGGCGCAGACTTGGACAGTTGATGCAGTGGCGCCGAGAGGTGCCTATCGATTTGCTGACCGGTACACCACGCCTGCTGTTGCTCAATGCCTGGGCGCTGTTGCTCAGTGGTCGGCTGGTGGAGGCGCAGGCTTACACCGACCAGGTGGCCCGCTTCATGCCGCAGCCCACCGCCGAGCGGCAGTTCGAGTTGATCGCGCAGTGGAAGGCCTTGACCGGCAACCTGGCGTTTCATCGCGGGCAAAGCGAGGCGGCTCGTCTATGGCTGGCCGAAGCCATTGCCGAGTTGCCCGAGCGCGCCTGGGGGCAGCGCATGTTCTGCCTGGCCCTGCAAATCGAACAGGCACTGATCGATGGCCAGCTGGAGCAAGCACAGGAACTCAACCGGGATGCCACCAAACTGGCCCGGCAGCATGCCAGCCTGGCCATGGAAAGCGTGATGGTGTTGGGGCATGTGAAGCTGCTGGAAATACGCGGTGAACTGCTGCGTGCCGAGACCCTGCTCAAGCGCCTGTACACCGAATTGACCAACGCCTGGGGGGCCGAGCTCAGTCCGATGCGCGGCCGGGTGCAGTTGCGTCGCGCCACGTTGCTGGTGCAGCAAGGGCGATTTGAGGAAGCGGCGACGATTTATCTGTCCGGTATCAAGGAGAGCGAGGCCTGTGGCGATCCGGCGGCCTTCTGGGGATACGTGGGCCTGGCCGAAATCGATGCCCAGGAGGGCGAACTGGACAGTGCATTCCTGCGCATTGCCGATGCCGAACGTGCGATGCAGTACAACCATGTCAGCGAGTACTTGTATCAGGCGGTGGTATTGCGCGCCAGAGCACGGCTGTGGCTGGGGCAGGGACGTAGCGCACAGGCCGAAAAGGCCCTGCGCAACTTGCCCGGACACTGGCTGTCGACGTCGCCTTACGGTTTGCCGGATTTGCACCTGCGTCTGTATCTGTTGCAGTTGCAGGCCAGCCTCGCGACAGGTGAGGTGGACACTTCGCTGGCCAAACTGGCCGAGCTGCACGCCAAAACCGTGGCCGAGGGCCGGCGCGCGCTGGCCTGCGAGGTAGGCTTCAGCCTCGCCGAGGCGCTTTACGCCAGCAACAAACCGGCGCAGGCCAAGCAGGCGTTGCTCGATGCGATTGCCGAGGCCCGGCAAATGGGCATGGTCAGCGTCGAAAGGGCCTTTGCCCGGCGCAATCGGGCATTGAGTCGCTGGGTGGGTGAGTCCAGCCAGAATGACGAGGTGCCGGCCTCACTGTTGAGTCGACGTGAACTGGATGTGCTCAAGTTGATTGCCCAGGGTTTTTCCAACCAGCAAATTGCCGAAAGCCTTTACATCTCTCTGCACACGGTGAAAACCCATGCCCAGCGGATCAACTTCAAACTGGGCGTCGAGCGGCGCACCCAGGCAGTGGCCAGGGCCAAGGAGTTGGGTCTGAGCTGATCACTGCATCGCCAGCAGTTGCCGTCGGTGCTCCCGTGGTGTCCGGGCGAACCAGCGGCGGCACGCCCGGTTGAACACGCTCTGCTCGCTGTAGCCGAGCAAACCTGCCACCTGGGACATCGGCATGTTGCGTTCGGCCAGGTAATGCTCGGCGCGGTCCCGGCGAACCGCTTCGAGCACTTCATCGAAACCGCTGCCCAGTTCCGCCAGTCGTCGTTGCAGGACCCGCTCGTGCAAGCCCAATTGCTCGGCCACCAGGGTCAGACGGCAGCGCTGGGTCGGCAGCAAGCGCAGGATCAGGCGTTCGACTTCCTGCACCAGGTCGGCGGGTTGCACAGAGCCGAAGTGACTCAGGTAATGCACCAGTGTCTTGTGCATCAACGGGTCCTGGTGTTCGATCCGTTGGTTCAATTGATCGGTACTGAGGACCAATGCATTGCAAGACTGGCCGGTATAGGCCTGCGCCTTGAAAAAGCGCCGGTAGCGAGAAGCCGGCAATGACGATTGTCCACTCAACAGCACCGCCTGCGCGCTGAAGCGGGTGCCGCACAGCAGCTTCAAGGTGTTATGCCCCACGCCCAGCGCCAGTTCGACCATTTGCCGTTGCTGCAACAAGCCTGGCAGGCGGATGTCGATCACCAGCCTTGGCGCGTCGGGCTCGCGGGTGTCCAGTTCCAGATGAATACCCGGGCTGTGGTAACCGATGAAGCGCACGATGTCTGCCAGCGCCAGCCCGACAGTCGCCGAGCTGCGGGCGATCAACGCCACCGGACCCAGCACATGCAGGTCCTGATACTCGGCCATTCGCAGGCCGAAGTCCGGGCAATCGAGTGCTTGCGATGCAGACTCAAGCAGACCCACCAGAGCGCGCAATGGCATCCGCGCGTCCTCTTCCAGGCTCGAATCGGGGTCGATGCGAAAGTGCTGGAGGAATGTATCGGGATGGCCGCCCAATTGCGTGACCACCTCGCGGAAACCGGTCAGGGAGCTGCTGCGGATCAATGCGGTCATAGTCGTCGAAAGTCAAAAAATAGTCGGCAAAAATCAATTAATCTTGCGCCTCGGCAAGGAACAATGCCAGCTCGTTCCGCAACCGAGAACAAGAACAATGGAATTTGACTACATCATCATTGGCGCAGGGTCTGCCGGCTGTGTGCTAGCCAATCGTTTGAGCGCCGACCCGGCCAAACGCGTCTGCCTGCTCGAAGCCGGCCCGAAAGACACTTCACCCCTGATCCATGCGCCCATTGGCGTCGCCGCGATCCTGCCGACCAAACACGTCAACTGGGCGTTCCAGACCGTGCCACAAGCGGGCCTGGGTGGTCGCGTCGGTTATCAGCCTCGGGGCAAAGTGCTCGGCGGCAGCAGCTCGATCAACGGCATGATTTACATCCGTGGACACAAGAGCGATTTCGATGACTGGCAGGCGCTCGGCAATCCGGGCTGGTCCTACGCCGATGTGTTGCCGTATTTCCGCAAGAGCGAGAAGCACCACCGTGGCGGGTGCGAGCACCATGGTGGCATTGGCGAGTTGTATGTCGGCAAGGCCCAGGCGCACCCGGCCAGCGATGCATTCATTGCCGCCGCGCAAATGGCCGGGCACCGCTTCAATCCTGATTTCAATGGTGCTGACCAGGAAGGGGTGGGGCCGTATGAAGTGACCATCCGCGACGGTCGTCGCTGGAGCGCCGCCACGGCGTTTCTCACCCCGGTGCGTGAGCGGCGCAGCAACCTTACCGTTATCACCGATGCCCATGCCGAGCGGATTTTGCTGCAAGGCAAGCAGGCGGTGGGCGTGCTGGTGAAGGTCAAAGGCCAGCGTCTGGAGCTCAAGGCGCGCAAGGAGGTGTTGCTCAGCGCAGGGGCTTTCGGCAGCCCGCAGTTACTGATGCTGTCGGGGATCGGTGCCGAAGCCGAACTCAAGCCCCACGGGATCGCGGTACAGCATGAGTTGCCGGGTGTCGGCCAGAACCTGCGCGACCATCCCGACGTGGTGTTGTGCTATCGCAGCACCGACAAGACGCTGCCCGGATTCTCCCTGGCCGGTGGCGTGAACATGAGCAAGGCGTTCGTGGAATACACCCGGAAAAAAACCGGCCCGTTCGCCAGCAACTTCGCCGAAGCCGGTGCGTTCCTGAAAACCGATGCCGCGCTGGACCGCCCGGACATCCAGCTGCACTCGGTGATCAGCATGGTCGACAACCACAACCGTACCTTGCATTGGGGTCACGGTTTCAGCAGCCATGTGTGCGTGCTGCGTCCCAAGAGCATCGGCCATGTCGGACTGCAATCCGCCGATCCGTCCGCGCCACCGCGTATCGACCCGCGCCTGCTCAGCCATGACGATGACGTGCAGACCCTGCTCAAAGGCTATCGCATGACCCGCGACATCCTCGAACAGGAGCCCATGGCGCCGTTTGGCCTCAAGGACATGTACAGCCACGGGCTTTATCGCGATGAGCAGTTGATCGAGGTCCTGCGCCGGCGCACCGACACCATCTACCACCCGGTCGGGACCTGCAAAATGGGCATCGATGACAGTGCCGTGGTCGATTGCCAGTTGCGTGTGCACGGGATCGAGGGCTTGCGCGTGGTCGATGCCTCGATCATGCCGACGCTGGTCGGTGGCAACACCAACGCCGCGTCGATCATGATTGCCGAACGTGCGGCGCAGTGGGTAATGCGGGCCTGAAAGCCAACCTGATTTTGCAAGCATTCCCCTATCCCCTGCGGGAGCGAGCCTGCTCGCGAAGAGGCCGGCACATTCAACATTGATGTTGTTTGAAACACCGCCTTCGCGAGCAGGCTCGCTCCCACACCCTTGCTTCAATCTGACAACCGCTCGTCGCTGAACTACGCTGCGTTCTGTAACCCCAGTCCTCACCCCTGTGACCTAAGGAATAGACGCATGCGGAGCAGGTTGCCTGCCATTGTGATGGTTGTTTTCAGCGTGTTCTGGTCGATGCTCGTGTGGGCGGCGGACACGGCTAATCCGGTTGAGGATCCCGTCGAACTGAAAGTGGCCAACCGCAGCATCATGACGTTTCGCGCCACGCTGCTCGGCGAGGCACCGGCGACGCGGGTCAAGCGGGCGAAAGCGGTGATCAGCGAAACGCTGGATGAGTCCGACGATCTGGTGGTCACGGTGGATTCGATCCAGGACAGTTACCTGGTGCTGTTGGGCGCCAAGCGCGCGTTTATCGTGGCGCCCAAGGATGTCGACGACCTCGAGTACGCCTCTGTCCAGCAGGCCGCGGAGGGCGCGGCCGCGAAGTTGCGTCAGGTGGTGGCCGAAACACGGGAAGCACGCAGCCTGCACCTGATGCTTCGCGCGCTCATTGCGGTGGCCATTGCCACGACGGTTTATTTCGCGCTGCTCTGGGGCGTGGCTTACATACGACGTCGATTGCTCAAGCGCCTGCCCGAGTTGATGGACCGGCACACCCGGGCACTGACCGTGGGACGGGTGCAAGTCATCGAGGCCAACTACCTGTACCCGCTGGTCATTCGCCTGTTCTGGTTGCTGCGATGGCTGGTCTTGCTGCTACTCACCTATGAATGGCTGGGGTTTGTCCTGTCGCGGTTTCCCTACACCCGACCGTGGGGTGAGAGCCTCAACAATTATCTGTTTGAGGTGGCGAGCTATCTGTTTCAGGCCATCATCGGCGCCATCCCTGGACTGGGCGTGGCGCTGGCGATTTTCTTCATCGCCCGTGGGGCGACGGCCTTCAGCCGCCGCGTGCTGCGGCGCATGGCGACACCGGGAACCTTCAACTGGCTCAATCAGGAAACCCTTCAACCGACCCAGCGCCTGACGTCCCTGGCGATCTGGCTGTTTGCCCTGGCCATGGCCTATCCGTATCTGCCCGGGGCAGGCACCGACGCCTTCAAGGGTTTGTCGGTGTTGATCGGCCTGATGATATCGCTGGGCGCGACCAGCGTGGTCGGGCAGGCTGCCGCCGGTTTGATCCTGACCTACACCCGAACCCTGCGCCCCGGCGAGTTCGTGCGCATCGGTGAATATGAAGGCACCGTCACCGAACTGGGCATGTTCACCACCAGCATTCGCACGGGTCTTGGGGAAGTGCTGACCTTGCCCAATTCGATGATCACCGGCACGGTCACCAAGAACTATTCCCGTACAGTGCAAGGTCCGGGCTATGTGGTGGATACGGTGGTGACCATCGGCTACGACACGCCGTGGCGGCAGGTAGAAGGCATGTTGCTGGAAGCCGCCCGGCGTACCCCCGGCATTCTTGAGAACCCACCGGCACAAGTGTTCCAGACCGCGCTTTCCGATTTCTATCCTGAATACCGTTTGGTGGCGCAGGCCATCCCCAGCCAACCCCGGCCTCGCGCCGTGTTGCTGAGCATGCTGCACGCCAATATTCAGGATGTGTTCAACGAATACGGCGTACAGATCATGTCGCCACATTATTTGGGTGATCCGGAAGAGGAAAAGCGGGTGCCGAAAGACAAATGGTATGCCGCACCGGCGCAGGAACCGAAGGACCTGTAGGAGCGAGCTTGCTCGCGAAAAACGTCCGGTCAACGCGAGCATTCAGGCAGCCCGCGTTATCGTTGACGTCCATCGCGAGCAAGCTCGCTCCTACAGTTAATCGGTGCTCAGTTTCCAGTCTGTTTGTTCAACGCCGCTTCAGCCGCCGCAATCTCGGCCTGGCGCTTGGCAATCACATCCCCAACCGGCGGCCCCTGGAAGCGCCGGGCTTCGAAGCCGAACCAGACGATCGCCGTCAGAATCAGGAAGCCGATGGTGATGTACAGCGCCCAGTCGTTCGGCGGCTGGATGCCGATGACGAAGATGATCACCATCGACAGGACCGAGAGCAGGGCGAACACCGTGTACCAGAAACGCCCCATGTTCCACGGCCCCATGGTCGGCCATTTCGAGGTGCCGTAGGTAAACAGGCCCAGCACGATGGGAATGACGAAGGAGAAGAACAGGAAGATCACCGTGCAGGACACCACGATGGTGTAGACCGGGGTTTCACCGATCGAGATCACCGACGAGCCCCAGACGAACAATACCGCCAGCGTGGCGCCAGTCCAGATCGCTGCCACCGGGCTGCGGAAGGTCGGCGATACCGAGGCCAGCGCTTTCGAGCAGGGCAGGCCGCCGTCGCGGGAGAAGGCGAAGATCATCCGCGACACCGAGGTCACGGTGGCCAAGCCGCAGAGCACTTGCGAGATGAAGATCGCCACGTACAACGCGTCCTTGAGCAGCGGGTTCACCTGGGTGTTCATGGCCCAGAAAAACACGCTCCAGCCTTGCTTGGCCGCTTCGTCCATGCTCGGCAGCATCAGCACGAACGCGCTGAGCATCAACCAGCCGAACAGCAGTGACCAGACCACCGACATGACCATGCCCCGTGGCACCGACATGGCCGCGTTGCGGGTTTCCTCGGAGGTGTGTGCGGAGGCGTCATAGCCAGTGATGGTGTAGATCGGCAGCAGCAGGCCGAGCATGAAGATCCAGCCATTGGAGACCGATGGCCAGACGTTGCCGCCGGCCTCGCCGGAATAGTTGCCGAAGGTCACCAGCCGGGAGAACTCGTAGCTGGGGGCCGAGATCAGGCAGACGATGGTCAACGCGATAGCGGTAGCGAAGATCAGGTAGCCGGAAAAGTCGGTGAGTTTCGCCGTCAACCCGATACCCAAGTGATTGCACAAGGCCTGGAGGCCGGTGAGGATCGCCAGGAAAATCACCCGTGTCGTGGTGGTGTCCTCCATGCCCAGCGTCGGCCCGAAGGCGCCGAAGAAGAAGTAATAGGTGCCGACGTTGATGGCGCCCAGCACCGTGACCAGCACCAGCAGATTGAACCAGGCCGTCAGCCAACCGGTGAAGCGATTACCCAGGATCGAGCCCCAGTGATACAGGCCGCCGGCGGTGGGGTACGCCGAGGAGATCTGCGCCATGGCCAGGGCAAACACCCCGGAGATCAGGCAACCGATCGGCCAACCGATGCCGATGGAGGCACCGCCGGCGCCCGAAGTACCCTGGGCCAGTGAGTTGATGCCACCGGAGAGGATGCAGATGATCGAGAAGGAAATCGCAAAGTTGGAGAAAACGCCCATTCGACGCGAAAGCTGCTGGGCATAGCCCATGCTGTGCAGCACCTTGACGTCATCGTCATGTGCGTCGGTACCGGGCTGGCTTGCTGGGTTCATTGTGTGTGCCCCTTCAGGTTTTGATACGCATCCATCCGGAATCCCGGACAGACTGGCCTTCAACGCCCTGTCGTAATGCTCCTGTTTTCCACTGCGACTTTGCTTTTCTGTAGGAGCGAGCTCTGCTCGCGATGGAATCAAGGACGACGCGGGGTGTCAGGCTCCCCTTGTTATCGTTAACGTCCATCGCGAGCGTGCTCGCTCCTACAGGAGGCGGCCGTGGAAGGCCGACTGGAAAATCTCCGCCACGCCGGCCCGGGTCAGGGGCAGCGGGTTGCCGCCGGCCGATGGGTCTACAATCGCCATGTCCGCGATCAGGTCGGCCTGCTTGTCTTCCACCCCGAGTTCAAACAGCGTGTGCGGCACGGCGATGTCCTTGCGCAATTTGAGGACGAAGGCCAGGAAGCTGTTGAAGCCCGGGGAGGGCAGATGCAGGTAAGCGGCCAGGCGCGTGATGCGCTCTTCGATGGCCGGGCGATTGAATGTCAGGACATAGGGCATCAGGGTGGCGTTGGTCATGCCGTGGTGGGTGTCGTACAGCGCACCGATCGGATGCGCCAGGGCGTGCATGCCGCCCAGGCCTTTCTGGAACGCGGTGGCGCCCATTGCCGCGGCGGCCAGCATTTGCCCGCGTGCATCGAGGTCGGAAGGGGTATGCACCGCACGCACCAACGCATTGGCCACCAGGCGCATGCCTTCCACCGCAATACCGTCGGCCATCGGATGAAAACCGGGGGCGCAGTAGGCCTCCAGGCAATGCGACAACGCATCCATGCCGGTACCGGCGGTGACTTTTGCCGGCATGCCGACGGTCAGCGCCGGGTCGCTGATGACCACGCGGGGCATCATTTTCGGGTGGAAGATGATGCGCTTGGTGTGGGTTTTATCGTCGATGATCACCGCCGCACGGCCCACCTCGGAGCCAGTGCCGGCCGTGGTCGGCACCGCGATGACCGGGGCGATGGCGCTTGCATCGGCACGGGTCCAGTAATCGCCGATGTCCTCGAAGTCCCACACCGGACGGGTCTGCCCGCTCATGAATGCGATCAACTTGCCCATGTCCAGTCCGCTGCCACCGCCAAAAGCCACCACGCCGTCGTGGTTACCCGCCCGCCAGGCGTCGAGCCCGCCGGCAAGATTGGCTTCGACCGGATTGGGCTTGAGGTCGCAAAACAACGCCGCACCCAGACCTGCATCGCGTAAGGCATCCAGCGCGGCGGTGGTGATCGGCGCTCGCCCCAGGCCACTGTCGGTGACCAGCAACGGTCGCTGGATACCCTGGCTGCGACAGGCCTCGGCCAGCTCGCTGATACGGCCGACACCGAAGCGGATGCTCGTGGGGTAGTTCCAGTTTCCAGTCAGGCTCATGGTTCAAGTCTCGTGGCGCAAATGGAAGGATTTGGCGCGGGTCAGGTGCTCATAGCCCAAGCGAGACAGGGTGACGCCGCGCCCGCTGTTCTTGACCCCGGTCCAGGCCAGCGCCGGGTCCAGGTAATCGCAGCGATTCATGAACACGGTGCCGGTGTCGATCTCGTTGCCCAAGCGTTCGGCGGCGGCCAGGTCCCGGGTCCAGATCGATGCACTGAGGCCGAACTCACTGTCGTTCATCAAGGCGATGGCTTGTTCATCACCGGCCACCGGCATGATGCCGACCACCGGGCCGAAGCTTTCATCGCGCATGACCGACATTTCATGGTTCACGTCGACCAGTACCTGAGGTGCCAGGTAGGCACTGCCAGGCACGCTGGCGGAAAAGTCCTTTGGATCGATCAGCGCTTTCGCACCCTGGTTCACTGCGGCGGCAATTTGGTCGCGCACGAATTCGGCTGCGTCCGGACTCACCATCGGCCCGAGGGTGGTGGCTTCGTCCAGCGGATTGCCCAACACGTATTGGCGGGTGAGGGCAGTGAAGCGCTCGACGAAGACAGGGAAGATGGATTGATCGACATAGATGCGTTCCACCGCGCAGCAGCTTTGCCCGGAGTTGAAGAAGCTACCGTCCACGAGGTTTTCCACGGCGTGCTCGAGGTTGGCGTCGGCGCGAACGTAGGCCGGATCCTTGCCGCCGAGCTCCAGGCCCAGACCAAGGAATCCTTCGACGGCGGCGTGCTCCATGGTTTTGCCGCCGTCCACGGAACCGGTGAAGTTCACTTGATGAACCTTTCCAGATGAGATAGCGACTGCCGTATGGAGATGACTGAGTACAAGGTTCTGGAATAGGCCCTTGGGCAGATTCGCCCGGCGAAAGGCCTCGGCAAAACGCTCGCCGACCAACAGGGTTTGCGAGGCGTGCTTGAGGATGACGCTGTTGCCGGCCATCAGCGCCGGAATAATCGTATTCACGGCGGTCAGGTAAGGGTAATTCCACGGGGCGATCACCAGCACCGTGCCCAGCGGTTCGCGTTTGATATGCCGGCGAAAACCGTCGATAGGCGTAGGCTCAATGTCCGCCAGGGCTTCGGGTGCGATGGCAATCATATGCCGCGCACGTTCCTCGAAGCCACGCAGCTCGCCCGCGCAATAACGCACCGGCCGGCCCATTTGCCAGGCCAGTTCCGGGACGATGTCATCCTTCATGGCCAGCATGGCGTCCACTGCAGCACTGCAAATAGCCGCGCGCTCACTTAATGATCGGCGTTTCCATTGCGCCTGGGCTGCAGCGGCGGCGTCCAGTGCCTGATCGAGCTGGACAACGTCGGCGCATGGACGCTCGGCGTAGACCCGGCCATCGACCGGCGAGATAAGTTGAATCGTCGAGGTCATGATGTTTTCTACCGTGGTTTTTCAATAGCGCTCGAAGCCGCGCTGCAGTTCCCAATCGGTGATTCGCCGGTCGTACTCTTTCTGTTCCCACTCGGCGGTGTGCACGTAGTGATCGATCACTTCATTACCGAACGCTTCGCGCAACATGGTCGAGCCCTTGAGCGCGGCGCTGGCGTCACGCAGGGTCTTGGAAACTTCGGGCAAATGCTCGTCGACGTAGGCGTCGCCCTCGTAGGGTGGGTCGAGGCTGAGTTTTTCGTCGATCCCGGCCAGCCCCGCGGCGATTAGCGCAGCGAAGGCCAGATAAGGGTTGAGATCGGCCCCCCCAATGCGGCATTCGATGCGAATGCTTTTGCTGTCCTCGGCGCACAAGCGAAAACCGGCGGTGCGGTTGTCGCGGCTCCACACCGCGCGGGTCGGCGCGAAGGTGCCGGCTTGGAAGCGCTTGTAGGAGTTGATGTAGGGCGCGAGAAAACAGGTGATGTCGTTGGCGTACTTGAGCTGCCCGGCGACCCAGGCACGCATCAGTTTCGACATGCCGAACTCGGCCTTGGCGTCGAAGAACAGCGGTTTCTTCGCGTTCTTGTCCCACAGGGAATTGTGAATGTGGCTGCTGGACCCGGCGGCGTCGTAGCGCCACTTGGCCATGAAGGTGATCGCCTTGCCCTGGAGCTGCGCGATCTCCTTGCAGGCGTGCTTGATGATGACGTGGTGGTCGGCCATGGTCATGGCGTCGGCATAGCGGATGTTGATTTCTTCCTGGCCCGGCCCCCATTCACCCTTGGAATTTTCCACCGGAATCCCGCACGCCTGCAGGTGCTTGCGGATCGCTCGCAGCACCGGCTCTTCGCGGGTGGTCTGCAGGATGTTGTAATCCTCGATGTAGTGGCCGGCGGTTTTCGGCTTGTAGTAGTTGCGTTTGTGGATGGACTCGTAGCTCTCGTCGAACAGGTAGAACTCCAGTTCCGAGGCGAACATGCCGGTGTAGCCGCGCTCGCGCAGGCGCTCGACCTGTTTTTTCAGGATCGCCCGCGGGCTGTGCGGCAAATCCTGGCGATGGTGATGATCGAGCACATCGCACAGCACCAGGGCCGTGCACTCAAGCCACGGCACCCGGCGCAGGGTGCGCATGTCGGGCTTGAGTACAAAGTCGCCGTAACCCTTGCTCCAGCTGGCAGCGGCATAGCCCGGCACCGGCTCCATGTCGATGTCGTCGGCGAGCAGGTAATTGCAGCAATGGGTTTCTTCATGACCGCTGTCGATGAAAAACTCGACCTGGAAACGCTTGCCGACCAGCCGTCCCTGCATGTCGACCATGCACACCAGAACGGTGTCGATTTCGCCAGAGGCGGCGGCGCGCTTGAGTTCGTCAAAACTGAGGAAAGGCTCGGTCATCACGGCAAGTCCTGCGCAAATTGTTTGGGGCCTGTCTGAAATAGCTATTGCAGACGCTCTCCAGAACAACCCGAAACCTGCAGACGCGAGCATCGTGAGCAACTAGCTGAAGATAGCTTAGCCTACTGTCGCTTTTCGCAAGTTTTTGCTGAGAACTTCCCCGATACCCCCAATTTCCCGTGGGAGCGAGCCTGCTCGCGAAGAACGTCCGGGCCATGCGCTCATTCAGATGGAACGCGTTATCGTTGACCTCCATCGCGAGCAAGCTGGCTCCTACACTGGAATGCGTTGACACGCGTGCGGAGAACTGAACATGACGAAGAAGAAAGAGCACAAATCCTACGAACACCTCAAACGGCAATACCCGAATTATCTGGACGCCGTGGAGGCTCTGGGGAAGGCCGTGCGTCACGCCGGGCCGCTGGACGAGAAAACGGTCCAGCTGATCCAGCTCGGCGCCGCCGCGGCCATTCGCTCCGAAGGTGCCGTGCACAGCCACACCCGGCGGGCACGGGAGGCGGGCGCCACGGCGGAGCAGATCCGCCACACACTGATTTCGCTGACCAGCACCATTGGTTTCCCGACGGTCGTGGCGGCGATCAGTTGGGCTGAGGATGTGATGGGGGAATGACAGCCGACCGGATTTTTACGGATGCTACCGATTCCCTGTAGGAGCGAGCCTGCTCGCGATGGACGCCAACGATGACGCGTGCTGCCTGAATGAACGCGTAAACCAGGCGTTTTTCGCGAGCAGGCTCGCTCCTACAACAGGGCAGCAGCCTCAGAGTGATCTGTCATTGGGCAGAGTCCTACTTGAACTGCTCGATCAGCCAATCCCGCAGACGCTGACACGCCGGGTCGTCCGCCTTCTTCTCGTTGATCATCAGGTACTGAACCGCCTCCTTGAACGGCAGCTCTTGCGTCACGGGACGCACCAGGCGGCCCTGTTGTATGTGATGTCGCACCAGATGATCCCAGCCCAATGCGACCCCTTGATCATCCAGCGCCATTTGCACGAGAAGGCCGTAGTCGTTGCTGCTGAAATACTGCGGGCTCTGCGGGGGCGGGAGGTGCAGGTCGTGGGACTGGAAAGCGAACCACACGTTCCAGTCGACCTGTTCTGCCAGTTGGGAACGGCCATAAGGGTTCAAGTCCAGCAGTACGCCGTTTCGCAGCCCTTGCAGGGTACTCAGTTCAGGATGGGCCTCGAGATAACGAGGCGTGCACACGGGATAGACGATTTCATGGAACAGCGGAATTCGCAGATAACCGGGACCCAGGTCAAGGCTCTTGGTAATCAGGATATCCGGCGTTACCCCAGGCTCCATGCCCTGAAAATGCTGGGTGGTGATGACATTCAAGTCGACATCGGGATGGGCGCTGAAGAAATCCTTGAGCCGGTGGGAAAGCCAGACGGCCGATAAGGCGGGCGAGCAGCACAGTGTCAGCGCGTGCTTGTCGATTTTCTCCCGGCGAATCCTCTCGGTCGCCTGAAAGATGTTGAACAGTGACAACTGTGCCGCATCGAACAGCGCGGTTCCCGCTGCTGTCAGCCGGATCTCCCGTCCGCTGCGCATGAACAACTCCGTGCCCAAATGGGTTTCCAGTTCACGGATCTGACGACTGATCGCCGCCTGGGTCACGCACAAGGCTTCGGCGGCGCGGGTAAAATTCCGATACCTGGCCGCTGCCACAAACGACCTCATGGCCTTGAACGACGGCATTGCGATCAGGGCCTGATCAGGCCGCAAGCTTTTAGCCATAACAAAAACTACCTGTTTTCTCGTAAAAAAAGTCGGTTCTGCCGGTCGGTTTCCTCGTCCACACTGTACCGCACGATGCCTCGGACCATTGGCCAAAAAGGAGATGAAATGTCGTACCCGACCGGCAGGAAAGCGTTCATGCAAGGTGTCCGGGCGCTTATGCCATTGATTCCGGGCGTCATTCCGTTCGGGCTGTTGACGGGGGTCATGGCGATCAACCTGGGCATGTCGCCTGGCACGACCATGGGCATGACGCTGTTGTTCTATTCCGGCTCCGCGCAGATGGTCGCCCTGCAATTGCTGCATAACGGCGTGTTGCCGATGGCGATAGTGGTGACGGCCCTGGTCATCAACCTGCGCTTCATCATGTACAGCGCATCGCTGGCCCCCCATCTGCACCACTTGCCGCGGCGTTGGACGTGGCCGCTGTCGTACATGCTTTCCGACCAGTCCTACGCGCTGTGCACGCTCAAATTATCCTCCGGCGAGCTGGGGCCATTCGCCCACTACTACTATGCCGGCACCGCGTTTGCCATGTGGCTGTCCTGGCAAGTCTCGGTACTGGCGGGCGTCTACCTGGGCGCCGGCATCCCTGAGACCTGGTCATTGGCCTTTGCCATACCACTGTCGTTTCTGGCGCTCCTGGTTCCTGCCATACGTAGTTCCGCGAGCCTGGGCGCCGCAGTGGTCGGCGGACTGCTCGCCGTGTTCGCGGTCGATCTGCCTTACAACCTCGGACTGGTCACCGCTTCCCTCGGCGGCGTCATGGCGGGGCTGTTGATCGAGAGCCTGCGGCAAAGGCCGGTGACTACGACGCCGGTAAATGATGTGGAAGGAGAGGCCTCATGAGCGACCTGGCACTGTGGGGCCTGTTTTTGGTGATCGGCCTGGGGACGTTCGCCCTGCGTCTTTCCTTTGTCGAACTGTATGGCCGCTTGCGGATCCCGCCGCTGTTGAGCCGAGCCTTGATGTACGTGCCGGCCAGCGTCCTGGCGGCCCTTGTCTTGCCCGCCGTGGTGTATCCCAACGGGCACGGTGAATTCGTCATCGACAACCCGCAGATCCCTGCCGCCCTGATTGCCGCCTGGGTGGCCTGGCGCACGCGCAATACCGTCCTGACGCTGTTGGCGGGCATGGGGGTATTATGGGGGCTCAAGTTTTTGGGGTTGTGATGAGTGTGGCAGACTCTATATCGCTCATCCCGTCAGCGGGATGCTTTCATTACCGAGGCTATGCATTTGTCCATCAACACCGAAACACGCTGGATTGATACGCCACACGGACGACTGTTTTGTTGTCGCTGGTTCCCCGAGGACCGCTCGGGCAACCCGGAAAAACCACCCATCGTTCTTTTCCATGACTCGCTGGGTTGCGTTGCCCTGTGGCGCGATTTTCCCCAACAGTTGTGCCAGGCCACCGGGCATGAGGTCATTGCCTACGACCGCCTCGGCTTCGGTCTGTCAGATGCCTATCCCGGGTCAATGCCGTTGAATTTTATCCGCGATGAGGCCGAGTGCTTCTTCGCGTATCTGAAGGCAGCACTTGGGATCGATCGGTTCATTGCCTTCGGTCATAGCGTCGGCGGGGCGATGGCGGCGGCCTGCGCGTCCCTGTACGCGCAAAATTGCGCGGCGCTGGTCACGGTTTCAGCGCAAGCCTTCGTGGAGGATTTGACGCTGCAAGGCATTCGAGAGGCAGAGGTGCAATTCGAACAGCCGGGACAGATGGCGCGACTGGAGAAGTATCACGGCGACAAAGCCCCTTGGGTGTTCACCGCGTGGACCCGTACCTGGCTTTCCCCGGCGTTCAAGGACTGGACAATCGAAAGCACCGTCGACGCCATTCATTGCCCCTTGCTTGCCATTCACGGGCAATTCGATGAATACGGCTCAACGCTGCATCCGATGCGTTATGCCCGGTTGTCGACGGCGGCCAGCGACTACCTGATCGTGGAGGGTTGTCATCATGTCCCTCACCGAGAGGCGCCGGACATTGTCTTGGAGGCTGTCAACGGCTTCTGTAGGAGCGAGCTAGCTCGCGATGGTCGTTAACGAATACGCGGGTATCCTGACTGAGCGCGGCGTTCTCGAGTCCATCGCGAGCGAGCTCCTACAATGTCCGTCATCAGCCTCTGTGCTTCAACGAGTCAAGGTCAGCCCTTGATGAATGCCAGAAGGTCCCGGTTGATGACCTCGGCATTGGTGGTGCACATGCCGTGGGGCAGGCCTGGGTAGGTTTTCAGCGTGCCGTGCTTGAGCAGCTTGATTGCCAGGTGCGCCGAGTCGGCGATAGGCACGATCTGGTCGTCCTCGCCATGCAGCACCAGGGTCGGTACGTCGATGTGCTTCAGGTCATCGGTGAAGTCGGTTTCCGAGAAGGCCTTGATGCAGTCGTACTGCGCCTTGACCCCGCCGTTCATACCCTGGCGCCACCAGTTGTCGATCACCGCTTCGGAGACTTTCGCCCCCGGGCGATTGAAGCCATAGAACGGGCCAGTGGGAAAGTCACGGTAAAACTGGGCGCGATTGTCGGCCACAGCTTTGCGCAGACCATCAAACACGTCCAGGGGCAGGCCGCCCGGATTGTTTGCGGTGCGCAGCATGATCGGCGGCACGGCGCCGATCAGCACCGCCTTGGCCACGCGACCACGGCCATGTCGCGCCACATAGCGAGCCACTTCACCACCGCCGGTGGAGTGCCCGATGTGCACGGCATTTTTGATGTCGAGGTACGCCATCAGCTCGGCAACGTCGGCGGCGTAGGTGTCCATTTCGTTGCCGACATCGGTCTGGGTCGAGCGACCGTGGCCACGGCGGTCATGGGCGATGACACGGAAACCCTTGCTGAGGAAAAACAGCATTTGCGTATCCCAGTCGTCGCTGGACAGCGGCCAGCCGTGGTGGAATACGATTGGCTGTCCGGTGCCCCAATCCTTGTAGAAGATTTTCGTGCCGTCCTTGACTGTGATCATTCCCGAGCCTTTGCCTTTACCATTGGTTTTGCCAACCGCAGGCGTTGCTGCCGGTGCCTGCTGTGCTGCCAGCGCAGGGACCGTCACGGCCAGGGCAGCGGCGACCATGGCACCGCTGGTCATCAAGGCACGACGGGTGGTTCCGCTAGTCTCATCAGTCATTTTTCATTACTCATGTGCGTTCTGTGGGTAGCGCTTTGCGCGCTCCAGGGCAGTCAGTCCGGCATCGGCACCGATCCCTTGGCCAAGGTGAATTTAGGGGCAAAGCAGGGCACTGAACACCAGACATGGGTGTCTGCCATTAACGCTTTGGTATAGACATGAGACAGAGAACCGTTGTGGGAGCGAGCCTGCTCGCGAAAGCGGTGTGTCAGACAACATTGATGTCGGCTGGCACTACCTCTTCGCGAGCAGGCTCGCTCCCACAATTAGATCAAGGACATACCTGTGAGTAATTGGTTGGTTGTAAGGCCGACTTCGCTGGCAAGCCAGCTCCCACAGAAAACGGGTACGGCTGTCATTGACTGGCATCCAGCACCACGCGATACCGCGCCTTGCCGCTGCGCAGATGATCGATGGCCTCGTTGATCCGGCTCATGGGAAACATCTCGACTTGCGGCACGATTTGATGCCGCGCGCAGAATTCGAGCATAGTCGCGGTATTGGCGGGCGAGCCCACCGGTGAGGCGGACAGGGTCTTCTGTTGCGGGATCAGGTCGAACACATGCACAGGAATCGCGCTGGGGACGATGCCGACGAAATGCAGGCGACCCTTGCCGCGCAAGGTGGCGAGCATGGCGGTCCAGTCCAGGTTGGCGCTGGCGGTGACCAATAGAAAATCCAGTGAACCGCCAATGGATTTCAGTGCTTCGCTGTCGGTGGATGCGACGACTTTATGGGCACCCAGACGCTTGGCTTCGTCCTGTTTGCTCAGGGATGAGGTGAAGGCGGTGACTTCGCAACCCCAGGCGTTGAGAAAGCGCAGGGCCAGATGACCGAGGCCACCGATGCCTACCACACCGACCCGGTCAGTGGGCTTGATGCCGAATTCCAGCAGCGGGTTGAACACCGTGGAACCTGCGCAAAACAAGGGACCGGCCAACGCGGGGTCGAGCGCTTCGGGGATCGGCAGGGCCCAGGCCCAGTGCGAGCGCAGGCGGTCGGCGAAGCCGCCGTGGCTGCCGATGATGGTCGGCTGGGCTGTGCGACACAGGTTGTGTGAACCTTCGATACAGGACGAGCAGTGCATGCAACTGCCCTTGTACCAACCGATGCCCACCCGTTGTCCCACTTGAAGGCCACGTACCTGCGCACCCGCCCGCACGATGCGGCCGACCACTTCGTGGCCCGGAATGAACGGGTACTGGCTGATGCCCCAGTCGTTATCGATCAACGACTGATCGGAATGGCAAACGCCGCAATACTCCACGGTGACTTCCACGTCCTCATCATCCAAAGGACCGGGGTCGTAGCTATAGCGCTCCAGCGGAGCGCCGGCCGCCGTCGCGGCCCAACCGGTGAAAGTCTTGAGTTCGCTGCTGTCGCTCATGGTGGGCACTCCAGATCAGGAAACAAGGGGGCGCCGGCACGGGGCCGTGACGAAGAGAGGAAAGTGTAGCGGGTCCCTTTCCCGGCGCCATGTTCCGCTGGAGCGCGCATTTTTTGTGGGAGCGAGCCGGCTGCGGGCGGCGTTCCGACGAAAGCGATCTATCAGCCGACATCAATGTGACTGACATACCGCCTTCGCGAGCAGGCTCGCTCCCGCAGGTCTAGTGGAGTCCCTTGCTAGCCGCGCACCGCCCGCGAACGCCAGACCATCATTTTCTCGATCTGCATGTCCTTCATGGTGTGTGGAATCCCGCCCACGCCATGCCCGGACAGGCTCGCCCCGGCGAACGGCATCCAGTCGACGCGGAAGGTGGTGCTTTCATTGATCATCACCGCCGTGGCGTTCAGGTCCTGGTAGCACTGCATGGCGGTGTCCAGATTCTGGGTGAACACCGCCGCCTGGAAGGCATAGGGCAGGGCGTTGGCCAGTTCGATGGCCTCTGCCAGATCGTCGTAGGCATACACCGCGATCACCGGGCCGAACACTTCCTTTTGCATCACGTTGGAATTGATGGCCGGGTTCAGCAGGACGGTAGGTGCATAGCAGTTGTTGCCCAATGTGCGGCCGCCCGAGATGAGGCGGGCGCCACTGGCGACCGCTTCATTGACCCACTGGCCTACGCGGTTCGTTTCACGCTCAGTGATCAACGGGCCGACATCGGTACGTGGATCGGTCGGGTCACCCACCACCATGGCGTCGCCCAGTTGGCCCAGGCGTTCGGCGACCTGTTCGGCGATGCTGCTGTGACAGAACACCCGTTGCACGCTGACGCAGACCTGCCCGGCGTGGAAGAAGCCGCCACGGGCAATGCGCGGCAGGGCGTCATCAAGGTCGGCGTCCGCCGCCAGCACCACCGGTGCTGCGCCGCCGTGCTCCAGCGCGCAACGGGTGCCCGGTGCCAGGGTCGAGCGCAGCATCCAGCCCACTGCCGCCGAGCCGATGAAACTGAAGAAACCCACCCGTGGGTCGGACACCAGTTTGCCGGTAATCGTATTGTCGGTCGGCAGCACCATCTGCGCCCAACCCTCGGGCAGGCCGGCCTCGGTCAGGATGTCGACCAGTGTCTGGCAACTGAGCGGCGTGTTGGCCGCCGGTTTGACGATCACCGGTGCCCCGACGGCGATGGCCGGTATTACTTGGTGCACGATCAGGTTGAACGGATGGTTGAATGCCGAGACCGCCGCGACCACGCCAATTGGCTCGTGTTGAGTGAACGCCACACGGTTGGCCGAGGCCGCGTTCAGGCCCATGGGGATCACATGGCCGCCTTCGGAGCGCAACACTTCGATGCTGTTGAGGATGCCGTCGATGCCGCGCTCGACCTCGGCAATCGAGTCCTTGAGCGGCTTGCCGCCTTCGCTGGCTGCTTGAGTGGCAATCTCGACCTTGCGCTCACCGATCAGCTCGGCGGCACGGTGCAGGATTTCGATGCGACGCGGTTTCGACAACCACTGGCTGCGATCGCGGAACAGGTCGTGGGCAACACTCAGCGCCTTCTCGACATCGGCCTCGGTGGAGAGGGGCACATGACCGATGACCGCGCCGGTGTAGGGCGCGTGCACAGCCAGGGTTTGTTCAGGCATGGGACTTACCTCGAAACGTACATTGACAGGTTGCCGTTTTAGCGAGCCTTGGCGGCAGTCAAGATCGCAGCCTTCGGCAGCTCCTACAGGATCGGGTTTGCACAGGCAAAGTGTAGGAGCTGTCGAAGGCTGCGATCATTTGATCTGCCCAAGTGCTTGCCAGACATGGCGCCAAGGTAGTCGTGGATAAGCTTTTGGAAAACTGAATAATTCAGAAGCTTTTGTTCATTTTTCGAGAATATCTCCCGGCGTCACCAGTGACGACACCGGGAACCGTGAGCCTCAAAGATGATCGGCGTCGACGATGGCCTTGGCAAAGGCTTGCGGATCTTCCTGTGGCAGGTTGTGGCCGATGCCGCCGGTGATCAGCCGGTATTCATATTTGCCAGTGAAGCGTTGGCGATAGTCTTCGGCTTTCGGGTGCGGTGCGCCGTTGGCGTCGCCTTCCAGGGTGATGGTCGGCACGCTGATGGACGGTGCCTTGGCCAGTTTCTGCTCCAGGGCGTCATATTTGCTTTCACCCTGGACCAGGCCCAGGCGCCAGCGGTAGTTGAAGACGGTGATGTCGACGTGATCCGCGTTGTTCAGGGCGGCGGCGCTGCGGTCGTAGGTCGCGTCATCGAACGCCCATTGCGGCGAAGCCAGCTGCCAGATCAACTTGGCAAAATCGTGGGTGTTTTTCTGGTAACCCTCGCGACCACGATCGGTCGCGAAGTAGAACTGGTACCACCACTGCAGTTCGGCCTTGGGCGGCAGCGGGTTCTTGCCGGCAGCCTGGTTGCCGATCAAATAACCGCTGACCGAGACCAGCGCCTTGACTCGCTCAGGCCACAGCGCCGAGACGATATCCGCCGAACGCGCGCCCCAATCGTAGCCACCGAGCACCGCTTGTTTGATGTTCAGGGCGTCCATGAAGTCGATGACATCACTGGCCAACGCCGCGGGCTGGCCATTGCGCAGGGTTTTGTCGGACCGGAAGTGTGTATCGCCATAACCCCGTGCATAGGGCATCAGCACTCGATAGCCTTTCGCTGCGAGCAGGGGCGCGACTTCGTCATAACTGTGAATGTCGTAGGGCCAGCCGTGCAGCAGGATGACCACCGGGCCATCGGCCGGGCCGGTTTCGGCATAGGCCACGCTCAGCAAACCGGCATTGACATATTTCAGCGGGCCGAATGGCGTATCGGCGGTGGTTGGCGCACTGACCGGTGCAGGTGCTGCGCTGGCGGTGGTATTCGCCTGGGCGTTGACGGTGCCCAGAACAGCCAACGTCAAAGCAAGAACAGTGGAACCCACCAGATGGCGGCGATTTTTGTCGGCGTGTTTGTTCAACAAATGCACTTTCATGGTGGAGCTCCTTTTTAAGTGAAGGCCAGGCGGGGGAGGCCGTGGTTCACATTTAAGTGCAGGGAGGTATCCGGGCTATTTCAGAAAAGAAGGCGGGTGAAGCGTTTTGTATCGCGGGGAAGTGTAGATACATTTCGATACAAGGCAGGAAGGTGCCGCTGTTTGTGGGAGCGAGCCTGCTCGCGAAAGGGCCGGATCAGCCAGCATTTATGCTGAATGACACACCGCTATCGCGAGCAGGCTCGCTCCCACAGGGGGAAGTGCATTCAGCGGAACGCTGGCACTACATGCTTGATGAACAGCTCCAGGGATTTTTTCTTCTCTGCGTGGGGCAGGCTGTTGTCGCACCAGAAGCTGAATTCATCAACACCCAGTTCCTGGTAGTACTTGATGCGTGGAATGATTTCTTCCGGGGTGCCGATCATGGCGGTCTTGTGCAGGCTTTCGAGCTCGAACTCGGGGCGAGCGGCGAACTTTTCTTCCGGGCTCGGTGCCAGGAAACCGTTGACCGGTGTTTCCTTGTTGCCGAACCAGGCATCGAAGGTGCGGTAGAACTTCGAGATAGCCCTGGCCCCGACTTTCCAGCCTTCAGCGTCGTCAGCGGTGTGGACGTGGGTGTGACGCAGCACCATCAATTGCGGGCGCGGCACGTCCGGGTTGTTGTCCAGTGCGGTCTGGAATTTGTTCTTCAGATCGAGGACTTCTTCGTCGCCCTTCATCAATGGCGTAACCATGACGTTGCAGCCGTTGGCCACGGCGAAGTTGTGCGAATCGGGGTCGCGGGCCGCGATCCACATTGGCGGGTTCGGCTTCTGGATCGGTTTGGGCACGCTGGTGGATGTCGGGAATTTCCAGAGGTCGCCGTCATGGGCGTAATCGCCTTGCCACAGCGCACGCACCACTGGAACCATCTCCCGCAGCGCCTGACCGCCGCTCGAGGCTGGCATGCCGCCGGCCATGCGATCGAATTCAACTTGATAAGCGCCGCGCGCCAGGCCGACTTCCATGCGTCCGTTGCTGATCACATCCAGCAGGGCGCATTCGCCGGCCACCCGCAGCGGATGCCAGAACGGCGCGATGATGGTGCCGGCGCCCAGGTGAATGGTGGTGGTCTTGGCGGCCAGGTAGGCCAGCAAAGGCATCGGGCTTGGTGAAATGGTGTATTCCATGGCGTGGTGTTCGCCGATCCAGACGGTGCTGAAACCACCGGCCTCGGCGATCAGGGTCAGTTCGGTCAAATCTTCGAACAACTGACGGTGGCTGACGCTTTCGTCCCAACGTTCCATGTGTACGAACAGGGAAAATTTCATGACGCTTACCTCGGATCTTTTGTTATCGGCCTGTCGTGTGCGGGCTCGTTGATTGTTGGTATACCGTAATACGAAATGACTGCGAACTTTCTTGCTTTTCTGTAGGAGCAAGCCTGCTCGCGATGCACGACTGAGTAACGCGGGGTGTCAGGCAGCCAGCGTCATCGTTGACGACCATCGCGAGCAGGCTCGCTCCTACAGGGGGCCGTTGATCAAGCCAGGACCGACAAGGCACCCATCTTGCCGTGGCAATACACCAGTGGTCCGGCGTCTTGCGCCGGCACGATCAGGTTCTTCACCGCGCCGACCATGATGGCGTGGTCGCCGCCTTCATATTCGCGCCACAGCTCGCATTCAATCACCGCCGTGGCATTGGCCAGGATCGGGTTGCCCAACTCGCTCAAGGTCCATTCGATCCCCTGTGCCTTGTCCTTGCCCTTGCGGGCAAAAGCATAGGCTTCGCTCTGCTGGCCGCCGGACAGCACGTGGATGGCAAAGCGCTTGTTCTTGATTAGTACAGGATAGGAGTCGGAGCTGTAGTTGGGGCAGAACAGAACCAGTGCCGGGTCCATGGACAACGAACTGAAGGCGCTGGCGGTCAGGCCGACGATTTGCCCGTCGTCATCGAGGGTGGTGATGACCGTCACACCGGACGGGAACGAACCCATGACTTGTTTGTAGATGGCGGCATCGATCATTGGACTGTCCTCGGGTGGTGTGACGCGGGTTTTATGTGTTTGTAGGTCTGATGGTATACCGTAATACATAGTTTGCAAGGGCTTTTTCTGCGACCCGATAAACGCGCACCGGTGGTTTAGAAGCCAATGATTTCGGGGCTTTAAGCTAGCTGGCGTGCGGCGTATTACGGCAGGATAGCGGATCAGATGGGCATTCAAAGGCCGGATCAGTCTTGTGAAAATGTTGGAATACCATAATATGGTGCGCATCTGAGGGCGACCCGCGAGTCCCCCCGGTTTGGCTTCATACAAAGATAAGAACAGACAAACTCGAGTTCATGCATATGTCCCAGATGTCCCGGCAAGACCCGTTGATCGAGAATCACACGGTCGACTACGTTCCACTCGCTGAGCGCCACGGGAAGGCCCGCGATCTTTTCACCCTATGGTTCAGCACCAACATTGCGCCACTGCCAATCGTGACGGGTGCGATGGTGGTCCAGGTGTTCCACCTCAACCTGCTCTGGGGGCTGCTGGCGATTGCCCTGGGGCATATGGTCGGTGGCCTGGTGATTGCCCTGGCATCGGCGCAAGGTCCGCGCATGGGCATTCCGCAGATGGTCCAGAGTCGCGGCCAGTTCGGCCGTTATGGCGCGCTGCTGATCGTGTTCTTCGCGGCGCTGATCTATATAGGTTTCTTCATTTCCAACATCGTGCTGGCCGGCAAATCCATCGTCGGCATTGCGCCTTCGGTGCCGGTGCCTTTGAGCATTCTGATTGGCGCCCTCAGCGCCACGGCCATCGGCGTGATCGGCTACAACTTCATTCACACGCTCAACCGCATCGGCACCTGGGTGATGGGCAGCGCGTTGCTTGCCGGTTTCCTCTATATCTTCGCCCATGATCTGCCGGCGGATTTCTTCACCCGTGGCGGCTTCAACCTGTCCGGCTGGCTGGCCACGGTGTCCCTGGGGATCATCTGGCAGATCAGCTTTTCGCCCTATGTATCGGATTACTCGCGCTACCTGCCGGCGGACATTGGCTTCACCCGCCCGTTCTTTGCCACTTACCTCGGCGCGACCCTGGGCACCATCCTGTCGTTCGCGTTCGGCGCGGTAGCCGTACTGGCCACCCCGGAGGGTACGGAAGCGATGTCGGCGGTCAAGCAATCCACCGGTTGGCTGGGGCCGATCCTGATGGTGTTGTTCCTGCTCAACATCATCAGCCACAACGCCTTGAATCTGTATGGTGCGGTGCTGTCGATCATCACCTCGATCCAGACCTTTGCCAGTCAGTGGACGCCGAGCATCAAGGTGCGCGTGGTGCTCTCGAGCATCGTGCTGGCAGGTTGTTGCGTGGTGGCGCTGGGTGCATCGGCGGACTTCATCTCGCAGTTTATCGGGCTGATTCTGGCGCTGCTGCTGGTGCTGGTGCCGTGGGCTTCGATCAACCTGATCGATTTTTATGTGATCAAGCGTGGTTGCTATGACATTGCTTCGATTTTCCGGGCGGATGGCGGGATTTACGGGCGATTCAATTTGCATGCGATCGTGGCGTATTTCATAGGGATTATCGTGCAATTGCCGTTTGCCAATACGTCGCTGTATGTGGGGCCGTATGCCAATCTGGTCGAGGGCGCTGATTTGTCGTGGCTGGTGGGGTTGGTGGTGACTTGTCCGCTTTACTATTGCCTGGCGACGCGGGGTAAGGCGCAGGAGCGCAGGGTGACACGGTTGGGTTATACCGATTGATTTGAGCGTGTTTGTCTGGAATGCCCGGCCTTTTGGTCGGGCATTTTTTTTTGTTGATTGTGTACATATCCGTTTTTTCGGTAACGGCTGCTGGCGGTTTCGCCCTTACGGCGACTCCCTTTGGAAAAGCCCCAAAGGAAGCAAAGGGCTCTTGCCCCACCACTCGGTGCCTCGCTTAGGCTCGGCATGCCCGAACGCAGGCATTGCTCCGTGGGCCCGCCGCCATCGGCCATCCATGGCCGGGGGCGGCTAAACCGGCATCCATGCCGGTTTGCCCACTGCGCAATGCCTGCGTTCGGCCAGCGTGGTTTTACGGGGCGCCCAGATCAAAAGCCAAAGCGAGGCGGCCTGACAGCCGACCTGGCTCTCACGGATGTACCCATTCCCCTGTGGGAGCAAAGCTTGCTCGCGATGGCGGTGTATCAGTCGCTGCATTGTCGTCTGGACTGCCGCTATCGCGAGCAAGCTTTGCTCCCACAGGTTTTTTATGTGATTCGTTGTAGAAGCCCCCAATAAAAATCCAAAAAAAAAGCCACCACAACCCGACGTTGTGGTGACCCGAGGGTGACACTTGTCTGGCAGTCCACTGGCATGGACCGCCAATTGATCAATGTGCGCCAGCAGCCTTGTTCAAATCACTTTCCGCCCACTCGGTATAAACACAGGCATCGGCAGTAGCCCAGCGCACCTGCACCGGATCGCCCGCCTTGAGCGGCATCCCGGCAGCAGACAATGCCTTGACCGTCATCGAAGTGCCGCCCGATGTCACCACGCTGCAGGTCTGACTTTCACCCAGGAACAGCACCTCTACAACCTTGGCCGAGACTTCGTTCCAGCCTGCGGCCAGCGGCTCGCGGATGGCTTGATCGACACTCAGGGCCAATGCCTTTTCCGGGCGCACCATCAGCAACACATCCTGATCCGTGTGCAACCCGGCAGTCAGGCGAATCGACAGCGCCTGGCCTTCGAACGTGGCCACCGCATTGCCTTGGGCCTTGAGCTTGAGGAAATTCGAGTTACCCAGGAACGAGGCGACGAAGGCGTTTGGTGGGTTCTGGTACAGGTCGTAGCCGCTGCCCAGGCCGACGATCTTGCCGTGGCTGAAGATCGCAATGCGCTGGGACAGGCGCATGGCTTCTTCCTGATCGTGGGTCACGTAAACGATGGTGATGCCCAGGCGCCGATGCAGTTGGCGCAGTTCATCCTGCAGGTCTTCGCGCAGTTTTTTGTCCAGTGCACCGAGAGGTTCGTCCATCAGCAGAATGCGAGGTTCATACACCAGCGCCCGGGCGATGGCGACGCGCTGTTGCTGGCCGCCGGAGAGTTGCGAAGGACGGCGATGGGCGAATTGTTCCAGCTGCACAAGCTTGAGCATCGCATCCACCCGGCGTTCACGTTCGGCGGCATCCAGTTTGCGGATCGTCAGGGGAAATGCAATGTTGTCGCGCACCGACAGGTGCGGGAACAGCGAGTAACGCTGGAACACCATGCCGATATCGCGTTTGTGCGGCGGCACGTTGACCAGCGATTGGCCGTTGACCAGGATCTCGCCGCTGCTCGGAGTCTCGAAACCGGCGAGCATCGACAGGGTGGTGCTTTTGCCCGAGCCGCTGGAGCCGAGGAAGGTCAGGAACTCGCCGTCCTTGATGTCCAGCGAAATGTTGTCCACGGCGGCAAAGTCACCGTAGTGCTTGTTCAGGTTGCGCAGGCTCACCAGGGGCTTGTCGTTTTGCTGCGCGGTATCTTTGATCACTGCACTCATGTCGTTCTCCTGGCGCTCAGGCGCGAATTTCGTTGCGCCGGCGCAATGCGGCGGCGATGACCATGACCAATACCGAAAGGCCGATCAGCAGCGTCGAGGCGACGGCGATCACGGGCGTCAGGTCCTGGCGCAAAGTGGTCCACATTTTCACGGGAAGGGTTTGCAGGGTCGGGCTGGCCATCATCACGCTCAGCACCACTTCATCCCACGAGACGAGGAAGGCGAAGAGCGCGCCGGCCACCATGCCCGGACGAATGGCGGGAAAGGTCACCTTGAACACCGCTTGCAAACGCGAGGCGCCGCAGATCACCGCCGCATCTTCGATCGACTGGTCGAACAACTTCAGCGAGTTGATGATCGAGATGATGGTGAACGGCAGCGCCACGATCACATGGCTGACCACGAAGGCAAACATCGTCCCGGTATAGCCCAGCTTCAGGAACAGCGCGTACACCGCTACCGCGATGATCACCAAGGGCACAATCATCGGCAGGGTGAACAGCCCGTAGAGCATTTCCCGGCCGGGGAAGCGGCCGCGTACCAGGGCGAACGCAGTAGGCAAGCCCAGGGCTACGGCGAAGAACGTAGTCAGCACCGCAACCTTGAGGCTGGCCATCGCCGCGTTCATCCAGTCGGCATTGGAGAAAAACTGACCGTACCATTTCAACGTCCAGCCCGGTGGCGGGAACACCAGCCATTGCGACGATCCGAACGACAGCAGCACGATGAACACAATCGGCAGCAAAAGGAACAGACCGATCAGCCCGGTGGTGGCGTAAAGACCAAGGCGCATCCGGCGGCTCATGGCATTGGGAGTCAGGAGCATGACGGCTTACCTCGCGTTGCTGGCGCCAACCGGGGATTCCGGCTGGAGCTTCAGGTAGAAGTAGAACAACACCAGCGTGATGACGATCAGCAACGCGGCGCCGGCGCTGGCCAGGCCCCAGTTGAGGAACGACTGCACCTGCTGAATGATGAACTCGGGCAGCATCATGTTCTGCGCACCGCCAAGCAGTGCCGGGGTGACGTAGTAACCGAGGGACATCACGAACACCATCAACCCGCCGGAAAACAGCCCCGGCCGGCACAGTGGCAGGAATACCCGGAAGAAATTGGTCCATGGGCTGGCGCCGCAGATCGAACCGGCCTGCAGGATCATCGGGTCGATGGCCTGCATGGTCGCCTGCAACGGCAGCACGATGAACGGGATCATGATGTAGCTCATGCCGATCACCACGCCGGTGAGGTTATGCACCATCTCCAGCGGCTGATCGATGATGCCCATCGCCATTAGGGCCTTGTTGATCACGCCCGAGGCTTGTAGCAGCACCAGCCAGGAGTAGGTTCGAGCGAGGAGGCTGGTCCACATCGACAACAGCACGATGTTGAGGATCCAGCGACCCCAGCCGCGGGGTACCAGGGTGATCGCCCAAGCCAGAGGGAAGCCCAGCAGCAGGCTGAACAGCGTGACCAGACCAGCCACCGAGAAGGTGTTGAGCAAGACCCGTGCATAGGCCGAGTTGGCGAATAGCTGCTCGTAGTTGCCAAGGCCAGGCGAAGGTTCGAGCACGCCGCGCAGCAGCAGACCGATCAGCGGCGCCAGGAAAAACAGGCCGAGAAACAGCAGGGCCGGGATCAGGTTGCTCGAACCACGCCAGCGTTGTGCCAAAGTCGGGTTTTGCGTCATTGCGGCAGCCTTGACGGAAGCTGAACCGGCAGCGCCCGTGGCGCTCCCGGTGGCCGAGGATTGACGGGACGCGGATGCCGTCATTTTCATTTGACCAGCCATTCGTTCCACCGTGTCGCGATCGCCGGACCGTTCTTGGCCCAGTACGCGAAGTCGAGAGTGATTTGGTCCTTGGCGTAGGCCGTCGGCAGGTTAGGGGCCAGCGCCGAATCCAGGCGCGCCACGCTGTCGACGTTGACCGGGGCGTAGGCGGTCAGGTTGGAGAAGTCGGCCTGTCCTTTGGCGCTGCTGGCATTGGCCAGGAACTTCATCGCCGCGTCCTTGTTTTTCGAGCCTTTTGGAATGACCAGAATGTCGGCCATGACCAGGTTCTGTTTCCAGCTCACACCGACCGGAGCGCCGTCTTCTTGCAGGGCGTGAATGCGGCCGTTCCAGAACTGACCCAGGCTTGCTTCACCGGAGGCCAGCAGCTGTTGCGACTGGGCGCCGCCGCCCCACCAGACGATATCTTTCTTGATGGTGTCGAGTTTCTTGAAGGCGCGGTCCAGGTCCAGTGGATAGAGCTTGTCGGCAGGTACGCCGTCGGCCAACAGCGCCAGTTCCAGCACGCCAGGGCTTGGCCATTTGTACAGGGCGCGTTTGCCGGGATAGGTCTTGGTGTCGAACAGCGCGGTCCAGTCCTGAGGCTTGCCGGAGCCGAGCTTGCCCTCGTTGTAGCCAAGGACGAAGGAGAAGAAGAACGAACCGACGCCATGATCGGTGACAAACCGCGGGTCGATCTTGTCGCGCTCAATGACTTTGAAGTCGAGGGGTTCGAGCAGCCCTTCGGAGGCGGCGCGCAAGGCGAAGTCGGCTTCGACGTCGACCACGTCCCACTGCACGTTGCCGCTTTCGACCATGGCCTTGAGCTTGCCGTAGTCGGTGGGGCCGTCCTGAACCACGGTGATGCCGCTGGACTTGCTGAACGGGTCGGCCCAGGCCTGTTTCTGCGCATCCTGGGTCGTACCGCCCCAGCTGACGAAGTTGACGCTTTCAGCCGCCATCAACGCCTGGCTGGTCACGCTCAGCAGTCCCGCGAAAAGCACTGCGGTGACACCTTTGTTCAACACCATTTTCACGCCCTCATTGTTGTGTTTATGAGCGGGGCTTTCAGTGCCCGCCTATCGGGAGCAGTAGGTCCATCGAGTCGCTGTGACTGTCCGGTCTATGGAATATCATATTATGGTATTCCAAGCTTTGTGCAAGCATTTTGCCGTACCGGTTATCTGGCAAATCTGGTTATTTCTGTCTTCAACATCCCTCTGTAGGAGCGAGCATGCTCGCGATGGAGGTACAGGCACCGCTGTGTGTCAGGCTGCCAGCGTTATCGTTGATGTCCATCGCGAGCATGCTCGCTCCTACAAGGGGGCAATCTCCATTTATCCGGTAAACGGAATGCTCTCCACCACCTCCAGGTCATACCCGGTCAGGCCTGCGTATTTCAGCGGCGGGCCCAGGTGCCGCAGCTTGCCGACACCGAGGTTCTGCAGGATCTGCGCCCCGGTGCCGACTTCCGAATAGATACGCGACTGCGAACGACTGAATTGTCGCGGCGGCTGGGTCAATTGCGGGACACGTTCCAGCAGCGCCTGCGAAGATTCATGGTTGGCCAGAACCACCACCACGCCACGACCTTCCTCGGCCACACGTTGCAATGCGGCCCACAACGTCCAGTTGGAGGGGCCGCTGTATTCGGCGCCGACCAGATCGCGCAACGGATCGATCACGTGCACGCGCACCAGCGTCGCTTCCTCGCGGCGCAATTCACCCATGACCATGGCCATGTGGACACCACCTTCGATGCGATCCTCAAAGGTGATCAGACGAAAGGTGCCGTGTACGGTGGGCAGTTCACGCTCGCCGATCCGCGCGACCGTGTGCTCGGTGCTCAGTCGATAGTGAATAAGGTCGGCAATGGTGCCGATCTTGATCCCGTGCTTGCGGGCGAACAGCTCAAGGTCCGGACGGCGGGCCATGGTGCCGTCGTCGTTCATCACTTCGACGATCACCGAAGCTGGAGTGAAGCCGGCCAGGCGCGCCAGGTCGCAACCGGCTTCGGTATGGCCGGCGCGGGTCAGTACGCCGCCTTCCCGGGCGCGCAATGGAAAGATATGGCCAGGTTGCACGATATCGGCAGGGCTCGCGCCATGGGCGACGGCAGCGGCCACCGTGCACGCCCGGTCAGCGGCGGAGATGCCGGTGGTCACACCGATGGCTGCTTCAATGGATACCGTAAATGCGGTGCTGAACACGCTACCGTTGCTTGGCACCATCTGCTCCAGGCCCAGGCGCTGGCAGTGTTCATCGGTCAGCGTCAGGCAGATCAGGCCACGGGCCTCCCGGGCCATGAAGCTGATGGCCTCGGCGGTGCAGCAGTCGGCAGCCAGTAGCAGGTCGCCTTCATTTTCCCGGTCTTCGTCATCGACCAGCAGCACCATTTTGCCGAGGCGATAATCTTCGATGATTTCTTCGATGCTGTTGAAGGCCATGCTGGACTCTCGATGTTTGATGGAAATATAGTGTGGTATACCATAATACCAAATAAGCGAGAGGTCACTATGAAGGCGTACTGGATTGCTCACGTGGATGTCACCGATCCCGATCAATACAGCCAATACACCCAGCGGGCACCAGCAGCCTTTGCCTTGTATGGCGGGCGGATGCTGGCCCGTGGCGGGCGCAGCGAAGCGCTGGAAGGCGGGCCCGGGGCGCAGCGTAATGTGGTCATCGAGTTCGATTCGTATGAACAGGCGCTGGCCTGCTATCGGTCGCCGGAGTATCAGGAGGCGAAACGGCACCGGGAAGGGGCGGGGCGGGCCGAGATCGTGATTGTCGAGGGTGTGGCGCCAGCGTAACTGCTGGGACCGGCAACTGTAGGAGCGAGCTTGCTCGCGATGGAGGCAGGAGCACCGCGGGGTGCCAGGCAGCCCGCGTTATCGTTGACGTCCATCGCGAGCAAGCTCGCTCCTACAGGCGATGTGCGATCAGCGGATAAAGTGAATCTTCCCGCTGTCGTCGTTGCCGATGTAAATGCCGTAGACCCCGGCCTGACGTTCCTCGATATAACGTTCGAGGATCTGCCGGATCGCCGGGTAGTAGATGCTGTCCCAGGGAATGTCCTCGGGTGCGAAGAATTTATAGTCCATGGTTTCCGGCCCGAACTGACCGGTGACTTCCAGGGCGATGGCGCGGAAGATGATGTACACCTCGCTGATCTTCGGCACGCTGAAAATCGAGTAGGGCGAGAGGATTTCCCCACGCACGCCGCTTTCTTCCCAGACTTCGCGCAACGCCGCCTGCTCGGTGGTCTCGCCGGCTTCCATGAAGCCCGCCGGCAAGGTCCAGGTGCCGGGACGCGGCGGGATCGCCCGTTGGCACAACAGGTATTTGCCGTCCTGCTCGATGATGCAGCCGGCGATGATTTTTGGATTGACGTAGTGGATGTAGCCGCAGCCGCGGCACATCAGGCGCTCGTGCGTATCGCCCGGTGGCAGCTGTGACTTGAGGTCATTGCCGCCGCACTTTGGGCAAAAGCTCGGGCTGAACATGATCAACGTCCTATGCGGGGTTCTTTGAGCGCGATAGGCAGGGTGATCTCGGGGACTGGCCCGGATTCTTCCTGTTTGCGCTTGAGGTATTCGAGGGCGACCGTAGCGGCGGCGCGGACATGATCGACGCACGCCTGGTGGGCGGCCAGGGGATCGCCGCTCTTGATCGCCTCGACCATGCGTTCCATTTCCTGATTGCTGGCGCCGCGGCGGTTTTCCTGGGACACCGAGGTCGCGCGCAGATAGCTGATCCGCGCCTGCAACTGACGCAGCTGAGTGGCCGCGACATGGTTGCCGGAACCTTCGAGCAGTACGTCATAGAAACCCTGCACGGAGTCGATGACCTGTTGCAGTTCACCTTCCTTCAGTGCCTGACGGTTTTCCTCAAGTGCTTTTTCCAGGGCCTTGATGTCTTTGGCCTTGGCCCGCAGGGTGAACAGCTGGACGATCAGGCCTTCGAGTACGCAACGCAGTTCATAGATATCGACGGCATCGGCCAGGGTAATGATCGCCACGCGTGGGCCCTTGGCGTCGGCGAATTCAACCAGACCTTCGGATTCCAGGTGACGCAAGGCTTCGCGTACCGATGTGCGGCTCACGCCCAGGCGATCGCACAGATCGCGTTCAACCAGACGGTCACCCGGCAAAAGCTGGAAGTTCATGATGGCGCTTCGCAGTTTATCCAGCACGATTTCGCGCAGGGTAACGGGGTTGCGATTGACCTTGAAGCTGTCGTCGAGTGGCAGGCGTTTCATGGGGTACGCTCTAAAGGTGGCTGTCCATGCCAGACGGGCATCAAAACAGCCGGGGTTAACTGGAGGCCTCGGCATCGGCTTCGGCGAAGGCTTCACGGGCCAGCCGGAAACTGTCCACGGCTGCGGGCACACCGCAATAAATGCCGACCTGAAGCAGAATTTCGCGTATTTGCTCACGACTCAAGCCGTTACGCAAGGCGCCGCGCACATGCAGCTTGAGTTCGTGAGGGCGGTTGAGGGCCGAGATCATGGCCAGGTTGATCATGCTGCGTTCCTTGAGCGACAAACCTTCACGACCCCAGACATGCCCCCAGCAGTATTCGGTGACCATTTCCTGCAAGGGGCGGGTGAAGTCGTCGGCGTTCTGGATCGAACGATTGACGTAGTCCTGGCCGAGCACCTGGGTGCGGATTTTCAGGCCTTTTTCGTATTTTTCGTTGTTCATCATTTCTCCTCACACCTCATTTGCCCTTGTGGGAGCTAGCCTGCTGGCGATAGCGCCGGTTCAGTCACCACTGATGTTGAATGAACAACCGCAATCGCCAGCAGGCTGGCTCCCACAGGGCAATGTGTGAATCCGTCAGGCCAGGGCCGGCAACGGCCCTAGCTTGCCCTTGTGGTAGATCATCGGCGTCACGGGCTCCTCGGGCAGGATCAGGTTCTTCACGGCGCCAACGATGATCGCGTGATCACCACCATCGTATTCGCGCCACAGTTCGCACTCGATGATGGCCGTGGCCCTGGCCAGAATCGGATTGCCCAATGCGCTCAAATGCCAGTCGATGCCCTTGGCTTTTTCCTTGCCCTTGCCGGCGAAAGCGTAAGCCTCGGCCGTCTGGTCGGCGGACAGCAGGTGGATCGCAAACTGCTTGCTGTCGCGCAGCACCGGGTAGGTGTCGGAGCCATAGTTGGGGCAGAACAGCACCAGCGCCGGATCAATCGACAGCGCACTGAAGGCGCTGGCGGTGATGCCGACGATGCCGCCTTCGGAGTCCAGGGTGGTGACCACCGTGACGCCGGACGGGAATGAGCCCATGACGTCTTTATAAATGCCGGGTTCGATCATTTCGCAGGACTCCTAACGCATCACGAATGGATCAGGCATGGGTGCCTGGGAGAGGTTGATCCACACCGTTTTCAGCTCGGTGTAGGCCAGCACCGAATCGATGCCGCTTTCGCGTCCATAGCCACTGTTCTTGAAGCCGCCGATCGGCGCCATGGCCGACACGGCGCGGTAGGTGTTGACCCAGATGATCCCTGAACGCACGTCCCGGGCCAGGCGATGGGCGCGGCCCAGGTCGCGGGTCCAGATACCGGCCGCGAGGCCGAATTGCGAGTCGTTGGCGATGGCCAGGGCTTCGGCTTCGTCCTTGAAACGGATGACCGAAGCCACCGGGCCGAACACTTCTTCCTGCATGATCTTCATCGAGTTGCGATCGCACTCGAACAGGGTCGGCTCATAGAACCAGCCGTCGCCCACGCCCACCGGACGCTTGCCGCCCAGACGCAGGCGAGCGCCTTCGGCAATGGCATCCGCGACCAGTCCTTCGACCACCGCCAGTTGCTGCGCAGTGGCCATCGGGCCCATTTCGCTGCTGTCATCCGAAGGGTTGCCGATGCGAATGCGCTGGGCGCGCTCCACCAGGCGGCCGACGAATTCATCGTAGATCTCGTCCTGCACCAACAGGCGCGATCCCGACACGCAACTCTGCCCGGAGGCAGCGTAGATTCCGGCGATGGCGCCGTTGATCGCGCTGTCGAGGTCGGCGTCGGCGAAGATGATATTTGGCGATTTGCCGCCCAGTTCCAGCGACAGCTTGGCGAAGTTCTCGGCGCTGCTGCGAACCACATGGCGAGCCGTGGCCGCCCCGCCAGTGAAGGCGATCTTGCGCACCAGTGGGTGACGGGTCAGGGCGGCGCCGGTGCTTGGGCCGTAACCGGTGACGACGTTGACCACGCCCGGCGGAATCCCGGCTTCCAGTGCCAGACGCGCCAGTTCGAGAATGGTCGCCGAGGCGTGCTCGGACGGCTTGATCACGATGGTGTTGCCCGCCGCCAAAGCCGGGGCCAGTTTGATTGCGGTCAGGTACAGTGGGCTGTTCCACGGAATGATTGCCGCGACCACGCCCATGGCTTCGTGCACGGTGTAGGCAAACAGGTCTGGCTTGTCCAGGGGCAGGGTGCCGCCTTCGAGCTTGTCCGCAAGACCGGCGGTGTAGTGGAAAAACTCCGGCAGATAGCCGACCTGGCCGCGGGTCTCACGGATCAGCTTGCCGTTGTCGCGGCTTTCCAGCTGGGCCAGTTGCTCCTTGTTTTCGGCGATCAGGTCACCCAGGCGACGCAGCAACTTGCCGCGCGCCGTAGCAGTCAGGCCGCGCCAGGCCGGACTGTCGAAAGCGCTCTGCGCAGCCTGTACGGCGCGCTCGACATCGGCTTCGTCGGCATCGGGCAGCTCGGCCCAGGCTTCGGCCAGGGCAGGGTTCAGGCTTTCGAAAGTCTTGCCGGAGAGGGCATCGACCCATTCGCCGCCGATGCACATCTGGAAACGTGCGAGTGTCATGCAACGATCCCCTTCAAATGGTTGGGTCGGGAGTGCGCCTTATCGAGAAATTCCAGCAACAGCTGGTTGACCAGGCGCGGCGATTCTACGGGCATCATATGCCGCTGTTCGGGAAGTACGGCAGCCGTTGCGCCGGGAATGCGCGCGGCCAGTTGCTCGGCCATCTCCGGGGTCGAACCGGGGTCCAGCTCGCCGGTGGCGACCAGGGTCGGCACCTGGATACTGGCCAGGTCGTCGGCGCGGTACATGTCCTGGGTGGCGAACAGTTCATAGGTGGTCAGGTAGCCCTGCGGATCATTCTGCGCGAGCGTCTGGCGCAAAGCGGCGATCTGCGCTGGGTTGGCCGCCTGATATTCGCGGCTGAACCAGCGCGACAGTGCGGCTTCGGCGTTGGCATCCGGGCCGTGTTCGGCGGCCTGGGCCGTGCGGGCGATGACGCCGGCGCGTTGTTCCTCGGTGCGGTTGAACACGCTGTTGAGCACCACCAGGCTTTGCAGGCGTTGCGGGTAGTGCAGGGCAAAGGCCCGCGCCACCAGTCCGCCCATGGAAAAGCCGATCACCGCGGCCTTGGGCAATTGCAAGTGATCGAGCAGCTCCAGCAACTGATCGGCATAACCGAGCAGGGGAGTGCCGCTTTCCGGGCGAGGGCTGGCGCCATGACCGAGCATGTCATAGGCGATGACGCGATAATTTGTGGCCAGGCCAACGATCTGGCCGCCCCACATTTCTTTGTTCAGGCCCACGCCGTGGATCAAAACCACGGGCTGGCCTTGGCCGGTCGCCAGGTAACTGGTGCCAGCCGGGGTGCGTTCAGCGGTGAGCCGAATCATGGAGCGCTCCTGCATACCTTTTTGTTGTAGTGACCGATCTGCTTACCGGGCCTTTTCAGCGGCCAGTTCTTCCAGATCGATGTATCGGTTGCCGATGCGTGGGTGAATGCGGCCGCCATCGGCGCAACCCAGGACGACGACGATTTCGTCGGCGCGGGGTGCGTCTTCGATTTGCATTTCCAGGGTGATGTAGTGCGAACGCAGGCCTTCGTCGTCCTTGTGCATCATCGGAATCTGGATCGAAGTGCCCGGACCGCCGCGCTTGTTGGTGAAGCTCAGGTAGCTCTTGGCCTTGACCGCTTCACGGTAGTGGTTGCCGAAGCGCAGGGTGTGGATGACGGCGGAGGCGTGTTCGATTTCGCCATCAGCGCCAACCACAGCCGCCTTGCCATAAGCCTCGATCTTCTCGGCACCGCCGATGATGCCCACCAGACGCTCGACCATCATTGCGCCCAGATCGGAGCAGTTGGCGCGGATCTGCGGTTTCAGGTCTTCGACAAAGCCGTTACCCACCCAAGGGTTTTTCATCACCACCGCCAGCCCGACCATGGTCACGGGTTTATCGGTGGCCTTGCCGCCTTCGATAAAGGTTTCTTCGACATAGCTGACGATCTTGCGGATTTCGAAACTCATGAGCTGCTCCGTATCGGGGTAAGAAGTGTCTGTGCGTATGATGGTATACCATAATATCGGTTGTGCAAGAGGCTTGAACGGGTTTCTGGTCGGATGGCGATGAAAAGGGGGATGAAGCGGAAATGGAACTCAGTCGATTGACCCCTGTGGCGAGGGGATTCATCCCCGTTGGGCTGCGAAGCGGCCCCCCGCATTTTTTCAGGCAAGCCGTGCATGCAGTGCTTGCGACGGCTGCGCCGCCGAACGGGGATGAATCCCCTCGCCACAGGGGACCCGGCACAAGATGGCTGACGTTTGTCCGTTAGGCGATATGTACTGGCTTACTAGCGTTAGCCGGTCTTCTCGCGTCGGAGTAGAGTCGAGTCCACGTTCCTGGCAAACCCGGATGATCCCGATGACTCGCCCCCGTTTTCTCCCTGATAACTTCACCCTGACCCTGATCGGCGTGGTGCTTCTCGCCAGTTTGCTGCCCGCCAGCGGGCAAGTGGCAGTGGGCTTCGGCTGGTTGACCAACGTCGCCATCGCGCTGCTGTTTTTCCTGCATGGCGCCAAGCTCTCGCGTGAGTCGATCATCGCCGGCGCCGGCCACTGGCGCCTGCATCTGCTGGTATTCAGCCTGACCTTCGTGCTGTTCCCGTTGCTCGGTTTGGCCCTCAAACCGGTGCTGTCGCCGCTGATCGGCGCCGACCTGTACATGGGCATGCTCTACCTCTGCGCGTTGCCCGCCACGGTGCAGTCGGCCATTGCCTTCACGTCTCTGGCTCGCGGCAACATTCCGGCGGCGATTTGCAGCGCGGCGGCGTCCAGCCTGTTCGGGATTTTCCTTACGCCGCTGCTGGTGACGATTCTGCTGAATGTGCACGGTGACGGCGGCTCGACCCTCGATGCCATCGTGAAGATCAGCGTGCAGTTGCTGCTGCCGTTCATTGCCGGGCAGATCGCGCGGCGCTGGATCGGTGCCTGGGTGGGACGCAATAAGAGTTGGCTGAAGTTCGTTGATCAGGGTTCGATTCTGCTGGTGGTCTACGGCGCGTTCAGCGAGGCGGTGAACGAAGGCATCTGGCACCAGATTCCGCTGCGGGATCTGGCCGGTCTGGTGGTGGCCTGTTGCGTGGTGCTGGGGCTGGTGTTGGTGGCCTCAACGGTGCTGGGCAAAGCCTTCGGTTTCAACCAGGAAGACCGCATCACCATCCTGTTCTGCGGTTCGAAGAAAAGCCTGGCCACCGGCGTGCCGATGGCCCAGGTGCTGTTCGCCGGCAGCACCATCGGCGTGTTGATCCTGCCGTTGATGCTGTTCCATCAGATTCAACTGATGGTCTGCGCGGTACTGGCGCAGCGCTATGCAAATCGCCAGGAAACGGTGGCTGAATTGATGGGGCAGGTGGATCCTTGATCGGTAGGGCTGTAAATCTTATTTATGCAAATTTGATATTAGTGCTATCCAATTAGTGCCGTTTATCAATCAATGCTCGAAGGGTAAGTTGCATCTCAACCATTGCAGGCCGAGAGCAACTTATGACGCGAACCACGATAAAGGCCACCTTACTGGCCGCCATGATTGGAATGTCCGGAGCCGAGGTTGAGGCCGAGGATTACAAGCAGAACCCATTCACCTTGACCTACGCCGGCGCGATCTCGAAGAACGAGCCGGGTAAGGTCAACATTCATCCGGTCACCTACAAGCTGAATGGCCTGGACATCGCCGCCAACGTCTACACCCCCGCGAACTATGACTCGGCGAAGAAATACCCGGTCGTGGTCGTGGCGCATCCCAATGGCGGAGTGAAGGAGCAGGTCGCCGGCCTGTATGCCCAGCGCCTCGCCGATCAGGGCTACATCACGATCACGGCGGATGCGGCGTATCAAGGTGCCAGTGGCGGTCAGCCGCGCAACGTCGACAAACCAGCCAATCGCATCGAAGACATCCATGGCATGGCGGACTTCATCGCCGGCTATCCCGGGGCTGATAGTGCGCGCCTGGGCTTGCTCGGTATCTGTGGTGGTGGCGGCTATTCATTGAAGGCGGCGCAGACCGACAAGCGCTTCCAGTCCATTGCGACCTTGAGCATGTTCAATTCCGGCCTGGTACGGCGCAATGGCTACCGGGATTCGCAGCTGTCCACCGTCCAGCAGCGTTTGCTACAGGCTTCGGCTGCCCGTGCCCAGGAAGCGGCCGGTGGCGAAATTCTCTATACCGGGGATGCCAAACTCACCGACGAACAGATCGCCAAATTGCCCTTTGATCTGTATCGGCAGGGATTCGAGTACTACGGCAAGACCCACGCGCACCCCAACTCGACCTTCCGATACACCCTGAGCAGCCTACTGGACTTGATGAGCTTCGATGCCACGGACCAGATCGAATTGATCGACAAGCCGTTGCTGATGATCGCAGGCAGCAAGGCCGACAGCCTGTATATGTCGGAACAAGCCTTTGCCAAGGCTACCGGCACCCCGGACAAGAAACTGTCCACCATCGATGGCGCGACCCATATCGAAACCTATTGGGTGCCCGAGTATGTGGACGTCGCCATTGGCCAGCTGAGCGCGTTTTACGCCCGCACGCTTTGACTTGAAGGAATTGGCACCATGAAAAATACGCTACTAGGCATTGCGGTGTGTGCCGCGGCTCCCTTCGCCAGCGCCGCCGGTGCTGAAAGTACCGGCGAATCCCGGTCCGTCCAACAAATCAGCCGTGCCGGCTCCCAGGCTTCCATGGTGGGGCCTGCTGATTACTTCACCGGGCAGGTGCGTGTCGATCCATTGTTTCCCGCCACCCGTGAAATCAATGCGTCGAGCGCCTACGTGACCTTCGAGCCAGGCGCGCGCTCGGCCTGGCACACTCATCCCGCCGGGCAGCGATTGGTGGTGGTTGCCGGTGTGGGCCTGACGCAGGAGTGGGGCAAGCCCGTGCAGGAAATCCTGCCGGGCGATGTGATCGTCTGCCCGCCGGGCGTCAAGCACTGGCACGGCGCTGCTCCGAGTAGCGCCATGACCCATCTGGCCGTGACCGGTACGGTGGAGGGCAAGAATGTCGATTGGCTGGAAAAGGTCACCGACGATCAATACAACGCCCTGAAGACGCCATCAGCGGTGTCCAACGAATGGCCCGTCTCCGAGGTGCTCTCCGCCCGGCAGCAGGCCATCCCGTTGATTGCCACCAGTATGGCTACCAGCGATATGCCAAGGCTCAGCGCTGCTTTGAACCGAGGACTGGATGCGGGGCTGAGCGTCAGCGAGGCCAAGGAAGTATTGGTGCAGCTCTACGCCTACAGTGGTTTCCCGCGCAGCCTGAATGCACTCGGCGAGCTGAAGAAAGTGGTGGATGAACGTAAGAAAAACGGCATCCAGGACGATCCGGGCCGTGCGCCGGGGCGTGTCATTCCTGCCGGCGGCGAACTGCTGGCGGTGGGCAGGGCCAACCAGACCCGCATTGCCGGGGCGCCTGTTCAGGGCCCGCTGTTCGACTTCGTCCCGGTGATCAACCAGTACCTGCAAACGCATTTGTTCGGCGACATTTTCGAGCGCGATAACCTGGACTGGCAAAGTCGCGAGCTGGCCACGGTCGCAGCGCTGGCGGCTACCCCCGGTGTGGAGTCACAGTTGCGCTCGCACATGGCCGCCAGCCTGCGGGTCGGCCTGACCGCTTCGCAATTGCGTCAACTCATCCAACTGCTGGCCGATCAGGGTAATGCCGATGCGGCCCGGCGTGCCGGGGAAGCACTGGATGCGACTCAGCCCAAATAGCGCAAGGCTTCGCGCAGCAAGGTGAAGGCCGGTGAACTCTGGCGCCGGCTCGGATAGTAGAGGTGGTAGCCAGAGAACGGCTCGCACCAGTCTTCGAGCACGCGAATCAAACGCCCTTGCGCGACATGTTCCTGCACCAGATCTTCGGGCATGTAGGCCAGGCCCAATCCCTGGAGGGCAGCCTCCAGGCGCATGGCAATGTTGTTGAACACCAACTGGCCTTCGACTCGCACGTTCAATTCTTGCCCGTCTTTCTCGAATTCCCACAGATAGAGACCGCCGTAGGTGGGCATGCGCAAAGTGATGCAGTTGTGCTGCATCAGGTCACCCGGAATATCCGGTCGCGGATACCGAGCGAAATAGGCCGGGGAACCGACCACCGCCATGCGCATGTCAGGCCCGATGCGCATGGCGATCATGTCCTTGGCCACTTGTTCGCCCAACCGGACCCCGGCGTCGAAGCCTTCGGCGACGATGTCGGTCAGGCCGTAGTCGACGATGATTTCGATGCTCAGATCAGGATTGTCGGGCAGCAGTTTCCCGAGCACCGGGTGCAGGATCGTGATTGCAGAATGCTCGCCGGCGGTGATGCGCAATTTGCCTGCCGGCTTGTCACGGAACTCGCTGAGCAAGGCCAACTCGCTGTCGATCTCTTCGAACCGGGGAGCGATCACCCGCAACAGGTGTTCGCCCGCTTCGGTGGCAGAAACGCTGCGCGTGGTGCGCGAAAGCAATCGGACACCCAGCCGTTCTTCCAACTGGCGCATGGCCCGGCTCAAGGCGGGTTGCGACATGCCCAGTTTGGCGGCGGCGCGAGTGAAGCTGCGCTCCTGTGCCACGGCGGCGAAGATCGCCAATTGATCGTAGCTTTCGGCGGTCATTTATTCGTTCCTGGTATGAACCAGTGGTGATTATGCCGATAAAGCGGTGGGAAAAACCGCAGCTAAAACCACCAGGCAAAAAAAAGCTGCCGGAGAGGGCAGCAGGAAAAGCACGCGGTGTATGGGCTGGATATTGCTGCAACCAGGTTACAGGGTGATGACAGCTGAACGGGACTCCCAATGAAGTAGGAAGTGTCCATGCCGGGCCCGTGATAGTGACAACGCGGTGACGAACAGGTGATGGCGAAATTCATTGGGCTGTCATCGGGGCGTCATCGAGCCCATGGCAGGATCGTCGGCAAACGCCCTGAGCGACCGGTGCAATGCCGTTCGCAGGCTGAAAAAAACTGCCAGGAATTCCTGCCATGAAAGCTGACGCCTCCCTGTTTGCGGCCATTGATCTGGGCTCCAATGCGTTTCGCTTGATGATTGGCCAGCCGGTCAAGCGCAACCGACAGCTCATGATCCGGGAAGTGAAAACCCTGCGTGAGCCCGTGCGATTGGCGGAGGGATTTCAAGGCGGGGCACTGGACGAACTGGCGTTGGATCGGGGGTGGCAGGCACTGGCGCGATTTGGCAAGAAACTGCGCGGCTTCGAAGCCGGGCGCGTGCGGGCAGTAGCCACCAGCGCCGTGCGTGAAGCGGAGAATGCCCAACTGTTCCTGGCCAGCGCGGAACGTCATCTGGGCTTTCGTATCGACGTCATTTCCGGACAGGAAGAAGCCCATCTGGTCTACGCCGGTGTTGCCCATACGATTCCCTGTCAGGAGAACATGCGACTGGTGGTGGATATCGGTGGTGGATCTACCGAGTTGATTCTGGGGCGCGGCGCGCAGCCTCTTGTCACCGAGAGTATTGCCATTGGCAGTGGTACCTTTGGTGCGCGTTACTTTCCAGGTGGACGCATCACCGCGCAGGCGTTGCTTGAAGCCGAGCTGGTCGCCACGCTGGAGTTCGACAAGGTGGCCCGTCGTTATCGCGCCAAGGGCTGGCAGCAGACTATTGGCTCTTCAGGCACGGCGCGCATGCTGGCCAAGATACTCGATGCCAACGGGTTGAATGACCCAGGCCAAAGGGGCATCACCTACAGTGGCTTGCTGCGTTTGTCGCTGCGCTTGATTGAAGTCGGACAGGTCAAAAAACTCCGCTTGGCAGGGCTGCAAGCCCATCGCCTGAGCATCTTGCCGGGCGGCGTGGTGTTGATGTTGGCGGCCTTCAAGGTCTTTGGCATCTCGCACATGACGCCTTCGGAGCCCGGCTTGCGGTTTGGTGTCCTGCACGGCTTGATGTCCCGACACTGACGGACACGACACCCCACTGTAGGAGCGAGCATGCTCGCGATGGAGGCACAGGCAACTCGGGGTGTCAGGCTGCCAGCGTTATCGTTAGCGACCATCGCGAGCATGCTCGCTCCTACAGGTTTTCGATCAACCATTCACTGAACGCCTGCGCACTGTTTTCACTGTCCCGATGGGTCAACAGGGCCCAATTCGGGCCGCGTATGGTTTGTTCCACCAGGGGTTGCAGCAAGCCGTTGGCGCGAGCCTGACGACTCAGTAACTCACTGACCAACGCAATACCGAGCCCGGCGCTTGCAGCATCCAGCAGCAGGCCGGGATCGGAGAAGTTCAGCCCCTGATCCTGCTGGCCGACATCAATGCCGGACTCCACCGCCCAATGACTCCAGTCCATTTCCCGTTCGCCGTGCAGGGTGGTGCGCTGTGACTGCGGCTGCGTGAGCAGGTTCGGGTGACAGGCCGGATAGAGGCGGTCTGCATACAGCACCTTGAAGCTGCATTCGGCCTGAGAGCTGATGTCATCGCGCACGGCGATGTCGATGGTCTGGGTGGCCATGTCCGGGACTTCATCGGTGCTGTAGATCCACAAATCGACCTGCGGATGCTGGCGGCGAAAATCCCCCAGGCGCGGCAGCAGCCAGTGACGGGCGAACGCCGGTGTGGTGTTGAGCACCAGTTGATTGGGTTTCTGGTACTGCCCCAGGCGGCGAATGCCCACGGACAGTTGTTGCAGCATGGCCTGGGTGGTGCTGAGCAGGTCATGGCCGGCATCGGTCAGGCTGACGCTGCGTCCGCTGCGAAAAAACAGCGGCTGTTCCAGGTACGCCTCAAGGCTGCGGATCTGCTGGCTGATGGCCGATTGGGTGAGGTGCAGTTCGGCGGCAGCCTTGTGGAAACTGCCTAAACGCGCGGCGGCTTCAAAGCCACGAAGGGTGCTCAGCGGCGGCCAGTGTTTAAGCATATTGATAAGTTCCTCTAATCACTTTTCTGCAAAATCCATCGTTTGTTTGCCCGTTTTTACGGCCGTAGCATGCATGCCAAGACCGCCAAGGCAGTTTTCCTTGAACACTATGGCTTAACTAAAAGGGCTTTTATCATGCTGCAGAATGAAATTCCAAACACCGGTTGGATGATGCCCGCGGAATGGGTTCGTCATGCCGCGACCTGGATGGTCTGGCCACACAACCAGGCCCTGTGGGAGTCGGGCTGGCGTGTGACCCTGGCACAGGTACAGGAAGATTTTGCTGGCGTGGCCAATGCCATTGCCCGATTCGAACCGGTGAAAATGGTCGTTGATCCGTCTGCTGTCGCCAGTGCCAAGGCCTTGTGCGGCGCCAACATCGAACTGATCGAGTTACCGGTGAACGACAGCTGGTGCCGCGATTCCGGCCCGAGTTTCGTCTGTCACCTGCAGCAAGGCCTGGCCGGGGTGAGCTGGCGCTTCAATGCCTGGGGCGGCAAGTCGGCCCATGACCTGGACGAAGGCCTGGCGCGCCGCGTACTCAATCACATGGGCTTGCCGTGCTTCGGCACGCCGCTGAGCAACGAAGGCGGGGCGATTCATGTCGACGGCGAAGGCACGTTGATTACCACCGAATCGGTGCTGCTCAACCCCAATCGCAACCCGGGCATGACCAAGGCCGAGATGGAAGAGATCTTTGCCCGTCTGTTGGGCGTGAAGAAAACCATTTGGCTGCCGGGGGATCCTGACTATGTCACCGGCGATATGACCGACGGCCATGTCGATGGCGTGTGCGCATTCGCCCGCCCTGGCGTGTTGCTGGTGGATGCCACCCATGACCAGCAATCGGTGTACGCCGAAGTGGCCCGGGAAAACCGCCGCGCCCTGGAGTTGGCGACCGATGCCAAAGGGCGCAAGTTCGAGCTGATCGAATTGTTCGAGGCCAGCGAAGCCGTGGACACCGAAGCCGAAGTGTTCTGCGCGTCCTACACCAACTTCTACATCGCCAACGGCGCGATCATCATGCCGGCCTATGGCATTGCCGCCGATGACGTGGCGGCACACACCCTCGCGCAAGCATTCCCCGGGCGTCGGGTGGTGCCGGTGCGGATCAACCATCTGGCCCATGGTGGTGGCGGGGTGCATTGCATCACCCAGCAACAACCCGCCTGGCCGGTGGAGGGTTGATGCCATGACTTTGTTGACCCTTGCTGTCACCCAGATGCCGTGCACCTGGGACCTGCAACGCAACCTCGATCAGGCCGAGCAGCTGGTGCGCGAGGCGGCGGCCAAAGGCGCGCAGGTGATCCTGTTGCAGGAGCTGTTCGCCACGCCGTATTTCTGCATCGAGCAAAGTCACCAGCACCTGGCGCTGGCCCAGGAATTTCGCGACAGCCCGGTGCTGCAACGTTTTGCCGCACTGGCCCGGGAGCTGGGTGTGGTGTTGCCGCTGAGCTGGTTCGAGAAGGCCGGTAACGCGTACTTCAATTCCCTGTGCGTGGCCGATGCCGATGGGCGTTTGCTGGGGGTGTATCGCAAGACCCATATTCCCAACGCCATCGGGTATCAGGAAAAGGAATACTTCAGCCCCGGCGACACCGGTTTCCGGGTCTGGGACACCGCGTTCGGGCGTATTGGCGTGGGCATCTGCTGGGACCAATGGTTCCCCGAAACCGCGCGTTGCCTGGCCTTGATGGGCGCCGAAGTGCTGCTGTTTCCTACGGCCATCGGCTCCGAGCCCGGTTGCGCCAGCCTGGATTCCCGTGACCATTGGCAAATGACCATGCGCGGTCACGCGGCCGCCAACATCCTGCCGGTGGTGGCGTCCAATCGCGTGGGTCGGGAAGCGGCGACCCTTGATCCGACCTTGCAGATGAGCTTCTACGGCTCGTCCTTCATCAGTAACCACAAAGGCAAATTGCTCGCCGAGGCCGACCGCGACAGCACGGGCGTGCTGGTGCACAGCCTGGACCTGGCCGCCATGCGCGAAGAACGCCTGAGCTGGGGTATTTATCGCGACCGTCGTCCGGAAATGTATGGCGCCATGCTGAGCCAGGACGGTCGGCACATCCATGCACGCTGGAATGGCCAAGGAGTCTGACATGCGTATGCCCAACAAACTCTTGCCCTGCCTGCTGGGGCTGGGCGTCAGCTGTGCAGTAACGTCGCTGCACGCCGAGGACAAAACCCTGCGGTTGTACAACTGGGCCGATTATTTCGCCGAGGACACCCTGAGCCGGTTCACCGCCGAAACCGGGATCAAGGTGATCTACGACGTCATGGATGGCAGCGAAACGCTGGAAGCCAAGATGCTGGCCGGCGGTAGCGGTTATGACCTGATCTTTCCCGGCGACACCGTGGCCGAACGCCTGGTGCGCGCCGGCAGCCTGCAACCGCTGGACCGCTCGAAACTCACGGAGCTTGCCGACGTCGAACCCGGCCTGCAAAAGCTGCGCAAACAGTACGAGCATTCGAGCCAGGCCACTGTGCCTTATACGTGGGGCACCATCGGCATCACCTATAACGAAGAGCAGATCCACAAGCGCATGCCCGATGCCCCGGTCAACAGCCTGGACATGTTGTTCAATCCGGAACTGGCGTCGAAGTTCGCCGATTGCGGCATTTCGATGATCGACTCGCCGGACGAAGTGCTGGCGGTGGTGCTCAATTACCTGGGGCGCGAGCCGCGCAGCGCCAAACCCGAGGACCTGAAGGCAGCCAGTGAGCTGTTGCTCAAGCTGCGACCCTACATCCGCAAGTTCCAGTCGCAACCGGTGACCGACCTGGTCAACGGCAACCTGTGCCTGTCCCTGGGCTACAGCGGTGACATGACTCAGGCCCAGCGCACTTCGGACCTGGCCGGCAAGAAGACAGACTTCCAGTATCGCATTCCCCGCGAAGGCACCACGGTGTGGATGGACACCATGGCCATACCGGTCGATGCCAAGCATCCGGAGTACGCCTATGCGTTCATCAACTTCGTCATGCGACCGCAGAACATGGCTGCCATCAGTAACTTCACCGGCTACCCGACGTCGAATGCCAAGGCGCGGCCGAGTGTCGATGCATCGATGCGCGATAACCCGGACATCTACATCGACGAAGCCACCTATGCTCGGTTGATCCCGGGCAAGGACATTCCCCAGGCCGACATGCGCGCACGCATGCGCACCTGGACCAAGTTCAAGACGGCCACAAGCCAGTGATGCAGTGCTGACCCTGTGGGAGCGAGCCTGCTCGCGAAGACATTATCAAATTCACCACAGCAACAACTGATTCAATACACCCAAACCTCAACCCGCCGATTCTTGATCCGTCCTTCATCCGCACTGTTGGCCGCCACCGGCATTTCGGCGCCGAAGCCGCGAATCTCGCGCAACACCACGCCGCTTTTCACCAGCTCCCGCCGCACCGCCATGGCCCGCAGTTTCGACAACAGATCGGCACGTGCCGGGTCGCTCTTGGCATCGCCGAAACCCACCAGCGTGACCTGCCGATCGGTCTTGTCATGCTGCTTTATATAGTCGAGCACCCGCGACAGGTCCTGTCGGGCCTTGTTGTCGAGGCTGGCGCTACCTTCTTCGAAACGAAAGTTCACCGACAGGCGCTGGGCGTGGCGGCTGAGTCCCTGGTAACCCTCGGGCATCAGCGCATTCGGCGTGACGGCCATGGCCTGCACGGTCTGGGCGATGAAACCGTTGGCGGCGACAATTGCCTGGCCCTGGCTGCTCTGGGCGAAAGCGACCAGTGCCTCGGCCCAGGGATTTTTCCGGCCAGGCGGTAAATAAAGGAACAGTCGGCGGGACAGTGGATAGTCTTCGGTGGCAATCAGGCTGTTGAGTGGCAGCATCGCCTGGGATTGACCATCGACAATCGCCACGGCTTTGGCCTGACGCACGTAGGGCAGGCCAATGAAGCCAATGCCTTGCGGGTCGAGGCTGACCGCATCGGATAATTGTTCGCTGGATTCGAAGCGTTTCGCGGTGCTGCTCAGGGTTTTTCCGCGGCCACTGAGCACCAGTTCCTTGAACGTATCGTAAGTGCCGGACTGATCATCCCGGGCATACAGATGAATCGTCCCGCCGCGGCCGCCGAGTTCTTCCCAGGTTTTGATTTCGCCGCTGAAAATGCGCGCCAGTTGCACGGTGTCGAGCTGGCCCAGCGGGTTTTGCGGGTGAAGGATAATCGCCAGCCCATCGATGGCAATCACCTGTTCGGCGCCAGGACTTTTCAGGTCACCCAGGGATTCGAGATTGACCAGTTCGCTGTCCTTGATCGGTCGCGAAGACGCCGCGAGATCGGCGCTGCCGGTTTTCAATGCACTGAAACCGGTGCTGGAACCGTGAGCCGCCAGTTCCACCTCGACCCGGCGGCCCTGAACGGTTTCACCGACGATCCGCAGCTCATTGGCCTTGTCCGGGGTCTCACGGTGAACTTTGACAAGCCCCTGTTGGCGTAGCAAACCCTCGACCAGCGCCGGCCCCAGCGCCGCGCCGATGGTGTTGGAGCCCTGGATGCGCAGCACCGTGCCCTGTCCCGGCGTCGGCAAATCATTGGCCGAGGCCGCCAGCGGCAGGCAGGCGCAGATCATCAACAGGAATAAACCGCGCAGCGTCATGCCGGCACCTTGCATCGTGAAAGAGGTGCGGGGAGATTAAGTCAGTAAGGTTTCTGAAAGATGACAGTTTTCGGTGTGGGCGAGTTAGCTTGTCGCAGTGTTGAGCGCGTTATCGTTCTTCGCGAGCAGGCTCGCTCTCACACTTGATCTCCATGGCACAAAAATTTTGCACACGGCGTAGACCCCCTGTGGGAGCGAGCCTGCTCGCGAAGGCGATCCGAGAGGCAACCGAAGCCTCAAGTAATGAAAAAAAACCGTGACCCTCCCCCAAGGGTCACGGTTTTTAAGCCCCGCGATTACCGCTGCAACACAGTCGCCTCGTTGGCGTTGCCGTACTGTTGGATGTTGGCGGTCTGGGTCATGCCGCTCTGGTCGACGCTGGCAATGTTGCCGGTGCCGCCCTGGGTGACGTAGGCCACGTTCATGGTGTCAGCCTGTTTGACGGTGATCAGGTTGTCGTCGCCATACAGCTGAGTGGTGTAGGCCTGGTTGCGGGTGCCTTCCTGGTTGAACTCGGTGCTGTTGCCGGTGCCGTTGGTGGTGCCCTGGGCCAGGTTGGTGGTGCCGCGCTGGTCGGCGATCAGGATGTTGTCGGTGCCGTTCTGGTCGAAGTACAGCTCGTTGTAAGAGTCGGCCTGGCTGATCGTGGTTTTGTTGCCGTAGCCGGTCTGGTTGGTGGTCATGATGTGGCCGACGCCGTCTTGTTTGAAGCTGGCGATGTTGCCGTCGCCGTTCTGGTTGACGGTGGCGAGCTGGCTGCTGCCGAATTGACCGCCCAGTTGCGGGCCTTTCCAGTTGCTGGCGTAAACCTTGTTGTCGTTACCCACCGAGTTGGTGTTGAGCACGTGGCTGTCGCCGCTCTGGTAGGTGAAGTGCGTGTTGCCGGAGCCTTCTTGATAGATCCCGAGCGTGGAGCCGACAGACTCGTACTGGTCGGCGTAAACAGCGTTCAGGTCGCCGACTTGCAGCACGTTGGCGACGTTGCCTTCACCGAAGCTCTGGTCAACGATGGTTTCGTTGCTTTGCCCGTATTGGTTGATGGTGGCCTGGCTGCTGACCTGGGTGTCTTGCCAGACCTCGGTGCCGTTGCCGTCACCGTACTGGTTGATGGTCAGGTTGCTGCCCGAGCCGTAGCGCTGGTCGCCGTAGGCGTAGTTGGTGCTGCCGGCCTGGTTGATATCGATCTGGCCGCCCATCTGGTTGATCTGTTCGGCAGTGGCGTAGTTGGTGTCACCGTACTGGATGATTACAGCGTTGTTGCCCCCGCCCAGCTGGATCTGTTCGATGTTGGCTTCGTTGCTGTCACCGTACTGAAAGGTCTTGCCGGAAGTGCCTTCCTGACTGTCCTGATAGACGAATGAGAAGTTGCCGTTGCCTTCCTGCTGTTGCAGTGCTTCACCGCTACCGACACCAATGGACTGGCTGGCGTGGGCAGTGTTGAACGTGCCGATCTGGTTCTGGGTGATGGTGCTGTTGTCTTCGAACAGCTGTTCGGCGTAGCCGGCGTTGTAGTCACCGGTCTGGTTCTGGGTAATGGTGCTGGTGGCCGTGTCCTGCACGGCGGCCGCATTGTTGCCCACGCCCGATTGTTCCTGGGTGGCGGTGCTGAAGGGTGCCGCGGTCTGCTTCACGTCGGCGATGTTGGCGTCACCGAACTGGTTCTGGGTCGACACGCTGTCATCGGCCAACGCCTGGGCACTGACAATGACGAGGATGGCGGCGGTAAGGGGCGTCAGTTTGAACATGATGAAACCTCCAAGTGGTGCAGTGCTTTAACGAAATTGAGTGACCGATACGCTCATTCCATTTCCTGCCTGGGTCACAGCACTCTGCTGCCCCGTGCCGGCCTGGACGATGCTGGCGTCGTTGTTGTTGCCGTTCTGGGATATCTCTGCGCGGTTGTGGCTGCCGCTTTGAACGATCGAAGCGGCGTTGCCGTAACCTTGCTGGTTGATCAATGCCATCAGGTCGCTGCCTTGTTGCAGGATGTAGGCTTCCTGATTGCTGCCCGACTGAACGATCTGGCCAAGCAGTGACTGGCCGTTCTGTTGCAACAGCGCGATGTTGGCCTGGCCGTTCTGATCGATCAGGGCGTGCTGGCCCACCGGTGGTGGCAGCTCGCCGAGATCGGCGCCGGGCGCCAGGTCATCGTTTTCCATCAAGTCGTCGGCTCGCGCGCCTGCGCCGATGCACAGCAGGAGCAGGCAGAGCAGGGCGGCGGTCGACGTTTTCATAGCGTTCTCCTTACGCGGGAGGCCTGCCCCATCCACTCACCGAGTGAATGGGGCGTGGACTCAGTTCGAGATCACCTGCACGGTGCGCACGGTGCCTTGGGACGAACTGATGGTTGCGGTCGGGTTGGCCGACGGAACCACGTTGGTGATGTTGTTCGCCGTGAACCGCCAGCGTCCGGTCACCGGCACCGTGGTGGTGCCCAGGGTTTGCAGTCCGGTCGGGGTGGTGACCTTGATGGTGATGGTGTTGCCGGTGGTCACCGACGAGGTCCCTGCAAAGTCCCAGGTGAAGCGGTTGTTGGAGCGGGCCGACACCGTGGCCGTGGTCACCGCGAAGGTTTCCGCGGCTGGCCGTGGCGAGACTTGCACCGTGACCGTGGCCGGCGTCGCCGACACAGCACCGAAGCTGTCCCGGACGAAGTAGGTGAAGGTCGTGGTGAAGGCCGTGGTGACCGTGGCCGGTGGGTTATAGGTCAGGACCGTGCCATCGCTGGTGACGGTGCCGCGACCGGTTGGTGGTTGCGAGAAGCTGGCGATAGCCAGCGGCAGGTTGCCTTCCGGATCGGTATCGTTCACCAGAACGTTGATTGGTACCGATACACCCAAGGTCGCAATGCTGTCAGCGACCGCCGTTGGAGCCTGGTTAGGCGCCACGGTAATGGTCACTGTCCCTGCCGTGGTCGAGGCCAGGCCTTTGGCGTCTTGCGCCTTGTAGGTGAAGGTCGTGGTCAGCAGTGCGTTCACCACGGCCGGTGGGGTGTAGACCACGGCGGTGGTTCCGCTCATCGCCACGGTGCCCTGGCCGGGGGCCGGCTGGGTCAGCTCGGTGATGGTCAGCGGTGTGTTGCCGTCCGGATCGGTGTCGTTGGTCAGCGGGCTGAGGGTGATCGGCACCCCGAAGCTGGTGCTGCCGGTATCAGCGTTGGAAATCGGCGCCTGGTTCTCGCCGGTGTCCGGTGCTGTGCCGACGACGACCACGGGCTCTGTGTCGCTACCGCCGGCGGCCGATTTGATCGTCACGGTGGCCGGTGGTTGCGGCAGGTCGGCGACGGTCAGGGTTTGCAGGGTGCCGGATTTGGTCAGCCGTCCGAAGCCCTGGGCGACCATGTCCGGCACCACCACTTCATCGGTGGAGCTGGCTTCAATCAACAGGCTGTGGTTGCTCCAGTTGTAGCGGGCGGTCTGGACTTTCACCACGTCGGTGAGTTTGCTCGATACGGCGGTAGGACGGGTGACGCCACTTGGGTCGGTCGCGGTGACCACCACCACCGAAGGAACGGTGGTACCGGTCAAACGGCTGCCGAAATACTGGCCAGTGTTGTCGCCCGTCATGGGGGTCAGGCAAGGCGTCTGTGGCGGTCCGGGAACCAGGGCCACGGTTTCGCGGAAGCACAGGTTTGAACTGTTGGCGGATTTGCCAAAGACCTCCACCCGGGTACTGCTGGTGCCCGGACCGGTAGAGGTGCGGCGATACGTGGCGCGTCCGATTTCCACAGGGGTTTGCGCCCGGCTGTCGAGGACCTTGCCCGATACGGTAAAGAGGTTGGTCTCGATGGTCCCGGCCGGGCCCTGGATACGTACGAAGTTGGTGTTGTTGGGGCTGCCGGTGACAGGCTCGGTGAGGTTCGGGTCGCCGACGAAGGTCTCGATCCCGCCGGTGTCCGGGTTCACCTCGGTGTAAGGTCCATTGACACTGCGCAGGAATGGCCCGACAGCGCCATTCAATGCACCGCTGAAAACCCCGGGTGCGCCGACGCCGATATCTCGGGTGATATTGATTGCCCGACGACCGGGTGTGGTGACATTGACCGTTTCAACACCGTAAGGGTGAGTAATGGTGTAGGTCCCGGCAACGGGCACGTTGATCCGCATACGTATCCGGGCGAAGCTGATTTGATCGCCATCAAGCGGGTTTCCACCGGCGAACGCGGCTTCTATCCCTGCTACGTAGGCATCCATACCGTAGCCGGCGGCATTATTGGGGATGGTGGTCTCGGCGAGGAACCAGAAGGCTTCGTCTGGCCAGTTATCCGGGAACACCATCGGCAATGTGTCATCGAAGACGCCGGGAGTCGGCAACAGGGTGCACATGTAGGCCGGTGGCACGGTGACCGGTACTCGCGAGCTGGCGGCCCGTGACTGGCACAGTTCCATCGACAGTAGATTATTGTCCTGATACCACATGGGGAATTTCCCCGTGGCGAAGGTATAGGGGCCGGGGTCGACGGCAGCGAGTTGCGCGAATGCACTGCCGGACAGCGAGAGAGTCAGCCCGAGCGCGTTGAGCGCGAAGCGTGGCCACTTGTTCATGATGCCTCCTGATGCGGATCTGGGCATGAGAGCGTTCATTGCACGATGACCACTTCTTCGGTATCGCTGCCGCCGTTGGATGACGTCACCGTGACCTTGGCTGGCGGAATCGGCGAGATGCCGGTCGAGAGGGTCTTCTCTGCGCCATCGCCGCTCAGGGAGCCGATGGCGACCCCGGTGCCGGAAGTGGCGACGAGGACCGGTGGCGATGTTTCATCGCTGGTCGAGGCCACGATGGTCAGTTGCCCGGTGTTCAGGTTGTACTGGGCCTGGGAGATCACCACCAGGTCGCTCAGTGGCGTGGTCACCGTGGTCGGCGTGCTGGTGGGGATGGCCAGGTGGTTGTCGGCCGTCACCTGCAAGTTGCTCGGCAGCGTCGGGTTGGTGGGTGACTGGGCGTACCAGTGACCGGTGGTGTCGGCCTCGGTCAGATTCAGTGCCGGGTTGTTGCTGTCCAGGGTCACGGTGGCCGGTGGCGGTGGGGCCACTACGAAGACATCCTGTTGGGCCACTGGGGCGCTTGGCCCGGCCTTGCGCGAGTAGGTGCTGCGCTCGGCAATGATCGGAGTGGGGCGGACCACCGTCGACAATTTGCCGGAAATGGCCATCACCGTCGTGCGCAAGTCCAGCCCGTTGGGCCCTTCGATGCGAATGTAATTGGTGTTGAACGGGCTGCCGGTGAAGGCCTCCTCCAGATTCGGATCGCCAACAAACTGCTCGGCGGCACCGGTGATCGGGTTGGTCTCGGTGTAGGGTCCGTTGAGGCTGCGCAGGAACGGCCCAATGTCACTCTTGAGCGCGCCATCGTAGGTTTTTGCCTCGCCGATACCGATGTCCCGGGTCATGTTGATCGCACGACGGCCGGGGGTATCGACGTTGAACACATCGACGCCGTAAGGGTGGGTGATGACATAGGTGCCGGCGGTAGGCACATCGACCCGGATTCGGATACGGCCGAAACTGATCTGGTCGCCTTCGAGCGGGTCGCCGCCGCTGAAGGCTGCTTCAACGGCGCTGACGTAGGTCAGGTCGATGCCGCGGGCGGCATCGACGATGCTGCCGTCACCCGTGAACCAGAACGCTTCATCGGGGAAGTTGGTTGGGAAGACCAAGTCCTTGGTATCGTCGAAAATACCGGGCGCAGGCAGCAGGCTGCACATGTAAGTCGGCGCACCGGGTGCACTGGCAACCCTGGAACTGACAGCTTTTGACAAGCACAAGTCGAGGGTTCGTCCGTGGGTGTCCTGGTACCAGGAAGCGAATCCGCCATTGGCGGGCACATAAGGACCGGGGTCTACAGCAAACAGCGCAGCCTGGGCAACGCCTTGGGCCAGAGCGGTCACAGCGAGTGCGATCGCGGTTTTGGACAGTAAAGGGTGCATGAGTATTCCCTCTATCAGAGTACCTGCCCCTTGGGATTGGGCCAGTTGGCAGGTCTTCGGCAACTCCCATGCCAATCGGCGAAAATAACCGTGAGAAGCCCGGTACACAGGCGTTTACCTGACAATGGGGAAGCGTTTCCCCAATTGTGGGAACGGGCCACTTTCCCCAGCATTGGGGACAGATGGGGGCAACGAAACGGGGCGGGGGAAATGGGGGAGAGCACCACCCGAAATCGGGCAAACGGCCAGCAGTGGGCTATAAACCTATAGGGACAGTTCGGGCAGTTCGGGACAAGACATCCATGACCACGCTGGCAAAGACACTGGAATCCGATAAAGGCGATGTTCGCCTCAGTACACGCACACAACCGTTCAACCTGCTGCGCTGGTTTTCGCTGATCAGCATGGCGGTGATCGGCACGGTGGCGGTGGCGTTAGGCTCGGTGTCGACCAAGTTCGTGATTACCGAGAGCGTGCAGCGCGATGCGTTGTTGACCTCGCAATTCATCCAGGCAATCGCTTCGGCCGAAGTGCGCCATGTGTCGATGCCCAACGTGCGGACCATGGGCGAGCTGCTCGATCCGCGCAAGGACCGGGACTTTCCCGATGTCGATCCGCTGGCCCGTGCCAACGCCCGCGGCGAATTCCTCGACCACATCGAGCACTTGCCCGACGTGATCCTGGCCAACATTTACGCCCCCGACCGCATGGTGATCTGGTCAACCAACCCGGCGCTGATGGGCACTACGATTCATGCCGACGATGACCTTGATCAGGCCTTTGCTCAAAGAACGCCGGTGTCGGCCAGTTACCACGATGTAGACAAGTCGCGGATGGAACAGAAGTTCATCACGCCGCCGGAATACATCTTCATCGAGAACTACATCCCGCTATTCGATGCCGACGGCAAGAACGTCACGGCGATGGTCGAGATCTACAAGGAACCCCAGGACCTGATCAATCGCATGGAGCGCGGCCTGGTGCTGATCTGGCTGGCCACTGCCCTGGGCGGCGGCCTGATTTACCTGGGGTTGTACTGGATCGTGCGGCGCGCGGCCATTCTGTTGGCGACCCAGCAAAAACAACTGATCACCAACGAAACCTTCGTCGCCCTGGGCGAAATGTCATCGGCGGTAGCCCACAGCCTGCGCAATCCACTGGCGACCATCCGCTCAAGCGCCGAACTGGCGCTGGAGTTTGACGACGGCGCCGCACACAAGAACATCAAGGACATCATCGGTCAGGTCGATCGCATGTCGAAGTGGGTACGCGAGTTGCTGCAGTCCTTGCGACCGCTCAATGACGAGGCCGAGCCGGTCAACCTGGTGGCGGCTTTGCATGACAGCCTCATGTCCTTCGAACAACAGATCGCCAATGGCCGGATCGATGTCGTGTTCGAGCCCAAGGAGACGCCCATGGTGCTGAGCCAGCAGGTGCAGTTGACGCAAATTCTCAACAGCCTGGTTTCCAATGCGCTGGAAGCCATGGACGAAGGTGGGACGCTGGCCATCACCCTGGAGCCCGCCGACGTTCGTGGTGTGCGCGTGGTCATCAGCGACACCGGCAAAGGCATGAGCGAAGAACAACGAAAAATGGCCTTTCGTCCATTCTTCACCACCAAGCAGGGCGGGCTCGGTGTCGGGCTGGTCCTGGTCAAGCGGATCATGGAGCGCTTTGGTGGCACCGTTGCGCTGGACAGTCGTGAAGGCGAGGGCACGTCCGTGCGTTTGTCGTTTAAGTTGGTTCCCTGAAATGGGTGGTGCGGTTCGCTTTTAAGATTTGGGATGGTGTACATATCCGTTTTTTCGGTAACGGCTGCTTATGGTTCCGCTCTTACAGCGGGTTACTTGGAAGAGCGCCAAGTAACCAAACGCTCTATCCCCTGACGTACGGCCCTTCGCTTAGGCTCAGGGTTCCCCAATTTCCTGTGGGAGCTGGCTTGCCAGCGAAAGCAATCTGACAGCTGACCAATCCCTCACGGAAATGTCGTTGATCTCATTGTGGGAGCGGGGGGGGGGGGGGGGGGGGGGGGGGGGGGGGGGGGTGTGGTGGGGGGGGGGGGGGGGGGGGGGGGGGGGGGGGGAGGGGGGGGGGGGGGGGGGGGGGGGGGGGGGGGGGGGGGGGGGGGGGGGGGGGGGGGGGGAGGGG
>NZ_JBPKAM010000169.1:0-8101 GCF_051216495.1 Pseudomonas baetica | reverse complement strand
CCCCCCCCCCCCCCCCCCACCCCCCCTCCCCCCCCCCCCCCCCCCCCCCCCCCCCCCCCCCCCCCCCCCCCCCCCCCCCCCCCCCCCCCCCCCCCCCCCCCCCCCCCCCCCCCCCCCAGGGCCCTCACCGATTTACAGGAGACCACCATGCCGCGTTTCGCAGCCAACCTGTCCATGCTGTTCACCGAACAGGACTTCCTCGCCCGTTTCGAAGCGGCCGCCAAGGCCGGCTTCAGTGGTGTCGAATACCTGTTCCCCTATGATTTCAGCTCCGCCGAGATCAAGGCCAAGCTCGATGCCAACGGTCTGACCCAAGTGCTGTTCAATCTGCCGGCCGGTGACTGGGCCAAGGGCGAGCGCGGTATCGCCTGCCTGCCGGACCGGGTTGAAGAATTCCGCGCCGGTGTCGACCTGGCCATCGCCTACGCACAAGTGCTGGGCAACACCCAAGTCAACTGCCTGGCCGGTATCCGTCCGCAAGGCGTGGACGATGCCACCGTGGAAAAAACCTTTGTCGCCAACCTCAAGTACGCAGCCGACAAGCTGCAGGCGGCGGGCATCAAACTGGTGATGGAAGCGATCAACACCCGCGACATCCCGGGCTTCTACCTGAACAACACGGCGCAAGCCCTGTCGATTCGTGAACAGGTCGGCAGCGCCAATCTGTTCCTGCAATACGACATCTATCACATGCAAATCATGGAGGGCGACCTGGCCCGCACCATGCAATCGCACCTGGGCGAGATCAACCACATCCAGTTGGCCGATAACCCGGGGCGCAACGAACCAGGCACCGGTGAAATCAACTACCGCTTCCTGTTCGAACACCTGGACCGCATCGGTTATCAGGGTTGGGTTGGCTGCGAATACAAGCCACTGACCACCACCGAAGCAGGCCTGGGCTGGCTCAAAACCCATAACGCGATCTAACGCGCCCCCCTGTAGGAGCGAGCATGCTCGCGATGTAGGCCCAGACAACGCGGGGCATCAGACGGCCCGCATTATCGTTGACGTCCATCGCGAGCATGCTCGCTCCTACAGATAAGCAGCAAGACAAAAACAAGAGGATTTTCTCATGGCTAAAATCGGATTTATCGGCACCGGCATCATGGGCCACCCAATGGCGGCGAACCTGCAGAAAGCCGGTCACAGCCTGTTCCTGTCCGCGCACCACGACGCCGCGCCTGCCGACCTGGTCGCCGCTGGCGCCGTTGCCCTGGCGAACCCGAAGGAAGTGGCCCAGGAAGCCGAATTCATCATCGTCATGGTGCCCGATACCCCGCAGGTCGATGACGTGCTGTTCCGCGCCGACGGCGTTGCAGCCGGCATCGGCAAGGGCAAGGTCGTGATCGACATGAGCTCGATCTCGCCGACCGCCACCAAAGCCTTCGCCGCCAAAATCAATGAAAAAGGCGCGCAATACCTCGACGCACCGGTGTCCGGCGGTGAAGTCGGCGCCAAGGCCGCGACCCTGAGCATCATGGTCGGCGGCGATGCCGATGCCTTCGAACGCGCACTGCCGCTGTTCCAGGCCATGGGCAAGAACATCACCCTGGTCGGTGGCAATGGCGACGGTCAGACCGCGAAAGTGGCGAACCAGATCATCGTGGCCCTGAACATCCAGGCTGTGGCCGAAGCCCTGCTGTTCGCTTCGAAAAACGGTGCCGACCCGGCCAAGGTGCGTGAAGCGCTGATGGGTGGCTTCGCTTCCTCGAAGATCCTCGAAGTGCACGGCGAGCGCATGATCAAGGGCACCTTCGATCCGGGCTTCCGCATCAGCCTGCACCAGAAGGACCTGAATCTGGCCCTGCAAGGCGCCAAGGAGTTGAACATCAACCTGCCGAACACCGCCAACGCCCAGCAAGTGTTCAGCACCTGCGCGGCCATCGGTGGCAGCAACTGGGACCACTCGGCGCTGATCAAAGGCCTGGAACACATGGCGAACTTCTCGATTCGCGACAAGAAGTAAGCCCCGCCCTGAACCTGTGGGAGCCAGCCTGCTGGCGATGAAATCAACGAGGTGTGTCTGATAGACCTCAGCGCCTGAATCGCCAGCAGGCTAGCTCCCACAAGGATCCGGGTTGCTCCCCCCCCCAATAACAAGAATTCCGGGAGTCCGCCATGTCGGTCGATCCGCAACAATTCCTGCGCGAGCTGTTCGCCACAGCCATCGACGCGGCCCATCCTCAGCAAGTCCTCGAAGCCCATTTGCCTGCCGATCGCAGCGGGCGAGTCATCGTCATCGGTGCCGGCAAAGCCGCGGCCGCCATGGCCCAGGTGGTCGAGCGTTGCTGGCAGGGTGAAGTGTCCGGTCTGGTGGTGACGCGTTACGGTCACGGCGCGCCCTGCGAAAAAATCGAAGTGGTCGAAGCCGCGCATCCAGTGCCTGATGCCGCCGGCCAAGCCGTCGCCAAGCGCGTATTCGAGCTGGTCAGCGACCTGACGGAAAGCGACCGCGTGATTTTCCTGCTGTCCGGTGGCGGTTCGGCGCTGCTGGCCCTTCCAGCAGCCGGCATCACCCTGGCCGACAAGCAGTCGATTAACAAAGCCCTGCTCAAATCCGGCGCCACCATTGGCGAGATGAACTGCGTGCGCAAGCACCTTTCGGCGATCAAGGGCGGACGTCTGGGCAAGGCCTGCTGGCCTGCCACCGTTTATACCTATGCGATTTCCGATGTACCGGGCGACCTCGCCACGGTCATCGCCTCCGGCCCCACCGTGGCCGACCCAAGCACCTCCGCCGAAGCGCTGGCGATCCTCAAGCGCTACAACATTGATGTGCCGGCCTCCGTGCGCAACTGGCTGCAAAGCCCGGAATCGGAAACCGTCAAACCCGGCGATCCGAGCTTGGCCCGCAGTCACTTCCAGTTGATCGCCCGCCCGCAACAATCCCTGGAAGCAGCGGCGGTGAAATGCCGTCGGGCCGGCTTCAGTCCGCTGATCCTCGGTGACTTGGAAGGCGAATCCCGCGAGGTGGCCAAGGTCCACGCCGGTATCGCCCGTCAGGTGGTACTGCACGGTCAACCGCTGGCAGCGCCCTGCGTGATTCTGTCGGGCGGCGAAACCACCGTCACCGTGCGCGGCAAGGGCCGCGGCGGACGCAACGCCGAGTTCCTGCTGAGCCTGACTGAGAGCCTCAAGGGCTTGCCCGGCGTCTATGCACTGGCCGGCGACACCGATGGCATCGACGGTTCCGAAGACAACGCCGGCGCGATCATGACCCCGGACAGTTACGCCCGCGCCGCCGCACTCGGTTTAAGCGCCAGCGACGAACTGGACAACAACAATGGCTACGGCTATTTCGAGGCGCTGGACGCACTGATCGTCACCGAGCCGACCCGCACCAACGTCAACGACTTCCGCGCCATCCTGATTCTCGAGAGCCCAAAACCATGACGCCCAACAAAAAGGTCAAAATCCTCGCCACCCTGGGCCCAGCCATCGACGGGATCGACGACATCCGCGAGCTGGTGCAGGCCGGGGTCAACATCTTTCGCCTGAACTTCAGTCACGGCGATCACGCCGATCACGCCAAGCGCTATCAGTGGATCCGTGAAGTCGAGCGCCAGCTCAATTATCCACTGGGCATTCTGATGGACCTGCAAGGTCCGAAACTGCGGGTCGGCAAGTTTGCCGAGGGCAAGGTGCAACTGGTGCGCGGTCAGGCCCTGCGCCTGGACCTGGATGCCACCCCGGGCGATGAACGCCGGGTCAACCTGCCGCACCCGGAAATCATCGCCGCGCTGGAGCCGGGCATGGACCTGCTGCTCGATGACGGCAAGCTGCGCCTGCGGGTGGTCACCAAGTACGCCGACGCCATCGACACCACCGTGCTTAACGGTGGTGAACTGTCGGATCGCAAAGGCGTGAACGTGCCGCAAGCGGTACTCGACCTGAGCCCGCTGACCGCCAAGGATCGTCGCGACTTGAGCTTCGGCCTGGAACTGGGTGTGGACTGGGTGGCGCTGTCGTTCGTGCAGCGTCCGGACGATATCCGCGAGGCCCGAGCGCTGATCGGCGACAGAGCATTCTTGATGGCCAAGATCGAGAAGCCATCGGCGGTCACCCAGCTTCAGGAAATCGCTGAATTGAGCGACGCGATCATGGTTGCTCGCGGTGATCTGGGGGTGGAAGTACCGGCCGAAAGCGTGCCGCAGATCCAGAAGAACATCATCAGCACCTGCCGCCAGCTCGGCAAACCGGTGGTGGTGGCGACGCAGATGCTCGAATCGATGCGCTTCTCCCCGGCCCCGACCCGCGCCGAAGTTACCGATGTAGCCAACGCCGTGGCCGAAGGTGCCGATGCGGTGATGTTGTCAGCGGAAACCGCGTCCGGCGAATACCCGCTGGAAGCCGTGCAGATGATGAGCAAGATCATCCGCCAGGTGGAAAACGGTCCGGACTATCAGACGCAGCTGGACGTCAGCCGGCCGAAAGCCGAAGCCACGGTCTCTGATGCGATCAGCTGTGCCATCCGTCGAATCAGTAATGTGCTACCGGTGGCGGTGCTGGTGAATTACAGCGAGTCGGGGACGTCGAGCCTGCGGGCGGCACGGGAACGGCCGACGGTGCCGATCCTCAACCTGACACCGAACCTTTCGACCGCTCGTCGCCTGACCGTGGCCTGGGGCGTGCACTCGGTGGTCAACGATCGCCTGCGTCAGGTGGATGAAGTCTGTTCGACGGCGCTGGAAATTGCCCAGGCCCAGGGTATGGCGCAGCGCGGCGATACGCTTTTGATCACCGCTGGTGTGCCGTTTGGGCAGCCGGGGTCGACTAACTCCTTGCGTATCGAAACACTGATTTAAGAAACAACACCTGTGGCGAGGGAGCTTGCTCCCGCTCGGCTGCGTAGCAGCCGTCGCTTCGGTATGACGGGTTCCACAGAGAAACCGCATTCACCGAATTTGGGGCCGCTTCGCAGCCCAGCGGGAGCAAGCTCCCTCGCCACAGAGTTTGTGCAACACCTTTGATTTTCCACTGCCCCCAGACTTCATCATGCCTGCCAACCACTTCAACACCCACTGCCCCGACTGGGCCGAGGCTTTGCTCAACGGCTTCAGTCAAATATTCCTCCAGCGCAATCCGCTGTGTGGACTGCTATGTCTCTCGGCCATCCTGTTCACCGCGCCCGCCTTGCTCGGCGGTGCGTTGCTCGGCGGCGTCGCCGGATTGCTCACCGCGCAACGACGCAACTATGCGAAGGCTGATCGCCAGGCTGGATTGTTCAGCTACAACGGCGTCTTGCTCGGTCTGTTGCTGAGCCTGTATTTCCCCTGGTCGGCCATGATGCCGCTGCTGATTCTGGCGGTCGGCGGCTTGAGTGCGATGATCACTCAACAATGGCTCAAGCGCGCTCGCGTCAACCAGTGCGTACCCGCCTACACCGCGCCGTTCGTGGGCCTGAGCTGGCTGCTACTGTGTTTCGCCGCGCCCTCGGTGCCGACACCCCTGATCGAATTGAACACAGCGAACCTGTTGGCCGCGTTGCCCAGAGGTATTGGTCAGGTGATGTTCCTTGACCATCCGCTGGCCGGCGCGATGATTGCCGCCGGTTTGCTGATTGCCGACCGCCGCGTGTTCTGCTGGGCGTTGCTGGCCTCTTTCATCGGCCTCGGCTCCAGTCTGCTGCACCATGAAACCGGTAGCGCCTTGCTCGGCCTGGGCGGCTACAACGCCGTGCTGGCCGCCCTCGCCTTCAGCGCGCAACGCCAGCAACCCTGGTTGCCACTACTCGGCATCGTCCTGGCGCTGTTGCTCACACCACTGTTTGCCGCCGTCGGCCTGGCCACGCTCACCGCTCCGTTCATCCTCGCCTGCTGGCTGATCCGCGCGGGCATCCAGATGCTCGGCAAAACCACGGTCGATAACGCGCCTTGCGCTCACGGGGAGAATCAACCTAGGCTGCGCTGATCATTGAGTCAGGCGTTATCCATGGACAGCAGCAGCAAAGATTGGCGTGAACGGCTTTACGTCATGATTTTCCAGACCGACACCAAGGCTGGCAGGCGCTTCGACGGCATTTTGCTGTTGATCATCCTCGCCAGCCTGGTGGTCGTGATGCTCGACAGCATCGACACCATCCACAAGGACTACGCCGATGTGCTGGCGTACATCGAGTGGGGCTTCACGGTGATCTTCCTCGGCGAATACATCTTGCGGCTGTATTGCTCGCCCAAGCCTTTGCGCTATGCCTTCAGTTTCTATGGGCTGGTGGATGTGCTGGCCATCCTGCCCGGCATCCTCGCGCTCTACTACAGCGATGCGCAGTACCTGCTGATCATTCGAATCATCCGGATGTTGCGGATTTTCCGCGTGCTCAAACTCAGCCCGTACCTCAAGCAAGCCCATTACCTGCTTGATGCCCTGCGTGGCAGCAAACAGAAAATCCTCGTGTTCCTGCTCAGCGTCTGCACCCTGGTGACGGTATTCGGCACCCTGATGTACGTGGTCGAAGGCCCGGAGCGTGGTTTCACCAGCATTCCCAAAAGCATCTACTGGGCCATCGTCACGCTGACGACCGTGGGGTATGGCGACATCGTGCCCAAGACCCCATTGGGCCAGGTGATTTCATCGCTGGTGATGATTACCGGTTATTCGATCATCGCCGTGCCGACCGGTATCTTCACCGCCGAACTGGCCACGGCCATGCGCGGCGAGCAGTTGCAACACGACTGCCCGGTGTGCCGGAAAAACAGTCACGAACATGGTGCCGCGTTCTGTTCCCGTTGCGGCAATGCACTGTTTAAAAAACTGGAATAAGCAAAGAGCTTTTTAATCTTTAAGGGCCTATGCAGGCCCAGCTATAGTCGCTGGCAAAATGGTATCGCCCACCCACACACAAAACCCGTGGGAATTGCCGAACTACCTGTAGGAGCGAGCTTGCTCGCGAAAAACGCCAGGACAACGCGTGCATTCAGACAGCCCGCATCATCGTTGACGTCCATCGCGAGCAAGCTCGCTCCTACAGTGGTAGAGCAGCAGTTCCCACCACACAGAACAAGGAATTCGCAGTGAAAAAACTCTTTGGCGCCTCACTTCTGGCCGCTGGCCTGGCCCTGACCGGCGTGGCTCAAGCTGCACCGACCCTGCTCAACGTTTCCTACGACGTGATGCGCGATTTCTACAAGGACTACAACACGGCGTTCCAAAAACACTGGCAAGCCGAACACAACGAAAACATCACCCTGCAGATGTCTTTCGGCGGCTCCAGCAAACAGGCACGGTCGGTCATCGACGGCCTGCCGGCTGACGTGATCACCATGAACATGGCCACCGATATCAACGCCCTGGCGGACAACGGCAAACTGGTCCCGGACAACTGGGTCACCCGCCTGCCGAACAACAGCGCGCCATTCACCTCGGCCACCGTGTTCATCGTCCGCAAAGGCAACCCGAAAGCCCTGAAAGACTGGCCGGACCTGCTCAAGGACGGCGTGCAAGTGGTCGTGCCAAACCCGAAAACCTCCGGTAACGGCCGCTACACCTATCTGTCGGCCTGGGGCTATGTGCTGAAAAACGGCGGTGACGAGAACAAGGCCAAGGACTTCGTCGGCAAGCTGTTCAAGCAGGCACCGGTGCTCGATACCGGTGGCCGTGCCGCCACCACCACTTTCATGACCAACCAGATCGGCGACGTGCTGGTGACCTTCGAGAACGAAGCGGAAATGATTGCCCGCGAATTCGGTCGTGACCAGTTTGAAGTGATCTACCCAAGCGTCTCCGCCGAAGCCGAGCCACCGGTCTCGATCGTCGACAAATCCGTCGACAAAAAAGGCACCCGTGCCGCCGCCGAGGAATACTTGAAGTACCTGTGGTCGCCTGAAGGCCAGGAAATCGCTGCCGCCAACTACCTGCGTCCGCGTGACCCGGCCGTGTTGGCCAAGTACACCGACCGTTTCCCGAAAGTCGACTTCCTCTCGGTGGAGAAGACCTTCGGTGACTGGCGCACCGTGCAGAAAACCCACTTCAACGATGGCGGGATTTTCGATCAGATTTACACCCAGTAAGTCCCCCCTGTAGGAGGGGGGGGGGGGGGGGGGGGGGGGGGGGGGGGAGGGGGGGGGGGGGGGGGAAGGGGGGGGGGGGGGGGGGGGGGGGG
>NZ_JBPKAM010000168.1:0-8147 GCF_051216495.1 Pseudomonas baetica | reverse complement strand
TCCGAGGGGGTTTGGTCTGTATGGTTGGGTTTTTTCCCCCCGACCTCTCTTGGTGGGAGCGAGCCTGCTCGCGAAAGCGGTGTGTCAAGCAGCATGAATGGTGGATCTGGTTCATTCACACAGCGCCCGATGCGATCTACAGGGCAACGGCCCTGTAGATCGAGCGCCATTACTCCGCGATCTTCTCGAAGTTGCGATAGAACAGGTCGGTGTCGCGGCTGTCGGTCATGGAGTGCAGCTGGAAGCTGCGATTGAGCCGCGCGCCACCGTCCCGGGTCAGCGGAGACCAAACAACGTTGGCGCGACGCATGGTCGACATGCTCATCATCTCGTCGAACGGAATGGAAAGGTAAATACCCTTGTCGAAACTACCTTCACCGTACTCGTCGCCGGTGGCGGTGGTGATCGTTGCCCAGGCGCCAAACCGTACGCCGTTGCGGAACTCCCGCGAGAGGTCGAGCGTGACGCCCCAATCCCTGGCCAGGTAACGCCCGACGCTGACCGCCGCAAGCGTGTCGTAGGGCAAGTCGGTGTAGCCGGTGATATGGCCGGTGAGGACGTTGTAATCACGCAAGCCGAAGCCCTGGTCGAAATCGCGCTGGCGCACATAGTTCAGGTCCGCACCAACCGACCAGCGCTGGCCTGTCGGGCGAAACAGCACCTCGCCCCCCACGCCCGCGAACATCGACTCCAGGTAACCGCCGTAGACCATGCCATACAGGTCCTTATCCAACTGCTCGGCATGGCTGAGCTGGAACAGCGGCATGGTGACATCGGAGGTGGTCATGTACTGGCGCAAGTCCGTACGGACACGGGGCAGACCACTGGGTGCGTCATAGGTGAACTTGTCGAAGTTGTTTACCAGATTGGCACTGAGCAAACCGCTCCACCAGGTGTTGCGGTTGAACCGATACTCGGCGTCCGCGTCGGCACTGAACTGATAGAGCAAGCCATCAGGGCCGCCGACGTTCTGCTTGAAGCCAAGTCCCAGGCCATACGCGAAGGGCTGAGGGGTTCCGGTAAAGAGAGTTTTCTCGTTATGCGGCACCGCCGGATTGATCTCGGTCGTACGGTGCAGCGTTTGCATCGACTCTTCGTTGTTGAGCACTTCACGGAAGGTTTGCCGAGGTACGCTGGTTTCCTCGAGCGGCAGGTCGTAGCGCTTGTTCACCACGGTGAACCAGTCGATATCGTCATTGACGCTGTTATCCAGAATCCGGCTTGCGCGACCCACCGCCTTGGCCGAACTGAAGTAGCGCGACTGCTCGCCATACACGAACAGTTCCGAGTCACGCTGGGTGATGCGCTCGACCTTGTACCCGGCATTTTGCTGCAGGCGCTGCGACACATCCGCCCAATCGACCTGATCCGGCGCAGTGGTCGGTGCCTTGGCCGGCAGTGGTTCGGCCGGCGGATCGAAGGTCTTGGCCGGTGCCTTGCGGCTGACGAAGTTGGTATGGAACGTAATACCGAACATCGCCGTGTTGCCCCGCTCCCACGCGGCACTTAAATCCAGCGTGTCGGTGAGCTTGAACACGGCGCCAACGTTGATCGGTGTGTCCTGCTTGATCGGGTTGTCCTTGGGCTCGTTCTTGTAGTCGTTGCCTTCGTATTCCAGTTTCAGGCTCAGGCGATCCCAGGGCGTCTGATAGGACACACCGCCGAAAAATGAAGGGCTGCCGCGAAAGTACGATCCAGCGTTGACGTCACCGGTACCTTCGCTGTCCGGTCGGGTATCGAAGCGGTCATCGATCGAGCCCAGCGGGTTGTCGAAGTCGCCGCGGTTGCCCAGGTAACCCCAGGCAATGCCGGCGCTGAAATCGAAATCGTTATAGCGCTTGCTGGCCACCAGGTATTCACTGGAGAACAGGCCGGTACCGCCGATGTCTCGGAACCCCAGCGACAGTTCGGGCGCCCAGTGGCTCTCCTGCCAGAGGCGGGCTTTGACGTCGACCGCCTTGTCCTTATAGCTCTGGCTGCCGCTCAGCGACTCCGGGCCGTAGGGGCGGTTGGTGATGGCGGTGTAGCGAAACGAGCCTTCCAGCCAGTCAAGCGGTTGGATCGACAGGCTGTAACGCGTGTAGGGGTCGGTTCGATTGGCATTCACGCTCAACTCACCGGCCGGCGCCATTCTGGCGGTCGGCGTCTGCAACAGGCCCACGCCACCGAAGTCATTCTGGGAAATGCGCGGCTCCCCATGAGCCAGACCGCAGGGTAATAACAACACAGCTGCAAAACGTAAATTCAACGAACCACCTCAGCCAATTGCGTGGCAAGAAATTCGGCCAACTGCTGATTCAGTTCAGGTAGGGGCGGATCAAGATCGTCATTTTTCACCGGGACCAGGATCTTGCTGCCGGCGGCGGGGATCTGCCCGCTCTCGCGATTCCAGGCTGCAATACCGACCCGCCGGCTGACGCCATCGGGTTGGATCAGCCACACATAATCGGCGTCAGCGTCGGCAAGCGGCGCGCAGCCTTGCAGGTAATCACTGGCTTCTTGCTGCTCGACATGGGCGAGACGGCAAGGCTCGGCGACTGCCCCGACCACCTCGACCTCGTCGACACGTAACGGGTAGATGAGGCGATCTCCATCGTCCAGACGCATGTTTTGCGCGAAGCCGACTTCCACCGCGACCGGGTCCAGCACGGCCACCTGGCGGCCGGTGACCGGCATCTGCCTGACTTGCTCGGCCAGGCGTGTCGCCAGGGCGGCCCGGCTCGGCCGGTCGAAGAGCAAGGCCATGCGCTGCAAAACGTCCAGATCGAATAGCACCCCGGCCTTGAGCCTGGCTTGCTCCTCGAGCAAGGACTGACGCAGCAATGCGCCTGCCAGCCAATAACTTTCGGCATTGGGTTGCGCCACGCTGATCACGTCCAGCAAGCGCCCACCCGCCGGCAGCTCGATGGCCCCCGGATTGGCGACGTCACCGGTGACGGTGACGGCTGCATGACTGACACCGGCAATCAACAACAGACACGCCGATAGAACCCTGACCCGCTTCAACGGGCATGCCTGCGTTCAGGGGTCAACTGGACGATCTTGACCCGCAGTTGCGAGGTCAGTTGCTGTTCACTCTGCATAATGAAACCGTCAACGGGATCGACCCAGTAACGATTGGTCGCACTCAAGCCGATGGCCGGGGCGTCAATCTGCTCATCGACACGCAGCACGGTGTATTCCTTGTTGAGAATTTCGAGGGTTTCCGTGGATCGGCGAGAGAAGCGACTGTTTAGCGTCACCCCCACTTCCTGGCCTTGGTAAACGTCGATCCGGCGTTGGCTGGTGTAGCCATCCGGCAGTTGATGCAGGCCCTGCTTGAAAGGTGAGGCACCGGTAAGACGCGTTCCATCCAGATCGCTGCCAAGCCCCAGGCCGACGCTGCGCACGGCCAGGCCGTCGCGCAGGAGCAACACCTGTTTGCCGGACGCCACCCAAAATTGCAGGTCGCCCCGCTCACGCACCATGGCCAGCACCCCGGAGCCGGACGGCGTGGTCAACTTCAGTTGGGGATACCGGACCTGGGCCACTTGCTCGGCGGAAACCTCCACTTCATCAGGCCCGCTGACCGCCGATTTGAAGTTGCTCAACGAAGCGACCATCAGCGGGTTACAGCCGCACAACGACAACGCCGCTATCAAGCAGACGCCAGCTTTCAACGTTCTCACAGATAGACCCGGCCTTAGTTGCTGTTGCTGCTGACTTCACTCATGTTCTTCGCCGCGGAAGCGCCCGTACCGACAATGGATGCCGAAGGCACCAATTGGCTGATGAAGCGGTTCCAGCGAGTCACGTTGGCAGGGCCGACATAAACCACGTCCTGAGGCTGCACTTCGAAGTGCGTGGCGAGTGCCATGGCGGTCGGCGATTCGGCTTGCAGTTGATAGACCTTGGCCGGCTCCGCATCGAGGTTTTCGACGCCCCGGATGACGTACACGGCGTTGCCGTTCGAGGTGGTCTGGCTCAACCCGCCTACCGAACCGAGGACGTCCGACAGGTTCATCGTCGCGGTCTTGAAGCTCAGGGCACGGGGCTGATTGACCTCACCCATGACGTAGATGCGCTTCTTGTCGTTGTAAGGCAGATACAACTGATCGCCACCTTTGAGGTAGACGCTCTGCAACTCGGAATCCTGCTGGTTGAGCGTATCGAGATTGAGCGGGTACATCCGCCCGTTTCGCGTCAGCATCAAACCGGACAAATCCGCGCTGGCCGTATCGATACCCGCCGCCCCCAAGGCCTCGACCACACTCAGCGGGTTGGTGGAAATCGCCTGTGGACCGGCCTTGGAAACTGCGCCCGACACCACGACTTTCTGACTGGCGAAGCGCAACACGGCGACGTCCACTTGCGGCTCGGCGATGAACGCCGACAGCCGCTGTTCGATATCTGCCCGCAATTGCTGGATGGTTTTGCCGGCCGCCTGGACTTCCTTGATGTACGGGTAGTAAAGCGTGCCGTCGGAACGCACCAGGCGACCGTTGGCATCGATCTGCTGTTGTGCTCCCGACGGGGCCGTCAGCTCGGGGTGATCCCAGACCGTGATGTACAGCACATCGTTGTTGCCAATGCGGTATTCGGCCGGCGCCGCCAACAATTCCGCCGGCACGGACTCACGCTTATGGGTGGCCCGGTTCATCGAGATCAGTTTGGGAGTGATCGGAATGAGCTCGACCCGGCTGCTTTCGCTGGCCCCTTGGCGCGTGATGTCACTGGTGCTCAGGTATTGACCGGGGGAAAACATGCAACCTTGTAAAGCGAGACTTGCCAACATTAAAAGAGAAAAACTACGAGTCATAATGGCACTACGCTATTCAAGGGCGAATCCAAAAACAAAGTCACCCGACTTTCGTCGGGCGACCTTGTACTGCACCAACAGTTACTTCAGTTAGTTGTGCGTTCCGGTTGTACCTGAAGTACCCGACGTACCGCTGGTACCACCGTTGGCACTTCCACCACTGTTGGTCGCTGCTATTGCACTGGCGACCACTGCAGTACTGGCAGCCGTGGCGGGAGAAGCTGCCACACTACCCACTACATTGGTCACTGCTGTCAGCGGCGCTTCAGCTGCGGATGCCCAATTGCTCAACATCGTCAACAAGGCAATCGCCATTACTTTCTTCATATCAACTCCTTTCTAACATTGCACTTTGACATCAGGTGCTCCGTTAGAGGTGGTAGAGTTCAAGTCGCAAAAATGCGACAAGATCCGTTGTTCATTCACAGTCCTACCTGACTGATAAATGTCGAACGGCAGGTTTATATCTACGGACTTGCAAAAAGCATTGCCAGTGTATTTTCCCGACGATATCTAACAACCTGACTGGAAATAACATTAGCCCAAAACGCCATCACCCGAGGAAGCCCTTCGGATGATTCGATTGCCAGCGCCAGGTGTCGGTGACCATGTCCTGCAAGTTGCGCGTGGCTTTCCAGCCCAGCTCTTTCGCCGCTTTCGAGGCGTCAGCCCAACTCTCGGCAATATCACCCGAGCGACGTGGCATCACCCGATAAGGCACCGGCCGGCCGCACGCCTGTTCGAAGGCACGCAGCACTTGCATTACGCTGTACCCATCGCCCGTGCCCAGATTCCAGGTATGTATGCCGGTGCGTCCCGCGATGGACTGCAACGCTTTCAGGTGGCCATCCGCCAGATCCACGACGTGGATGTAGTCGCGCACGCCGGTGCCGTCGACCGTGGGGTAATCGTCGCCAAAGATCGATAGCTCCTGCAGGCTGCCGACCGCCACCTGGCTGATATAGGGCACGAGGTTGTTCGGGATGCCGTTCGGGTCTTCACCCAGATGACCACTGTCGTGGGCGCCGATCGGATTGAAGTAACGCAACAGGGCGATACTCCAGCGCGGTTCCGCCAGGCTCAGGTCACGCAGCACGTTTTCGACGATCAGCTTGGATTGGCCGTAGGGGTTGGTGGGGTTGCCAGTGGGAAAGTCCTCGCGAATCGGCATCTGCGCAGGCTCGCCATACACCGTGGCCGACGAACTGAACACCAGGCGGAACACCCCCGCCGCTGCCATCGCCTGACACAAGGTGATACTGCCGCCGACGTTGGTCTCGTAATACTCAAGCGGCTTGCGCACGCTCTCACCGACCGCCTTGAGCCCGGCAAAATGCAGCACGGCGTCGATGGCATGCTCACGGAAAATCCGGTCCAGCAAGGCCCTGTCGCACACATCGCCGCGAATCATCCACGCACTTCTGCCGCATATGGCTTCCACCGCGTGCAATGCCGCGTCGCTGCTATTGCAAAGATTATCCAGCACGACAACTTCATGACCTGCTTCAAGCAGCGCAAGTGTGGTGTGCGAGCCGATATAACCGGCGCCCCCCGTTACCAGAATCTTCATAGTGCGGTCCATGGTGGAAAAAAGTGCCAAGTAACGTGTCAACCCCCCTTTATTAAATGTGCGTACCAAGCCACACTTGAGAGCGACAACAACCCAATTCAAAATTAGTTCAACGAACATCAATAAATATTTTGTGGACGTCGAACCGAATGACTTGGTACTTATTAGCACCCTGATGCTTTCATCACTATCAACAGATACCGACTAAAAATAACCAACAACTAACAAACCGACATCTCATAACATTGTGTCGTTCTGCACACATGGGTAATTGCCATCAACCACTTAACTCGGTATTAAAGTAATGGCTCAATAAACATAAAGTTTTATCCCGTGTTTATTACGCCCACCCGTTGGCTGTGATCCATGACTTTCCAGGATGTTTTTATGATTCGTAAATGTTTGTTCCCCGCGGCCGGTTATGGCACGCGTTTCTTGCCGGCCACCAAAGCGATGCCCAAGGAAATGCTGCCGATCGTCAACAAGCCGTTGATCGAATACGCCGTTGAAGAGGCACGGGATGCCGGCCTGCAACACATGGCGATCGTCACCGGGCGGGGCAAGCGTGCGCTGGAAGACCACTTCGACATCAGCTATGAGTTGGAGCACCAGATTCGCGGCACCGAGAAGGAGAAGTTCCTCGCCGGCACCCGCGAGCTGATCGATACCTGCACCTTCTCCTACACCCGTCAGGTCGAAATGAAAGGCCTGGGCCACGCGATTCTCAGCGGTCGCCCTTTGATCGGTGATGAACCCTTCGCCGTGGTGCTGGCCGATGACCTGTGCCTCAACCTGGAAGGTGACGGCGTGCTCACGCAGATGATCGAGCTCTACCGGAAATTCCGCTGCTCGATCGTGGCCATCCAGGAAGTCCCCCGCGACCAGACCCACAAATACGGCGTGATCGCCGGCGAGCTGATTTCCGATGGCATCTACCGGGTCAACCACATGGTGGAAAAACCCAGCCCGCAAGACGCTCCGTCCAACCTGGCGATCATCGGCCGCTACATTCTGACGCCGGATATCTTCGACCTGATCGCCGACACCGAGCCGGGTAAAGGCGGCGAGATCCAGATCACCGATGCCCTGATGAAACAGGCCCGTAACGGCTGCGTGTTGGCTTACAAGTTCAAGGGTCTGCGTTTCGACTGCGGCGACGCCGAGGGCTACCTCCAGGCGACCAACTTCTGCTACGACAACGTCTACCTCAAGGGCCGCTGAAGCCCGACCACACGACCAACGCCCACTCTTCATTCAGGCAGGCCACCATGAACAAAGCGCAATACTCGGCAGACAATGAACCGGAGGTGGGCAACCTCGGGGTAATGAGCTGGTTGTCACGGCATCAGCCGTTGCCCAGCGCCAACGAACCTTGGCTGGGCACGATCCTGCTGGTGGATCGCATCGGTGTGTTTCCCTCGTCCGGGGACATTCGTCGGTCGATGCCCGACCCCTACCCCCTGCTCGCACACCTGAAGAAACTGTATGGCGAGCAGGCACTGGAGATCGATGACCGCGACGGGCTGAAAGTGATTTTCAGTGACTGGCGTTTCCGGGTGCGCATTTGCTGCAACGACCCGGCGATCATCATCAACGTGGAGACCCGTTGTGATACGCAGTTGATGCCACGTAAAACGGCAGAGCTGCTCAATCAACTGGATGCTTTCGAAAAAGCGGCCCTGTAACCCCTGTGGGAGCGAGCCTGCTCGCGAAAAACCCGAGAGCGCCACTGGGCAACTGGCCGCCCGCGTTATCGTTCACGATCATCGCGAGCAGGCT
>NZ_JBPKAM010000167.1:0-8205 GCF_051216495.1 Pseudomonas baetica | reverse complement strand
CCCCCCCCCCCCCCCCCCCCCCCCCCCCCCCCTCCCCCCCCCCCCCCCCCCCCCCCCCCCCCCCCCCCCCCCCCCCCCCCCGCCCCCACAATTGAATTGCGGACATCCGCTAAATCGGCTCAGGCCGTCAGGCTTCAAAACCCCACATCCAGCACCACGTTGTCCAGGTAAGTCCCCGCCGGCGGCGTGGTCTGATCGGTGTAGATCTTCGCGTTGTAATTGAAGATCTGACTCCCCGTCCCCAACCCATTTCCCGGATTGACCTCGGCATCGGAACTGGCCCGACGTGCAGCGCCCACACTGCCCCAACGGGTCGTACCGGCACTTTTGAAAATGTCATAGGCCAGATAATTACCACCGGAAACCATCCGCCGCCGCCCCCCGACACTGACTGGATTCTGACCATCGCTCAGCCCGACGGTGTAGGCACTGCCCTTGGTGCAGGCCAGGTTGATAGTCTGCCCGGTGACCGGGGCGAACGCGCTGACCACCGGCGCGCTACCAAAGGCAATGTTCGGTGCCGTGATCGTACAGTCGTTCGCTACCGTCAGATTGACCGTCAGCGTGGTAGTGCCGCTGCTGATATCACGCCCCAGACAAACGCCTCCAACGCCGATCCCGGCGCAGTAATTCCAGTTCCAGAAAATGCTCAGGGTTTCGCTATACACCCCGGCGGCGACGTTGCTGCCGATCGTGGTTGCGAAATACAACGGCACGGTTTTCGGCACCGTGCCGTTGAGCAAGCCAAGCGCATCGATGATGCCATTGCGGGCGAAGTCGAAGGCGGTGCCACGGGTCAACGGATAACTGGTGCTGTTGTTGGCGTAGATCGAGTAGCCGATGACATCGCCGGTGGGCCCGAGCAACCCGCTCCGGGTCGAGGTGACGGTGGCCCAGAAGTGATCGTTACTGCTCAACAACGTCAGCAACGAGCCGGTGCAACTCAAGCCACCATTGAGCGTGGAACTGGGTTGTGACGTGGTGCGCACGGCAATCGAACTCAGCGAGCCGAAGCCTGCTGGCGTGGTGGGGACCACCGAGCACAATGCCCATGCCGAACCCGGTAGCCAGAGCACCAGCAGCACCAGCCATTTCATCGGCACACCAACGGCCCGAGCAACGGAATCTGATCCTGATTCACATCAATTGTGAACTGCACGTGACAGGTTTTGCCATCGACCAGGGTCACCTGCAGGTCGTTCTTCTGCTGCAGGTTTTCCAGGTACACCAGACCGTCCCAACCCACCACGGTTTGCGTGCCGCTTTGCGCGTGCACCACACCGCTACCCAGAGGCAATTCCTGTTGCTGCGCATCCACCAGCACGATGCTCGCAGCAATCACCCGGCTCAACGGAAACTCCAGCAGATAACCACTGCCACGGCGTACCGCGATGCGTTGTTCGACGTTCGGACTGCGCACGTTGGCCGGCAGGTTCAAGGGATCGATTTCGTATTTGCCGCGGTAGTAAGCGCTGCTCCAGGGCACCAACAGGTGACCGTTGCGATCGGTCTGGCCGACCTGCTGGTTTTCGTAGCGTACCGGAATGTCGGCAAAGCCATCGGTGCTGACCACCACAAAGGCATCGTCGATACGATTTGCAGCGAACACTTGGTTGTCCATCCACACCAGCGATCCGCTGGCGTCGGCCCAACGGGTTTCAGCCTCTGATGTGCCATAGACGCCAGCCTGCAATTGCACCGATTGCAGGCGCCAGGTCAGGTCGGCCTGCCGGTAATCTGGTCCGTCCCCTTTGGCGTAACCGAGATTGAAGCCCACCCCGCCTTCAGTCGGCACGGCACGACTGTAGTTGACCCGCTGCTGGGACTGCCCGGTCTTGCTGCGTTCGCTGCTGATGGCCAGACTGCCGCGCAAGTCGAACGGAATCACCAGTTGCGCCTGCACCGCCCAGTTGCTGTCACCAATCTCGCGGTTGGCCGACAGGTAAAAGCTACTGCTGTGCCACAGGGGTTTGCTCCAAGTCAGGTTGAGCAGGCGTGTACGCGAATCGTCCGCCGCGCGCACGTCGAAATAGCCAACGCCCAAGCTGCCCCAGGTGTCGAGGTTGAGACTCAGGGTCGCCTGTTCACTGCGCTGGCTGAGGGTGGTGTACGGACTGTCAAGTACCGTCAGGTCGGCGTATTGATCACGCCGTTGCAAACGCTGCCAGGAGAAGCTGTAGTGCTGGCTGCTGTACTGATAACCCAGGCTCAATTGCTGCCCGCTTTCACTGTCGAAACGGCTTTGGCTGATGGCGCTGTTGAGCACCCCGAAATTCCCCAGGCGCACGTTGCCACCAATGCCGCCGAGGGTCAGGGAATCCGAGGCTTCGGCGTGACTCTCCAGGGTGAAGTGATCGCTCAGGCCATAGCGCAGGCTGCCGGAGGTGACACCGGGGCCATAACTGAAATCCCGCAGACCATAGTCCTGGCGCAAGGTGCCGGCCGCCACGGAAAAGTCCGTCAGGCCTTTTTGCAGCAAACTGCTGGTGACGTAGAACGGCACAGTAGTCGAAACCTGTCGCCCCAGCGCATCGGTGGTGACCACTACAGCTTCGCCGGCACCGTTGATGAACGGAATATTGGTCAGTGTGTAAGGACCGGGTTGCAGATCGGCACTGCTGGATTTGTAGCCGTTGATAAACAAATCCACCGAAGACGGCACGGCCGCTTCACCGGCGAATTGTGGCAAGGGATAAGTCACCAGGTCCGGGCGCACGCCGAAATCACGGGACCATTGCACACCGCCCAGGCGCACCGAGTTGCTCCAGGGCAAGGCACCACTGACCAGATCACCCGCTTCGTAGGTCAGCAGCCGATCATCATCGGAGTAACGCCAGGTGGTGTCATAGCGCAGGTAGCCATTGTTCAGCGTGCCGACCTCGTCCCCCGACATCGTGCGGCGATATTGCCCGGTGTTGGACAGCGTGCCCCAGCTGTCGAACAGCCGCACTTCGTTCCATGCCGCCAGGTAGGTGCCGGCATCATCGGTGTCGTTGAGGTACAGGTCATAGTTGAACAGGGCGCCGAAACTGCTCAGGGCGGGGGTACGCGGGTAGGCTTCGCGTCGGCCGACAAACTGCTCGGGCAGCCAGTCCGGCGGCACGTCGAGCAACAGGCGCTGTGCGTTGCTGTCGTACTCGCTGTGCAACCCCGGCAAGCTGTCGAGGCCGACTTCGGCGCCGATGTTTTCCGGCAGCTTCATGCCGGTTTCACGCAACGCACTGGCAGGCAGGAAAAACTGTCCGTTGCGCTGCTCGACCGCGACGACCCGTCCGGTGTTCATCCGGTTGACCACCAATTCCAGGAACAACTGCGCATCGGCCACCGCCTCCATGCCGCTGGGCGGAGGCGGCAAGTCACCGGCCTCTGCGTGATGAACGAATGCCAGGCAACAGGCACAGCCAACGGCCCACAACGGACGCTGCACACTGCGAGCCCTACCCTGGCTCATTACCGCTTTTTGTCCGTCAATGGACCTTGTCTCCTTTACCCCACCGCAATTCAACCGCAGGCAAAAAGCTTCCTGTGGCGAGGGAGCTTGCTCCCGCTCGACTGCGAAGCAGTCGCCAATCCATTCAACGGGGTGTATTTGGTAAACGGTGCGGCCTGGGTTGGGGCTGCTTCGCAACCCAGCGGGAGCAAGCTCCCTCGCCACAGAAAATCAACTGCAATCAAAGAGACGGCGCAATACTCTGCACTTGCGCCGCACCGTTGACCCTCACCTGCAACGCCTGGTCGACGGCCACCGGGCCCGGCGCAGGCCAACGCATCACGGCGCCGGGCAATACGTATCCCAGCAACCCCTCCACCAGCGGTTTGGCCTGGTTGCCCTGCTTGAGCGACACATCGGTCAACCGCGCATGCACCGCGCCCTGGTTGCGCACCTCGACATAGGGACGCCCATCCACCGCCACCGTGCGCCAACTCAGATCCGGCAGGCCTACGCCTTTCGGATCGCGCTGGCGGGTGGTGTCCTCCTTGCTCCACAGGCCGGCACCATAGGCAAACAACGGCACCGAATAACGCATCTGGAAACGAATCGCCGCCGCGGTTTTTCCATCGTCTGCCGCGGGGGATTTCACCGAGGGAATCTCATCGATGATGATGCGATAGGCCAGCTCCTGCCCCGGCGGGATTTCCCGGGTGCGGGTCAGGCGCACCAGTTGTTTCTGGCCCGGTTCGATCTTTGCCACAGGTGGGCTGCCGATCACGTCGCGCTGATTCTGGTATTGATCGCTGAAGCCGCTCTGGCTCCAGGCAAACACTCGGATTTGCAGATTGGCGGTTTCGCTGCCGCGATTTTCCAGCCAAAGGGCGCTGGCCTGTTGATCGGCTTCCAGCACCGGATCGATCGGCCAGATCAGCACCGAGCTGGCGGCCTGCACCTTGGCCATCCCCAGCCACAGCAGTGCCAATAGCGCATGACGCACGACCGATAGTCGCCGCGAAGGTGAATGCATGTGCCATCTCCTTATGATCCGATTATCCCGTTACCACGACAGCTGCACCTGCAGCACATCACTGTATGTCCCCCCGGGCTGGTTTCCCGGTAACTGCACCTGACCGTAAATCGGCAGGCTGATGTTGTTCGCATCGCTATAGGCCACCGCCACGCTTTGGCCGATTCCCAGGCTCTGGCTGAACGCCGCATCGCGAAACAGCTGATAGGCCACGCGGTTGCTGCCGGTGCTGAGCTGCATGTGCCGCCCGCCATTGTTGTACTGTCCGCCATCGACGCTCATGTTCAGCGTCACGCCCGGCGTGCATTGCAACTGCACGCCTGCGGTCAACGCCACCTGCACCGTGCCTGTGGCCAACGCCGAGCGACTGCCGAAATTCAGGCTGCCGTAATTCGACACCCCGCCAACCACCAGGCAACCGGGGGTGATCGTGGCGCTAACCTGGAAGCTCTGGCTGGTGGCCGCCGACAATGGCGAAGGCACGCTGCCTGCACACATCAGCAACAGCAGCGCACAGCCGTGGCGATACATGACCCTAGAACGTCAGTTCGACGGAAATGGTGTCGGTGTAGGTGCCCGCCGGCAGCCCGGCCTTGCCCAGCGCCTGACCGTAGATGTTCACCGTCTGCGCCACGCCGGTACTGGGCGCGAGATTGATCACCCCGTCGATGGCCAACAGCTGCGAGTGCCCGGCATCGGTGTACAAGTCATACGGCACATAATTGGCGACACCGTCGTACAACGCCCGGGTACCGCCCGGCGATTGTCCGTCGTGGGCCCCGGCACGCACCTTGACCGTCGGCGTGGTGCCGGCAGAGCAAAGAATCGACAGTGCCCCGCCGCCACCACCCAGCACTTGTCCAGTGGCCGTGGTGAACAGGCTATTGGCCGTGCCGAAATTCAAGGCGCCGAAATTCAGGCCGGAAGAGCCACCGGAGCCGTTGACCTGGCAACTGCTGATCAGGATCAGGCTGGAGGTAATCTGGCCAGTGACCGTGGTGGCAGCCTGGGCGCCTGACGCCAGCGTCAGGCCCAGCAACGACAAACCTATCCTTGATGCAAACGTACGCATGGTGTCCGTCCTCTACGGGGTTACCAGTCGAGCGTCACCGTCAGGGTGTCGGAATAGACACCGGCCGGCAGCGCGCGGGTATTGGCCACCACCGAGCCGAATACCGGGATCGGTATCTGCGCCCCACTGGTGACAGCGAAATTGTGTTGCTGGCCGATGCTGTAGCTCTGGTTGCCGGATGCATCGAGGAACAGTTGATAGGCAATGGTCTGGCGGCCATTGCTCAGGCGACGCGTGGTGCCGTCGCCATGGGTGCCACCATCGATGGTGACGGTGAAACCGGTAACCGAGGGATTGCAGGCCACATTCAACCTGCCGCTGGCTTCGTCAGAGATGCGGGCCTCGATCGGGTTGTCCCAGGTCGGGCCTTGCTGGCCGAAATCCAGGGTGCCGAAATCACTGACCGGGTTGCCGGAGTCAGTACCATTGGTCACTTCGCAACCGGCGATGAGGGTCAGCCGCGCCTGTATTTGCCCGCTGACGGCTGCTGGCGCGATGCCGGCCGGCAGCATCAGTGCGCTCGCGGCAAAAACCTTCCAGAACCTCGTCATCATATCCATCCCAATCCCTCAGGATCTGAAAAAGCCGTCGTTCATCCTCAAACGACCCGTCCCTGCATAACCCGGGCTCCGCCAGGTGGCTTGTTGCCGATGCGCTTACCAGATAAGCGTCACCTTCACGACATCCGAATAACGACTGGCATGGGGAATCCCGACCAACGGTTCGATACGGGCGTACAGCGGCAAATCCACCGAGCCCGTATCCGGCACACGACCGCTCACCGGCACATCCACCACCAGCGGAATACGTCGCGCCGGATCCTGATAAAGCCGATAGGGAATGGGTTTGCTGTGTTCGGTATTGCCCGCCATGTAGCGCACGTCGCCGACGCCGCCGTGCAGGCCGCCATCGACGCGTAATTGATAAGGGGTATCGGGGTTGCATTCGAGCCGTGGCAAGCGCTCGTTCATCAGCGCAGCCCCCAGTGGCCCGGCAGGATTGTCCAACCGCGCGGTACTGCCAAAGTCCAGCACGCCCAGTTGCTCGACGCCCGCAGTGCGTTGTTGCCCGACCAATTGACAGCCGCGTTGCACATCGACCCGCACCTGAACCTGGAATTCGGCGGCCGATACGATCGAGCTGAGCCCAACGCTCAAGATTGCCAGTACCACATGTCCATTCACGGCCCCATTCCTTTTGCGGGGTGTCCTGTAACACTCAGGTTAGCCATGCGCCATGAAATCGCCAGTCGATGGACAAAAATTGGATCCATTAAAAAGAAGTGATTTCGCATTGCCATTACCGGATAACATCCCGTGGTAACGCGCAATAAGCTGTACACACCGCAGTTTTCTGTCCAATAACCGCCCTGAATCCATCGACACAACTGGAAGCAAATTCCCGCCTCTGGTTACACTATGCCGCCGCAGCTCGGGGAGCCTGCCTGAAGATATCGGGGTGAAATCACAGTGGCCGTTCGACCGCCCAACCGTTCGCGACTCACACCACGCTGGACATCGTGGCGCCGTCTCTTTGGCAAAGCGTCGAGCAACAGCACCGTGGGTGGCCAGGTCATCCATGACTACTTTCACCGCAAGGCCCATTCCCAGGGCTATACCCTCAGCCTCAGCCAGCAGCGGGTGATCGACAGCATGGCGCAGCACGCCGCGACGTTGCTGGATGCCGTGGCGCAACCCCGGCCCGGGCTCTATCTGCACGGCGCAGTAGGCCGCGGCAAGAGCTGGTTGCTCGATGGTTTCTTCCAGGCCATCCCCGTCGCGGAAAAACAGCGCCTGCACTTCCACGAGTTTTTTGCCCGGTTGCATCAGGGGATGTTCAAGCATCGCGATCAGCCCGATGCGCTGGCGACCACCCTCGATGAACTGCTGCACGATTGTCGGGTTCTGTGCTTCGACGAGTTCCACGTCCACGACATCGGCGATGCGATGCTGATCACGCGCCTGTTCAAAGCGTTATTCGGCCGGGGCATCCTGCTGCTCGTCACGTCGAATTACCCGCCGGAAGGCCTGCTGCCCAACCCGCTGTACCACGCGCGCTTCAAACCGGTGATTGACCTGATCAACGGGCGCATGCAGGTGATGGAAGTTGGCGGGCCGCACGACTACCGCAGCCAGGCCAGAACCCACGCGCAACAGCTGTTCACCCAGGGCCAGTATGTCTGGCCCGCCACGCCAGCACAGCGTCAGGCCTCGAACCTGCCGGCCGCCGATGCGCCGGCCATCGCCCTGCCGGTCGGCACCCGCCATCTTCCGGCTCGTTACCGCGACGGACGCACTATCGGCTTTACCTTCAGCGACCTGTGTGACCACCCCACTGCCGTCATGGACTATCTGGAACTGTGCCGACGCTTCGATCACTGGATCATCGACCAATTGCCCAACCTGGCCGACTGTTCGATTGCCGCCCAGCAGCGCTTCATCAATCTGGTGGACGTTTTGTACGATCAGGACAAGTACCTGATCTTGCTCGGGCAGCGCTCGCTGCGCGAAAGCCTGGGTGGCGAAGCCATTGACCTGGCCCGTACGCGCAGTCGGTTGGGGCAATTGGTGGAAGTCCGGGAATCCGTTTAACCGATATTGATTGGTCAGGACTACCGGCCCTTTCGCGAGCAGGCTCGCTCCCACAGTTGGAATGCACTCGCCCGTGGGAACG
>NZ_JBPKAM010000166.1:0-8205 GCF_051216495.1 Pseudomonas baetica | reverse complement strand
GGATACCTGGAGGGGAGCCCCTGCTCGCGGGGAAGGACAGAACACAGTTGGGTGTCAGGCTGCCACCGTTATCGTTGACGACCATCGCGAGCAGGCTCGCTCCCACAGAAAAGCAAAAGCTGGTGGGTGTACACCCGCTTTTCACCACTCATCAGGCCGAGCGTTAGCTCGCCTTCAGCTTTTGATCTTGATCCACCCGCCCCTTCGGCAGGCTGAGTGGAGGCGTTCATCCGGGGATTGGCGCGCAGCGCCGTTCGACGTAGTCGAACACATCGCATGTAGGTGCCAGCGAAGCCAACCGGAGGGCGATGCCCCCGGTTGAATGCCGGAGCGAAGGAACCCCGAGCCTTAGCGAGGGGCCGGACGCCGGGGCGAGCCTTTTTTTGCTTACTTTTTTTTGGCGTTTGAAAAAAAAGTGAGTCGCCGTAAGGGCGAAACCGCCAGCCGCCGCTACCGAAGAAACGGATATGTACTCAGTCAACATGAACCTGGTCGGCCCTAAGGCCGCCAAGTTCAACACCGAGATCAAGCCAAGCTCTTGCTCACCACCTCAAACACATCACTCGACAACTGCCCCGAAGCCCGAATCCGCTCCAGCTCGCCTTTCATCAACGCCTGACGCGCAACGTCATACTTGCGCCAGCGAGTCAGCGGTGCCAATTGGCGAGAAGCAATCTGCGGATTGAACCCGTTCAACTCAATGACCAGATCCGCCAAAAAGCGATACCCCGAACCATCCGCCGCATGGAAGTTGATCAGGTTCTGCCCGGCAAACGCGCCGATCAGCGCCCGCACCTTGTTCGGGTTCTTGATGTTGAACGCCGGATGCTCCATCAACTGACGAACCCGCTCCAGGCCACCGGGCAACGTGCTGCCAGCCTGAACGCTGAACCACTGATCCATGACCAACGGGTTGTCGCTGAAGTGCGCTGCGAAGCTGGCCAGCGCCTTGGCCTTCTGCTCTTCGAACGGCGAGTTGACGAGCACCGCGAGCGCGGTCAGACGCTCGGTCATGTTGTCGCAGGCGTCGAACTGCTCCAGCGTCGCGGCCAATACTTCTGGCTTGCCGCTGAGCATCAGGTACGACAAGGCAATGTTCTGCAACGCACGACGAGCGAAATGCTCGGCCTCGGCCACGTAAGGCGTTTGCTTGGACAGCTCGCGGTTGGCCTGATAACGCAGCCACAGCCCGTCGAACAACGCGTCAGCCAGTTGCTTGCGGGCAAATTCGCGGGCGATGTGAATGGCGTCGACATCCGCCACGTCGCTAATTTCCGTCAGGTACGCTTCGCTCGGTAGCGACAGCATTTCGGCGACCATGGCCTGATCCAGCGATTCATCACCCAGCACAGTGCTCAAGGCTGTCACCAAGCGCTGATCCAGTACCAGCGTTTCGCCCTTCTGTTGTTGCGCGATCAACTCCTGAAGCACCTGCACCGACAATTGCTGGCCGGCATCCCAGCGATTGAAGCCATCGCTGTCGTGCTGCATCAGGAACATCAGCTGGTCGCGGTTGTACGGGAAGCTCAGTTTCACCGGCGCAGAGAAGCCACGCAGCAACGAAGGCAACGGTTGTTCGGCGACGTCGATAAAGGTGAAGGTCTGCTCGGCTTCGGTCACGGAAATGACCCGTGAAGTGCCTTGTGCCGATGCTTCACCGGCAAGACGCAGAGCAATCTCGACGCCCTTGCTGTCCAACAGGCCGAGTTCGACCGGGATCACAAACGGCAGTTTTTCCACCTTGTCCGGGGTCTGCGGGCAGCTCTGGCGGAAGGTCAGGCTGTAGGTTTTCGCCGCTGCGTCGTAGGACTCGCTGACCACCAGACGTGGCGTACCAGCCTGGCTGTACCAGCGCTTGAACTGGGTCAGGTCGACTCCGTTGGCGTCTTCCATGGCCTTGATGAAGTCATCGCAGGTCACGGCCTGGCCGTCGTGGCGTTCGAAGTACAGGTCGCTGCCTTTGCGGAAGCCATCGGCGCCGAGCAAGGTGTGGATCATGCCGACCACTTCCGAGCCCTTTTCATACACGGTCAGGGTGTAGAAATTGGAAATCTCGATGAAGCTGTCCGGGCGTACCGCGTGCGCCATCGGGCCGGCGTCCTCGGCGAACTGGTGGGTGCGCAGATAGGCGACGTCCTGGATGCGTTTCACCGTGGCCGAGTTCATGTCGGCGGAGAAATGCGAATCGCGGAACACGGTGAAGCCTTCCTTGAGCGACAACTGGAACCAGTCGCGACAGGTCACGCGGTTGCCCGACCAGTTGTGGAAGTATTCGTGGGCCACGATGGCCTCGACCCGCTGGTGCGCGGCGTCGGTGGCGGTTTCAGCCTTGGCCAGCACGGCGCTGGAGTTGAAGATGTTGAGGCCCTTGTTCTCCATCGCGCCCATGTTGAAGTCATTCACGGCAACGATCATGAAGATGTCCAGGTCGTACTCGCGACCGTAGACTTCTTCGTCCCAACGCATGGACTTCTTCAGACTGTTCATGGCGTGCTGGCACTTGTCGATGTTTTCCGGTTCGACATAAATTCGCAGCGCCACGGTGCGCTCGGTCATGGTGGTGAAGGTGTCTTCGACGCACCACAGGTCGCCGGCCACCAGCGCGAACAGGTACGCCGGCTTCTTGAACGGGTCTTCCCAGGTCGCCCAATGACGGCCGTCTTCGCCGGGACCGCTGGCGATAGGGTTGCCGTTGGACAGCAGTACCGGATAGCTGTGCTGCTCGGCCACCACCGTCGTGGTGAACGTGCTCATCACGTCCGGGCGGTCGAGGTAATAGGTGATCTTGCGAAAGCCTTCGGCCTCGCACTGGGTGCAGAACATCGTGCCGGACTTGTACAGGCCTTCCAGCGCGGTATTGGTTTCCGGGTGAATGCGTACGCTGGTGTCGACCGTGAAACTGGTGCTGGCCGGGTGCAGCGTCAGGTGGTTCTCGGTCAACTGGTAATCGGCCGTGCCCAGTTCACGGTCGTCCAGGCTCACCGACAGCAGGTCCAGTTGCTGGCCGTCCAGCACCAGCGGCGGCAGCCCCGGGCCACGCTCGGGGTTGCGGCGCATCACCAGTTGCGCATGGACCAGGGTGTGGTCCTCGAACAACTCGAAGGTCAGGTGAGTTTCGTCGATCAGGTACTCAGGCGCCTGATAGTCCTTGAGGTAGATCATCTTCGGTTGTTCGGTGCGCATGCTGGAGTCCTTACTGATGCACGGCGAGCTGGTAGGCCGTGTATTTACGAATGTTGATCACGCCGGTGTCGAAGATCAGGTACTGGCCCTTGATCCCCATCAACGTGCCTTCGGCAATGGGCTGCTTGTCCAGGTTGAAGCTGACGATCTTGGCCGGGTATTGCTCGACCGGGTAACGGATTTCCAGCGGCTCGACGTTGGAAACCGGCTGAATCGCCTGCAGGCCGAATCGCTCCTGCAACGTTTGCAGGCCTTCGGCGCAGCTGTCGAACAGCTGATCGCGAATCTCGGCCAGATTAACCGACACCGCATCGCCCTTGAGCAAGGCACGCCAGTTGGTCTTGTCGGCGACCTGACTGCGGAACAGGTCCTCGACGAAGCCCGACTGCTGGCGGGTCGCGACGCGCATGATCGGCAACGCCTGGCTGGCGCCCTGGTCGATCCAGCGCGTCGGTAACTGGGTCGCGCGGGTAATCCCGACTTTGACCCCGGATGAGTTCGACAGGTAGACGATGTGATCGGTCATGCAGAACGTCTCGCCCCACTCCGGCTCCCGGCAGGTGCCGGCGTCGTAATGGCAGCGTTCCGGGCTCATGATGCACACGTCACACTGGGCCAGCTTGGTCATGCACGGGTAGCAGTAACCCTGGCTGAAACTGGTTTTGGTCTTGCGTCCGCAATGGATGCAATGGATCGCACCCAGGTATTCCAGGCGCACTGTAGTGCCGATCAACGGATTGACCGGAACCTCGACGTCACCCAGACGAAATGCGTATTGCACGTTCGGCCCGTCCAGGCGCGCCGACATTTTACTGATGGATCCGCGGCCAATCTCGATCAATGGATGGCATCCGACTTGAACAGGATATTCGGCACTTCAATCGATTTCGAGGCACATTCCTGCGGGCCCATGTAACCGGTGCGCTCTTCTTCGGGCAGGTTCTGGATCTCCCAGGCGATCATCGCTTGCAGCGACAGTTCGCGTTGCTCGGTGGTGAGCTTGCCACCGTCGGACCATTTCCCGATTTCCACCGCCAGTTTCAGGCTCTGGTAGATGTCCGGGGTGATGTTCTTGATCATTTCGTTAAAAGAGGACATTGGGTCTCCGCGTTCTCTATTTACATAAACTGTTTCAGGCGGCCAGTTTACGGCGGTTGTACAAACCACCCAACAAACCGGTCAAGCATCCGACGAGCAACCCGCTGACATGGGCCGCGTTGGCGATTTCACCGAAGCCGATCATCGAGACCAGTCCGGACAGGCACAGCAGCAACCAGACGAGCATCATCACCAGCACACCGCGAGGCAGGCGATAAGCGGCGTTCGGCGCCAATAGCTGAAAAATCCAGCAATGTCCGAGCAGGCCGTACAACACGCCGGACAGCCCACCGAACAGGCTCGGGCCGCTGAAAAGAAATTGGGTGTAGTTGGACGCCAGACTGAACAGCAAGGTCAGGCCGATCAGGTTGATACTGCCCTGGCGTGACTCGATGCGCCGTCCCAGTTCCCAGTACCACATGCCGTTCATGGCCAGGTGCAGGATGCCGAAATGGATCAGCATCGGCGTGACCAACCGCCACCACTGCCCCGCCGCCAGGCTGTCGGCCAGGGGCGTGAAGTGGATGTACTCGCCGACGATGCGAAAATCGAGGAAAGTCAGCCAGCGCATCGTGTTGAAGTTGTCACCCAGCTGCGTCAACGCACCGACCAGTATGCTCAGCAACAGCACGGCGGCGGTGGCCTTGGCGTAGCGAACCTGCTCGACGAAGCCCGGTCGACGGACGGTCTGTGTCACCGGTATATCCAGCTGTTGATCGGGGTCGCCCGCCGGAAAGCGCTCGTATAGGGCGCGCACGTCTTCACTGATGTTGTCCGGGACCCACAGCACCTGCTCGCCCGCCTCTTCGCTGACACGATGCGGCACCTGCATGCGTTGCAACAACTTGACGAAGCCGCTCAGGTCCACTGCCAGGGGCAGACGCAATACCGCCACAGAACTCATCGCAACACCTCTGGCCGTTCGACATCGACCCAGACGAATTTATGCGGATCGAGCCGCGTTTCCTGATCCAGACGATAGGCGACCAGTTTGCCGTAGAGCACGGCACTGTAATCCAGGCATGCCAGGTTCGGACGAATAGGCGCGGGTTTTCCGCTGCGCCAATAGTGGCCGACAAACAGCAACGGCTCGTCGATTCCATAGCGCAGCAGGTTGTTCTTTTCGCTGGACGACAGTGGCTTTCGTGCCACCGGGTCCGGCAATGCATCGGGCTGGAACACGATATCGCCGTAAGTCTGCGGGTCGTCTTCCCAGAATTTGGTGCGGAAGAACGAACGCACCAGGCCATCGCCACTGGTCATGGTCAGGCCGTCAGGCAAGCGCATGTCGGTGCCACGCAACAGCCGATCGAACACAGTGCAAGCGAAACTGCCCGACTCGGCCGAGGCCTGAAGGAAGTGCTCGTCGACGCAGCCGTCGGGAAACAGTGCCCGCAGTGGCTCGATCAGGCCACCATCCCAGCAGGCGTGGACCACCCGGAATCGCCCGGCATCGACGAACAGCGGCAGCTCATAGAACCATTGCTGGAAATCATGCCAGTCACCGGGATGATGTTCGAACTGGGTCAGGGTTTCATGCAGCAAGCGGGCATGGCGCGGGGTGTGCTCACGGACAAACTGCTTGCCACTGCCGGGCAGCGCTGGCGTGGCCCAGCCCAGGGCGTTGAACTCATGGTTGCCCATGATGCACAGCGCCTGGCCCGCCTCGACCATGTCGTGAACGATATGCAGCGCCTCGCGAATCCGCGGGCCGCGGTCGATGATGTCGCCGACGAACACCGCCATGCGCGAGGCATGGCGCCAGACGCCACCTTGCTTGTGGTAACCGAGCCGGTCGAGCAAATGCTCAAGGGTCAGAGCGCAACCGTGCACGTCACCGATCAGGTCGTAGCTACGCGCGGGATCGAGCATCAGTCGCCTCCACCACCCAACTTGCTGCCCCAACCAAGCTTGGTCCGGCAGACTTCATAGTAGTTGTGGTCGAGCGGGTGGATCAGCCGCAACTTCTGGGCTTTTTTGCTGACGGTAATGGTGTCGCCGGGCGCACAGGTAAAGTGGTTCTGCCCGTCACACGAGACTTGCGGGTAAATCTGCATATCCTTGGACACAACGATTTTCAGCTCACTGTTGCCATCGACCACGATCGGTCTACCCGACAAGGTATGGGGGTACATCGGCACAATTACAATGGCGTCGAGCTTGGGATGCATGATCGGGCCACCGGCCGACAGCGCATAGGCAGTGGATCCGGTAGGCGTGGCGACGATCAGGCCGTCGGCCTTCTGGCTGCAGACGAACTGGCCATCGATGTACAACTCGAATTCGATCATCCGCGTGGATTTGCCGGGGTGCAGCACCACATCGTTCAGCGCATCGCCCTGACCGATGGCCTCGGCATGGCGACGGACTTCGGCCTGCAGCAGGAAGCGGTTTTCCACCAAATAGTGGCCGTCGAGCACTTCGGCGACCTTGACTTCCAGTTCATCGGGACGGATATCGGTCAGGAAACCCAGGCTGCCACGGTTGATGCCCAGTACCGGAATATTGTGCTTGGCCAACGCCCGGGCGGCGCCGAGCAGGCTGCCGTCACCACCGACCACAATCACCATGTCACAGACTTCGCCGAGCATCTTGCGCGACGAGGTTTGCAGGCCGTGGCCCGGCAGGACTTCGGCGATGGTGTCTTCGAGGATCACGTGCAGGTGACGATCGAGCAGAAACCGTTTCAGTCGGCGGACGGTATCCAGCACCTGTGAACTGCCCAGGCGGCCGATGATGCCGATATTACGAAATTGCTCCATGGGGCTCCTACAGGACTCGGGGCAGGACGCGGGGCCTGCGACGGCGAAAAGCACGATTATGGGCGAAAGCTCGGGATAGACAAAATCCTTTCAGCGACAAGGATGTACTCCTGTTAGAGGCTATGCTCGCAAGATGATCCTATTTCCAGATTTGTTGCAGTTGCCCCACCAGTTGCGCCACCCCGAGGTGCGCGACCTGGCGTGGGTCATCCTCGCCCCGCCAATGCTGGTCGACACGCCGTGGCCACAACGCCATCCCCTGGCCGGCAGCGACTGGGTCCAGGCACCCGAACGGCTGGAACACTGGCTGCGGCGATTGGATCAGGACAGCTACGGACTGCTGCATTGGCTGTCCCAGGCGCGCACCCGGCGCCTGGGCCTGTACTACGAGCGCCTCTGGCAATTTGCTGTCGAACATGCGCCCGGTATCGAATTGATTGCCGCCAACATGCCGATACGCCGCGAAGGCCATACCTTGGGCGAACTGGACCTGTTGCTGCGCGATCGCGACGGCGTGCATCACCTGGAGTTGGCGATCAAGCTTTATCTCGGCCCGCAGAATGGCGATGGACACGACACTGCACAATGGCTCGGCCCCGGTTGCCATGATCGGCTGGACCGTAAACTGGCGCATCTGAGTCAGCATCAACTGCCGATTTCTGCGCGCCCTGAAAGCCGCGAAGTCCTGGCGGCGCTGGATATCCGGCATTTCAGCGCGCATTTGTGGCTGGGTGGCTATTTGCTGTATCCGTGGCCGGGGCAAGCAGCGTCTCCGAGCGGTGTGCACCCACAACATCTGCGCGGTCGCTGGTTGCATCAAAAGGATTGGCCTGACTTTATCGGGCAAAGTCCTCCGGGTCGCTGGCAACTCCTGCCCCGTCACGCCTGGCTGGCACCGGCGCACTACCCCGCCGGACAGGCCTGGAGTCCTGACCAATTAAATGCGTGGCTGAGTGATTTATCACCCGAGGCACCGGCACAATTGCTGGTGCGGTTGACGGAAAATGCCCAGGGCGATTGGGAAGAAGCCGAGCGGTTATTTCTGGTAGCGGATCTTTGGCCGAATGTGCCGGGGCAGAGTTGAATGTTTTGTGGTGACTGGATTGGCCCCTTCGCGAGCAGGCTCGCTCCCACGATTGGAATGCGCTCCCCTGTGGGAGCG
>NZ_JBPKAM010000165.1:0-8329 GCF_051216495.1 Pseudomonas baetica | reverse complement strand
ACTAACTGAGCAGCAAAGGTCAACGAAGAGCCGAAAAACCACTCGATGTGGTGAGTAGATTCTTCGGTGGTGATCGTGCGTGAGTTCAGGCGAGCCGAAAATCCGACTTTTTCAACAGAATCGGCCGTTTGGAGCCCCTCTCGAAAGGCAGCAATCGACCGTGGATTCAACGGGCCGATACAACGCGCCGGTTTAACCAGGAACCCGATTAAACCGGCGCTGGCAGCACCTTGGTTGCGGCATTTAACGCTTGAGGCCGACTATTTCTGTCAGCCTCGGGGAGCGTTTCACCGATTAGCCGTTGGTGCGATTGGTCGCCTTGGCTTTGCTTTCGGCAACAGCGGCTTCAGCCTTTTGTTTCTGTGCAACCTGGAAGGCTTCCATCGAAACTTTCCGGGCCGACTCCATGCGCGTGAAGGTTCGATCACCGCCACCTGTGGCCATGGCCAGAGAAGAAGCGGTCAGAGCGGCGGCTACGAAGAGAACTTTCATGGATTTCATTTGGGTTTCCTCAAGTGAGAGTTTATTAATGGATAACAGTGTTATTTATTTGCTGAAGCAGAACTTGCTTATTCAATCTGGCTTTATCATCAAGCCAGGGCGGCGTTTCGTGCTGTCCAGTTGTCTTGCGCCATACGCCCTTCGGTATCTTTGTTTTTTGCCCAGGCGGTGAGCAGTACCATCAGCCCGAATCCACCGGCGATGAGGAACGGATAGGCAGCCAGCAACTCGATCAGCGAGTACTTCCAGGCCAGCGGACGACCCACACCCAGCATGGCGGCATAGAACCACGACACGCCGGAGAGTGCCCCCGAGAACAGCGCCAGCATGCGCAGGCTGAAGGAAAGTTTCAGTAACGAACCGGCTTTTTTCAGCGCCGGCAATACAGCGCTATGCAACAGGAAACCGTTAAAGGTCAACAGTACAACTATCCCGATTTTTGCTTGCAGTTTTGGATTGAGGAAATACTCCATCCCCTTGCCGGCATAATCGATCCCGATAATGCCAATGCCCGTAATCCAAAGCGCTACAAGTGCAAGTACAACGGTTTTTTGAAGACTTTCCATATGGGCGTCATCATGGTGACTTGACACATTCCCCTTCAGGAGTTGCTTGACCATTGCAATATCGCTGGTCAAGACAAGACCGATTGCAACACAGCAGGCGATAAGATGAAAATACACAACGCCCAAACGCAAATATTCCACGGTGGACGAAGAAAACATACTAAGCTCCATGGTGACCTCTTGACTTCAATAATGAATCGATAGGGCGCTCGGCACGGCTTAATTGGAGTTTGCCGTTGCTGATTGCAATTAAGATCCAATAATTTTTATTAAATAGTCCTGCAGTATTACGCTGTCAGGGCAATAGCGATTCTTGCGAATGAATGTTTAATCATTCGATCATGTCTATTTTCAACTACCAGAAACATCATTCGCACTGAGTGCCTATGAGGTTTAACTTCCGCTTCTGGGGGCGGGCGAGGGCCAGAACCCTGACGGCGAGCGGATCAGGCAATGCTGGTAGGGTTGGCAGGGCTTGCGCCCCATTCGAGGAAACGGATCTTGTGAACCTCACCCCGGCTGTCTTCATAAACCAGCGTCACCGGTACCACGCCTGTTTTGTTAGATGTATCGGTGCGCTTCAATATCCGCTTTACATCGATTTCCATTCCGTAGTGGTAATCGACGGCTGAGACATGCGCGCCGGGTTCTTGAAGGCCGTTCTGGTCGAAGACAGTTGGCGCGAGACTGGAAATCACGGCACTGACAATTGTGGCCATGCTCATAAGGCTATACCTCCACTGAAGTTCGCTTAACGTGGACTTAATCTGACACAGGGTGAAAGTGAAGTTCATTTCACCTCGACGAACGAACCGATTTGGGCAGCCTGTAGTGGCTTCAGGCTCCCGGTAATTCCCCGTGCTTGACGCCTCTCGACCATTCGTCCATTAAACCCCGTATTTGTTGGGCGAAACGCCTTTTCTGAATGAAGTCATGGCCTGTTGTGACGAATTTTTGCGCAAGCTTTCCCGTGTTGGCCGTGACGGTACATGGACGGAAAACGCCTGCGTGGCGGGAAGAAATATCGTGTGTGCCCCCGTGGAAAATCTGCCAGGTGCCCGAATGCGAACAGTGTTCTGCAGAGTCCCTCGCGCTACCTGCCAAGGACTCTGATTTTGACTGTTACCGTCCGGCGCTCTGGCCGCCGTCGACGTGCAGGACTTCTCCGGTAATGAACTCTGCCGAGTCCAGGAACAGGATGGCGCTGGCGATTTCGCTTGGTTCGCCCATACGCCCCAGCGGATGGAGACTGCCCAGCATCTCGTAGTATTCCTCATTGTGCATGGGCGTCTTGGTCACGCCCGGTGCAACCGCGTTGATACGGATGCCTTGCTTGGCATACTCGATCGCCAGCGACCGGGTCACGGCGCTCAATCCCCCCTTGGTCATGGCCGCCAATGCCGTATGCGCGCCACTGATACCGTTTTCTACGCTACCGGTGACGGTCACCACATGGCCGCTGGCATGCTTTTGCATTTCGGCGATGGCCAGTTGGGTGATGTGGAAGAAGCCCGCCATGTTCACGTTCATGACGGCATCGAAGTCTTCGATGGAGTGCTCGGTGAAAGGCTTGCCGATGTAGATGCCGGCGTTATTGACCAGTGTGTCGATTCGGCCAAATTGCGCGACAGCTTCGCGAACGACACGCTGCGCGGTTGCCGGATCACCGATATCGCCAGCGACCGCCAGGATGTTCGGGTCGTCCGACAGTTTGATCGAGCGAGAGGTGGCGACGACTCGGTAGTCGAGCTTGCGGAACGCCTTGACCACTTCAGCACCGATGCCTTGAGACGCGCCGGTGACAATGACGACCTTTTGGGATGCACTCATGTTTATTTGACTCCAGGAGAGTAGTTGCTTGGTTTTGAGGGCGGAATGACTGACCTGTGCGCGATGCAGACCCACTGATGAGGTGGGTCATGGCGCAAGTTAAAAGATCCGGTCGGTGGCGTCTGTCATGCGTTGGTAAAGGCCGTGGATACATGCGTATGAACGACGTAGTACCCAGGTATGTACGGTGATCAGTTTTCTATCATCCTGGCACTTGGCCGCGGTCTACGGCCGCAGGTGCCTGTCTCGCCTGAAAATCCCATCACGCAGCAATCCCTTCCAATTTCTTTGTGGGCCAACCATCGGTCGACTTTTTCGTGTGCCGCTTGAACCTCCGTGCGAAGAGGTCTAGTTTTTCGATGTGGGAAAAAATCCCACGCAAGGAAACCCCAAGAATTTATAACCATTCCCGATTTGATTTGGCGTTTCTCGCGGTATTGACCAGGAGACGGAAAATGCACATTCAAAGGCTGTTCAAACGGACACTATTGGCGATGGCCATTGGTGGCGTGCTGTCGGCGTCCATCGTTTTGGTTCCTGATTCGATTTCCCATGACTCCAGCGCTTACGCCAAAGACGGCGGCGGTCATGGCGGTGGTGGCAGCGGCGGCAGTGGTGGCCACGGCGGAGGAGGCGGCGGAAACGGAGGAGGCGGGAGCGGTGGTGGTGGCGGTAACGGAGGAGGTGGTGGCGGCAACGGAGGCGGTGGCGGTAACGGCGGTGGAAACGGCGGCGGTAGCGGCGGTGGAGGCAGTCATGGTGGAAGCGGCGGCGGTAACGGAAGTGGCGGTGGCAGCAGTGGCAGCGGTGGTAGTGGCGGTCATGCTGGCAACGGTGGTGGTCATAGTGGCAGCAGCCATGGCGATGCAGGCCAAGGCCACGGCGGGGCTTCGAATTCGGGTCGTAGCGGCAACCATGCTGAAGCGGGCGATGATCACGGAAATCACGTTGGTGGAGAGCCTGGCGATGATCATGGCAATCATGTTGGCGGCGAGCCCGGGGACGATCATGGCAATCATGTTGGCGGCGAGCCTGGAGACGACCATGGCAATCACGTTGGTGGTGAGCCTGGCGATGATCGTGGCAACCATGTGGGTGGCGAACCGGGCGATGACCGCGGCGTTCACGCCGGAGGCGAACCCGGGGACGACAACAGCAGGAGCTAAATGGCTCTGATGGGATCTCATGCAAAACCTTGGGGGCGGGTTTTGCATGAGGCGTGGCCCAGCCCGTTATCGCCCCATTCAACCCATAGGCAATGAGCGCTAACAGCTATCCCTGGACACCTGAAAAAAGTGGCTATCGGCACATATGGGAATTTTTCCCGCGTCGTTATACTGGGTTTATCTGTCAAGGAATGCGCTGAATGCAATCGCCCACTTTACCTCCTTCGTTGTTAAGAGCCCTGCGGCAGGTCATGCGCCCGCTGGTGCGCCTGATGCTGCGCAAAGGGGTCACCTATACGGTATTCGTCGATCTGCTCAAAGAGGTGTTCGTGGATGTGGCCGATCGCGAGTTTCGCCTGGACGACAAGGTTCCCAGCGATAGCCGCATCAGCCTGCTCACGGGCGTTCATCGCAAGGATGTCCGGCGGCTGCGAAACGAGAGCGACGCGGCGGTTTCTGCACTGCCGGAAAACATTACGTTAGGTGCGCAACTGGTTTACGCCTGGACCAACTGTCAGCCTTTCTGCACCGGAGCCGGCCTTGCTTTACCTTTGCCAAGACTGGCCAGTACGGGCGGTGATTGCTCCTTCGACGCCCTGGTGGCGAAGATCAGCACCGACATCCGCGCGCGGGTCGTGCTCGACGAATGGTTGCGCCTGGGGATTGTGCGGCTCGACGAACAGGACTGTGTGCACCTTGAAGCCCAAGCGTTCGTGCCACAGAAGGGCTTCGACGAAAAAGCGGCTTACCTGGGCCACAACCTGCACGATCATGCCAGTGCAGCGGTGCATAACCTGAGCGGGGACGGCCAGCCTTTCTTCGAGCGCAGTGTGCACTACGATGCACTGGCCCCGGTCAGCGTCGAGGCTTTGCGTGAGGCTGTGGCCAGGGAGGGGATGCAAACACTGCTCGGTTTCAGTCGGCTTGCCGCAGACCTCGAGAACCTCGATCTGACCAGCACCGAGCAACGCCAGCGCATCACCATCGGACTTTATTTCTACACTGAACCCACCGATCCCGATTCGCCGAAGACACCTGTCCCATGATTCCCCTCAAGCGCTGCGTCAGTGCCGTCACTCTTGCCCTGGGTCTGGGGTTGACCCTGGTGATTCCCGCGTGGGTGGACGCCGCACCGGCCTGTATCAGCCGCGATGAAGTGGGCATGTCGGGCGCATCGGGCTTGCAGTTTCCCGGTGGCGTGGGGGGGACCGGAGCCAAGGCCGGCGGCGTGGGTGGTACCGGCATTCACAGCGACAGCGGTGGCGTGGGTGGCACCGGCGCGCCGCTGCAACAGCGTCCTGGTGGCACCGGCGGTACAGGCGCGGTGGCTGGCGGCGTGGATGGCCCGCTCATGCATCATGGCAGCGGCGGGATGGGTGGCACGGGCGCACCGATCGAGCGTCCGGGAGGGACTGGCGGCACGGGTATCGTCGGCACCATCACCGGATTCGCTTCGGTCTGCGTCAATGGCATGGAAGTGCACTATGGCAAGGACGTGCCGGTGAGTGAAAACGGCGTTGCGGCCAGCAGCGCACACCTGGCGATCGGTCAAGTGATCGCGGTGGAGGCGTTCCCCACCAAGCGAGGCCTGCAAGCCGGGCGCATTTCGATCCTCAACGTCTATGAAGGGCCGTTGACGGCACTGCCCAATGCTTCGGCGCCATTGCGGGTCATGGGGCAACCCGTGCGTCTTGCGGCGGGAGCACGGGTCGCTGAAGGACTGCGTCCGGGCGAGCCGGTCAAGGTCAGCGGCCTGCGCGATGCCAAGGGTGAAGTGGTGGCCAGCCGCATCGAACGGGCGCCGGGCCTTCGAGAAGCCAGCGCCATTGGCTCGATCGACCGTACCGGCACCCTCCAGGGATTGAAACTGGGAACCCGCGTGGCGCCCGCGCAGGAAGTGCTGGTGCGTGGCCAGTGGTCCGGTCGCCAGTTGGAGGTCGCTCAAAGCCGTCCTGACCCGAGCCTGCCTTTTGCCGGTCGTGTGAAGGAGGCTGTGATTGAGGGTCTGGTGCAGAGCCGACAGGACCGCCGCCTGGTGGTTGCAGGCTTCAATGTGACCTTGGGCAATGACACTGTGTTTGCAGGCGAACCGCCCGCCAAGTTGGCGGTGGACCAACGCGTTCGGGTCAGCGGGGTCTTCAGTAGCGGGCGTGAGGTGCGGGCAACCCGCGTCGAATTGCAGGTCGAACGCATCGATAACTCGGGCAGGGGCCATCTGGAACGTGACCGCGAACAGGGCGCGGATGACTCAGGCAGCTCAGGCAGCAGTAACAGCGGCCACGGCGGGCGCGATGCAAGCCTTCGCAGTGAGAGCAGTGGTGGCAGCGACACAGATAGCCACGCTTCCGACCGTAGTAACAGCGGGAAGTCTGAAACGGTAGACAAGTCCGGAAAATCGGAACACGTCGACAAGGTGGAAAAGCCTGAGAGCGAGAGCAATAGTGGGCGGTCCGATAAGGTCGAGAAAGCCGATCGGCCTGAAAAGGTCGAGAAGGTTGAAAAAGCCGAGAAGGTAGAGCGCCCAGAGAAGGTCGAGAAAGTGGAGCGGCCGGAGAAGGTAGAGAAAGTCGAAAAGGTGGAGCGACCAGAAAAAGTCGAGAAAGTGGAGCGGCCCGAGAAAGTTGAAAAAGTCGAGAAGGTCGAACGACCTGAAAAGGTAGAAAAAGTCGAGCTGCCCGAAAAAGTGGAGAAGGTCGAAAGGCCTGAGAAGGTAGAAGTGGAAAAAGTGGAGAAAACCGAAAAAGTGGAGCATCCGGATCGATCTGGCCGCTAGATTCAAGCGTCGCGACGATTCTACAACCGGTGAATAAGCTACTAGGCTGGGTACGATCACACTTCTCAACGGGACTTTGAGGTGACGATGAGACCCATGCTCCCCCTTTTTGCCGGTTTGTTGGCGTGCTTTGCCGTACCGGCCCCGGCCGATACCTTTACCACGGCCATCGGTCTGGACTATTCAAGCGGTGACTATGGTACCGGCACCACATCGGAGATCTGGTACGTCCCCATCGCGGGAAAGTATGAGACCGGCCCCATGACATACAAGGTCACCATCCCTTGGTTACGCATCACCAATCCCGAAGTCGGTCCGAACGGCGACCCGCTGCCCGGTGGTTGCCGGGACGTGGAAAGCGGTTTGGGCGATACCGTCGCCAGCGCAGGTTACGCGTTGCTCGATGGCAGTGAGGAGGGCGTCTTGCTGGATCTGATCGGCAAGGTCAAGTTCCCCACGGCCGATGAAGATCAGTGCCTGGGCACTGGTGAAACCGACTATACCGCTCAAGTCGATATCACCAAGGCTTTTGGCCGGGTGACCGCCTTCGGGACGCTGGGGTGGAAAAAGTTTGGTGATCCACCCGACAGCGATTTCGACGATCCGTTTTTTATCAGCCTCGGCTTCGCCATTCCCGTGGCTGCGCGTACCACGGCGGGTACCTCCTACGACTGGAGGCAGAAGGTTGTCTCCACCGGTTCGCAAATTCAGGAGTTCACCCTGTTCCTCACACACAAGCTAAGCCAGGAGTGGAAGATCCAGCTGTACGCGGTCAAAGGCTTTACTGACGCGAGCCCGGATGCCGAGGGTGGGCTGGTGCTCTACCACATGTTTTAGAGGCGGGGCGCCTTAGCGCCCATGTGCCGCATCCGCCAGTTGCCCGGTATCGACCCGGACAAACACCGAATCGCCCACTGCCGTGAGCACGTCCCCGGCGTAGACCTCGCAGATGACTCGGGTCTTGCGCCCGACATCGCCTTCCACTTTGGCCTTCAGGGTCAGCGGTACACCCATCGGTGTCGGCTTGATGAATTTGATGCCCAGGTTGCCGGTGACGCAATTGATGCGAGGCAGACTGGCGACTTCGCGTTGTTCGGCGCGGTAGTGATAAGCCATTACCGTCCAGTTGGAATGACAGTCGACCAGCATCGCGATCAATCCGCCGTACACCAGATCCGGCCAACCGCAATACTTCTCGTCCGGCACATGCTCGGCAACGACATGCTCGCCGTCCTCGTGCCAGTAACTCTTGATGTGCAACCCATGGGGATTGCACCCGCCGCAGCCGTAGCAAACGCCCTCGGGGGCGCCAGCATCTTGTAGAGAAGTGTCTTGCAGGGAAGTGTCGAGGGTGGACATGCCAGGATCATCCTTAAAATGGTTAAGCCAAACGGGTCAATGCATTGAACACTGTAACCTCTGTGGGAGGGGGGGGGGGGGGGGGGGGGGGGGGGGGGGGGGGGGGGGGGGGGGGGGGGGGGGGGGGGGGGGGG
>NZ_JBPKAM010000164.1:0-8378 GCF_051216495.1 Pseudomonas baetica | reverse complement strand
ACGTGTGTGCTGGGTTTTCTCCGGCCCCGCGGGGCTGTGCCTTCTCCAAGACCCCCCCCCCCCCACCTTTCCCCCCCTCTCTTTGTGGGCCTCCCCCCCCCCCCCCCCCAGGCCCGCAGCTGCGCTACAAAACCCAGGCCATATCGAACACGTATCAACACCCCATCCAATTAGTATTGTACGAACCCTTCCCCCCCTTTCAATACTTGCCCCCAAGCAGCCAGCGCCCCGGGCCGGATGCGACCAGGCGAGGGAATGCGCGAGTCTTTTGCGCATAGAAATGGCCGATTGCCCGGACGCGGCTGCTTGTGAACCGCCAGGTTCCCTACCCCGCTATCAGGAGATCGACTTCAATGATCATCGATATCAGCTGCTATCCCACCGATCTGGTGGACCTCGCCTGGAGGCATGACGGTGACCCGTTCACCGGCGAGCGTCTGCTGGAGATGATGGATGGCCCGTACATGGTCAACGGCAAGCCTCGCCGCATCGACAAAGCCTTCATCCAGCCCCCTCAGGGCAACACCATCTACACCTGGACCGACGGCGAACTCAGTGGCCGCGAATCCATTGATGCCTACATGGCCTACACCCTGAAAATGGTGCAGACCTACCCCGACCGCTTCATCGGCTGCTTCGTCTACAACCCGCGCTGCGGTGTCGAAAACGGCGTCGAGGCGATCGAGCGCTACGTCAAGGAACACGGTTTCAAGATGGTCCAGATGCAGGCCAACATGCACGCCTACCGTCCTGACCGGGCCTTGGACTGGGTGCGCCCGGCCTTCGAAAAATGTGCCGAACTGGGTGTCCCGGTGAAGCTGCACACCGGTGACGGGCCCTACAGCATCCCGTCCGAATGGGTACCGATGATCAAGGAGTTCCCCAACGTCGATTTCATCATGGCGCACTTCGGGGTGCAGACCGGCGGCGTCTACGTCTTCGAACCGATGCAATGGGCCATGGAGTTGCCCAACGTCTACTGCGAATCGGGCTGGTGCCTGCAATCGCGGATCGTCGAGTTCGCCAAGGTGCTGCCGACCCACAAGATCCTGTTCGGCACCGACACCCCGCCGAACGAACCGGGCATGTGGCTGCGCCTGCTGGAAGTGCTGTGCCATGAGCCGCCGCAAGGCCTGAACCTCGACGAGGACACCCTCGAAGAGTATCTGGGCAACAACACCGCGCGGATGATCGGCCTCGAACCGACACCGCCGCCGCGTTCCGTGTCCGACGCCGAGGCGCAACTCAAGCGCCCTGTCACCACTCAATTGGCCAGGAGCTGACCCCATGATCATCGACACCCATCTGCACCCCACCAACCTGGTCGACGAAGCCTGGCGCCATACCGGTGAACCCTTCACCGGCGAACGCATGCTCAAGCTGATGGACGGCCCCTACATCATCAACGGCAAACCGCGCCGCATCGACATGGGCTTCATCCAACCGCCACCGGGCAATACCGGTTATCGCGACGGCAACCGTCGTGGTCGCGAAGGCGTGCGCGACTACATGTCCTATGTGGCCGAACTGTGCGTGAAGTACCCGGACCGGTTCATCGGAAACTTCAACTTCAACCCGCGCTGGGGACCGGAAAACGGTGCGGCGGAGCTGGAATTCCACATCAAGGAATACGGTTTCAAGATGCTCAAGCTGCACGCCAACATGCACGGCTATCGTCCCGACCGCGCACTGGACTGGTTGCGTCCGGCGATGAAGGTCTGCGCCAAGTACAACATCGTGGTGCTGATCCACACCGGTGACGGCCCGTACACCATCCCGACGATGTTCTACCCGATCATCCGCGAGTTTCCGATGGTCAACTTCATCATCGGTCACTTCGGTATCCAGACCGGGGGCAACTATTCGTTCGAGGCGTTCTGGATGGCGATGGACACGCCGAACGTGTACTGCGAATCCGGCTGGTGCTTCCAGTCACGGATCGTCGAGTTCGCCAAGGAACTGCCGCGCAACAAAATCGTGTTCGGCACCGACTCGCCACCCAACGAACCGGGCATGTGGCTGCGCGAACTGGAGGTGTTGTGCTCACCGGCACCGCAGGGCCTGGGGATCGATGAGGATCATCTGGAGGACTACCTGGGTAACAACATCGCCCGGTTGTGCGGCATCGAGCCGACACCGCCGCCCAAGGACCTGGCCGAGGCCGACATCCGCCTGACCACGACCTACCTGTAGGCAAAAAGCGCCCCCTGTGGGAGCGAGCCTGCTCGCTCCCACAGGGAACTCGCAACGATTCTTTGAGGTGAAACCATGACCCTCTCCACGCTCGGCGATACCCAGGATTTCCACGATTTCATCGATGCCTATCGCCGGCAGTTTCCGGACGATGTGCTCACCGTGCGCGAATCGCTCAGCGCCGACCAGGACATCACCGCCCTGGTCGATGCCCTGACGGAACAGGGCCGCGATCCGTTGCTGATCTGCGAAAACGTCGGCACATTCGCCACACCCGTGGTCACCAATCTGTTCGCCTCCCGGACCCGCATCGCCCGGATCTTCGGCGTCACCCCGACCCAACTGCACGAAACCTTCCAGGCCCGCGCCAACCAGCCCATCGCCCCACGCTACGTGGCAACCGGTCCGGTGCTGGACGAAGTCTTCGAAGGCGAAGCCGTGGACCTGGCCCTGCTGCCGATGCTCAAGCATTTCGACAGCGACCGCGGCCCCTACATCACCAACGCGATCATCATTGCCGAAGACCCGGTCAGCGGCATTGCCAACATGAGCTACCACCGTTCGATGCGTCATGCCCGGCAAACCCTCGCCACCAGCCTGCATTCGCGGGGTCATCTATGGCGCATGCTGCAAACCGCCCGCGAGCGTGGCGAAGAATTGCGCGTGGCCATGGTGGTGGGCGCACACCCGTTGTTCATGCTCGCGGCCGCGGCGCGCTTGCCGTTCGGCAGCGACGAGCGTGCCGTGGCCGGCGGTTTGTTCGGTGCCGCCGTGGAGCTGGTCAAGACTCCGCGCTACGGCATAGGCGTACCGGCCTGCGCGGAATTTGTCCTGGAGGGCGCCATCGACCCGTCGGCTTACGCCGAGGAAGGTCCATTCGGTGAATTCAGCGGTTACTCCTCCGATCGCTCGACCAACAATGTGCTGCGGGTCGATACCCTGATGAAACGCAAGGATGCCTGGCTGGTGGATGTGGTCGGTGGCCGCTACGCCGAACACCTGACCCTGGCCCGGTTGCCACGGGAAGCGGAAATGAGCGAGAAGCTCAAGGCACGCTTTCCCGCCGTCACCGCCGTGCACTACCCCAATTCCGGTACCCATTTCCATTGCTACGTGGCCCTGGATCAGAGCCGCGACGGCGAAGCACGGCAGATCATGCTCGCCCTGCTCGGCTGGGACCCGTACTTGAAAACCGTCATCGCGGTGGACAGCGACATCGACATCGGCGACGACAGCCAGGTGTTGTGGGCGCTGGCCACGCACTTCCAGCCACACCGGGACATTCTGCTGATCGATGGTTTGCCGGGCAGTCCGCTGGACCCCTCGTCCTCGGTCGAAGGCACGACCTCTCGCATGGGCCTGGATGCCACGCGCGGTTCGGGCTTCGACGGGATCAAGGCGCAGCTCGATCAAGCGGTGGTCGAGCGTGCACGCCAACGGCTGTCGAGCCTGCAATCATGAATCGCCAGCGCCTGGTCGTCGGCATCAGCGGCGCGTCCGGTTTCATCTACGGTGTGCGTCTGCTGCAATTGCTCGCCGAATTGAACATCGAAAGCCACCTGATCATCAGCCGCGCCGCGCTGCTGACCATGGCCCACGAAACCGACTACAAGCTGGCCGACGTCACCGCGCTGGCCAGCCACTATCATCGCGCCGACGATGTGGCCGCCAGCATTGCCAGCGGTTCGTTCCGTTGCCTGGGCATGGTGGTTGCGCCGTGCTCCATGCGCACCCTGGCGGAAATCGCCACCGGTACGTCCACGGGGCTGATCGGCCGTGCAGCCGACGTCACCCTTAAGGAGCGCCGCACTCTGGTGCTGATGGCCCGGGAAACGCCGATGACCCTCGCCCACCTGCGCAACATGACGGCCGTCACCGAGATGGGCGGCATCATCGCCCCGCCCGCCCCGGCCTTCTACGCCCGCCCGCAAAACCTTTCGCAAATGGTCGATCACAGCCTCGGCCGTGTCCTCGATCTATTCGGCCTCGACGCTGGCACCGCCCTGCGCTGGGGTGAACCCCAAAACCCTTCAATCAGCCGTGACCCTTGTGGGAGCGGGCTTGCCCGCGATGCGGCCATCACAGCCGAAGACCCCGTTGCCAGACACACCGCCATCGCGAGCAAGCTCGCTCCTACAGTTGATAGCACTCCGACCCTTTAGTTTTTAAGGAGCCTCACATGAACACCCCCTTCAACGCCCCGACCCCGAACACCAAAATCCCGGTCACCCTCCTCACCGGCTTCCTCGGTGCCGGCAAGACCACCCTGCTCAACTACATCCTCAAGGAGAATCATGGCCGCAAGATTGCCGTGATCGAAAACGAGTTCGGCGAAGTCGGCATCGACGGCGACCTTGTGCTCAGCTCCGAAACCGAAGAAATCTACGAGATGGTCAACGGTTGCGTGTGCTGCACCGCCGAAGTGCGCGAGGACCTGGTGCGCATCGTTCGCGAACTGGTGGCGCGTCCGGTGCGGCTCGATCACATCCTGATCGAAACCAGTGGCCTGGCCGACCCTTACCCGGTGGCCCAGAGTTTCTTTATCAACGACCCGATTGCCGACGAAGTGGAACTGGACGCCATCGTCACCCTGGTCGATGCCAAACATATCGCCCAGCACCTGAAGGATCTACAACTCGACGGCGTGGACAACCAGGCCGTGGATCAAATCGTCTGTGCCGACCGCATCGTCATCAACAAGATCGACCTGGTCAGTGCCGCGCAGGTGGCGGCCCTGAGCGAGGACATTCGTGGCCTCAATGCCACGGCGGATCTGGTGACCTCCAGTTACGCCGAAATCGACCTGTCGAAAATCCTCGGTATCGGGGCCTTCGAGGCAACGCAAAAGCTCATGGAGATCGGCGCCGGGCACGACCACACCGCCGAAGCACATCATCACGATCATGATGATCTCGACCATGAGCACGACCCCAGCGTGTCTTCGGTGGGCATCGCCGTGGACGCGGCAATCAACCTGGGCGCCTTCCACCGCTGGATCAGCCAACTGCGCATCGAGCAGGCCGACAACCTTTATCGCATGAAAGGTGTGCTGGCCGTCGCGGATCAGGACCAGCGTTACGTGCTGCAGGGCGTACACAGCCTTGTCGAGTTCCGGGCATCGACGCCATGGGGAAGCGAACCACGCTCCAGCAAGATCGTGTTCATCGGCCGCGACCTGGACCGTGCGGCATTGAACCAGGGCTTCGCCGCCTGCCTGGCAGGCTGAAACAGGCATCGGAGCCGGTGGATGGCGGTTCCGGGCACGAATACCCCTCTTCACCGAATAACAACAGCTAGAGGTGATTCTCCATGTCGTCAGCCATTCCCGCTTCCGCCGTCCATCCCGTCGACCAGGTGTTATCGGTACGACAAATGCTCACCCTCGGCCTGCAACACATGGCCGTCTCCTACATCGGTGCGATCGCCGTGCCGCTGATTGTCGCCAGCGCCTTGAAAATGTCCCAGGCCGATACCGTGGCGCTGATCAGCACCACGCTATTCTGCTCGGGCATCGCCACCCTGCTGCAAACGGTGGGTTTCTGGAAGTTCGGTGTTCGCCTGCCGATTCTGCAGGGCGTAGCGTTCAGCAGCGTCGGCCCGGTGATTGCCATTGGCAGCAACCCGCAGGTGGGATTTGCCGGCGTCTGCGGGGCGGTGATCGGCGCCGGGATTTTCACCCTGCTGGTGGCACCGTTCGTGGGTCGACTGCGACGCTACTTTCCGCCGGTGGTCACCGGTTGCATCGTCACCGTGATCGGCTTGCAACTGTTTCCCATTGCCTACGAATGGGTCGGCGGTGGCCGTCACGCCAGTGATTTCGGTGCGCCGGCCTACCTGGCGGTGGCGGCCGTGGTGTTGCTGACCATTCTGCTGGTCAACCGTTACGGCAGCCCGATGCTGCGCAACATGGCCGTGTTGATCGGCATGCTGGTCGGCGCGCTACTGGCCTGCGGCCTGGGCATGGGCAGCTTTCAAAGTGTGCAGCAATCGCCGTGGCTGACGGTGCCCTACCCGTTCCACTTTGGCTTGCCGACCTTCAGCCTGATCCCCATCGCCACCATGGTGGTGGTGATGATCGTGCAGATGGTGGAGTCCATGGGCCTGTTCGTCGCCATCGGCGACATCGTCGACAAACCGGTGGAAGAGAAACAGGTGATCAACGGCCTGCGGGCCAATGGCCTGGCGAGCACCATCGCCGGCCTGTTCGCGGCCTTTCCGTTCATTGCCTTCATGGAAAACGTCGGCCTGGTGATCCTGACGGGCGTGCGCAGTCGCTGGGTGGTGGCGGTCAGCGGCTTGCTGATGTGCTCGGTGGCGCTGGTGCCCAAGGCTGGCGCGATCATCGCTTCGATGCCGACCGCTGCGCTCGGGGGCGCCGGTATCGCCATGTTCGGCGTGGTGGCGGCGGCAGGGATTCAGACCCTGGCCAAGGTCGACTACGAGCGCAATCGCTATAACGTGCTGATCGTCAGCTTCACCATCGCCGCCGCCCTGGTGCCGGTACTGGCACCTGCCCTGTTCAAGCAATTGCCCGAGTGGTCGCAGCCGTTCCTGCACAGCAGCGTGGTGATCGCCTGCCTGGTGTCGGTGCTGCTCAACGCCACGCTCAACGGTGTCGGCGTTGCAGATGCCGCAACCGCCAAATCCGCCTCTCACAGCCTCTGACCGGAGCCTTCCATGACTCAACTTCAAACGATCCTGATCAAGAATCCGCAAGCGGTGATGACCGGTCTGCGCGGGCCCCGCGCCCGAGCCGGCAGCGTCGATATTCGCATCGTCGACGGTCGCATTGCCGAAATGGCCGAAGGCCTGGTCGCCGGGCCAGGTGAACGGGTGATCGATGCACGCCAGTGCGTGGTCTATCCGGGCTGGATCAACACCCACCATCACCTGTTCCAGAATCTGCTCAAAGCGGTACCCGAAGGATTGAACCAGGACCTGCAGGGCTGGCTCGCGAGCGTACCGTATCCGCGACTCAATCGTTTTACTGCGCCTCTGGCGCGGATCGCCGCGCGGCTGGGCATGGCGGAGTTGTTGCTGTCGGGGGTGACGACCTGTGCCGATCACCATTACCTCTATCACGCCAACGGCACCACCGAGACCGGCGACCTGCTGTTCGACATGGCCGATGCCTTCGGCCTGCGTTTCGTGCTGTGTCGCGGCGGTGCCCTGGAATCGGCGAGCGCCCACCCTGGGTTCTCCAAAACCGCCCTGCAACCGGAAACCCTGGATCAAATGGTCGGCGATATCGAGCGACTCAAGTCGCGGTATCACCAGTCTGCGCCCGATGCGATGCGCCGGGTGGTGGTCGCGCCGACAACACCCACCTTCTCGCTACCACCGACCCTGTTGCGCGAGCTGGCACACACCGCGCGCGGTCTCGATCTGCGGCTGCATACGCATCTTTCGGAAACGCAGAATTATGTGAATTTCTGCCGCGAAAAATACAACTGCCTGCCGGTGGAGTTCGTCGCCGAACACGAGTGGCTCGGGCCGGACGTCTGGTTTGCTCACTCGGTGCATCTGCAACCCGGTGAAATCCGCATGCTCGCGCAAACCGGCACCGGAGTTTCCCATTGCCCGGTGAGCAATGCACGCCTGGGCAGTGGCGTGGCGCCGGTGCCACAAATGTTCGAGGCAGGCGTACCGATCTCCCTGGGGGTCGACGGCGTAGCGTCCAACGAATCCGGAAGCATGGTTGGCGAGGCGCACACCGCGTGGCTGATCCATCGCGCCGAACAAGGGGCATACGCCACGACCGCAGAGGACGTGATTCATTGGGGCACCGCCGGTGGCGCCCAGGTGCTGGGGTTGGGCGCCACCGGCACCCTCGAGGTCGGTCAGGCGGCAGACCTGGTGATTTATGGCCTGGACCACCCGCGCTTCTTCGGCTTCCACGACATTGCCGTGGCACCGGTGGTGGCAGGCGAACCGATTACCGTGCGCTACAGCCTGGTCGGTGGTCGCGTGGTGGTCGATGACGGCGTGATACCCGGGCTCGATCTGCAGCAGATGCGCGCCGAGGCGTGGGACGGGGTGCGGCAGTTGATGAACATCGACGACTGAACCGCGCGCGGTACATCCCCTGTGGGGGAGGGGGGGGGGGGGGGGGGGGAGGGGGGGGGAGGGGGGGGGGGGGGGGGGGGGGGGGAGGTGGGGGGGGGGGGGGGGGGTGGGTGTGGGGG
>NZ_JBPKAM010000163.1:0-8381 GCF_051216495.1 Pseudomonas baetica | reverse complement strand
CCCTGCCCGACATACCCCCCCCCCCCCCCCTCTCCCCCCCCCCCCCCCCCCCCCCCCCCCCCCCCCCCCCCCCCCCCCCCCCCCCCACAGGTCCCCCGTTTCCGTCTGGAAGCGGCGAACTTTCCTAAAAATGCTGTCGATGACTCCCACGTTGCAGCGCCCACAGATTGGTTAGGGTGAGGTTCCTCAATCTGCAACGGACTGCAAAATGAACGAGTTTTCCGACGACCACGTTTCCCCTGCACACCCCGCGACCTCTGTGCCCCTGCGCGACGAGCTCAAAGCCGTTGTGGACACTGCGCTCCCGCTAAGCCCCGCCCAATTTGGCGAACACCAGATCAAGGAAAAGTGGGGGGCGGGGATCGATCCACAGACAGCCTTGCTGGTGACCCTCGATTACGATTACCGGGGCCATCCCGTACAAAATGCTGTTCACCAAGGACAAGTGGCGAGTTCGCGAACGTTGGTAGATGCGCTGTTATTCAATTACCAAACTGTCGGCGACGGGCGCTTTGGCGAGTCCGCGTTCGGTTTATACACGCCGCCGGACGTCGGGCCGCCGGTTCAAATCGTCGAAAATGTCGACGCACTCGCCGAACACGGCAGCGGCAATCACAAGACCTATGAAGGCATTTATCGCCGTACGGTTCCGCAGGTTTATGGACCGCAGACACAAATCAGCCTCAGGCCAGCGGACTTCAAGAAGTGGGTCTGGACCCTGTTTTTCAAAGAGTTGTATCAGGACTACGTCGACAAGGCCTGGCCCTCTGACGAGGTAATAACGGGAGCCAAACCCTATCCGCTGAGAACATCGACCAAGACGGCTTTTGTCATGTCAGCGTGGTTGCAGCATCAGGAAAACTCTTTGTCCCTACAAGGTCTGGAACTGGCGATGCAGGCGGCCGGGTTGTCCCAAAACCAGACCTGGGAAGCGCTGACGATTGAGCAGCTGCAAGCATTGACGCGGCTTCCCTCAAGTGTCGAGGCGAGTCGACTGAAGCTCTACCGATACACCGCGACGGATATCTGGTGTTACCGCGACCGCTCCAGCGGCCGGGTGTTGTTGTACATCCCTGGTAATTCCTCCCCGCTGCACGACTTTGCCGACAGCCAGCAATTGCGGCGCTGGATTGTCGAGCAGGGCAAGGCGCTGGAAACGAAACAAGCCCTGGCGGCCCACTTCGCTGAAGAAGACCGTACTGATGGTACGTTTCACGCTGGAGTGCTTACCGCGCTGGATGGCATGGCGGCTTACCCGCGCCAGCATCACTTGACCCCGGAAGCCGGCTTTTTCAATGACGACGGTTATTGGGACCCTGACGATTACATCGCCTTCGACCTGGTTTCGGCAAAAACCGATCCCTTCGCGCAACTGGTGTTAGGCATGAAACGCGCCGCCCAGGCCAGCGTCGAAACCATCCGCGACGATGCCCAGGTCAATCGCGATAACTTGAGCGCTGTCATCGAACCAATTGTGCAGTGGGTGAACCAGTTTGGCCCATTGGCATTGTTTGTCCCGGGAGGCGAGGGTTTGCTGGTGTTGGCCGGCCTGATCGATGCCGGCTATGGCCTGAATCAGCTCATTAACGGTGAGACGACCGACAAGCGTTCTGAAGGCGTCACTCGAACGGTGTTCGGTTTGCTCAATGCCCTGCCATTGGCTGAGGGCGTCGCCGCGTTGCGCGGTGAAGGGGTGGATGTGGCGTGGCCGGCCAAGGCAGGGGATGCAGAGGGCGAAACCTCGGTCAGGCCGAGCCTGTCAGCTGTCGATGCTGACGCCCCCATGCATCCGATGCCGCCATCGCCCTCACGCGTCGATCTGTTACGCGGTGTCGGTGTCCCGGCAGGGACATTCAGTGACGAGGTATTGGCCCAGATCGGCAAGGTCAGTGCCATCGATGATGACATGTTGCGCCTCATGCAGGCCGGGCGGGCTCCGACCCCGTTGCTGGCGGACACGATTGAGCGCTTCAGGATCGATCATGAGGTCGCGGCACTGAACGATCCATCGGTGGCACCCGCCGAGCTGTTCAGTCGTCGTTATCTGGCACTGCAAAAGTCGGAGCACAAATGGGTGCAACTGTTTCAACGGCAATACCCTGGTTTGCCCAAGGCCGCTGTGGAGCAAATGCTCGACCGTTACGGTGTCGATTTCAAGTCTGCTCCGGACATTGCCGAGGCAACGCGAGTGTTCAGACAGCTCGACAGCAAGGCTCGCCAGTACCAGCAGCATGTGCGCCTCAATCGCGCTTATGAGGGCTTGTATCTTCACGCTGTTACCGCGCCCGAATCGGACACCCTGGCCCTGCATTCACTGAAAAACCTGCCGCATTGGCCGAAAAATCTCCGAATCGAAGTGCTGGACGGTTCGCCCGGTGGGCGGATTCTGGACCGTAGCGGCCCCCTCGATACGCTTGACTGTCGGCGCTTGATCAAGACAGCAGACCGCTATCAGTTCAGCAGTGTATTTGCCCAAGCTAGTACGGGGACAGGTTTTTACGAGGCAGTTACCGGTCTGCTGTCCGAAGGTGAGCGTTCGGCGTTGCAGCTATTGTCCAAGGATCCAGGCGCCGAGCTGAAAGCGCTGGTCGGTGATCATGGGTTGTCCCGTTCGGAGCTCGCCCTGGGGCTGGGCCGGATGGACTCCGGGTTACCCTTTGAGGCACAGGGCTTGAGGGGTGGCGGTTATCCAGACACGCCTCAAGCAGCAGCCTTGACGCAGGAGATGATGAGGTTGCAGGTCAAGGAGATCTACCCCGAGCTATCCAGCGATGACGCCGATTTGATCTTGCAGCGATTCGGGGTGGGCGCTCAGGCTCATATCGACAATGCAAGGCGCCAATTACAGCAGTTGCATGCGGATCTGGAGACTTGGTTCGTTCAGGTTTGGGTCGATGTCCATGACATGGATATTCCCTTCCTGCACAGGGGGGATCCTGCGGCAGCGGGACTGACTAACCAGGACATAGCGATACGTAACTTCGAACTGCTGCAGGATACGGTAGCGAATGAATTCGACTTCAGGCGCGAGCTTGCTGACGAACTGACGGCGATCCTGCAAAAACGGGAGCCGCAGCAAAACAGCCACTATTCAGGAAATCACGTTCAAGGCTTTACCATGAATATGAGTCATGAAGACTACCATCGGCTGCCTGAGTTGAACGTGCGTTTCAATGACGTCGTGGAATTGAATCTACAAAATTTCCACTTGATTGAACGGGAAACGCTGAATGGCTTTCTGGAGCGTTTTCCGAATTTACGCACCTTGAATCTGGAAAATACGGACTTGCGGTTAGCCAATATCAATGGACATCTGCAAGGCGGACTGCCACCGAGTATCCCCCAGTTGCAGCACCTCACCTCGTTGAACCTGCGTTCCACCGAGCTGACTTTCCAGGAGAACACGGCGGCGCAGTTGAGCTCGCTGGTCAATTTGCAATCACTGGATCTGAGCGATAACCCGTTGGGTGTTCCCCCTATGGTGATGGGAATGAACCAGCTGCGATCGCTGAAGCTGAACAACACCGGCATCACCACGTGCCCGGTCGGGATCATGGACCAGCCGTATCTGACGACCCTGGATTTACGTGATAACCAGATTCAACGCGTCCCCCAGGCGGTTATGAATCAGGCCATTGCCAGGGATCGAGTGCTGCTGTGGAACAATCCGCTGACCGACGAGGACACATTGAGGCGGCTGGTCGCTCATCGGGAACGAACGGGGATCAATTTGTGGTTGAGTGCGCCGGGTAATGGCTACTCGGATCCGGCAGCCTGGTTGCGAGGCATCGACGCCGGGCAACGGGAGGCTCGGCTGCAGATCTGGCAGCGACTGGCGCTCAGGCCACGCGGTGGACGATTTTTGGGGACAATGAATACATTGACGCTCACGCCGGACTTCCAAATTAACTATCCGGATCTTCAGGCGCGGGTGTGGCGACTGCTGGCTGAAGCAGATGCATCACAGGCGTTGTGGGAGCGATTGACCCAGGATGTGCGGCTGCCGACAGGTGCGTTCGACAATCCGTTTGCGGCCTTCAACGCACTGGAAGACCGGGCAAGACTTTACAGCGACGGGGAGGTATCTGGACGGCCGCCTGCGGTCGGGGGGAGTGCGTTGTAACACCTTGAGCCCCGGTCGGGGCTCAAGGCATCACGATCACCGGCGACGAAACAGCGGCAGCGGCTCGTCGGTGGCGGCCTGATAAGTCACCGAGAAATCCTTGAGACCTTCAAGGGCTTCGTACGGGTCTTTATCGGGACGGATTGCAAAGGCATCGAAACCGCAGCGGTGCATGTAGAACAGCTGGTCGCGCAGCACATCGCCAATGGCCCGCAGTTCGCCTTTGAAACCGTAACGGTCACGCAGCAGGCGGGCGTTGGAGTAGTTGCGGCCATCGGTGAAGGCCGGGAAGTTCAAGGCAATGACCTGGAACTGATTGGCGTCCTCACCGATTTCCTCGGCTTCTTCACCGGCGTCCAGCCACACGCCCAGGCCGCCGTCGCGGGCCAGCAGCATGCGGCTGTGCTCACGCCAAAGCTGCAACGGGACGATGTAGTCGTCACAGTTGGTGATCTCGTCGATGTTGAAATCCTTGGGCAGCAGGTGCCAGGTTTCGTCCACGACTTCGTTGTTCTTAATGATTCGCTGCATAGACGCGTTCCTTGAAGAGGTCGATGCCGATACGCTGATAAGTGTCGATGAAGCGCTCGTCTTCGGTACGTTGTTCGATGTACACGTCGATCAGCTTCTCGATCACGTCAGGCATATCGTCCTGTGCGAAGGAAGGGCCGAGGATCTTGCCCAGGCTTGCGTCACGGCTGGCGCTGCCACCGAGGGAGACCTGATAGAACTCTTCGCCTTTCTTGTCCACCCCGAGAATGCCGATGTGGCCGACGTGGTGGTGACCGCAGGCGTTCATGCAACCGGAAATGTTCAGGTCCAGTTCGCCGATGTCGAACAGGTAGTCCAGATCGTCGAAACGGCGTTGGATCGATTCGGCGATCGGGATCGACTTGGCGTTGGCCAGGGAGCAGAAATCGCCGCCCGGGCAGCAGATGATGTCGGTCAGCAGGCCGATGTTCGGCGTGGCGAAACCGTTTTCGCGCAACTCGCCCCAGAGGGTGAACAGCTTGTCCTGCTCGACGTCGGCCAGGATGATGTTCTGCTCGTGGGAGGTGCGCAATTCACCAAAGCTGTAGCGATCGGCCAGGTCGGCCACGGCGTCGAGTTGCTTGTCGGTGATGTCGCCCGGCGCAACACCGGTCGGCTTGAGCGACAGCGTTACTGCGACATAACCCGGTTTCTTGTGGGCTACGGTATTGCGGGTGCGCCAGCGGGCGAAGCCCGGATGTTCCTTGTCGAGTTCGGCCAGGGCAGCGGTCTGGTTATCCAGGGCCTTGTAGTCCGGATCGACGAAGTGTTTGGCGACGCGATGCACTTCGGCTTCGGTCAATGTGGTCTGGCCACCGCGCAGGTGCTCCATTTCCGCATCGACTTTTTGCGCAAAGACTTCAGGGGTCAGCGCTTTGACCAGGATCTTGATCCGTGCCTTGTACTTGTTGTCGCGACGGCCATAGCGGTTGTACACACGCAGGATGGCGTCGAGGTAGCTCAGCAGGTCTTGCCACGGCAGGAATTCATTGATGAACGCGCCCACCACCGGGGTACGGCCCAGGCCGCCACCCACCAGCACACGGAAACCCAGTTCGCCAGCGGCGTTGTGCACCGGCTCAAGGCCAATGTCGTGGACTTCGATGGCAGCGCGGTCGGAGGTCGAACCGTTGACGGCAATCTTGAACTTGCGCGGCAGGTAGGCGAATTCCGGGTGGAACGTGGTCCACTGACGGACGATTTCGCACCATGGACGCGGATCAATCAGCTCGTCGGATGCAACACCGGCGAACTGGTCGGTGGTGACGTTGCGCAGGCAGTTGCCGCTGGTCTGGATCGCGTGCATCTGCACGGTGGCCAGCTCAGCGAGGATGTCCGGGATGTCTTCCACCGCCGGCCAGTTGAACTGCACGTTCTGCCGGGTACTGATGTGGGCATAGCCCTTGTCGTAGTCACGGGCAATCTTGGCCATCATTCGCATCTGACGCGAAGTCAGTTGGCCATAAGGCACCGCTACCCGCAGCATCGGTGCGAAACGCTGGATATAAAGCCCGTTCTGCAGGCGCAGGGGGCGGAATTCTTCTTCGCTCAGCTCGCCTGCCAGATAGCGTCGGGTCTGATCACGGAACTGCTTGACGCGGTCCTCGATGATCCGCTGATCGTACTCGTCGTATACGTACATATAAGTCCTGTTCTCAGGCTTGGGTCGCTCGGATACAGCTGCGTTTTTGTGCTTGCCGCAGTCCAGGAGCCTCTGCAATTCTGCGCGCACGGCCGCGCACTCCCTATGGAGCCGGGGCAAGATACCAGTTTGCGGTTATGCGCAAAAGTGATGTTTGAATATATGCAAAGAACAAAATCGCCTAACGAGAATAGTTGTTAGCTAACCCACATTTGTCGTGCGGGCAATCATCGTCTTAACTCTGGTCGAGTCTTTCTGCAATCACCGATAAAACCGACAAGAGGCGATGCAATGAGCAACCCAACCAAAGCAAGGAAAAGCGATAGCACCGTCGATGCCTGGGCGATTCTGTTCCTGATCATCCTGGTCGTTGGCACAGCGGTATTTTGGGTCAGTCATCAATAAACGACCCGTCCGGGCCCCGTTCCGACGATTGTCGGACAATAACCGGAATAAACGCCGTTTTATGGACGTTCGCTGGCTATAATGCGCGGCGAATTTCCGGGGGCTCGGACGACAAATGTTGAAGTTGCTGTGTGGCGTATTGCTGGCGCTTGTAACGGTCATGGGACCTTGCGCTCACGCGGCGTCGGTGCTGTTTCTCAATCCGGGCACCACCAAAGAAGCCTTTTGGGTCAGTTACTCGCAATTCATGCAGGCCGCCGCCAGGGACCTGGGTATGGACCTGCGCATCGAGTATTCCGACCGCAACTCTGAAATCACCCTCAAGCAGGCGCGCGAGGCCCTCCAAGGGACAAAGCGCCCGGACTATCTGGTCTTCGTCAACGAGCAAAACATCGCCCCCGAAATCCTGCGCCTGGCGCTGGGGAGCGGAGTGAAGCTGTTCATTGTCAACAATGGCCTGAGCGCGGACCAGGTGCGGCTGCTGGGGGCACGATCGGACAAATACCCGGATTGGGTGGGCAGCCTGGTGCCCAACGACGAGGAGGGCGGCTACCTGATGCTCAAGGAGCTGATTCGCCTGCACCCACCGGTTGCTCCCGGGCAGTCGATTGATTTACTGGCGTTCTCCGGATTGAAACTCACACCGTCCGCGCAGTTGCGAGAGAAGGGCATGCGCAGGGCGCTGGCCGAGCATCCCGAAGTGCACCTTCGCCAGCTGGTGTCCGGCGGCTGGACCCGGGAGCGCGCCTATGAACAGGCCAAGATGCTGTTCAGGCGTTATCCGCAAACGTCGCTGGTGTGGTCGGCCAATGACGAAATGGCGTTTGGCGTGATGCGCGCTTTCGAAGAGTCGGGCGGCAAACCCGGCAAGGATGCGTTGTTCGGCACGATCAACAACTCGCCGGCAGCCTTGCACGCGTTGCTGGACAATCGCTTGAGCGTGCTGCTGGGCGGGCATTTCAGTTTGGGTGGCTGGGCGCTGGTGCAGTTGCATGATTACGACGAGGGTGTCGATATCAGCCAGTACGGCGGTCGTGACCGGCAGATTCCTTTATTGCAACTGATTGACCGGGCACAGGCAAAGCGACTGCTGGCGATGGGCGGCGGCACACAGGATTTCGGTGTAGATTTTCACAAACTCTCGGCCAAGGGGCGACCGACGTCCTATCGATACCCGTTCAGCCTGCAAACCCTGATGCACTGATCCGCCACATCGATATCCCTGTAGGAGCGAGCAAGCTCGCGATGGTCGTCAACGATAACGCTGGCAATCTGATTCCCCGCGGTGACCGGGCCTCCATCGCGAGCGTGCTCGCTCCTACAGGGCCAGTATCAGCACCAGCTTGACGATGCCGAACAACGTCAGGGCAAACACCGCCGTGAATAAAATCCCCAGAATCACGAAATGACTGGGCTCGCCGTGGGTGAAGTCACGCGCACGGTTCTTCCCGCTCTGCACTCCGAACGCCGCGGCCATGACGCTGTGCAGCATCTGCCAGAAGGTTGGCGGTTTGTTGTCGACCGGATCGTCCATAAACCCCTCGTCACGTGTGTGTGAAAAGTAAGCATAGACAATTAAGTCATACACAAAACAAATGTGGGAGCGGGGGGGGGGGGGGGGGGGGGGGGGGGGGGGGGGGGGAGGGGGGGGGGGGGGGGGGAGGGGGGGGGGGGGGGGGG
>NZ_JBPKAM010000162.1:0-8431 GCF_051216495.1 Pseudomonas baetica | reverse complement strand
GGTGGGCTCTCCCTCTCTCCCCTCTCCTCTACCCCCCCCCCCCCCCCCCCCCCCCCCCCCCCCACAGGGTTCTACAGTGCCTGCGGAATGGCGCGTAGAATCAACACCCTGAATCAAATCCGAGGTTTTTAGTGGTGGATCTACCCCAGGGCTTCGTCCTGACCCGGCATTGGCGCGATACCCCGGCGGGGACGGAAGTCGAGTTCTGGTTGGCGACCGATGACGGTCCCCGGCGCATCCGCCTGCCTCATCAGCCGTCGGTGGCATTCATCCCGGCCAGCCAGCGCGAGCAGGCCGAGGCGCTGTTGCACGACGAAAAGAACGTCGAACTCAAATCCCTGGCCCTGCAGGATTTCGAACATCGCCCGGTACTCGGCCTGTATTGCCGGCAGCACGGCCAGTTGATGCGCCTGGAAACTACCCTGCGCCGGGCCGGTGTCGACGTCTATGAAGCCGACGTGCGCCCGCCGGAACGCTACCTCATGGAGCGTTTCATCACCGCACCGGTGCGCTTTGGCGGCACGCCAGGGACGGAGGGCCTGCTGCTCGACGCACAGCTGAAACCCGACCCCGGTTATCGGCCGAACCTTCGACTGGTGTCCCTGGACATCGAAACCACCGCCCAGGGCGATCTGTACTCCATCGCCCTGGAAGGCTGCGGCGAGCGTCAGGTGTACATGCTCGGCCCGGCCAATGGCGACGACAGTGCGGTGGATTTCCAGCTCGAGTACTGCGAGTCGCGCACCATGCTGCTGAAAAGGCTCAACGAGTGGTTCGCACGTTTTGACCCCGATGCCATCATCGGTTGGAACGTCGTGCAGTTCGATCTGCGGGTGCTCCACGAACACGCCCGGCGCCTGGGCGTGCCCCTCAGATTGGGGCGCGAAGGCGAGGAAATGCAGTGGCGCGAGCACGGCAGCGGCAACCACTACTTTGCGTCCGCTGCCGGCCGGCTGGTCATCGACGGCATCGAAGCCCTGCGTTCGGCGACCTGGAATTTCCCGTCGTTCAGCCTGGAAAACGTCGCGCAAACCCTGCTCGGCGAAGGTAAATCCATCGACAACCCGTACCAGCGCATGGACGAAATCAACCGCATGTTTGCCGAGGACAAGCCGGCGCTGGCCACGTACAACCTCAAGGACTGCGAACTGGTCACGCGGATCTTCGCCAAGACCGAACTGCTGAAATTTCTGCTGGAGCGAGCCAGCGTCACCGGTTTGCCCGTGGATCGCATGGGCGGCTCGGTGGCGGCGTTCACCCACCTCTACATGCCATTGATGCATCGCCAGGGCTTCGTCGCGCCCAACCTGGGCGGTAAGCCGCCGCAGGCCAGCCCTGGCGGATTTGTCATGGATTCGCAACCGGGACTGTACGAATCGGTACTGGTGTTCGACTACAAAAGCCTTTACCCGTCGATCATCCGCACCTTTCTCATCGACCCGGTGGGCCTGATCGAAGGGCTCAAGCATCCTGACGATGCCGACTCGGTGCCGGGCTTTCGCGGGGCGCGGTTTTCCCGGACCCGGCATTGCCTGCCGTCCATCGTCGCCCGGGTCGCCGAAGGCCGGGAAACCGCCAAGCGCGAGCACAACGCATCGCTGTCCCAGGCGCTGAAAATCATCATGAACGCGTTCTACGGCGTGCTCGGTTCCAGCGGTTGCCGCTTCTTCGATACGCGCCTGGCGTCATCGATTACCTTGCGTGGCCACGAAATCATGCTGCGCACCCGCCAGTTGATCGAAGCACGGGGCCACACGGTGATCTATGGCGACACCGACTCCACCTTCGTCTGGCTGCGCCGCGCCTATGGCCAGCAGGAAGCCGCGCAGATCGGCTGGGAACTGGTGGATTACGTCAACCAGTGGTGGCGCGAGCACGTGCGTAAAGAATATGGCCTGGAGAGTGCCTTGGAGTTGCAATTTGAAACTCATTACAAACGCTTCCTGATGCCGACCATTCGCGGCGCGGAGGAGGGCAGCAAAAAGCGTTATGCGGGATTGGTCACCCGTGCCGATGGCACCGACGAGATGGTCTACAAAGGCCTGGAAACCGTGCGTACCGACTGGTCGCTATTGGCCCGGCAATTTCAGCAGGAGCTGTATTCGCGGATCTTTCATCGCCAGTCCTATCAGGATTACGTGCGCGAGTACGTGCGCAAAACCCTGGCCGGCGAGTTCGACGACCGCCTGATTTATCGCAAGCGCCTGCGCCGCACCCTTGACGACTACCAGCGCAACGTCCCGCCCCACGTACGGGCGGCACGCATCGCCGACGAGTACAACGACCGGCAGGGTCGCCCGCTGCAGTACCAGAACGGCGGCTGGATCAGCTACGTGATCACCGTCGCCGGCCCCGAGCCGCTGGAGATCCGCAGCGCGCCCATCGATTACGACCACTACATCACCAAACAACTGCAACCGGTGGCGGATGCGATCCTGCCGTTTGTCGATGACGATTTCTCAACCCTGATTGGGGGGCAACTGGGCTTGTTTTGAGTCCAGCAGCGACAAGGTCCAATCGTCCAGGATGCCGTGGAAATACTGGTTCAGGGCTTGGTGGAACGGACTGTTTTGCGGGGCGACCTGGGCGAACAGGGTCATCGACGAATGAAACTTCAGGTCGTCCGGGTGGCCGAAAATCGCCGCCACCGAACGCTGTTGGATGTTCAGCACTTCATGGGTACAGGTACGCAGCCGTGCACCCAGCACGGGGTGATCAAGGTAGGCCTGTGCTTCATCCCGGGTGCGGATCGCATAGCGGCGCGACATTTCGCTATCCCCCAGCCCGGCCAACTGCGGAAAAATGAACCACATCCAGTGACTGCGCTTGTGGCCGGCATTGAGTTCGGCTTGAACCCGGTCGTACACCGGGTCTTGCGCCTGGATAAAGCGTTGCAGGTTAAAGGTGTCCTTCTGATCGGTGCTTCTCATTGCGAAGCCCTCTGACACTCATGCTGTCAAGGTGTTGGCTCAGACCATGGCCAACCGCTGCTTGCGTGTAGGCGCTTGAAACGCTTGGTCCAGCGCCTCCAGATCCCCAGCTTCAAGCTTGAGTGCTGCAGCTTGGGCGTTGAGTCGAACGTGCTCGGGGCGAACCGCTTTGGGGATGGCGATCACACCTTTTTGCCGCAGCAACCAGGCCAGCGAAACCTGCGCAGGCGTCACGCCATGACGGGCGGCCACCTGCCTGAGTGTGGCATTGGCCAGCATCTGCCCACCCTGGCCGATCGGACAATAAGCCATGACGGGCATCGCGCGCTGTTGGCACCAGGGCAGTAAATCAAATTCTATCCCCCGTTCCTCCAGGTTGTAGAGCACCTGATTGGTGGCGCAGGCCGGGGCGTTGAGTTCCAGCAGATCATCGACGTCAAAATTGGACACGCCCCAACGGCTGATCTTGCCGGCTTCGCGCAGGCGCTCGAAGGCTTCGATGGTTTCCTCCAGTGGATACTGACCACGCCAGTGCAGCAGGTACAGATCGATGCAGTCGGTATCAAGCCGGCGCAGGCTGCGTTCACAGGCCTCGGGGATGCCCTTGCGACTGGCGTTGTGCGGGTAGACCTTGCTGACCAGGAACACCTTGTCACGCTGACCGGCGATGGCTTGGGCCACGACTTCCTCGGCAGCGCCTTCGGCATACATTTCGGCGGTGTCGATCAGGGTCATGCCCAGCTCGATGCCCTGGCGCAGTGCCGCGACTTCATCTTTGTATCGGGATTTGTCTTCGCCCATTTGCCAGGTGCCCTGGCCGATGGTTGGCACATTGATACCGGCCAATTCGACAGTCCGCATGGATACCCCTTCAGTCCGAATTCGATGTGTGATGAGCAACAGCATAGCCTTGAGGTTCCTGCCGGCGATCGATTGATCGGCGCCGCCACTGCACTTTTTCGCAAACGGTGGCTCTACCCTTGGCCAGCCCGCGGCGATCCCCACCGCAGGCCCATGCCCAAGTTTAAGAACCCATGGCTCGAGCGTTACCCTTCACAATCCCGATAGTGCGCCGCTTCCGCCTGCTGCCGGCCGGTCTGTTCCTCTGCTTCGCCGCCGGCTGCAGCCACCAGGACGGCAACGACCTGTTCACTCAGCTACGCGAAGGCAAACCCCAGGAATTTCTGCAAACCAGTGTCGATCGCATGGCCACCCTGACCATGCGCGACAACCTCGACAGCCTGTATGTGCTGATGAACAAGCTCTACTTGCGCAACCCGGACGAACTGAAAAAGTCCGGTTTCCTCGACGCTCGTATCGCAGGCAAGCAAGTGCGCATGGCCATCGAGCAACAACAACCGCTGCCCACCCTGGGTGGCAAAAAGGACCTGGCGGCGCTGCGTTTCGCCATGAGCCCGGAGTTTCTCGGTGATCGGGTCGGTGCGTTCATCTATGCCATCGGCAGCATGCTGGTCACCGCCCATGGCAATCGCCTTGAGTTTTACATGACCGATGCGATCAACCCGACCTTCGTCAGCAACGCCGCCCGCAACATCGAAATCGCCACCTGGATCCTGAGTCAGCGGCAGAACAAGGACGGCCAGCCCATGCTGTTTTCCAACGAAATTTCGGAGGAGGGCAGCAACCTGAGCTTTGCCGTGGAGTTCGGCAAGATCGTCGCCCGGCTGGACCTGCTGACGCAGATGCTCGACGAGCGCTACCGGCGGATCGGTTTGAATTATGCGCAGAGCTTGTTGTTCCTGAATTTCCTTCCCGTTCAGTGAATTCACCCAAATCCCCTGTGGGAGCGAGCCTGCTCGCGAATGCGTTGTGTCAGGCGCCTGATGTGTTGACAGGCACTCCTTCTTCGCGAGCAGGCTCGCTCCCACCAGGGATCTGTGTGAATGGCATAAAGATAGATCGCATCGATATATGTGGTTATAAGAAAAATCGCTATGCTGCTGGCCTGAAATTTCCCTGCGGTCTATGTGGACGTGTCAATGGATTTAGTGAATATCGGGTTGATCGTGGCCGGGCTGGCTGTCGGGTTTATCGTCGGCATGACAGGCGTGGGTGGCGGGTCGTTGATGACGCCGATCCTCCTGGCATTCGGCATCAACCCGGCAACGGCGGTTGGCACCGACCTGCTGTACGCCGCCATCACCAAGTCCAGCGGCGTGCTGGTTCACAAAAAGAACAACAACATCGACTGGGCCATCACCGGTTGGCTGACCCTGGGCAGTGTGCCGGCAGTGGCCTTGACCTTGTGGTTCCTGAGCAGCCTGAACGAAGCGCCGGATGCGATGAACGCGATCATCAAACAGGCCCTGGGCTTCGTCCTGTTTGCCACGGCGCTGGCAATCCTGTTCAAGAAGCGCCTGCTCGATTTCGCCCACAAGCGCGCCGGTGGTAGCTACAACCCCAGCGGTAAGCGTCTTAATTTCCTGACGGTTATCACCGGGTTGGTGCTGGGCACCATGGTCGCCCTGACGTCCATTGGCGCAGGTGCCCTGGGCACCGTGGCCTTGTTCATCCTCTATCCGCTGCTGCCGACCCGCCGCCTGGTGGGCACCGAAATCGCCCACGCAGTGCCCCTGACCCTGGTCGCCGGCCTTGGCCATGCGAGCATGGGTAACATGGATTGGCACGTGCTGGGCTACTTGCTGGTGGGTTCGCTGCCGGGGATTTACCTGGGCAGCCATTTGACCGGGCGCATCTCTGATGAGCTGTTGCGTCCTTGTTTGGCGACCATGCTGGTGTTGATCGGTTACAAGTTGGCGTTCTGATAACGCCGCTTCATTCGCGGGTGAATATTTCCAGCAGATGCCCGTCCGGGTCATCGAAATACACCCGCCGTCCCCCCGCGTAATCATTGATCTGCTTCGGCCGCTGCTTGCCCGGATCGCCCCACCACGGCTGCCCGCGAGCCTCCAGGCGCGCGAATGCGCGGTCGAACGCATTGTCATCGAGCAAAAACGCGTAGTGCTGCGAGGCAATTGGCGGGTCGTTATCGTAGAAATCCAGCGACACCTGATTGTCGAACCTGACGATCAGCATCGGCCCGAAGGGTTCCGGCGCGGGCAGGGCGAGCAGCTCGACCAGAAAATGTGCCGACCGGTGTTTGTCGCGACACCAGACGATGGTGTGGTTCAGTCGGACGCTCATGGGATGGTCCTCCCGGCGGATCAGATAACCCGTTGTAGTGCTTTCAGATTAGCCCAGCCTGTTGCGCAATGACCGCCCTGACCTAAGCTTGGGTCAAGGCGAACCACATTTGCGAAGCGTCACCGGAACGAACGCCGCAATGCGCAATCAGTAGAGCGTGGATATCAAAAGGAGATGCGCATGCTCATCAGGTCACTGACCCTGGCTACCCTGCTGGCTTTCGCTGGCCCTCTGTTCGCCGGCGACGGCGACTCACCGTTGGATGTCAATAAAGGTCTGTACCGTCCTCTGGTTGTCATTGCCTCGAGTACTGTGGACCCGGTCTGGGTGAGCCTGAAGAAGTCGCTGGAAGATCCGGCCAACAAACAGGGGATCACGGAGCGTAATATCAAGGTCTACAGCGTGTTGAACATGTCTGGCCAACTCGATGGCAAAGACATCGGGCCGCAGGACACCATGGCGCTGATCCGCGCCTTGAAAATGGGCGCGGGGGCGTTGCCTAAAGTTATTCTGATCGGCAAGGACGGCGAGAAGAAACTCGAAGTTTCGGGAGCGGAATCCAGAACGGTGGATCTGAAGAAAATCTTCGACACTGTCGATGCATTGCCAGCGGCCGAGAAGGAAATGGCCGCTCCCACTCCACCACCGGTGGCTGCCGAGGCAGCACCGCCCGCGGCCAAGGGCGCCAAAAATGGCAAACCCGCAAAACCGGCAAAGCCCGCCAAGCCGCCTGAGCAGCCGGATGATTGAGCCGTGAATAAGTTTCCCTGTGGGAGCGAGCCTGCTCGCGAAGAGGCCAGTGCATTCAACATTGATGTCGACTGATACGACCCCTTCGCGAGCAGGCTCGCTCCCACAGAGTAGGCGTTTTCAGACTATTTGGTCAGCGTGCTCAGGATTTGATGAGCCAGCTTCACCCGTTCCGCATTCGGGTAGTTCTTGTTGGCCAGGATCACGATTCCGATCTGCTTTCGCGGCACGTAGGCCACGTAGGCGCCGAACCCACCGGTGGAGCCGGTTTTGTTGAACAGCACATCCTGCCCAGATGCCTGTGGCGGGTTGATCCACTGCACTTCATGGGGTTCAAGTGCCACTTGCGTCGAGTTGCCGGCCTGCAATTGGTCGAGCGTGGCCGGGTAGTTGTAGAACTCCCAACCCAGACCCTGGGTCATGCCGCCGACCTTGTAGTAACCGGTGTGAGTGATAGCTATGGCCTGCTGCAAGGGGGGGGCCAGCTTCGCCGGCTGCATGTTCGCCTGAACATAGCGAATCATGTCCGCCGCGCTGGTTTTCACCCCATACGCTTCCGAATCCAGTGCTCCAGGGGTCACCCGAACCGGCTTGTCGTCCTTGTTGTAGCCCAGCGCATAAAGACTCATCTGGTCCTGCGGCACCTTGAGGAAGGTGTGCTTCAGGCCGAGTTTCGGCAGCAGGGTCTTTTCCATGACCTCATCGAACGGCATACCTAGGCTTTGCGCGGCCAGATAGCCGAACATTCCCAAACTCGGGTTGGAGTACTGGCGATGGCTGCCGGGTGCAAAGGCCGGTTTCCACTGCTTGAAATAGCCGAGCATCTTGTCCGGCGCGTCGAACTCCGCGGGAAATTGCAGCGGCAGTCCGCCGGGGGTGTAAGTGCCCAGTTGCAGCACGCTGATGTTGTCGAATGCGCTGCCTTTCAATGCCGGCAGGATCTGGCTGGCCTTGTCCGACAGGGAGAGCTTACCGCTGGCCACGGCGTAAGCGGCGAGGGTAGCGGTGTAGGTTTTGCTCACCGAGCCGATCTCGAACAAGGTGTTTTCGGAGACGGCGTTGCCGGTTTCCTTCGACGCGACCCCGTAGTTAAAGTAATGCGGTTGGCCGTTGATGGTGATGGCAACCGCCATGCCGGGGATTTGCTGTTGTTGCATCACGGGTTTGATCGCGGCGTCGACGATGGTTTCAATACGATCGACTGCCGTGCAATACCCAGCACCGAACAGGAGCAGGAAAGCGCTATAGGGCGCGTATTTGTTTAACTTCAGATCAGGCATGGCGGGTCGCTTCCTTGAGGTTTTCGAGTCCGGGCTGCGGATGACGTGCCAATCTAGGCAGTCTGTCGAAGATCGACAACCGATGATATTTTGCACCAGCCATTAGAAAAAATAAGATTTGCGGCTCTCGACCCACAACAATCGAGTGGATGTCGCCGCTGAAGGGGTGGTTGCTGCAAGCTGCGCAGATGAGTTAACGGGTGCCGCCTCGGGGGGGGGGGGGGGGGGGGGGGGGGGGGGGGGGGGGGGGGGGGGGGGGGGGGGGGGGGGGGGGGGGGGGGGGGGGGGGAGGGGGGGGGGGGGGGG
>NZ_JBPKAM010000161.1:0-8524 GCF_051216495.1 Pseudomonas baetica | reverse complement strand
GGCTCGCTCCCACGCTTGGAATGCGCTCCCCTGTGGGAGCGAGCCTGCTCGCGAAGGGGGCGACCCGGTTTAGATGGACAACCTCAAGGCCAAAGCCGCCAACGTCACCAGCAACACCGGCACCGTCAAAACAATCCCCACCTTGAAGTAATACCCCCAACCGATCCGGATACTTTTGCGCTCCAGCACATGCAACCACAACAGCGTCGCCAGGCTGCCGATCGGGGTGATTTTCGGGCCCAGGTCGCTGCCGATGACGTTGGCATAGATCATCGCCTCCTTCACCACGCCCGACGCCTGACTGGCATCGATGGACAACAGGCCGATCAACACCGTCGGCAAATTGTTCATGATCGATGACAACAGCGCAGTCAGCATCCCGGTGCCCATGGCAGCGCCCCACACGCCAAACCCGGCAAAGCCATTGAGCCACTGCGCCAGAAACCCGGTGAGCCCGGCGTTACGCAGGCCGTAAACCACCAGGTACATGCCCAGCGAGAAAATCACGATCTGCCACGGGGCTTCCTTCATGACTTTACGCGTGGAAATCCTGTGGCCTCGGGCCGCGATGGCCAGCAGCAACGCCGCGCAGATCGCCGAGATCGCGCTGATCGGAATGCCCAGCGGTTCCAGGGCAAAACAGCCGAGCAACAGAATCGCCAACACCGCCCAACCGGCATAGAACGTGGCGTTGTCATGAATGGCGGACGCTGGGTGCTCCAGTTGCTCCGGGTCATAATCCCGGGGTATGTCACGACGGAAAAACCACATCAACATCGCCAGTGTCGCGGCAACGCTCACCAGGTTGACCGGAATCATCACCGCCGCATAGCGGTTGAAACCGATATCGAAGAAGTCTGCCGAAACGATGTTCACCAGGTTCGACACCACCAGCGGCAGGCTCGCCGTGTCGGCGATGAAGCCGGCCCCCATGACGAACGCCAGGGTCGCCGCAGGCGAGAAACGCAACGCCAGGAGCATCGAGATCACGATGGGCGTGAGTATCAGCGCCGCCCCGTCGTTGGCGAACAGCGCCGAAACCAGCGCCCCGAGCAGCACCATGTAAGCGAACAGCTTGCGCCCGCTGCCCCGCCCCCAGCGGGCGACGTGCAACGCGGCCCAGGCGAACAGCCCGGCCTCGTCCAGCAACAGGCTGATGATGATCAGCGCGATAAACGTGCCGGTGGCGTTCCAGATGATCTGCCACACCACCGGGATGTCACCCAGGTGCACCACACCGAAAATCAGCGCCAGCACTGCGCCCAATACCGCACTCCAGCCGACGCCGAGGCCTTTGGGTTGCCAGATCACAAGCGTGATGGTCAACAGGAAAATCAATGACGCTACAAGCATCCAGGGCTGCCTTGGAACAATTGAGCTAAGGGGATGACAGGCCAGCCCTGAGCCTCGCAGCATCGACCCGTCACAACCGGATCACATGCCCCTCCAATGGCGCGACCTGTCCGTGAAACAGACGGGAAATAACGGCTTGCGCCGCTTCATAGCCCCGGCTTTCTATCACTTGGAGCAAGGGCTTTTCAACCGCCGTTACTTTCTGGAAAAACTGCAGCAATCCCTCACCGATGTGCTGGCTGACGCCTTCCGGCCCCCAATCGGCGTTGCGCTTGCGAATCTGGACGGGCGCAAAAAAGAACACCGGCGGCGGCCCCTCGCTCGCTGTCAACCGGGCCTCGTGGGTGTTCTGCGCAGATCCCGCAAAACAACTGTAAATCAACTGTCCGGCAAAATGCCGGTGCACCCGATCCCGCAGCTCCAGGTCGCCGGAAAAGTCGACATAGAGTGTCGGACGGTCATTGGCCAGGCCGACCAGTTCCTCGTAGGACACCGTACGTTCGTAACAATCGAGCTGCTCGACAAAGGCTTTGTTGCCGGAGGACGTCAGCGCCACCCTTTCCAGCGCAGGATGACTACCCAGGCACACGGCGGTGCCATAAGCGGTTTTGCTCGAAGCGCTGGAGAACACCACGCGAGTCGCACCGAAGAACCGTTTGTCCTGCAGGAAATCGGCGAGCATTGAAGAGGTCAGGAACAGCGGCTTGAGCAAAATCTGCAGATTTTCGGTATCCGGGCTGTAGTACCCGTCCCAACTGCATCGGGTGTACTGGTTATAGGCCGAGGTCAATCCGATTCGATGCTCGGCGCCGTCGTAAAAACCCCGCTCAGTGACCCGCTCCGGACGCATCCAGAGATGGCTGGCAATCGGGAAATACCCGTAAAAACGCTCGCCAACCTTGATGCCGGGAACATCCGAGGCCACCACATCGGCAAAACCCCAGGCTGGCACATGGCCCCAATCCGCCAGCCCTGTAGGAAAGAACCCCCAGTAGTTCATCGAATTGCCGTAAGCGGCATAGGTGATGTTGTTGGTCGTCAGCGCACAACGATCGATTTTTACAATCACCTCTCCCGCCGCCGGTTCCAGGCTGCGCTCTTGCTGCTCGACGCGGCTCTGGTCCAGGGCGTTTTTACGGGTAATCAGCCGTGTTACCGTGCTCAAACTTTGCATCCTTCAATCTCCTGCTGCGACAGCGTGGCGGGTAGCACCAGAATAGTGGCCGCCGATGAAGAATGGGTTCGGAAACAGCAAGGGCCAGTTGCCCGCGTTCAATCCCCGCGCAAAACCGCTGAAACGGCCGAGTCAGGCCCGAGCGATCTTCACAGTCGAAGCGATTTACCAGGCGTTTGTTCGGATTTGGCAACGCGATGGCTGGTCGGGCCTGACCACCCGCGAGGTGGCGCTGGAAGCAGGCGTTGCCATTGGCACCTTGTACGACTACTTCCCGAGCAAGGAGGCCCTGCTGTCCGGGTACATCCGACACCGTCTGGATGCCTTGGTAAAGGACATCGATGAAGGCGTCGTACAAGCCAATGATCTGGACTGGCCAACCAGAATCAAACGTCTCGTGCGCCTGACCTGCGACCCCGACGATGCCCGCCAGCCCCTGTTCAACCACGCCGTACTACTGATCGAGCACCAGATCGCCGAACCCAAACATCATCGAAGAGTGTTTGACGAACTGACGCAAAAATGGCGCGAAGCCTTTGCAGCCTGTAGCGATCTGCCTGTGCAGCCCTCGCCGGCAACCATCGACGCCTGGGTAATCATGGCCTGGGGAGGTCGCCGATATTGCGTCACCGCACAACCAACGGCGACGCAAACCGCCGCCTGGTTGTCGGAAATGGAGACGATGATCTGCAGCCGACTCCTGTAGGAGCGAGCTCGCTCGCGATGGTCGTAAACGATTACGCGTATTGCCTGATTAAACGCGGCGCTCTCAGGTTCTTCGCGAGCGAGCTCGCTCCTACAATGGTTTGTCAGGCTTTCTTGTGCTGCTCGACCCACTTTCCGTAGGAATCGATGAATTTCTGCAGAAACGGCTTGACCGATTCGGACAGCTTGCCAGCCTCGTCAAACAACGATGCAGCGCCGCCCACGTAGGCCTCCGGCTGCTGCATCATCGGTACGTCGAGAAACACCATGGACTGGCGCAGGTTGTGATTGGCACCAAATCCACCGACCGCACCCGGCGACACACTGATCACCGCGCCCGGCTTGCCGCTCCAGACACTCTTGCCATACGGTCGCGAGCCAACGTCGATGGCGTTCTTCATGGGTGCCGGCACCGAACGATTGTATTCCGGGGTGACGAACAGCACCGCGTCGGATGAACGCACTTGTTCTCGAAAAGTCCTGTAGGCTGCCGGCGGTGAATCGCCGTCTATGTCTTCGTTGTAGAGCGGCAGATCGCCGATTTCGATGATAGTCAGTTTGAGGTTGGCCGGCGCCAGCTCCGCCAGCGCGAGGGCAACCTTGCGATTGATCGATGCTTTGCGCAGGCTGCCGACCACTACGGCGACGGAATAGACATTGCTCATGGAAGACTCTCGACTGTCCGTGGGAGGAGCCTGTAGTTATAGATGAAGTTTCGACGATTCAACCAGTGAACGTAGGTATATCCGAGTCCTGAATATTTTTTTCCTGTAGGAAAACTTACCGCGCTCGATGACTGTCTACACAGCCGCAAATCAAGTGTTTTATCTCCAGAGGTTCTAAGCAGATGGCAGCAGTACTTGTCGGTCAGTTCCATGCAAGAGACGCGGAAGGCCGCATTTATTCCGTGCATGAGTTTCAGGAATCCAACCCGTCTGCCGACGGCGCACCTGTTACCACTTACAAACTGGCCCATGGCGACCGCGTCAAAAAGCTCGCCGAGAACGAGTTTCAGCTGGTACAGACGGGCGTTACCCTGACTCGCGAGCCGGAATCCGTCGCCGTTTCATAATGGCTGCCCCCTGTAGGAGCGAGCTCGCTCGCGATGAACGCCTACGATGTCGCGCGCTGCCTGGAAGAACGCGTTGTCCAAGCGTTTTTCGCGAGCAAGCTCGCTCCTACAGATCTGGCGATTTGAGCGGAAGTCTTATGCGTGGACTTGGGTTAGGATTCGGGCACTGACTCCCTCACCTGCTGAACATGGACTTCACGCATGCGTTTACGCCATATCGAAGTGATCCAGGCACTCCTGCAGACCGGTCACCTGGGCACCGCCGCCGAATGGCTGCAGTTGCCGGCGACCGAGGTCGAGCGTGTATTGCGCGAAGCCGAGGATCAGTTGGGTTTCATGCTGTTCGCCAGCGTGCGTGGGCGCTTGCAGGCCACGCGTGAGGCGCGGGAACTGCAGGTTGAAATTGCCCACGTCTACGATGCGCTCGAACCGGTTCAGCGCCTGGCCAACAGTTTGCGGCAATACCTGGCCCCGCCGCTGCGCATCATCTGCACCCCGCCCCTGGCCCAGCAACTTCTGCCACAAAGCATCGCGGCCCTGCGCCGACGCCTGCCTGACGCACCCTGCACGCTCTTGAGCCAGCCCACCCGTGACATCGTCAAGAGCCTGTTGCTGCGTGAGAGCGACCTGGGCCTGAGCCTGCATGACCCGGATCGCGCCGAAATTCATTGCCAAGTCATTGCCCAAGGCAAACTGCAACTGCTCGCCCCCCACGGCTGGCTGCAACCGAAACAAAAGTACATCTCGCTACAGGATCTGGCTGGTCAAGCGATGGTCGGCCTTGAAGGGCACGATCCACTCAGCCCCGCCCTGGAAAACAAACTGCACGGCCTGCGCCCGGCACCGGTGATTCAGACCCGGGTCCAGACCCATCAGATGATGCGCAGCATGGTCGAGGCCGGCGAAGGTCTGGCCATCGTCGACCCCTTCACGGCGCTCGGTGCAAAATCCACCGGGCTCGATGCCTGTCCGTTGGCACCGGCCGTACCGGTCAGTGTCTACGCCCTGACCCTGAAAAACGGTGAACCCACTCCCGCCGTCCAGACCCTGCTGGGGATCATTACGGAACAAGCCGCGGTGATGCTGGGGAACTGATCGGATTTTCCAGCGGATTATCGAACACTCGATACCAGAACAGCGCCACCTCGGCGGTATTGGGATCGATACCCCGATAGCGCAGGTGATCGACGCCGCCCAACACATAGCCACAACGTTCGTACAAGCGGCACGCGCCCAGGTTGTTGTTCTGGGTTTCCAGCATGATGCCCGGCAATTTTTTCTTGCGACTCCAAAACTGCGCCACATCCAGCAACGCCTTGGCCACGCCGTGGCGCCGTGCCGGGGCATGCACCGCCAGTTCGTCGATATGGGCGAAACCGTTCCAATTGGTACTGATCACCAGGTGCCCCACCGGCTGATCGTCCAGCCAGGCCATGAAAATTGCACTGTCGACGGCATCGCGAAAACTGCTGAACTCTTCGGGATCGATGCCATAGCATTTTCGGTAAGGCGTGATCGGCGTGACGTGCCACTGCTCCATAGGCTGGCCGACTTGCGGCGCACCGTAGGCAGCCACTTCAAAACTGAAATCACTGCCCCAGATATAGGCGGCAAAACCTTCGTCAGCCACACGCACCGACAACCCCGGATGAATCGGATTCATGACAGGTTGCATACTCGGATAGGTCCTCATTCCTTGATGCAATCGACGGTGTAATGCCGTCCATTGCCCTCGTCTTCGTGTTGCAAACCGTGCACATCGGCGACGAACCCCGGAAAACTGCTGTCGAACGTGCGAGCAAATGCCAGGTAGTCGATAATCGAGCGGGTCGCTTCGGTAAAACGTTCGCCAGGCATGATCAACGGAATGCCTGGCGGATACGGCACCAGCATCACCGCAGCGATACGCCCGTCCAGCGCATCGATCGACACCGCTTCGACTTCACCACGCACCAGATGATCATAAGCATCCGCGGGTTTCATCGCGATCTCCGGCAGTACCGTGTACATGCGCTTGAGGTGTTTGGCTGTGGCATTACTGCGATAGCAGGCGTGCAATTGGTCGCACAGGTCGCGCAAACCCATGCCCTGATAGCGTCCGACATTCTCTTGCGCCACGCATGGCAGGCAGGTTGCCAGACTGACGTTGGCGTCGTAACTGCGCTTGAACTCCAGCAGTTCGGTGAGCAACGTGCTCCATTTGCCCTTGGTGATGCCCATGGAGAACAGCACCAGGAACGAATACAGCCCGGTCTTTTCCACCACCAGCCCGCGCTCCCAGAGGAACTTGCTGACGACGGCCGCAGGAATCCCCCGTTCGCTGAGGGCGCCACCCGCGGTCAGTCCCGGCATTACCAGGGTGACCTTGATCGGATCGAGCAATACGTAATCGTCGGTGATGTCGCCAAAGCCGTGCCAATCATGCGCGGGTTGCAGCAACCAATGCTCGGTCTCGACCCGCTCGATACCTTCCACCGACGGCGGTTGCCAGATGGAAAACCACCAGTCGTCGGCAGCGATATGCTGGCGCAAATTGGCCAGCGCCCGACGGAAACTCAAGGCCTCGTCGAACATTTCCTGCAACAGCGAACGCCCGGCCCCGCCTTCCATCATGGCTGACGCGACATCCAGCGAAGCGATGATGCCGTACTGCGGCGAGGTGGAGATATGCATCATGAACGCTTCATTGAAGCGATCACGATCGAGCTGCCGGGCGCCTCCATCCTGCACATGGATCATCGACGCCTGACTGAACGCCGCCAACAGCTTGTGGGTGGAATGGGTGGTGAACACCAGCGGGCTGTCGTCGCTACGGGACGTGCCCATGCCGTATCGCCCGGCGAAAAACTCATGGAACGCCGCGTAGGCATACCAGGCCTCATCGAAATGCAGCACCTCGACACTATTACCCAGTTGTTGCTTGATCAGTTCAGCGTTGTAGCAGAGGCCGTCATAAGTCGAATTGGTCACCACCGCCAGTTTGACCCTGGGCGCTCGACCTTGGGTCAACGGGCTGGCGGCGATCTTGGCCTGAATCGATTCGGGGCTGAACTCGCTCAGGGGAATCGGCCCGATGATCCCCAGTTCATTGCGCTCGGGGCACAGGTACAGCGGAATGGCGCCGGTCATGATGATCGAATGCAACACCGACTTGTGGCAATTGCGGTCCACCAGCACCAGGTCGTCGCGGGCGACCATGGAGTGCCAGACAATCTTGTTGGCGGTCGAAGTGCCATTGATCACGAAAAAGGTGTGATCGGCGCCAAAATTGCGGGCCGCCCGGGCCTCGGCCTCTGCCAGCGGCCCGGTGTGATCCAGCAGCGAACCCAATTCCGGCACCGATACCGACAAATCCGAACGCAGGGTATTTTCCCCGAAGAACTGGTGAAAGGCCTGGCCCACCGGACTTTTGTGGTATGCCACACCCCCACCATGACCGGGGGTATGCCAGGAATAGTTGGAATCGGCGGTGTGTTGCACCAATGCCTTGAAGAACGGCGGCAGCAAACCGTCCAGGTACTTGCGGGCCGCCCGCGCCACTTGCCGCGCAAGAAATGGCACCGTGTCTTCGAACAGGTACAGGATTCCGCGCAGCTGATTCAGCTCAGCCATGGCATCGGCTGGCGCGTTTTCCAGGGTCACTTGCTCACCCAAGGCGAAGATCGGCAAATCAGGCGCACGCACTCGCGCCAACCTGATCAGCTCGGCCATATTCTGTAACAAATGGGCATCGGTGCTGGCGTCTTCCGCCGCGATCAACATGCACGAGAGGCCGTGATGAGTCGAAGCAACCAGGCGCCCTTCGGTGTAATCCATCGCCGAGACGATGCTGAAACCTTCCTGCTCCAGCTCCCGGGCGATGCCACGCACGCGATCGCCGGCAACGGTATCGGCCTTGATGTCGCGATGGACGATCAGCACCGGGAATTTAAGATCTTTGTACATGAGACTCAGTGTCCTGAGGCGGCAGGCCAGAGCCTGCCAATCACCTCAGGGTAGAGGGTTGGAGCGGTTGTGGCGAGTGGGATGCACTGAATTGGGTCAGACGCTATTCTCATTTGTGGGAGCAGGGGGGGGGGGGGGGGGGGGGGGGGGGGGGGGGGGGGGGGGGGGGGGAGGGGGGAGGGGGGGGGAGGGGGGGGGGGGGTGAAAATAGAAGGTGAAACAAGGGACTACGCAGGGCGGTTCTTCTGTCACCGCTGCGGGTCGTACGTTTTCGG
>NZ_JBPKAM010000160.1:0-8843 GCF_051216495.1 Pseudomonas baetica | reverse complement strand
CCCCCCCCCCCCCCCCCCCCCCCCCCCCCCCCCCCCCCCCCCCCCCCCCCCCCCCCCCCCCCCCCCCCCCCCCCCCCCCCCCCCCCCCCCCCCCCCCCCCCCCCCCCCCCCAGGACTTTTGCTATACATTTTCCGCCCGCCCATTGCATGGTGTAACCGCTTCATGTCTCTTGCGCTCGAACGTCTAGTCGCTGGCACGCCGATCCCTTTCGCCGGTAATCGTGTCACTGTGGTCAGCCCCGAACTGGCGGCACGCTTCCAGCCCGGAGACCACCTGTTGGTGGAGCAGGTCAGCGGCGAATTGTTGCTGATCCCCGTGGCCGACCAGCAGGCGGCAGCGGTGGCGATCGAGCGCGCACAAGCGGCATTCACCGCGATGTCGGCCGTCTCGGATCAGGCCATCAGCACCTTCTTCGATCTGTTCGCGCAGCGTCTGGAAAGCCCGGAGTGCTGGGCCTTGATCGAAGCGGCCAACCTGGCTGACATCGAGCGGGCCAAGGCCCGGGGCCGGTCGACCACGCGCCTGCTGGCCGACGAACGCATGCGCCGCGACATGATCGCCGGCCTGCGCGCCTGGCGTGATGCGTCGGCCTCGCGGGGCAAGGTGATCAGTTGTGTCGAGCACGACGGCTGGAAAGTCGAGCAAGTGGTGTCACCACTGGGCATCGTCGCGTTTGTTTTCGAAGGCCGGCCAAATGTCTTCGCCGATGCCGCCGGCGTATTGCGCACCGGCAACACCGCCGTCCTGCGCATTGGCAGCGACGCCTTGGGCACTGCCCAGGCCATCGTCACTCATGCGCTGAATCCGGCACTCGCCGACGCTGGTTTGCCGAATGGCGCGGTGTCGCTGGTGGAGAGCGTCAATCATGCCGCCGGTTGGGCGATGTTCGCCGACCGGCGTTTGTCGCTGGCCGTGGCCCGTGGTTCGGGTCGTGCCGTCAGTCAGTTGGGCAGCATCGCGCAACAGGCCGGCACCGCTGTCAGCCTGCACGGCACCGGCGGTGCCTGGCTGATCGCCGATAGCGATGCCCAAGCCACGCGCTTTGCCGCCGTGGTGCGCAATTCCCTGGACCGCAAGGTCTGCAACACCCTGAACGTCTGCCTGATTCATCGCGATCGCGCCGCCGAGCTGGTGCCGCTGTTTCTCGAAGCGCTGCAACAGGCCGGCAAGGCACGTGGCCAGGGCTGCAAACTGCACATCGTCGAGGGCAGCGAAGCGTTCCTGCCTGCAGAGTGGCAAAGCGCAACCGTCGAGGTCTATCGCGCCGAAGGCTACCGCACCGAAGCCCTGGCCGAAGCGCTGCCGGAAGATCAATTGGGTCGCGAGTGGGAGTGGGAAGAAACCCCGGAAGTCAGCCTGAAAATCGTCGATGGCCTGGACAGTGCCATCACCTTGTTCAATTGCTATAGCCCGCAGTTCACCGTGTCGTTGATCAGTGAGGATGCGGCGGCTCAGGAGCGCTTTTACAACGCGGTCAATGCGCCGTTTGTCGGTAACGGCATCACACGTTGGGTCGATGGCCAATACGCGCTCAACAAGCCGGAACTGGGTTTGTCGAACTGGGAGAGCGGTCGCCTGTTCGCCCGTAGCGCGATTCTGTCGGGTGATGGCGTGTTCACCATTCGCAGCCGCATGACCCAGACGGATCTGTCGGTCAAACGTTGAGTCGGTACCCCCGACCCCGGGCGACGGCCGCACTATACTTTATGTGTGTCTGAATTGACGTGGCGAGCACTCCAAAACGAATCAGATGTCCCATCGCTCGCCTGAGAGGCAGAGGGCTATACAGCAAACGGGATGGACAGCGCATCTGATGACGTGAAGAGGGTTGCATCATGAAACTTCATTCGTTTCAACATTACTCTCAGGATTTGGAAAGAGGCGTTCACGACACGTGGATTACCACGAGGGTGAAGTCAGCCCTGGCCATGGCCGAACCCAGCCTTGGCCTGCAAATCCATGTCAAAACCCATGGGGGCACGGTGGCGTTGAGCGGCCGCGTCAACACCCATAAACAGTGCGAGCAAGCTGTTGGTCTGGCGCGTTCGGTTCAGGGCGTTGTCGACGTCGATGCCCGAGACTTGCTGACTCACGTGTTCACGCCAGGCAGTATTCCAGAACCCCCCAACGCTGAAGAGAGCCCTGAGAATCGGTCACCATCGTCAACAAGGATGGACGATAAATAACCCTTTCGATCATGCCGGTGCAGTGCTCCCGTGAGACGGGAGCGTTGCGCTGATCGTCTTGCTGTCAGTGGATTCAAACTTCAGGCTGCTACTGCGGATCGCCCTTGAAGGGCGCAAGTGGTCGGGTGCTCGGCCAGCGACACGAAGCTGCGGCTGTGGCCATCGAGTGCATCGATCGATCCGGTCTCGATGTCGTACACCCAGCCATGCAAGTTCAACAGGCCTTTTTCCTGGGCCAGGCGCACACTCGGGTGAGTCTGGATGTTCGCCAATTGTGCGATCACGTTTTCCCGCACCATCGAACTCACTTTCGCCGCTTGATCGGCGTGAGGCCGTGATTCGTTGATGACTTTCGCCGACTCGGCGTGTTGCAGCCAGCTGCCGACCGCGGGCAAGTGATCCATGCAGGTGCACTTGGCGACAGCGGTCATGGCGCCGCAATCCGAATGGCCGCAGATGACGATATCGGTCACGCCCAGCACGGCGACGGCGTACTCGACCGTGGCGGACACACCACCGGGATGGGGGCTGTAGGAGGGCACGATGTTGCCGGCGTTACGGATCACGAACAGCTCGCCGGGTTCCTGTTGGGTCAGCAATTCCGGCACTACACGGCTGTCCGAGCAGGTGATGAACAAAGTGCCCGGGTGTTGCGTGGTTGCCAGGTGTTTGAACAGGTCGGTGCGTTGCGGGAAGACTTCTTCCTGGAACTTCAAAAAACCTTCGATGAGCGCTTTCATGATTGCGTCCTCATGGATGAACCGGGTTTGGCCCGCACAGCGGTGCGGGCCGTTATCAACTTAGAAAGGACGCAGGGGCAGGAACTTGCCGTCCAGGGTGATCACGGCACGGTGACCGCCTTCCGGGTCTTCGACTTTCTTCATGTCGAGCTTGAAGTTGATCGCGCTGATGATGCCGTCGCCGAACTGCTCGTGAACCAGGGCTTTGAGGGTGGTGCCGTAGATCTGGATCATTTCGTAGAAGCGGTAGATGGTCGGGTCAGTCGGGACACCTGACAGGCTGCCGCGCAGCGGGATGATTTGCAGGCGGGCCACCGAGTCGGCGTCCAGTTCGAGCTTATCGCCGATCACTTTGGCGGCGCTTTCCGGCAGCGGGTGTTGGCCGAGCAGGGCAGCGGTGACGTACGCCAGAGAGAGGCCGGTGCCTTGGGCGACGTCTTCGAAAGACAGGTTTTTGCGAGCCTTGGCGTCCAGGATTTTGGCGGTCAGTTCAAGGCTGGTGTCGTTGTAAGCATGGGACTGTTGCATGGTGGATCTCCTGGTGCAGTGGGTAGTGCTTGGGTGTGGAGTCATCTTCTGCTGATCAATCCATAGCGTCCAAGACCGATATACAATGCAATCCATAAGCGCTGCCTATAGAAGGTAATCCCATGCTGTTGCGTCATCTGCGTTACTTGTTGGCCGTTGCCGATAACGGCGGTTTCACCCGCGCTGCCGAAGCCTTGCACGTGTCCCAGCCGACCCTGTCGCAACAGATCCGGCAACTGGAAGAAACCCTCGGTGTCAGCCTGTTCGACCGCACTTCGCGCACGGTCAAACCGACCGATGCAGGCCTGGCCTACATCGAATGCGCGCGACGGGTGCTGGTGGAACTGGAGGCGGGCAAGCGCGCGTTGCATGACGTGAAGGACTTGTCCCGCGGCACCCTGCGCCTGGCCATGACTCCGACCTTCATGGCGTACCTGGTGGGGCCGTTGGTGCGCGATTACGTGGCGCGGTACCCGAACATCCATCTGGAGGTGTTCGAATTGTCGATGGACGACATTGAAACCGGGCTGGCGGATGACTCATTGGATATCGCGATTGCGTTCGATCAGGTGAGAAACGCCGATATCGAGTCGATCCCGGCGTTCACCGAAACCCTGGGGTTGATGGTCGGCCGGGCGCATCCGCTGTATGAACGCCAGGAAGCATTAACGACCGCAGAGGTGGCGCGATTGGAGTTTGCCTTGTTAACCCCGGATTTCGTCACCCGCACCTGCATTGACGAGTATTTCGCCGAAGAGCGGATCACGCCGAAGGTGGCCATCGAGGTGAATTCGGTCAATACGCTGCTGGAAGTGATACGACACACCGCGATTGCGACGATCCTCCCGGAAGCCATTGCCACGGGCGAGCGAGCCTTGTGCAAGATTCCATTGGTAAGGGATGCGCCGAAGCGTGGGGCGGCGTTGCTTCGGCGTAAAAACAACTATCACAGTGCCGCTTCGGTAGCCTTTATGGATCTTGTGTTGCGAAGCGAATTTTCATAATCACCACAAATCCCTGTGGGAGCGAGCCTGCTCGCGAAGACGGCAGCACATTCAACATTGATGTTGATTGAACGTTAGCTTTCGCGAGCAGGCTCGCTCCCACATTTAATCTTCGGTGAACATAAAAATCAGACACAAAAAAGGCCTGCTCTTATTGGGAGCAGGCCCTTCTTATTTATAAGTCACTAGTGACTTATTTGAATTAGTACAACCGGTCAATCACCCGAACTTCATTCTGATTCTGCATCGAGGCCCAGGCCTGTTTCAGCGTTTGCAGAACATTACCAATGAAGTCCTTGTCGGCCGCGGCTTTCTTGCCGACGTAGCCTTGGCCGCGACGGTACATCTTCAGGCGGGCCAACAGGTGCTGGTTGTTCTGGTCGAATTCCGCTTCATGGGAGTGGGGCGACAGGCAGTCGATATGAACGCTGCCCGATTTGCTGATCCACAGAATATGGCTGTCGAGCGTATCTTTTTTCGCTGCGAACAGACGAGCCAGTTCTTCGATAGTTGGTTGATTGTTCAGATTCATGGTAAAGCCCCCTTGACCAATTGGTGATCTTTCAAAGTTGATTCGCTAATACAAGTAGCCCATCGGTTAGTTGATCCCTGGCACCGAAACCAGGACGTCAGCAGTCGTTCGCCGAAAGTGGCGAGGTCCCGCGTCTGTTGCATGTAGTCGTGTTGAATAACTGCTACGCAAAAGCGTCACAACGAAGAGAAGCAGCGATAACCTTCTGGCCCTGCCGACGCTTTCAGGGTCGGCCACAAGCTTCATGAGGATGGATCGCCAGCGCTTCTCGTCCTTGTACTGGACGTTCAGGCCAGGTCAGCTTCTTCAATCTGCCTTGTGGGCAGCGTGTATCCGGAAAAAACAGCTCGGCGGTCAGACGAGCTTGCTCAAACGTGTTGCCTGTACTCCCGATCGGGGAGACGTCTGCATCATGCAAGGGCAAATCGAAGGCGTCAACGGTTTTGTAGTGATTATTTTCAGTCACTACATATTGTCGGACAAAGCTGGGTGGAATTAGCGAAAGGGGGGTAGAAAATCACCCGATCAGGGGGGGCGGTTAAACCGAAAATCGGTAAAGGGTGCAGGGATGCCCCTTGATTGACTGTTGATGCAGGGTAAAACCCTCTGGGCAAAGGCCTGGCATCACCGCTGCCCAGAATGCTCGGGCAGGAAGATTCGCATCGAGATGCAGAATTTGCCACTGACCGGGCAAGCGGCTCAATAGGGTGGAAACGACAAATTTCGCGATGCCCTGGCCACGAAAGCGTCGTGTGACAAACAGGTAGCCGATGTTGTACCGGACGTCGGGCAGGCGGGTGTCCTCATCCACGGTCACGAAACCGGCCAGTTCGTCGTCGACGCGGATCAGAAACGGCTGGGTCGCGGGATTTCGCCAGTAGTCCGTCAAGTACTGAATGTTGAAAAAACCCTGTTCACCCAATTTCAAAGGTAACCACTCGCTGAAGTCGTAGGTGTAGAACTGCATCAGGTTTTCGATGGTTTGGAGTTCGTCGCGGTGGGCGGCGTGCAATGTTATTGACGGCATGTGAAATGGCTCCTGGGACAGTCAGCCAAGGATAGTTCGAACCAGGAAGATTCTGTGGCGAGGGAGCTTGCTCCCGTTGGGTCGCGAAGCGGCCCCTTATCAAAAAAAGCAGGGGACTGCTGCGCAGTCCAGCGGGAGCAAGCTCCCTCGCCACAGGTAAGACGTGATTGCGTTGCTTTACGGTTTTGCCGGACGTTTGGTGCCTGTCGATGCCTTGCGTTTTGTAGTCTTGCGCTTGTTTTTCCACGGTGTGGCACCGCGTCCGGCCGGGCTCGCCGGGCCACTGATGGTCAGGTTCAGGCCGGCGCAACGGGCAACTTGCTTGCTCATCCACGCCGCCTGCTTGGTGACGAACTCCTCGAGGCTCATTTCCCCGCTCTGCACCATGTCCAGCGCCTGCTCCCAAATGGCCGTGGTGCCCGGATCGGCTATCGCCCGCGGGACGGCATCGATCAGGCTGAAAGCGGCCGGGGTTGCCGACAGTGCCTTGCCATTCTTGATCAGATAACCGCGATCAAGCAGGCCCTGGATGATCGAGGCGCGGGTCGCTTCGGTGCCGATGCCGGTGGTGTCCTTGAGCTTCTGCTTGAGCAGCGGATCGTCCACCAGTTTGGCCACGTTCTTCATGGCCTTGATCAGATCGCCCTCGGTGAAGGGTTTCGGCGGTTGAGTCCATAGGTCCTTGAGCTGCACGTTTTCTACCGCGCAATCAATGCCTTCCTTGAGATTGGGCAGGGTTTGCGGGGCGGGCGCTTCACGACCCTTGGCCGGGGCGAGTGCCTCGGGCAGGGCGCGCTTCCAGCCCGGCTCGACGATCTGCTTGCCGACCGCGCGCAAGGCCTCACCGGCACAATCGAAGTCGGCTTGGGTGCGGTCATATTCGTGATTGGGCAGGAACTGTGCCAGATAGCGTGCGCGAATCAGGGTGTAGACCGCACGGTGTTTGCCGGTCAGGCGTTCGAGGTTTTTCGCCGCCGCAGTGGGAATGATGCCGTGGTGCGCGCTGACTTTGGCATCGTTCCAGGCTCTGGAGCGGCGTTGCGGTTCCAGGTGATCGTGCAAGGCGTTCAGCGCCGGATCAGCCTGGCGCAACGCTGCCAGAATACCTGGCGCTTCGCTGTGCTGGCTGAGCGGCAGATAGCCGCAATCGCTGCGCGGGTAGGTGATGACCTTGTGGGTTTCGTAGAGCGCCTGGGCGATATCGAGTGTCTCCTGGGCGCCGAGTCCGAGTTTTTTCGAGCAGACTTCCTGCAAGGTGCCCAGGTCAAACGGCAGCGGCGCCACTTCGCGCATCCGTTCGGTGCGCATCTTGATGACGTTGGCGCTCACCGCCGCCATCATCGCCACCGCTGCTTGCTGAGCCCGCGCCTGATTCAGGCAGCGATCCTGATCGTCGCAAACCTCGGAGGCCGCACGCCATTGCGCGGTGAAGACAGTACCGTCATGCCGCAGTTGCACGTCGATGGCCCAGTAGGCGACCGGGATGAAGTCGGCAATGCTGCGGTCGCGATCCACCACCAGGCGCAGCGTCGGCGTTTGCACCCGGCCGACCGGCAAAACGCCCTGGTAACCAGACTGGCGCCCGAGCAGGGTGAAGAGCCGGCTCATGTTCATCCCGATCAGCCAATCGGCCCTGCTGCGGCCCAATGCCGAATGGTAGAGGCTGAAGGTTTCGGCGCCCGGTTTGAGCGCGGCGAGGGCTTTGCGGATCGAGGCGTCGTCCAGTGCCGACAGCCATAAACGGCGAATCGGCCCCCGATAGCGGCAGTGCTCCACCAGCTCCCGGGCGATCATCTCGCCCTCGCGGTCGGCGTCTGTGGCGATGATCAATTCGGACGCTTCACCGAGCAGGCGTTTGACCGCCTTGTATTGGCTGGCGGTACGTGGCTTGACGGTCATTTTCCATTTGTCCGGAATGATCGGCAGGTCCGCCAGCACCCAGCGCTTGTAGCGTGCGTCATAGGCATCTGGTGGCGCGGTTTCCAGCAGATGGCCGATGCACCAGGTCACCGTGACGTCCGTTCCCAGCCAACAGCCATCGCCACGGCGTTTGGCGCCGAGTACAGCCGCAATGTCCTTGGCCTGGGAAGGTTTTTCACAGAGATACAGCCGCATAACCACCATCGTCGATCAATGTCCGGGAGGTGCACAGGATGGCGGGATAAGGGCACAAGGGCAATCTTTATCTGTATGGATGTACAGCTTGTGCGTTGCGGTTGATTGCAGGGTCCGTTCGGCTGTGAGGCCGTCGTGAATGGGGAAATTGGGTTATACCTGTTTCATCGTGGTCTCAGGTTTTGGAGCTGCTGCGCAGCCCATCGCTGTAGGAGCGAGCTTGCTCGCGATGAACGATAACGCGGTCAATCTTCCTCATGAGGAACGAATTCCATGAAAAGTACCGGTCCCAGCCCTGTCATCACCATTGCCGAGCAACCCGGATGTCTTCTGGTGAAGTTCCACGGTATCCAGGTGGCCGCCTCCTCGCGGGCGCTGGTGCTGCTGGAAGCCAATTACCCACCGGTGTATTACGTGCCGCGAGAGGACATCGACGAAAAGTACTTCGCTCGCACCGACCACACCAGCTATTGCCCCTACAAGGGCGATGCCAGCTATTTCAGCTTGCAGGTGCCGGGGCATGAAGGGACCAATGCGGTGTGGAGTTACGAGAACCCCAAGGTGTCTGTCGCGCAGATCCGTGAATACATGGCGTTTTATCCGGACCAGGTGAAGTTCGAAGTCGTCGAACTCGATGAATGATCCACAACCACTGTGGGAGGGGGGGGGGGGGGGGGGGGGGGGGGGGGGGGGGAGGGGAAGCCCAATGC
>NZ_JBPKAM010000015.1:0-81775 GCF_051216495.1 Pseudomonas baetica | reverse complement strand
CCCCCCCCCCCCCCCCCCCCCCCCCCCCCCCCCCCCCCCCCCCCCCCCCCCCCCCCCCCTCCCCCCCCCCCCCCCCCCCCCCCCCCCCCCCCCCCCCCCCCCCCCCCCCCCCGCTCCCACAGAGATTGAGTGCGACATAGGTGCAAGGGCCATCGGCAGTCTAAGCGACTAATATGACGCCTCAGTGCTGTCGATTGCCGGGAATCCCGCTTTATGCAAACCGCTTATACCGTCCTGATCATGCTCATGTTGGTCGGCGTTTCGCGCCTGATCGGACGGGTGATCCCACTGCCGCTGCCGTTGGTGCAAATCGCCGCAGGTGCCTTGCTCGCCTGGCCGACGCTGGGATTGCATGTGGCGCTGGACCCCGAGTTGTTTCTGTTTCTATTCCTGCCTCCGCTGTTGTTTTCCGATGGCTGGCGCATGCCCAAACGTGAATTCTGGCGCTTGCGCGGGCCCATCCTGACACTCGCGGTGGGGTTGGTGCTGTTTACCGTGGTCGGTGCCGGTTATTTCATTCACTGGTTGTTGCCGAGCATCCCTTTGCCGGTGGCGTTTGCATTGGCCGCAGTACTGTCGCCCACCGATGCCGTGGCGGTTTCGGCCATCTCGCAGAACCGCTTGCCGACGCCGTTGATGCACATGCTGCAAGGCGAGGCCCTGATGAACGATGCCTCGGGCCTGGTGACGTTCAAGTTTGCCCTGGCGGCGGCGGTGACTGGCGTGTTTTCGCTGGCCAACGCCAGCGTCACCTTTATCTTGGTGGCCGTCGGTGGCCTGGCCATCGGTGTGGCATTGAGCTGGCTGGTCGGGCGCTTGCGCGCATGGATGATCGCCCGTGGCTGGGATGACCCGGCCACCCACGTTGTGTTCATGTTGTTGCTGCCATTTGCCGCTTACGTGTTAGCCGAGCGTGTGGGAGCGTCGGGCATCCTGTCGGCGGTGGCGGCGGGGATGATGCAAAGCTGGCTCGATCTGCTGCCGCGCCAGACCAACACTCGCCTGCTCAATCGCAGTGTCTGGTCGTTGCTGGAGTTTGCCTTCAACGGCCTGATTTTCCTGCTGCTGGGCCTGCAATTACCGGACATCATCAAAGCCGTGGCCAGCCATGAACCTTCGTTGTGGCCGACACTGCTGTATCGCGGCTTCGACGTGGTGGCGATTTTCCTGGTGTTGTTGGTGTTGCGGTTTGTCTGGGTGCAAAGCACCTGGCGGCTATCCATTGCCCTGCGGCGTTGGCGCGGCAAGGATGAAATCACCCGGGTACCGAGTGCACGTTCTTGCTGGCTGCTGACCGTCGGCGGTGTGCGAGGCGCGGTGACCCTGGCGGGCGTGATGTCGGTGCCGATATTCATGGGAGACAATCCCTTTCCCGAGCGCGACCTGCTGATCTTCATCGCCGCCGGGGTGATTCTGATGTCGTTGATCGCAGCGTGTATTGCCTTGCCGTTGCTGCTGCGCGGTATCGATAAAAGCCCGGATGACAAGCGCCGCAACGAAGTACGCGACGCCTGGCGCAAGACGGCCGAAGCGGCCATTCATTCGCTGGAAACCGAGGAGGTCAATCCCCAGGACGCCACCGAGGCTGCGCTGGCGGTGGAACTCAAGGCGCGGATCATGTCCGAGTATCGCCATCAACTGGAGGTGTTTAACGACTCTGCGGAAGCCCAGGCCCTGGCGTTTCAAATGGACTTGCTGGAGCGGCGCCTGCGATTGAAGGCGCTGCGGGCGCAGCGCCTGGAGTTGTACAGCCTCAGTCGTCAGCACCGGATCGGTGACGACGTGTTGCGTGAAGTCCTGGGGGAGCTGGATTTGAGCGAGGCGAAACTCGGTCAAGTGAAATAACCCGGCCCCCTGTAGGAGCGAGCATGCTCGCGATGGACTACGGAACACCGCGGGGCGTCAGGCTGCCCGTGTCATCGTTGACGACCATCGCGAGCGTGCTCGCTCCTACAGAGGGAGGGTGGGGTTATTTACGACGCTGAATGAAGTCGCGAATCCGCTCCGCCGCTTCGACGCATTCTGCCAGCGGTGCAACCAGGGCCATACGTACGCGTCCGGCACCCGGATTGACGCCGTCCACGTCGCGCGACAGGTAGGAGCCCGGAACCACGGTTACGTGCTCCTGCTCGAACAGATCGCGGCAGAAGGCGGCGTCGTCACCGGCCACATTCGGCCACAGGTAGAAGCTGCCGTCGGGGCGTTGCACGTCCAGCACCGGGCTGAGGATTTCCAGAACGGCGTCGAATTTCTCACGATACAGCGCACGGTTGGCGCGCACGTGCACTTCGTCATTCCAGGCGGCAACGCTGGCCAGTTGCGTCTGAACCGGCATCGCGCAGCCGTGGTAGGTGCGATAGAGCAGGAAGCCTTTGAGAATGTCCGCATCGCCGGCGACGAACCCGGAGCGCAGGCCCGGCAGGTTCGAGCGCTTGGACAGGCTGTGGAACACCACGCAGCGCTTGAAGTCTTTGCGACCCAGTTCCGCACAGGCGCTGAGCAGGCCCGGAGGCGGGGTTTGCTCGTCGAAGTACAGTTCGCTGTAACACTCGTCCGCGGCAATCACGAAATCATGTTCGTCGGCCAGGGCGATTAGCTTTTTCAGCGTCTCGGCCGGGATCAATGCACCGGTTGGATTGCCTGGAGAGCACAGGAACAGGATCTGGCAGCGCTTCCAGATTTCCGGCGACACCGCATCGAAATCCGGGTTGAAGCCGTTCTCGTCCAGGCACGGCAAGTAGTGCGGCTTGGCGCCAGCGAGGAACGCGGCGCCTTCGTAGATCTGATAGAACGGGTTCGGGCTGACCACCAGGGCATCATCACCACGATTAACCACGGTCTGGGTGAAGGCGAACAGTGCTTCGCGGGTGCCGTTGACCGGCAGCACGTTGCGTGCCGGGTCGATCCAGCCGTGCGGAACGTTAAAGCGACGTTCACACCAGGTAGCAATGGCTTCACGCAGCTCTGGAATACCGAGGGTGGTCGGGTACACCGCCATCTTTTCGAGGTTGCTGGAGAGCGCTTCGGCGACGAAGGTGGGCGAACGGTGTTTCGGCTCGCCGATGGACAACGCGATAGGACGCTTGTCTGGATTAGGCGTGACACTGCCGAGCAGGGCGCGAAGTTTCTCGAACGGGTAGGGCTGGAGCTGGGACAAAGCGTTGTTCATCGATAAATCTCGTTCGGTGTGGGGCGGTGCTGGCCCCTGTAGGAGCGAGCTTGCTCGCGATGGACGATTGAACACCACGGGGTGTCAGGCTGCCAGCGTTATCGTTGACGACCATCGCGAGCAAGCTCGCTCCTACAAAGGGCGGACCGTTGTTGATTCAGATGCTAATGCGCGACAGTTTGATATCGGGTTCCTGATTGACGGTCAGTTGCTCGACGATCGCATCCTGCAAGCGGCTGCACAGCAACGGATCGGACAGCGGCTGGTTGTTGGCGTCGGTGATGAAGAACACGTCTTCCACGCGCTCGCCCAGGGTGGCGATCTTGGCGTTCTGCAGCGACAGGTCGAACTCCAGGAAAATCGTGCCGACCCGCGCCAGCAGGCCGGGGCGGTCAGGCGCTGTCAGTTCCAGCACGGTCACGGGGCGCTGTGCGTCGTTGTGGATCGTCACCTGCGGAGCGAAGGCGAAATGCTTGAGCTGGCGCGGCACCCGGCGCTGGATGATTGTCGGGTAGTCATCCGGGTTGCGCAGGGCCTCGGTCAGGCCGTCGCGGATCTGTTTGACCCGTGCCGGGTTATCGCCAATCGAGTCGCCGTCGGTGTCGAGCACAATGTAGGTGTCGAGGGTGAACTGGCTGCTGGAGGTGATGACCCGTGCGTCATGGATGTTCAGGTTGAGCTGGTCCATCGCGGCCACGGTCACGGCAAAGAAATCGTGCTGGTCCGGCGCATAGATGAAGATTTGTGTGCCGCCTTCGAATTCTCGTTGCGTGGTTTCCTTGATCAACACCAGCGGTCCGCCGTCGGCCGGCTGCTGGAGGATCGCGTCGGTGTGCCAGGCGACATCGCCAGCGGTGTGGCGCAGGAAATAGTCATCGCCCAGTTGCGCCCACAACTGTTCGACATCGTCCGGGTCGGTGCCGCCACGCACCAGGATGTCCAGGGCGGCGCTTTGGGTCTGGCGGATCTGCTCTTCACGGTCTACCGGGTTTTCCAGGCCGCGACGCAGCGCGCGCTTGGTCTCGGTGTACAGCTGGCGCAGCAGGCTGGCACGCCAGGAGTTCCACAACGTCGGGTTGGTGGCGTTGATGTCGGCGACGGTCAGCACGTACAGGTAGTCGAGGTGGGTTTCGTCGCCAATGGTGTGCGCGAAATCGTGGATGACCTGCGGGTCGGACAGATCCTTGCGCTGGGCGGTGGTCGACATCAACAGGTGGTTTTGCACCAGCCAGACGATCAGGCGGCTGTCCCACGCGGGGAGCTGGTGGCGCTGGCAAAATGCTTCAGCGTCCACGGCACCAATTTCCGAGTGATCGCCATGCCGCCCCTTGCCAATGTCATGGTACAGGCCGGCCAGGTAGATCAATTCGGGTTTGGGCAGCTTGCCCATGGTCTTGCTGGCCAGCGGAAATTTTTCCGACACCTGGGTGTACTGCAGTTTGCGCAGGTGCTTGATCAAATTGAGCGTGTGCGCATCGACCGTATAAATATGAAACAAGTCGTGCTGCATCTGCCCGACGATAAAGCCGAATTCCGGCAGATATCGCCCGAGGATGCCGTAGCGGTTCATCCGGCGCAGGTTGCGGTGGATGCCGATCTTGCACTTGAACAATTCGATGAACAGGCTGGTGTTGCGGATGTCGTTGCGGAAATCGTCGTCGATCAGGTGGCGGTTTTCCCGCAGCAGACGAATGGTATCGGCGCGTACGCCCTTGATTTCCGGCTGTTGGGCCATCAGCACGAAGATTTCCAGCATGGCGAACGGGGTGCGACGGAACACATTGTCGCTACGTGCCTCGATGTAGCCGTCGTGCAGCTGGAATCGCGAGTTGATCGGTTGCGGTTGCGCTTCATCTTCCGGAGCGAGGATGACTTCTTCGAAGTGCTGGATGATCAGGTCGCTGAGTTGGGCAATGCTCATCACCACCCGGTAATACTGTTGCATGAAGTTTTCGACGGCCTGCTTGGCGTCGTCGCCTTCGAATCCCAGCAGCTTGGCAATGGTGCGCTGGTGGTCGAACAACAAGCGGTCTTCGGCGCGACCGGCCAGCATGTGAAGGGCATAGCGCACTTTCCACAGGAACTCCTGGGAGGAGGCCAACAGGGCGTTTTCGCTCTCTACCAGGAACCCTTCGCCCGCCAGGGCCCGCAGGTTCAGTGTGCCGTACTCGCGACGGGCTACCCACAAAATCGTCTGGATATCCCGCAGGCCACCCGGTGAGCCTTTGACGTTCGGTTCCAGGTTGTATTCGGTGTCGTTGTACTTGTGGTGGCGAGCCTTCTGTTCGGCGCGTTTGGCCAGGAAGAAGTCCTTGCTCGGCCACATGTGCGCTGTGCTGGTGACATCCAGCATGCGCTGGCGCAGGTGCTCCGGGCCGGTGATGGTGCGACTTTCCATCAGGTTGGTCACCACCGTCAGGTCCGCCCGGGCCTCGACCGCGCATTCCTCGACGGAGCGAACGCTCTGACCGACTTCCAGGCCGATGTCCCACAACAGCGTCAGAAAACGCTCTATGGAGTCGCGGAAAACTTCATGGTCGGCGCTGTCCAGCAGGATCAGCAGATCGATGTCGGAGTAGGGGTGCAGCTCCCCGCGACCGTAGCCACCCACCGCAACCAGCGCGATATCGGCGTCTTCGCTCCAGTTGAACTGGTCCCAGGCCTTTTGCAGGATATTGTCGATGAACCAGGCGCGATCTTCGATCAATCGCCGTATGTCCCGGCCATTGCGAAAGCGCGTGTCGAGCACTTCGCGAGCCTGGCGGATCGCCTTCTTGAAAGCCGCGATCGGGCTAGCCTTCAGCGCCAGTTCAGCCTGGAACTGGCCGCGGTCGAAGAGTTCGGGATCCACCTGCGGCATCGATTGGCTTTCCTATCTATATGACTGAGAGCAGTTCGCAGCGGATCAGGCCGAAATGCGAGGGATGGTGTCATCGCTGCGCAGGGTGAAGATCTCGTAACCGGTTTCGGTGACCAGCAGGGTGTGTTCCCACTGTGCCGACAGCTTGCGGTCCTTGGTGATGGCGGTCCAGCCGTCGCCCAGCACCTTGGTCTCGGCACGGCCCTGGTTGATCATCGGCTCGATGGTGAAGGTCATGCCGGCCTTCAGTTCCATGCCGGTGCCGGCGCGACCGTAGTGCAGGATCTGCGGTTCTTCGTGGAAGACCTTGCCGATACCGTGGCCGCAGAACTCGCGAACCACCGAGAAACCGTTCTTTTCGGCGTGCTTCTGGATGATTTCACCAATGTCGCCCAAGCGGCAGCCGGGCTTGACGATTTCAATCGCCTTGTACATGCATTCCTGGGTCACTTGCGACAGGCGTTCGGCCCAGACTGGCACACTGCCGACGTGGAACATGCGGCTGGTGTCGCCGTGGTAACCGTCCTTGATGACGGTGACGTCGATGTTGAGGGTATCTCCGTCCTTCAGCGGCTTGTCGTTCGGGATGCCGTGGCAGACCACGTGGTTGATCGACGTGCAAATCGACTTCGGGTAGCCCTTGTAATTGAGCGGGGCAGGGATGGCTTTCTGCTCGTTGACGATATAGTCGTGGCAGATCTGGTTCAGCTGTTCGGTGGTAACGCCCGGTTTGACATGTTCGGCAATCATTTCCAGCACATCGGCGGCCAGTTTGCCGGCGATGCGCATTTTAGCGATGTCCTCGGGAGTTTTGAGGGTGACGGTCATACAGGCTCTCTCTGCGCTCGACGGCGCTTCACAAACGGAATGGGCATTGCGTGAACGAACTTCGCCGCCCTGAAAAACGTGATTCTAACAGACGAACAGCGCAAATCCGCGCCTCTGTGCATCGCTTCTCTATATAGGATGGTGCAATCTTCGCGGATTCCAAGGGCTGGAATACCCTGCCGGCAGGATTTCAGAATCCGGGTTCCGTTTTTTCCTGCCCTGTGGTATAAAATGCGCCGCTTTCCGGGGATGTCCCGAAAAGCTTAAATCCACACACGTGTCGACACGATGACCTGGGTGCCTTCAGCTGATGCTGCTGGTTGGTCATTGGGATACGTGGAGGCCAAACCCGACTTATTAAGGAACTATCATGTCCCAAGTCAACATGCGCGATATGCTGAAGGCCGGTGTGCACTTCGGTCACCAGACCCGTTACTGGAACCCGAAAATGGGTAAATACATTTTCGGCGCGCGTAACAAGATCCACATCATCAACCTTGAAAAAACCCTGCCAATGTTCAACGAAGCTCTGACTTTCGTAGAGCGTCTGGCCCAGGGCAAAAACAAGATTCTGTTCGTCGGCACCAAGCGTTCCGCTGGCAAGATCGTTGCTGAGCAAGCAGCACGTTGCGGTTCGCCGTACGTCGATCACCGCTGGTTGGGCGGCATGCTGACCAACTTCAAAACCATCCGTGCTTCCATCAAGCGTCTGCGTGACCTTGAAGTACAAGCCGAAGACGGTACTTTCGCCAAGCTGACCAAGAAAGAAGCGCTGATGCGCACTCGTGACCTGGAAAAGCTGGATCGTTCCCTGGGTGGTATCAAGGACATGGGCGGTCTGCCAGACGCTCTGTTCGTTATCGACGTTGATCACGAGCGCATCGCGATCACCGAAGCCAACAAGCTGGGCATCCCGGTCATCGGCGTAGTCGATACCAACAGCAGCCCGGAAGGCGTTGACTACATCATCCCAGGTAACGATGACGCCATCCGCGCTATCGAGCTGTACATGGGTTCGATGGCTGACGCTGTTATCCGTGGTCGCAACAACGTTGCTGGCGGCACCGAAGTGTTCGTTGAAGAAGCTCCGGCAGCTGCAGCTGAGTAATTGACGCCCTGGCGTTGACTCAGTAAGCAAAAAGGGGGCTTGGCCCCCTTTTTGCCACCTCGAAAACCATTTGTCGGCGCCCGCTTGCCTATCTGTAACGTGCGGCAGCTAACAAGGGTGGTTCGGGGAAGAATTGAACGCCCGTTCGATCGGGTGGAATGGTTGATAACCTATCCAAGAGGAATTTTGAAATGGCAGAGATTACTGCAGCGTTGGTCAAAGAACTGCGCGAGCGTACCGGCGAAGGCATGATGGACTGCAAAAAGGCCTTGACCAAGGCCGGCGGCGACATCGAGAAAGCCATTGATGACATGCGTGCTTCGGGCGCCATCAAGGCTGCCAAGAAAGCTGGCAACGTTGCCGCTGAAGGCGCTATCGCCATCAAGGCTGACGACAAGGCAGCCGTGCTGCTGGAAGTTAACTCGCAGACCGACTTCCTGGCCCTGCAAGACGACTTCAAGAACTTCGTTACTGCCAGCGTAGAAAAAGCCTTCGCCGACAAACTGACCGACGCAGCTCCGCTGATCGCCGCTCAGGAATCGGCTCGTGAAGCCCTGGTGGCCAAAGTTGGCGAAAACGTCAACATCCGTCGCCTGGTGCGCGTAGAGGGCGACGTTGTCGGCACCTACCTGCACGGTAACAAGATCGGTGTTGCTGTGGTCCTGAAGGGCGGTGACGTCCAGCTGGCCAAAGAAATCGCCATGCACGTGGCAGCAAGCAACCCTGAATTCCTGCTGCCATCGCAGGTTTCCGCCGAGGCCATCGAGCGCGAGAAGGCTGTTTTCCTGCAGCTGAACGAAGAGAAGATCAAAGGCAAGCCTGAGAACATCGTCGAGAACATGGTCAAAGGCCGTATCTCGAAGTTCCTGGCCGAAGCTTCCCTGGTTGAGCAAGCCTTCGTCATGAACCCGGAAGTCAAAGTCGGCGAGCTGGCCAAGAAAGCCGGTGCTGAAATCGTTTCCTTCACCTACTTCAAAGTAGGCGAAGGCATCGAGAAGCCAGTAGACAACTTCGCTGAAGAAGTTGCTGCTCAGCTGGCTGCTGCCAAGCAATAAGACGGTTTTTTAACTGTCGCCCTGAAGAGGCTGCCCGCTCACGCGCGCAGCCTCTTTTCAGATGGGGCACCAATTTTTTATTTGGTTTCCGTTTGGAACTGGCTTACAAAGCCATGTTCCGATGGCGCTGAAGCAGCGCCACGCTAGAGTGAGCGCCAGCTGTAAACAGCTCGCAAAGAATTTTTTAATATACGCCGCAGGAGAGATTCGCAATGGCTCAGCAGGGCAGTGGTTATCAGGCTCGCTATAAACGCATTCTACTCAAACTTAGCGGCGAGGCCCTGATGGGCTCGGAAGAGTTCGGGATCGATCCGAAAGTTCTGGATCGCATGGCCCTGGAAGTAGGGCAACTGGTCGGCATCGGCGTCCAGGTCGGTCTGGTGATTGGCGGCGGCAACCTGTTCCGCGGCGAAGCACTGAGCAAGGCCGGCATGGATCGGGTTACCGGTGACCACATGGGCATGCTGGCTACCGTGATGAACGCCCTGGCCATGCGCGATGCGCTGGAACGTGCCAATATCTCGGCCATCGTGATGTCGGCCATTTCCATGGTTGGCGTGACCGATCACTATGATCGCCGCAAAGCCATGCGCCACTTGAACTCCAAGGACGTGGTAATTTTCGCCGCCGGTACCGGTAACCCGTTCTTCACCACGGATTCGGCTGCCTGCCTGCGTGCGATCGAAATCGATGCCGATGTCGTGCTCAAGGCAACCAAGGTCGATGGTGTCTACACCGCTGACCCGTTCAAAGACCCGCATGCCGAGAAGTTCGATCATCTGACCTACGATGAAGTGCTGGATCGCAAGCTGGGCGTGATGGATCTGACGGCCATTTGCTTGTGCCGCGACCACAAGATGCCATTGCGCGTATTTAACATGAACAAGCCCGGCGCCCTGCTGAACATCGTGCATGGCGGCGCTGAAGGAACCCTGATCGAGGAAGTCCAACAATGATCAACGAAATCAAGAAAGACGCTAAAGAGCGCATGCAGAAGTCTGTGGAATCCCTTTCGCACAACTTCGGTCGCATCCGTACCGGCCAGGCGCACCCAAGCATCCTGGAAGGCGTGATGGTGCCTTACTACGGCGCAGACACTCCGATCAAGCAAGTGGCCAACATCACCGTCAAGGACGCCCGTACCCTGCAAGTCGTTGCGTTCGAACGCAACATGCTGGGCGCCGTCGACAAGGCGATCGGCAGTGCAGGTCTGAACCTGAACCCGACTAACCTGGGTGAGTTGCTGCTGATTTCCATGCCGGCCCTGACCGAAGAAACCCGTCGCGGTTTCACCAAACAGGCCCGTGATGTGGCTGAAGACGCCCGCGTTGCCGTGCGTAACATCCGTCGCGATGCCAACAGCTCGCTGAAAGACCTGGTCAAGGAAAAAGAAATCAGTGAAGACGAAGAGCGTCGTGCCACTGGTGAAATCGATGACCTGACCAAGAAGTTCGTGGCTGAAATCGACGCGAAGCTGGCAGAGAAAGAAAAAGACCTGATGGCCGTATAAGGGTCGCGTGTTAATGGACAAGACCAAGCAGACTGCGCCGTCCGTGGTGCCGCGCCATGTCGCGATCATCATGGATGGTAATAATCGCTGGGCGAAAAAACGCTTTATGCCAGGTGTCGCCGGGCATAAAGCGGGTGTGGACGCAGTTCGCGCGGTTATCGAGGTGTGTGCCGAAGCCGGGGTCGAAGTCTTGACCCTGTTCGCGTTCTCCAGTGAAAACTGGCAGCGTCCGGCCGATGAGGTCAGTGCCTTGATGGACCTGTTCTTCAAGGCGCTGCGTCGCGAGGCCAAGCGCCTGAATGACAACAACATCAGTTTACGCATCATTGGCGATCGTTCGCGTTTTCATCCGGAGCTTCAGGCCGCCATGCGCGAAGCCGAGGCGATGACGGCCGGCGCCAACCGATTCGTGCTGCAGATCGCCGCCAACTACGGCGGTCAGTGGGATATCGCGCAGGCTGCCCAGCGGCTGGCGCGGGAAGTTCAGGCCGGGCACCTGCGTCCGGAAGACATCACGCCAGACCTGCTGCAAACCTGCCTGGCGACCGGTGATCTGCCGCTGCCCGACCTGTGTATCCGGACCGGTGGCGAGCATCGCATCAGTAATTTCCTGCTGTGGCAGCTGGCATACGCCGAGTTGTACTTCTCCGACCTGTTCTGGCCGGACTTCAAACACGACGCCATGCGTAACGCGCTGGCCGATTTCGCATCCCGCCAGCGTCGTTTCGGTAAAACGAGCGAGCAGGTCGAGGCTGGAGCCCGGGTTTAATGCTTAAACAACGAATCATCACTGCGCTGATCCTGTTGCCGATTGCCCTATGCGGGTTTTTCCTGCTCGAGGGTTCGGCTTTTGCGCTGTTCATCGGGCTGGTCGTGACCCTGGGAGCGTGGGAGTGGGCGCGTCTGGCGGGCTTCACCGCCCAGCCGATGCGTGTGGCGTATGCCGCAGTTGTCGCGTTGATGCTGTTTGTCATGCATATCCTGCCAGGCCTCGCACCTTGGGTGTTGGGGGCTTCGGTCATCTGGTGGGGAGTTGCGACCTGGCTGGTGCTGACGTATCCGCGCTCCAGCGAGCATTGGGCCAGTGCGGCCTGCAAACTGCTGATCGGTCTGTTGATCCTGCTGCCGGCCTGGCAAGGTCTGGTGCAGATCAAGCAGTATCCGCTGGGTAACTGGCTGATCATGGCTGTAATGGTGCTGGTCTGGGGGGCCGATATCGGCGCCTACTTCTCCGGTCGGGCTTTCGGCAAGCGCAAGCTGGCACCACAGGTCAGCCCTGGCAAGAGTTGGGAGGGTGTCTACGGTGGTTTGGTTCTGAGTCTGGTCATCACCGTTATTGTCGGTTTTGTACGGGACTGGACGGTGGCAGAGCTGTTCAAGGGCTTGATCGGTGCGGCCGTGATCGTGTTTATCTCTGTCGTGGGTGATCTCACCGAAAGCATGTTCAAGCGACAGTCCGGTATCAAGGACAGTAGCAACCTCTTGCCTGGTCACGGTGGTGTGCTGGATCGGATCGATAGCCTGACGGCGGCGATTCCTGTGTTTGCGGTGCTGCTGTGGATGGCTGCACCATGAGCCGCCCACAGCAGATTACCGTCCTGGGGGCCACCGGCTCGATCGGCCTTAGCACTCTCGATGTTATCGCTCGCCATCCCGAGCGTTATCAGGTTTTCGCATTGAGCGGATTTTCCCGTTTGAGCGAGCTGCTGGCGCTGTGTGTGCGTCATGTCCCTCGGTTCGCTGTCGTGCCTGAAGCCGGCGCTGCTCGGGTGCTGCAGGATGACTTGAGTGCGGCGGGGCTTTCGACCCGGGTACTGGTGGGTGAGGAAGGCTTGTGCCAGGTCGCTGCGGACCCAGAGGTCGACGCAGTTATGGCAGCCATTGTCGGCGCGGCGGGATTGCGTCCGACGTTGGCGGCGGTCGAGGCCGGCAAGAAAATTCTGCTGGCCAACAAAGAAGCACTGGTGATGTCTGGTGCGTTGTTCATGCAAGCTGTGCATAAAAGTGGTTCGGTGTTGCTGCCGATCGACAGTGAGCACAACGCGATTTTCCAGTGCATGCCACAGGATTTTTCCCGTGGTCTCGGCGCGGTCGGTGTGCGTCGGATTTTACTGACGGCCTCCGGCGGTCCGTTCCGGCAGACGCCTATCGCCGAGCTGGCGCATGTGACGCCTGAGCAGGCTTGTGCTCACCCGAACTGGTCCATGGGACGCAAGATTTCGGTCGATTCGGCCAGCATGATGAACAAAGGGCTTGAACTGATTGAGGCCTGCTGGCTGTTTGATGCCAAGCCTTCCCAGGTCGAAGTGGTGATTCATCCGCAAAGCGTGATTCATTCGCTCGTCGACTATATCGACGGTTCAGTTCTGGCTCAATTGGGTAATCCGGACATGCGCACGCCAATCGCCAATGCGTTGGCGTGGCCTGAGCGAATTGATTCGGGTGTGCCACCGCTGGATCTGTTTGCCGTTGCCCGGCTGGACTTTCAGGCGCCGGATGAAGAGCGTTTCCCTTGCCTGCGCCTCGCGCGTCAGGCCGCCGAGGCGGGTAATAGTGCACCGGCCATGCTGAATGCGGCGAATGAGGTCGCTGTGGCAGCGTTTCTCGACGGACGGGTTCGTTACCCGGAAATCGCGAGTATCATCGAAGAAACATTGAATCTCGAGCCAGTGGTGGCGGTGGATGATCTTGAGGCGGTGTTCACGGCAGATGCGAAGGCGCGTGTGCTGGCCGAACAATGGCTGAGTCGTCACGGGCGGTAAGTGTTGCAATGCGTTGGCCCATGCAGCACTTGATAGGAATGCGGAGAAAGTAGATGAGCGCGCTCTATATGATTGTCGGCACCCTGGTGGCTTTGGGCGTGCTGGTCACTTTCCACGAGTTCGGCCATTTCTGGGTCGCGCGTCGCTGCGGGGTCAAGGTGCTGCGTTTCTCCGTGGGCTTCGGGATGCCGCTGCTTCGCTGGCATGACAAGCAAGGTACCGAGTTCGTGGTAGCTGCCATTCCGCTGGGTGGCTACGTGAAAATGCTCGACGAGCGTGAAGGCGAGGTGCCTGCAGATCAGCTCGACCAGTCCTTCAATCGCAAATCGGTTCGTCAGCGCATTGCCATCGTGGCGGCCGGTCCGGTAGCCAACTTTATGCTGGCGCTTGTGTTTTTCTGGGTGCTGGCCATGCTCGGTAGCGAGCAGGTGCGTCCGGTCATTGGTGCTGTAGAGTCCGGTAGCATTGCCGCCAAGGCAGGATTGACCGCAGGGCAGGAAATCATCTCCATCGACGGCGAGCCGACATCTGGCTGGGCCGCGGTGAATTTGCAATTGGTCCGTCGCCTTGGGGAAAGTGGTTCCATGCAGGTGTTGGTTCGTGAGCAGGGGTCCACGATTGACTCGCCGCGTGAGCTGGCTCTGGATAAGTGGCTCAAGGGGGCCGATGAACCGGATCCGATTCGCTCGTTGGGCATCCGGCCCTGGCGTCCGGCATTGCCGCCGATCCTTGCCGAGCTCGATCCGAAAGGCCCGGCGCAGGCCGCCGGCCTGAAGATGGGTGACCGGTTGCTGGCGCTGGATGGCCAGTCGCTGGAAGACTGGCAGCAGGTGGTCGATACCGTCCGTATGCGTCCTGATACCAAAATCATGCTGCGGATCGAGCGCGATGGTGCTCAAATCGACGTCCCTGTCACGCTGGCGGCGCGCGGCGAGAAAAAGGCACCAAGTGGTTACCTGGGGGCGGGGGTGAAGGCGGTCGATTGGCCACCCGAGATGATTCGTGAAGTCAGCTACGGTCCAGTGGCTGCGATTGGTGAGGGGGCTCGTCGTACCTGGACCATGAGCCTGCTGACCCTCGATTCATTGAAGAAAATGTTGTTCGGCGAGCTCTCGGTAAAAAACTTGAGTGGACCGATAACCATTGCTAAAGTGGCGGGCGCTTCGGCCCAGTCGGGTGTCGCTGATTTCCTGAATTTCCTTGCTTATCTGAGTATTAGCTTGGGGGTTCTGAATTTGCTGCCCATTCCTGTGCTGGATGGGGGGCATTTGTTGTTTTATCTGATTGAGTGGGCGCGTGGTCGTCCCTTGTCGGATCGGGTGCAAGGTTGGGGGATTCAGATCGGTATTAGTTTGGTGGTCGGAGTGATGCTGCTTGCTCTGATCAATGATCTAGGCCGTCTGTAACGTCGCTGAATTGCGAATCTGCCGCATTTTGCGGCAGTTTGTTTATTGCCAGTTGGAATAAGAAAGGACTTCATGAAACGTCTGCTGCTAACTGCGGTTCTCACCGTATTGATGATCGCCGAAGTTCACGCCGAGTCCTTCACTATCTCTGATATTCGCGTCAATGGCCTCCAGCGGGTCTCCGCGGGTAGCGTCTTTGGTGCTTTGCCGTTGAACGTCGGTGAACAGGCGGATGATCGTCGCCTGGTGGAATCCACGCGTGCGCTGTTCAAAACCGGGTTCTTTCAAGATATCCAGCTGGGCCGCGATGGCAACGTCCTTGTCATCACGGTAGTCGAGCGTCCGTCGGTTGCAAGTATCGAGATCGAAGGTAACAAGGCGATCTCCACCGAAGACCTGATGAAGGGCCTCAAGCAATCCGGTCTGGCCGAAGGCGAGATCTTCCAGCGCGCCACCCTCGAAGGTGTGCGTAACGAGCTGCAACGCCAGTACGTCGCCCAAGGTCGCTACTCGGCTACCGTCGACACGGAAGTGGTGCCGCAGCCGCGCAACCGCGTAGGCCTGAAGGTCAATATCAACGAAGGTGCCGTTGCCGCTATCCAGCACATCAACGTGGTGGGTAACACGGTTTTCGCTGATGAAGACCTGATCGACCTGTTCGAACTCAAGACAACCAACTGGTTGTCGTTCTTCAAGAACGACGACAAGTATGCGCGTGAAAAACTCTCCGGTGACCTGGAGCGCCTGCGTTCCTACTACCTGGACCGTGGCTATATCAACATGGATATTGCTTCGACCCAGGTATCCATCACTCCGGACAAGAAGCACGTCTACATTACCGTCAACATCAACGAAGGCGAGAAGTACACCGTTCGTGATGTCAAACTGAGCGGTGACCTGAAAGTCCCTGAGGACCAGGTCAAGTCCCTGCTTCTGGTGCAAAAAGGCCAGGTGTTCTCTCGCAAGCTGATGACCACGACTTCCGAGCTGATCACCCGTCGTCTGGGTAACGAGGGTTACACCTTCGCCAACGTCAACGGCGTGCCTCAGCCTCATGATGAAGATCACACCGTAGACATCACCTTCGCTGTCGATCCGGGCAAGCGTGCTTACGTCAACCGCATCAACTTCCGTGGCAACACCAAGTCCGAAGACGAAGTGCTGCGTCGTGAAATGCGTCAGATGGAAGGTGGCTGGGCTTCGACCTACCTGATTGACCAATCCAAGACCCGTCTTGAGCGTCTGGGCTTCTTCAAGGAAGTCAACGTCGAGACTCCGGCCGTGCCGGGCGTCGACGACCAGGTCGATGTCAACTACAGCGTGGAAGAGCAGGCTTCCGGTTCGATTACCGCCAGCGTCGGTTTCGCCCAGAGTGCGGGTCTCATCCTCGGTGGTTCGATCACCCAGAACAACTTCCTCGGTACCGGTAACAAGGTCAGCATCGGCCTGACCCGCAGCGAATACCAGAGCCGCTATAACTTCGGTTATGTCGACCCGTACTGGACTGCCGATGGCGTGAGCCTGGGTTACAACGCGTTCTATCGCACCACCGACTATGACGACCTCGATGTCGACGTAGCCAGCTATTCCGTGGACAGCCTGGGCGCGGGTGCAAGCGTTGGTTATCCAATCAGTGAGACTTCGCGTCTGACTTTCGGTTTGACTGTTCAGCAGGACGAGATCAAGACAGGTATTTACACTGTTGATGAGATCTTCGACTTCGTGAACAAGGAAGGCGACAAGTACCTGAACTTCAAGGCCTCGGCCGGTTGGTCCGAGTCCACCCTGAACAAGGGCGTGCTGGCGACCCGTGGCCATTCCCAGAGCCTGGTACTGGAAACCACGACGCCGGGCAGCGACCTGTCGTTCTTCAAACTCGATTACCGTGGCCAGTTGTTCCAGCCGTTGACTGAAAACTACACCATGCGCCTGCACACAGAGTTGGGCTATGGTGATGGTTATGGGTCGACCGATGGCTTGCCATTCTACGAAAACTACTTCGCTGGTGGTTTCAACTCGGTTCGTGGCTTCAAGGACAGCACGCTGGGTCCTCGCAGTACTCCAAGTACCGGCAAGAACCCTGGCACTGCGGTCGACCCGGACCAGGATCCGCTGCCGTTCGGTGGTAACGTCCTGATCCAGGGTGGTGTGGAAGTTCTGTTTCCTCTGCCGTTCGTCAAGGATCAACGTTCCCTGCGTACGTCGGTATTCTGGGATGTGGGTAACGTATTCGACTCCAAATGCTCGGATGTCGTTAATGCCGATGGCACGAAGTCCAATACGCAGTGCAATGACATCAGCTTGAGCAACATGGCAAGTTCCGTCGGTGTGGGTGTGACCTGGGTCACCGCACTGGGTCCTCTGAGTTTCGCGCTGGCCATGCCGGTCAAGAAACCGGATGACGCTGAAACTCAAGTGTTCCAATTCTCCCTCGGTCAGACGTTCTAAGCGTCTGACCCAAGATAACGACAATGGATTTTGTAGGAGTGCATCGTGCGTAAGTTGACTCAATTGGTTCTCCTAGCTTCCGTACTGGTAGCAGGCCCGGCATTTGCCGACATGAAAATTGCCGTTCTGAACTATCAGATGGCGCTGCTGGAGTCCGATGCGGCCAAGAAGTACGCCGTGGATGCCGAGAAAAAGTTCGGTCCCCAGCTGACCAAGCTGAAGTCGCTGGAAAGCAGTGCCAAGGGCATCCAGGATCGTCTGATGGCTGGTGGCGACAAGATGCAGCAAGGCGAACGCGAACGTCTGGAGCTTGAATTCAAGCAAAAGGCCCGTGACTTCCAGTTCCAGTCCAAGGAACTGAACGAAGCCAAAGCCGTTGCCGACCGCGAAATGCTGAAGCAGCTCAAGCCGAAACTGGACAGCGCTGTGGAAGAAGTCATCAAGAAAGGTGCTTATGACCTGGTCTTCGAGCGTGGTGCAGTGATTGATGTCAAACCTCAGTACGACATCACGCGCCAGGTTATCGAGCGCATGAATCAGCTGAAGTAATCCATGACAGCGACCATTAAGCTCGGCCAATTGGCCGAGTTCCTCGGCGCCACCCTCCGTGGCGACCCGGAGAAAGCAATTACTGGGCTAGCCACCTTGCAGGAGGCTGGCCCAGCTCAGTTGAGCTTTCTCGCCAACCCCCAATACCGAAAGTACCTCGCAGGCAGTCAGGCTGCGGCATTGTTGCTCAAGGCCGCTGATGCCGAAGGTTTTGCCGGTAATGCACTGGTGGTGCCTGACCCCTACGCGGCCTACGCTCGCGTGTCTCACCTGTTTGATCCCAAGCCCAAGGCGATCGCCGGTATACACCCGACGGCGGTGATTGCGGCGGATGCGGTGGTTGATCCGACGGCGAGTATCGGTGCCTTTGCGGTTATCGAAAGCGGAGCACGGGTCGAGGCAGGTGCCACTATCGGTGCGCATTGCTTTATCGGTGCCCGTAGTGTCATCGGCGAAGGCGGTTGGCTCGCACCACGCGTCACCCTGTATCACGACGTGCGCGTCGGCAAGCGAGTGGTGATTCAGTCCGGTGCTGTGCTCGGTGGCGAAGGTTTCGGATTTGCCAACGAAAAGGGTATCTGGCAAAAGATTGCCCAGATCGGTGGTGTGCTGGTCGGCGACGATGTGGAAATTGGCGTGAATACCGCCATAGACCGCGGGGCATTGGCCGATACCATCATTGGTAATGGCGTGAAACTCGACAACCAGATTCAGATTGCCCACAACGTTCAGGTAGGTGATCACACCGCCATGGCGGCGTGCGTGGGCATTTCCGGCAGCACCAAAATCGGCAAGCATTGCATGCTCGCCGGTGGCGTAGGGCTGGTTGGGCATATCGAGGTTTGCGACAACGTTTTCATCACCGGGATGACCATGGTGACCCACTCGATTACCGAGCCGGGCGCCTATTCTTCCGGTACGGCAATGCAGCCGGCAGCCGAGTGGCGCAAAAGCGCGGCACGCATCCGTCAACTCGATGACATCGCGCGACGTTTGCGACAGCTGGAAAAGCAAGCAGGGGACGTGACCCCTGGCGGTAATGCTTCATCAGATGGCTGATACCATTTCCATATCAAGTGTGCACAGCCGATAGACTGCGTCCTTGATTTGCTAGAGGAGTGCGCATCAGTCGCGCGCTCCCAATCTTTACATAGGCTTCCCCCCGAAATGATGGACATCAACGAGATTCGCGAATACCTGCCTCACCGTTACCCGTTCCTGCTGGTGGACCGGGTCGTGGATCTGGATGTGGAAGAGAAGCGCATTCGCGCCTACAAGAATGTCAGCATCAACGAACCGTTCTTCAATGGTCACTTCCCCGCGCATCCGATCATGCCGGGCGTGCTGATCATCGAAGCGATGGCTCAGGCTGCCGGCATCCTTGGTTTCAAGATGCTCGACGTGAAACCGGCCGACGGCACGCTTTACTACTTCGTCGGTTCCGACAAGCTGCGCTTCCGCCAGCCGGTGTTGCCGGGTGATCAGTTGATCCTTGAAGCGAAGTTCATCAGTTGCAAGCGTCAGATCTGGAAGTTCGAGTGCCAGGCTTCGGTCGATGGAAAGCCGGTCTGCTCTGCCGAAATCATCTGTGCGGAACGCAAACTATGAGTTTGATTGACCCTCGCGCAATCATCGATCCGACGGCCATCCTGGCTGACGGTGTCGAGGTCGGCCCTTGGTCGATCATCGGCGCAGGTGTGGAAATCGGCGAGGGAACGGTAATCGGCCCGCACGTGATTCTCAAAGGCCCGACCCGAATCGGTAAGCACAACCGCATCTACCAGTTTTCTTCGGTAGGCGAGGACACGCCGGATCTGAAATACAAGGGCGAAGAAACCCGCCTGGTGATGGGTGACCACAACGTCATCCGCGAAGGCGTGACGATTCACCGCGGGACCGTTCAAGACCGCTCGGAAACGACCTTGGGTGACCACAACCTGATCATGGCCTATGCACACATTGGTCACGACAGCGTCATCGGCAATCACTGCATTCTGGTCAACAACACGGCACTGGCTGGCCACGTGCACGTGGAAGACTGGGCCATCCTGTCCGGTTTTACCCTGGTCCACCAGTATTGCCGTATCGGTGCTCACAGCTTTTCCGGCATGGGGACTGCCATCGGCAAGGACGTTCCAGCATACGTCACCGTCTTCGGCAACCCGGCCGAGGCTCGCAGCATGAACTTCGAAGGCATGCGCCGTCGCGGTTTCAGCGAAGATGCCATCCACGCGCTGCGTCGTGCCTACAAGGTGGTTTACCGCCAGGGGCTGACCGTCGAACAGGCGCTCGCCGAACTGGCGGAGTCCGCGACTCAGTTCCCGGAAGTCGCGGTGTTCCGTGACTCCATCCAGTCTTCGACCCGCGGTATCACCCGCTAATCATGGCCAATCTGCGTATTGCGCTGGTGGCGGGTGAGGCTTCCGGCGACATTCTCGGCGCGGGTCTGATGCGTGCACTCAAGGCCCGTCATCCGGCGGCCGAGTTCATCGGTGTCGGTGGTCCGTTGATGCAGGCCGAAGGCTTGAGCTCTTACTTTCCGATGGAGCGCCTGTCGGTCATGGGTCTGGTGGAGGTTCTGGGACGGTTGCGCGAGTTGCTGGCGCGCCGTAAGAAACTGGTGGCGGATCTGATTGCTGCGAAACCGGACGTGTTCATCGGCATCGATGCTCCGGATTTCAACCTCAACATCGAACTCAAGCTGCGTCAGGCCGGGATCAAGACTGTGCATTATGTCAGCCCTTCGGTCTGGGCTTGGCGACAGAAGCGGGTGCTGAAGATTCGCGAAGGTTGCGACCTGATGCTGACGCTGTTCCCGTTCGAGGCGAAATTTTACGAAGAGAAGGGTGTTCCGGTGCGATTTGTCGGGCACTCCCTGGCCGATGCGATTCCACTGGAAGCCGATCGCGCCGCCGCGCGGGCCGAACTGAATTTGCCTGACGGGCCTTTGGTGGCGCTGATGCCGGGTAGCCGTGGCGGTGAAGTCGGTCGCTTGGGCGCTCTGTTTCTCGATACCGCACAACGTCTGCGGGCGATGCGTCCTGGGGTGCGGTTCGTCATGCCTTGCGCCAGTCCTGAGCGCCGTGTGCAGCTCGAAGAAATGCTGGCCGGTCGGGACTTGCCGCTGACGTTGCTCGATGGCAAGTCCCATCTGGCCCTCGCGGCCTGTGACGCGGTGCTGATTGCATCCGGTACTGCCACGCTGGAAGCCCTATTGTACAAGCGGCCCATGGTGGTCGCCTATCGCTTGGCACCACTGACGTTCTGGATTCTCAAGCGCATGGTGAAAAGTCCCTACGTTTCCTTGCCGAACCTGCTGGCCCAGCGCCTGCTGGTGCCCGAGCTGCTGCAGGATGATGCGACGGTCGAGGCGTTGGCCCAGACCTTGTCGCCATTGATCGAGGGTGGTCAGGAGCAAACTCGCGGTTTTGACGAAATCCACCGTACCCTGCGTCTCGATGCCTCGAATCAGGCAGCGGACGCAGTTCTGAAGCTGATCGGCCAGGCACAATGAGCAAAACAAGCATGCAAATGGGGTTGGACTTCACCTTGGTCGCTGAAGTTGAAGAGCTGGTTGCCGGTATCGACGAAGTGGGTCGCGGCCCGCTCTGTGGTGCCGTAGTGACCGCTGCGGTGATCCTCGATCCAAACCGCCCGATCCTTGGCCTGAACGACTCGAAGAAACTGACCGAAGCCCGCCGCGAAAAGCTCTTCGACGAAATTCGCGAAAAAGCCCTGAGCTGGTGTATTGCGCGCGCGGAGGTCGAAGAGATCGACGAGCTGAACATCCTGCACGCCACCATGCTGGCCATGCAGCGCGCCGTAGCCGGGCTGCACATCCAGCCGAAGCTGGCGATGATCGACGGCAACCGTTGCCCGAAACTGCCGATGCGTGCGGAAGCCGTGGTCAAAGGTGATAGCAAGGTCCCGGCCATTGCGGCGGCGTCGATTCTGGCGAAGGTCAGCCGTGATCGCGAGATGGCGGCATTCGAATTGATCTATCCGGGGTACGGCATTGGCGGCCACAAAGGCTACCCGACGCCCGTTCATCTGGAAGCGCTCACCCGTCTTGGTCCTACGCCGATTCATCGGCGCTCGTTCGCCCCGGTACGCCTTGCCTACGAAGCACGGGACAGCCTGATCGAGAGTTAGTCGCGAGGCTGATTTTTTTTGCCAAGGCCCGGTACAATCCGGGCCTTGTTGTTTTCATGACTTAACGCAGGATCACTATGCCGGCTTCATTCGTTCACCTACGCCTGCACACTGAATACTCCCTGGTCGACGGTCTGGTGCGGATCAAACCGCTGGTCAAGACCCTGGTCGGCATGAACATGCCTGCCGTAGCGGTCACCGATCAGAACAACATGTGCTCCCTGGTCAAATTCTATAAAAACGCCATGGGCGCGGGTATCAAGCCGATCTGCGGTGCTGACCTGTGGCTGTCGAACAAGGATCCGGATAACCCCCTGAGCCGGATCAGCCTGTTGGTCATGAACCCGGTGGGTTATCGCAACCTTACCGAGTTGATCTCTCGCGGCTTCATCGATGGACAGCGCAATGGCTCGGTCATTGTCGAGCGTGAGTGGGTGGCCGAAGCCAACGAAGGCTTGATCATGCTCTCTGCGGCGAAAGAGGGTGAGATCGGTCAGGCCATGCTCAGCGGCAACCCGGACGAGGCCGAAACCCTGGCGCGTGAATGGATGGCGGTATTTGCAGACCGTTTCTATCTGGAAATCCAGCGAACCAATCGCCCCAACGACGAAGAACAATTGCATGGCGCCGTGGCCCTGGCCGAGAAGCTCGGTGCGCCGCTGGTCGCCACCAACGATGTACGTTTCCTCAAGCAGGATGACTTCGACGCCCACGAAACCCGCGTCTGCATCGGCGAGGGGCGGGCGCTCGACGATCCGCGCCGTTCGAAGAATTACAGCAATCAGCAGTACCTCAAAAGCGCCGAGGAAATGGCCGAGCTGTTCAGCGATATCCCCGAGGCGCTGGAAAATACGGTCGAGATTGCCAAGCGTTGCAACATCGATGTGAAACTCGGCAAGCACTTCCTGCCAGACTTCCCCACGCCCAACGGCATGGGCATCGACGATTACCTGCGTCATGTCTCCCACGAAGGCCTGGAAGAACGCCTGGCGGTGTTGTGGCCGAAGGACACCACCCCCAATTACGAAGAGAAGCGCCAGGTTTACCTTGATCGGCTGAAGTTCGAGCTGGATATCATCATCCAGATGGGGTTCCCCGGTTACTTCCTGATCGTGATGGACTTCATCAAGTGGGCCAAGAATAACGGCGTACCGGTGGGCCCTGGTCGGGGGTCGGGTGCCGGCTCCCTGGTCGCCTACGTGCTGAAGATTACCGACCTTGATCCGCTGGCCTATGACCTGCTGTTCGAACGTTTCCTCAACCCGGAACGGGTCTCCATGCCCGACTTCGACGTCGACTTCTGCATGGACGGTCGCGATCGGGTGATCGAGTACGTGGCCGACGCCTACGGCCGAAACGCGGTAAGCCAGATCATCACGTTCGGCACCATGGCGGCCAAGGCGGTGGTGCGCGACGTGGCGCGGGTGCAGGGCAAGTCATACGGTTTGGCCGATCGCCTGTCGAAGATGATCCCCTTCGAGGTCGGCATGACCCTGGAGAAGGCCTACGAGCAGGAAGAGGTGCTTCGAGATTTCCTCAAGGTCGACGAAGACGCCAAGGAAATCTGGGACATGGCCCGCAAGCTCGAGGGTGTCTGCCGGGGTACCGGCAAGCACGCCGGTGGTGTGGTCATTGCCCCGACCAAGCTCACGGATTTTTCGCCGATCGCCTGTGATGAAGAGGGCGGTGGCCTGGTCACCCAGTTCGACAAGGATGATGTCGAGGCGGCCGGCTTGGTGAAGTTCGACTTCCTCGGTCTGCGGACCCTGACCATCATCAAGTGGGCGATGGAAACCATCAACCGCGAACAGGCCAAGAAAGGCCTGGAAGACTTGAACATCGACTTCATTCCGCTCGATGACAAGAAAACCTACGACCTGCTGCAGAAAGCCGAAACCACGGCGGTGTTCCAGCTCGAATCCCGCGGCATGAAGGAGCTGATCAAAAAGCTCAAGCCCGACTGCCTGGAAGACCTTATCGCACTGGTGGCACTGTTCCGTCCTGGTCCGCTGCAGTCGGGCATGGTGGACGACTTCATCAACCGCAAGCACGGCCGCGCCGAACTGGCGTATCCGCACTCGGACTACCAGTACGAAGGCCTCAAGCCAGTATTGGCACCGACTTACGGCATCATCCTGTATCAAGAACAGGTGATGCAGATTGCCCAGGTCATGGCCGGCTACACCCTGGGCGGTGCGGACATGCTGCGTCGGGCCATGGGTAAGAAAAAACCCGAAGAAATGGCCAAGCAGCGTGGTGGTTTCATTGAAGGGTGCGCCACCAACAATATCGACGCCGACCTGGCCGGTAACATTTTCGACCTGGTGGAAAAATTCGCCGGTTACGGCTTCAACAAATCCCACTCCGCTGCCTACGGCTTGGTGTCATACCAGACCGCCTGGCTGAAAACGCACTACCCGGCGCCGTTCATGGCGGCGGTTCTTTCGGCGGATATGCACAACACCGACAAGGTCGTGACCTTGATCGAAGAAGTGCGGAGCATGAAGCTGCGTCTCGACGCGCCGGACGTGAACACCTCGGAGTTCAAGTTTACGGTGAACGACGAGGGCCGGATCATTTACGGTCTGGGTGCGATCAAGGGCGTCGGCGAGGGGCCGGTCGAGGCGATCACCGAGGCGCGTCAGGACGGTCCGTTCAAGGATCTGTTCGACTTCTGTGCCCGGGTCGACCTCAAGCGTATCAACAAACGTACCCTCGATGGCTTGATCCGCAGCGGCGCGCTGGATCGCCTGGGGCCGTACTTCCACGATGAGCCCAAAGCCTATCAGGCCAACATCGACCGCAATCGCGCGGTGCTGCTGGCCGCGATGGAAGAGGCGATCAAGGCGGCCGAACAAACCGCCCGTACCCATGACAGTGGCCATGCCGACCTGTTTGGTGGTTTGTTCGTTGAAGAAGATGCTGACGTTTACGGCAATCACCGCAAGGCCAGGGAGCTGACGCTCAAGGAGCGTCTGAAAGGCGAAAAGGACACCCTGGGCCTTTACCTGACCGGGCACCCGATCGACGAATATGAAGGTGAAATCCGTCGTTTTGCCCGTCAGCGCATCATCGACCTGAAACCTGCCCGTGATACCCAGACCGTGGCGGGCATGATCATTGCCCTGCGGGTGATGAAGAACAAGAAGGGCGACAAGATGGGTTTCATCACCCTCGACGACCGCTCGGGGCGGATCGAGGCGTCGCTGTTTGCCGATGCGTTCCATTCCGCGCAGGCATTGTTGCAGACCGATGCGATGGTGGTGGTCGAAGGCGAAGTCAGCAACGATGACTTCTCCGGTGGCCTGAGATTGCGGGTCAAGCGGGTGATGAGCATGGAAGATGCGCGCACCAACCTGGCCGAAAGTCTGCGTCTGAAAGTCCAGACCCAGGACCTCAAGGGCGATCAGCTACGCTGGTTGGGCGACCTGTTCAAGCGTCACCGCGGTGCGTGCCCGATCACCATGGAGTACACCAGCCCCGATGCGAAGGCCTTGTTGCAGTTTGGCGAGGGCTGGCGAATCGATCCGGCGGATGCGTTGATTCAAGCCCTGCGTGACCAGTTCGGGCGAGACAACGTCTTCCTCCAATACCGTTAACGGTCAGTGCTATCAGTTTGCCCTGGCCCAAGACCGAATTTTTAATCTCGACCTGAACGCGCCTCTCCCTTAAGGTAGGGCGCGAATAGACAACCGGCCGGCCCAAGCTCTCTTGGACGTCGACCCAAGACGGACGCCTATGAACCCGAATTTTCTTGATTTCGAACAGCCGATCGCCGACCTGCAAGCCAAGATCGAAGAGTTGCGCTTGGTCGGTAATGACAATTCGCTGAATATCGGCGATGAGATCTCCCGCCTGCAGGACAAAAGCAGCACGCTGACCGAAGACATCTTCGGCAAGCTGACCAGCTGGCAGATCGCGCGTCTGGCGCGTCACCCGAAGCGTCCCTATACCCTGGACTACATCGAACACATCTTCACCGAGTTCGACGAGTTGCATGGTGATCGTCACTTCTCCGACGACGCCGCCATCGTTGGCGGTATTGCCCGACTGGACGACCAGCCAGTGATGGTCATCGGCCACCAGAAAGGTCGCGAAGTGCGCGAAAAGGTTCGCCGCAACTTCGGTATGCCGCGTCCGGAAGGCTACCGCAAGGCCTGCCGCCTGATGGAGATGGCCGAACGCTTCAAAATGCCGATCCTGACCTTCATCGACACCCCGGGTGCTTACCCAGGTATCGACGCTGAAGAGCGTAACCAGAGCGAGGCGATTGCCTGGAACCTGCGCGTCATGGCTCGGCTGAAAACCCCGATTATCGCCACCGTGATCGGTGAAGGTGGCTCCGGCGGTGCGCTGGCGATCGGTGTCTGCGATCAGCTGAACATGCTGCAGTACTCGACCTACTCGGTGATCTCGCCGGAAGGTTGCGCTTCGATTCTGTGGAAAACCGCGGAAAAGGCGCCGGATGCCGCGGAAGCCATGGGCATCACCGCCGAGCGCCTTAAAGGCCTGGGAATCGTGGATAAGGTGATCAACGAGCCTCTGGGCGGTGCGCACCGTGATCCGGCGGCAGCGGCTGCTTCGATCCGTGCCGAACTGTGCTCGCAACTGGCGATGCTGAAGAAGCTCGATCACAAGGCGCTGCTGGACCGTCGTTACGAGCGCCTGATGAGCTACGGTCTCTGATCTGACCACGCTGTATCCATGTGGGAGCGAGCCTGCTCGCGAAAGCGGCATAACAGCCAGCAGTTCTGTTGAATGTTAAGCTGCCTTCGCGAGCAGGCTCGCTCCCACATTTGGTTTGCATGAAGTGATCGATATGAGTCTGCCAGCCAAGCTTCGTCTGAATCTCGCTCCGTGGCGCAACGCCGCAACCTGGCACGTTGCCTTCTCTGGCGGACTTGATTCCACCGTCCTCCTGCACCTTCTCGCACACCTCGCAAAAAACCAATCCCTACCGGCGTTGAACGCCATTCATGTCCATCACGGCCTGCAGACTGCGGCTGACGCGTGGCCGGATCATTGTCGGTCGGTGTGTGAAACGCTGGGTATTGCGCTGCAAGTGGTTCGAGTGCACGTGCAGCCCGGTGCCAGTGTGGAACGTGCAGCCCGGGATGCGCGTTATGCGGCGTTCAGCGAAATCACTCAACCTAACGAAGTACTGTTGACCGCACAGCATCGTGACGATCAGGCGGAAACCCTGCTTTTTCGCTTGCTACGCGGGGCTGGCGTGAGAGGTTTGTCGGGAATGCCACGACAGCGTCCGCTGGGTCAGGGGCATCTGCTGCGGCCCCTGCTCGATGTCACCCGAGCGGAACTGGAGGCCTATGCCGCGGAGCATCGGTTGAGCTGGATTGAGGATCCGTCAAACCAGGATCGGCAATTTTCGCGTAATTACCTGCGTCATCAGGTGTTCCCGGTTTTGACTTCGCGCTGGCCGCAGGCGATGGCATCCATGGCTCGCAGTGCTGCGCATTTGAGTGAAGCGCAGGGGTTGCTTGATGATCTGGCACGGATTGACTTGAGCCAGGCACGAACCGCCAGTGACTTCGATTGGCTGGGATTGCCATCGCTGGAATTGGCATCACTGGAAAGCCTTTCGGCCGCGCGTCAGCGCAACGCTCTTAGTCACTGGCTTGAGCCACTGACACGGCTGCCGGACAGCGACCATTGGTCGGGTTGGGAGGACTTGCGCGATGCCACCGGTGACGCCCGACCGGTCTGGCGACTGGCGGATGGCCAATTGCATCGAGCGGGAGGCCGGATCTGGTGGTTGTCCGGCCATTGGCTGCAAAGTCCAACCCCCATTGGCGTCTGGTCTGCGCCCTCACATCCGCTGACATTGCCCGACAATGGCGTGCTCACCTTCATCGGGCAAATACCCGATGGTCCTTTGCAGATCCGCTATCGTGAAGGGGGAGAAGTGATGGATTTACCGGGTCGAGGACATCGCGACTTGAAGCGTTTGCTCAATGAGCGCGGCGTGCCTTCGTTTGTGCGCGGCAGATTGCCGCTGCTGTTCCAGGGCGAGCGATTGCTGGCGGTGGCTAATCTTCCGGGGCTGGATGGCAGTTCGGTGGGTGGCTGGCATTTGCATTGGCAGCCGTCTTGCGAAGATCAAGGTTTGAGCTGAATGGGGCTTTCCGGTAGACTACGCTCCCTTCTTGATACAACTTCTGTGGATTCGCCTGAATTGCAGGAGTTGCCGATTACCAAGCAGTCTTTGCTGGGCGATTCCAAAAAATGTGTAGCGAGCAACGTACCGGTGTTTCATCTTCCGGTCTGTCCCAACGCGGCGGTTTTTTTGAAAGGTGCACTGTGATTAATGCAGGTGATCGGGGGCTTCGGCCTTCCTTCGCTTTCCCCGGCGGCTCGGACCGCTTTAACGCAGACTTCTAGGGTTTTTCATGACGCGCTACATATTCGTCACGGGCGGTGTTGTTTCTTCATTGGGGAAAGGCATTGCATCGGCATCACTGGCGGCCATCCTGGAGGCGCGGGGACTTAAGGTCACCATGCTCAAGCTGGACCCGTACATCAACGTCGACCCGGGCACCATGAGCCCGTTCCAGCACGGTGAAGTGTTCGTCACCCACGACGGCGCCGAGACCGACCTGGACCTGGGCCATTACGAGCGGTTCATCCGCACGACCATGACCCAGAACAACAACTTCACCACCGGCCGTGTCTACGAACACGTGCTGCGCAAAGAGCGCCGTGGCGATTACCTGGGGGCAACCATCCAGGTGATCCCGCACATCACCGACGAAATCAAACGCCGCATCATCAAGGGCGCCGGCGATGCCGACGTGGCGATGGTCGAGATCGGTGGCACCGTGGGTGACATCGAGTCCCAACCGTTCCTCGAAGCCATTCGTCAATTGCGTTTCGAAGTCGGTGCCAAGCGCGCGATGCTGATGCACCTGACGCTGGTGCCATACATCGCCACCGCCGGCGAAACCAAAACCAAGCCAACCCAGCACTCGGTCAAGGAGCTGCGCTCCATCGGCCTGCAACCAGACGTGCTGGTTTGCCGCTCCGATCACCCGATCGATGTCTCTTCCCGTCGCAAGATCGCGCAGTTCACCAACGTTGAAGAGCGTGCGGTCATCGGCCTGGAAGACGCCGACACCATCTACAAGATCCCGGGCATCCTGCACGCCCAGGGCCTCGATGATTTCGTCGTCGAGCGTTTTGGCCTGCAGTGCGGTGGCGCCGATCTGTCCGAGTGGGACAAGGTCGTCGATGCCAAGCTCAACCCCGAGCACGAAGTCACCATCGCCATGGTCGGCAAGTACATGGAGCTGTTGGACGCCTACAAGTCGCTGATCGAAGCGATGAGTCATGCCGGCATCAGCAACCGCACCAAGGTCAACCTGCGTTACATCGATTCCGAAGACATCGAAAACCAGGGCACCGCGCTGCTGGAAGGCGTCGACGCGATCCTGGTTCCTGGTGGCTTCGGTCTGCGTGGCGTGGAAGGCAAGATCACTGCGGTCCAATACGCTCGCGAAAACAAGGTTCCGTACCTGGGTATCTGCCTGGGCATGCAAGTGGCGGTGATCGAGTTCGCTCGTAACGTCATGGGCTGGAAGGATGCCAACTCCACCGAGTTCGATCGCGCCAGCGGCCATCCGGTTGTCGGTCTGATCACCGAGTGGGAAGACGCCACCGGTGCCGTTGAAGTGCGTACCGAAGCGTCCGATCTGGGCGGCACCATGCGTCTCGGCGCTCAGGAGTGCCTGCTCGAAGCCGGCTCCAAGGTGCACGACTGCTACGGCAAGGATGTGATTGTCGAGCGTCACCGTCACCGTTACGAAGTGAACAACAACCTGCTGCCGCAAATCATGGAAGCCGGCCTGAAAATCTCCGGCCGTTCCGGTGATGGCGCCCTGGTCGAAGTGGTAGAAGCTCCGGATCATCCATGGTTCGTCGCTTGCCAGTTCCACCCTGAGTTCACCTCGACACCACGCGACGGTCATCCGTTGTTCAGCGGTTTCGTCAAAGCAGCTTTGGCTCAACACCAGAAGAAGGCTTGAACCTTATGGCGCAGAAGATCATCCGCGTAGGCGATATCGAGATTGCCAACGACAAGCCAATGGTTCTGTTCGGTGGCATGAACGTGCTGGAAAGCCGTGACATGGCGATGCAGGTCTGCGAAGAGTACGTGAAGGTTACCCAGAAACTGGGTATCCCTTACGTGTTCAAGGCCAGCTTCGACAAGGCCAACCGTTCCTCTGTGACTTCTTACCGTGGCCCCGGCCTGGAAGAGGGCATGCGGATTTTCCAGGACATCAAGCAAGCCTTCGGCGTGCCGATCATCACCGACGTCCACGAGCCTGAGCAGGCGGCGGTCGTCGCTGAAGTCTGCGACATCATCCAGTTGCCGGCCTTCCTGTCGCGCCAGACCGACCTGGTGGTCGCGATGGCGAAGACCGGTGCGGTGATCAACATCAAGAAAGCCCAGTTCCTCGCGCCTCAGGAAATGAAACACATCCTGAACAAGTGCGTGGAAGCGGGTAACGATCAGTTGATCCTCTGCGAGCGTGGTTCTAGCTTCGGTTACAACAACCTGGTCGTCGACATGCTGGGCTTCGGCATCATGAAGCAGTTCGAATACCCGGTGTTCTTCGACGTGACCCATTCCCTGCAGATGCCGGGAGGTCGTTCCGATTCGGCCGGCGGTCGTCGCGCCCAGGTCACCGACCTGGCGAAAGCCGGCATGAGCCAGTCCCTGGCCGGTTTGTTCCTAGAAGCCCACCCGGATCCGGACAACGCCAAATGCGATGGCCCTTGCGCCTTGCGTCTGGACAAACTGGAGCCATTCCTGGCCCAGCTCAAAGCGCTGGACGAACTGGTTAAGAGTTTTCCGACGGTAGAGACCGCGTAACCCTCATTTCTCCGGTAAAGTACCGCACGATTTAACGCTCAGGCCCTCGGGCCTGAGCCTTATCGTCCGCAAGTCTGCCCCGCTGTACATCGCTTGCCGACGGTAAAAGATTTCCTCTAGCTGCGTCGTTTTCGTCAACTTTGGAGTGTTTACAACAATGGCTAAAATCGTCGACATCAAAGGTCGTGAAGTTCTCGACTCCCGTGGCAATCCCACCGTGGAAGCGGACGTGCTTCTCGATAACGGCATCATCGGCAGCGCTTGCGCGCCGTCCGGTGCTTCCACTGGCTCGCGTGAAGCGCTCGAGCTGCGTGATGGCGACAAGAGCCGTTACCTGGGCAAAGGCGTACTCAAAGCCGTAGCCAACATCAACGGTCCGATCCGCGACCTGTTGAAAGGTACAGATCCAAGCGACCAGAAAGCGCTGGACCTGGCGATGATCAAGCTGGACGGTACTGAAAACAAAGGTTCCCTGGGCGCCAACGCGATCCTCGCCGTTTCCCTGGCCGCGGCCAAGGCTGCTGCTCAGGATCAGGACCTGCCGCTGTACGCTCACATCGCCAACCTGAACGGCACCCCGGGTGTTTACTCGATGCCGGTTCCGATGATGAACATCATCAACGGTGGCGAGCACGCCGATAACAACGTCGACATCCAGGAATTCATGGTTCAGCCGGTTGGCGCCAAGTCTTTCTCGGAAGGTCTGCGCATGGGCACCGAGATTTTCCACCACCTCAAAGCCGTGCTGAAGGCCCGTGGCCTGAACACCGCAGTGGGTGACGAGGGTGGTTTCGCACCTAACCTGGCATCCAACGAAGATGCGCTGTCGGCCATTGCCGAAGCCGTCGCCAATGCTGGCTACAAGCTGGGCACCGACGTGACCCTGGCTCTGGACTGCGCCGCGAGCGAGTTTTTCGAAGATGGCAAATACAACCTGTCGGGTGAAGGCAAGTCCTTTGACGCTGAAGGTTTCGCCAATTACCTGAAAGGCCTGACCGAGCGCTTCCCGATCATCTCCATCGAAGACGGCCTGGACGAGTCCGACTGGGCTGGCTGGAAGATCCTCACCGACAAGATCGGCGACAAGGTACAACTGGTCGGCGACGACTTGTTCGTGACCAACACCAAGATCCTGAAAGAAGGCATCGAGAAAAAGATCGCCAACTCGATCCTGATCAAGTTCAACCAGATCGGCACCCTGACCGAAACCCTGGAAGCCATCCAGATGGCCAAGGCCGCCGGTTACACCGCCGTCATCTCGCACCGTTCGGGCGAAACCGAAGATTCGACCATCGCCGACCTGGCCGTGGGCACCTCGGCTGGTCAGATCAAGACCGGTTCCCTGTGCCGTTCCGACCGCGTTTCCAAGTACAACCAGCTGCTGCGTATCGAAGAGCAGTTGAACGGCAAAGCCAAGTACAACGGTCGCGGCGAATTCCGCGGCTGATTGCTGGCTGATAAAAAAAGACAGCGGATTGTGTCGAAAAAACGCTAAAGCGACGTTTTTGCCACTAATCTGATGTCTTGTAAGCACAAGCCTGGTTCTTCCAGGCTTCGTGCTATCAGTCGCTTCATGTTTTGGTGTGGCTGTCCTTTTTCACTGGATACCTGATATTCGATGCGCAGTCCCAATTGGTTGTTCCTCGTCTTGCTCTTGCTGCTGGCTGGCCTGCAGTACCGCCTGTGGGTGGGTAATGGCAGTCTGGCGCAAGTGGCCGAGCTGACTCAGCAGATTGCGGATCAGCAAGCTGAGAACCAGGCCTTGCTGGAGCGCAATCGGGTGATGGACGCAGAAGTCAGTGAGCTGAAGAAGGGCATGGAGACCGTTGAAGAACGGGCTCGCCATGAGTTAGGCATGGTCAAGGACGGTGAAACCCTTTACCAGTTAGCGCAATGAACCAGTCTCTACCGGCCTTCTGGGCCGTGATTCCTGCCGCGGGCGTCGGAGCCCGAATGGCCGCGGATCGTCCCAAGCAGTACCTGCAACTGGGCGGACGCACAATTCTCGAACACAGCCTCGGCTGTTTCCTCGATCACCCTTGCCTCAAAGGCGTGGTGGTCAGTCTTGCTGTTGATGATCCTTACTGGCCGAACCTGGCCTGTGCCAGCGATCCGCGCATTGCACGGGTCGAGGGTGGTGCCGAGCGTTCTGGGTCGGTGCTGAACGCGTTGTTGCATTTGCACGCACAAGGCGCTGGCGATGAAGATTGGGTGTTGGTTCACGATGCCGCGCGACCAAATCTGGGACGTGACGATCTGGATAATCTGCTGGCTGAGCTCGCGAATGATCCAGTGGGCGGACTCTTGGCGGTTCCCGCACGGGACACGCTCAAACGGGTCGATAAACAGGGTCGCGTCGTCGAAACCGTGGATCGCAGCGTGATCTGGCAGGCCTACACACCGCAGATGTTTCGCCTCGGTGCCCTGCATCGGGCGTTGGCGGACAGTCTGGTTGCCGACGTCATCATCACCGATGAAGCCTCGGCCATGGAGTGGGCAGGGATGGCGCCGCGTCTGATCGAAGGGCGATCCGATAACCTCAAGGTCACTCGTCCCGAAGATCTGGAATGGTTGAGGCAGCGTTGGGCTAACCGACGCTGATTGCTGTGCTATCTGTCAGATTGCTTTCGCGAGCAGGCTCGCTCCCACAGGAGCTACGCGGTGGTCCCTGTGGGAGCGAGCCTGCTCGCGAAAACGCTGGGCCAGACAGCCGATATCCCAAACTTCTAGCACCGGTACTCCGGCCTCTCCGCCAGCCCTTCCTTCAGATAATCCACCAGTTTGCGCACCTTCGGCGACAGATGCCGTTGCTGTGGATACAGCGCCCAAACAGCCGTGTTGGGTGGTTGATGCGCTTCCAGCAGCGAAATCAATGCGCCGCTTTTCAGGTGTTCCAGTACGTAGTAGTCCGGTAACTGACACAACCCAACGCCTTGTAGCGCTGCATCCAGCACCGCTTGCCCACTATTGCAGCGCCAGTTTCCCTGGACCCGCTGCGAAAACTCCCGCCCGTTCTGTTCCAGTTGCCAGAGATCCGAGCTGCCGATGAGACAGTTATGACGGCTCAGCTCCGACAAGCTGTGTGGGCGCCCATACCGTTCGAGGTAGGACGGCGACGCGCACAGAAACATGCGTCGGGGGGCGAGGCGCGTAGCGACCAGTCGCGAATCCTGCAAGCGTCCCAGACGGATCGCCAGGTCCAGGCCCTCATGCACCAGGTCGAGTTGGCGATTGCTCAGTTCGATGTCGATCCGCAGTTGCGGATACAACCCCATGAAGCGCGTCACCAAGGGCACGATGAAACGTTCGCCGTAAGCCACGGCGCAGGTCATGCGCAGCATGCCTTTGGGCTCGCTGGTCAGGTCTCCCACGGCTCGCAGTGCTTCTTCGCGACCATCCTGCAGGCGCTGGCAATGTTGCAGAAAGGTTTGTCCTGCCTCGGTCAGCGTGACCCGGCGGGTACTGCGATAGAGCAGGCGGGTTTGCAGGCGCTCTTCAAGGCGTACGATTTGTCGACTGATATGGGAAGAAGAAACCCCCAGGCGCTCGGCGGCCGCGGTGAATTGGCTGCATTCGGCAACGGCCACGAACTCGTCGATACCTTCCCAGCGATTATCGGACATCGATGATTATCCCTGTGTGGCAATAATGTTTTGCTTTTGTCCTGATTATTCACTGTTGGGCGCCGTATTACACTCCCTGTCTCGTTTTAATTCACTGGAGAATCACCATGATCAAGTCACGCGCCGCCGTTGCCTTCGAGGCCAAGAAACCTCTGGAGATCGTTGAAGTGGATGTCGCCATGCCCAAGGCGGGTGAAGTGTTGCTGCGCGTGGTGGCTTCCGGTGTTTGCCATACCGATGCCTACACCCTTTCCGGGGCTGACCCGGAAGGCATCTTCCCGTCGATTCTCGGTCACGAGGGCGGGGCGATTGTCGAAGCGATCGGCGAGGGCGTAACCTCCGTCGCTGTGGGCGACCATGTGATTCCGCTGTACACCCCGGAATGCCGTCAGTGCAAATTCTGCCTGTCGGGCAAGACCAACCTGTGCCAGGCCATTCGTGCGACCCAGGGCAAAGGCTTGATGCCCGATGGAACGACACGTTTTGCCTACAAGGGGCAGCCGATTTTCCACTACATGGGTACGTCGACCTTTTCCGAATACACCGTGCTACCGGAAATTTCCGTAGCCAAAATCGCCAAGGAAGCGCCGCTGGAAAAAGTCTGCCTGCTGGGCTGTGGTGTCACCACCGGTATTGGTGCCGTGCTGAACACCGCCAAGGTGAAACCCGGTGATACCGTGGCCATTTTCGGCCTGGGCGGCATCGGTCTGTCGGCGGTCATCGGCGCGGTCAAAGCCAAGGCAGCTCGCATCATTGCCATCGACATCAACCCGGCCAAATTCGAGATTGCCAAGCAGTTGGGTGCAACCGACTGTGTAAACCCGAAAGATTTCGACCGTCCGATCCAGGAAGTCATCGTCGACATGACTGACGGCGGCGTCGACTTTTCCTTCGAGTGCATCGGCAACGTGCAATTGATGCGTGCCGCACTTGAGTGCTGCCACAAGGGCTGGGGCGAGTCGGTGATCATCGGTGTCGCCGGTGCCGGCCAGGAAATTTCTACGCGTCCATTCCAGCTGGTCACCGGCCGCGTCTGGCGCGGTTCGGCGTTCGGTGGCGTGCGCGGCCGTACCGAGTTGCCAAGCTACGTGGACATGGCTGAAAAAGGCGAAATCCCGTTGGATACGTTCATCACCCACACCATGGGCCTGGAAGATATCAACAAGGCGTTCGACCTGATGCATGAAGGAAAAAGCATTCGCTCTGTCATCCACTTTTAAGAGCAGCGGCAAGCTACAAGCTACAAGCTGCAAGAGCACGCGCGTCTGCCTTTTCTTGCAGCTTGAAGCTTGAAGCTTGGAGCTGGGAGTACTCCCATGACTTTGGAAAACATCTCCTGCCAGAAAAGCTTCGGCGGCTGGCACAAGCGCTATCGACACCGCTCCGACGTGCTCGGCTGCGACATGGTGTTCGCCGTCTATCTTCCGCCGCAAGCGGAGCAGGGCGGCAAACTGCCGGTGCTGTACTGGTTGTCAGGACTGACCTGCACGGATGAAAACTTCATGCAAAAGGCCGGCGCCATGCGCATGGCCGCCGAGTTGGGGCTGATCATCGTCGCGCCGGACACCAGTCCTCGCGGCGCCGATGTGCCGGGTGACCCGGACGGAGCCTGGGACTTCGGCCTCGGTGCCGGGTTTTACCTGAATGCCACCCAGGAGCCCTGGTCGCGCCACTATCGGATGCATGACTACGTCGTGCAGGAATTGCCGGCATTGGTTGAGGCCCATTTCCCGGCGTCGAACAAGCGCGGCATCAGCGGTCATTCCATGGGCGGCCACGGTGCGCTGGTTTGTGCCTTGCGCAATCCGGGACGTTATCTGTCGGTGTCGGCGTTTTCGCCGATCAACAATCCGATTGACTGCCCTTGGGGGCAGAAGGCGTTTTCCCGGTATCTGGGCGAGGACCGTTCGAAATGGCGTGAATGGGATGCCTGTGCGTTGATTGCCGAGGCCGACGAAAAGCTGCCGCTGCTGGTCGACCAAGGTGATCGCGACGATTTCCTCGCCACCCAGCTCAAGCCTGACGCCTTGCAACAAGCTGCCAAGCAGGCAGGTCATCCGCTGACGTTGCGCCTGCAACCCGGCTATGACCATAGCTATTTCTTCATCTCCAGTTTCATCGATGAACACTTACGGCATCACGCGCATGCTCTAGTCGTCCAATAGCAGGTAGAATCACGCCCTGACAAAAATCGGGGCGTTTTTTTATGCGTATTGGCCACGGCTATGATGTGCACCGTTTCGCTGAAGGCGATTTCATTACTCTGGGCGGCGTGCGCATTGCACACGGCTTCGGGCTGCTCGCTCACTCCGACGGTGACGTCCTGCTGCACGCCTTGAGCGATGCCTTGCTCGGCGCGGCTGCGCTGGGTGATATCGGCAAGCATTTCCCCGACACCGACCCGCAATTCAAGGGCGCCGACAGCCGTGTGCTGTTGCGTCATGTCGTCGCACTGATCCACGCCAAAGGCTGGAAGGTCGGCAACGTCGACAACACCATCGTCGCCCAGGCGCCGAAAATGGCCCCGCATATCGAATCGATGCGTGCGCTGATTGCCGCGGATCTTCAAGTTGAGTTGGATCAAGTGAACGTAAAAGCTACTACCACCGAAAAGCTCGGCTTTGTCGGTCGTGAAGAAGGTATTGCCGTGCACGCCGTTGCCTTGTTGTTGCGCGCATGAACGAGGCGCAATTGCTCGGTCCGCGGGCTTATGGTGAAGCCCTCGGCACGGCGGTGTTGAAAGCCATCGCCGAAGATTTTCAGGTCGACGAAGTCCTTGATATCCCCTTGAGCGGCGACGGTGAACACCTGTGGATCTGGGTGGAAAAGCGTGGCCTGAACACTGAGGAAGCGGCGCGGCGGATCGCCAAGGCCGCGGGTGTGCCCTTGCGCACCGTCAGTTACGCCGGGCTCAAGGATCGCCAGGCACTGACCCGACAGTGGTTCAGCATACAACTGCCGGGCAAGGCGGATCCGGACCTGTCGACAGCGGAAAACGACACGCTGAAAATCCTCAAGACCTGCCGGCATAAACGCAAGTTGCAGCGCGGCGCCCATTCGGCCAACGGCTTCACCTTGCGCCTGACGCAGTTCAACGGTGACAAAGCGGCCATCGAAGCGCGCCTGCAACTGATCGCCAAACAAGGTATCCCCAACTATTTCGGCGCGCAGCGCTTCGGGCATGACGGCGGTAACGTGGTCGACGCCCGTGCCTGGGCAGCGCGCAAGGCCTTGCCGGAGCAGCGCAACGTACGTTCGCGCCTGCTATCGACTGCCCGCAGTTTTCTCTTCAATCAGGTGTTGGCTGCGCGTGTCGCCGATGGCACCTGGCAGCGCGCCCAGGTCGGTGATCTGCTGGCGTTCACTGATAGCCGCAGCTTCTTTCCGGCCGGTGAGGCCGAGTGCAACGACCCGCGTCTGGCGATTCTCGATCTGCATCCGACAGGGCCACAGTGGGGCGAAGGTGACTCGCCGGCCACGGGCGCTGTCCATGAACTGGAGCAGGCGATCGCCGCGCGCGAAGCGGACCTTCGCGATTGGTTGATCAACGCCGGAATGAGCCACGAACGTCGCATCCTGCGGCTGCCCATTGCCGGGTTGACGTGGCATTATCCCGAGCCTGACATTCTGCAACTGGAATTCGTCCTGCCGGCCGGATGCTTCGCCACCGTATTGGTGCGCGAGCTTGTTGATCTGGTGCCGGTGGGGCAGACGGACAGCCCATGCGTATTCTGATTTCTAACGACGATGGGGTAACCGCACCCGGTCTCGCCGCGCTTTATGCTGCGCTGGCGGATTACACCGAATGCGTGGTTATCGCCCCGGACCAGGACAAAAGTGGCGCCAGCAGCTCGCTGACGCTCGACCGTCCGTTGCACCCGCAGACGCTGGCCAATGGCTTTATCAGCGTCAACGGCACGCCGACCGATTGCGTGCACCTGGGCCTCAACGGTTTGCTGGAGCGTGAAGCGGACATGGTGGTGTCCGGGATCAACCTGGGCGCTAACCTGGGGGACGATGTCCTGTATTCCGGAACCGTGGCGGCAGCGCTCGAAGGGCGTTTCCTGACACGCCCTGCGTTTGCTTTTTCATTGGTTTCACGGCAGGTCGATAACCTGCCCACGGCGGCCTACTTTGCGCGCAAACTGGTCGAGGCCCATGCTGATCTGGAGCTGCCACCGCGTACGGTACTGAACGTGAATATTCCCAATTTGCCACTCGAGCACATTCGCGGTGTCCAGCTGACGCGCCTGGGGCATCGCGCCCGCGCAGCAGCGCCGATGAAAGTGGTCGACCCGCGTGGCAAGGCCGGCTACTGGATTGCCGCCGCAGGGGACGCCGAGGACGGCGGTCCGGGCACCGATTTTCATGCGGTAATGCAGGGGTATGTCTCCATCACGCCACTGCAACTGGATCGGACCTTCAATGATGCCTTCAGGAATCTTGATGGCTGGCTGGAGGGGCTGCGCTAATGTCTCGTGAACAAGACGATATGTTGCGTCGAGGCATCGGCATGACCTCGCAACGGACCCGAGAGCGCCTCATTCAGCGTTTGTACGAGGAAGGGGTGTCCAACGCCAAGGTGCTGGAAGTCATCCGCCGTACACCGCGTCATCTGTTTGTCGATGAAGCGCTGGCGCACCGTGCCTATGAGGACACAGCGCTGCCGATCGGGCATAACCAGACGATCTCCCAGCCCTATATGGTGGCCCGCATGAGCGAGCTGCTGCTGGAGGCTGGTCCATTGGACAAGGTGATGGAAATCGGTACCGGTTCGGGCTATCAGACGGCAGTGCTGTCGCAACTGGTCGAGCGGGTGTTTTCCGTCGAGCGCATCAAGGTGTTGCAGGACCGGGCCAAGGAGCGCCTGGTCGAGTTGAATCTACGCAACGTAGTGTTTCGCTGGGGCGATGGCTGGGAGGGGTGGCCAGCGCTGGCACCGTATAACGGCATTATCGTGACTGCGGTGGCAACCGATGTGCCCCAGGCGCTGCTTAATCAATTGGCGCCCGGGGGGCGTCTGGTGATTCCGGTCGGTTCTGGTGAAGTGCAACAATTGATGCTGATCATTCGCGAGGAGCACGGTTTTTCCAGACGTGTTTTAGGGGCGGTACGTTTCGTTCCGTTGCTCAATGGGCCACTGGCCTGAGCATTTGTTTAAACACGCTGAATTCTCTTCGATGGCCTTTGTCTTACAGCGGCATCGACTGGATAAACGAGTTCATTTGCCAGACAGCAAACGTGTGCGCGAAGCCAGTTCGCTACATTAAGGGTAAAGCCGGCACGGCCCGTTATACTGGCGACATATCGTGCGGAAACGCGGTAAATCACATTTTCAGCCACCACAAAGGGAGCGGCGGGTGAGTCTCACAGTCATTGCGCAGCGTATGGGTAAAACGAGCTTTCAGCGCCTGGTGACTGGCCTTGTCATGAGCACCTTGCTGGTAGGTTGTTCCAGCAATAAATCCAGTGATGTACGTGTCGTCGATCGCAACAAAGCCGTAGCCCAGCGGCCGGCGGTGACGACGGGGCAGTACGTTGTCCGACCGAAAGACACCCTGTTCTCGATCGCCTTTCGCTACGGCTGGGACTACAAGGCCCTCGCTGCGCGCAACAATATTCCCGCGCCCTACACGATCCATCCGGGTCAGACGATTCGCTTCGACGGGCGTTCCGGTTCAACGTCGACAACAGTAGTCAGTTCGTCCAATTCCACGCCTTCGTCGTCGAGTAAAACCACGGTCATTCGCCGCCCGCTCGACGGTGCCACTACGCCCGCGCCGGCGGTTGTACCGTCCGTCGCCAACAAGCCGGCACCCGCGCCATTACCTCCTCCAGGCCCGGCCCCGACCGGCTGGGGATGGCCATCTAATGGCATTTTGATTGGTAAATTCTCTTCAAACGGTAGTTTGAATAAAGGAATTGATATCGCCGGAGATTTGGGACAGCCTGTTTTAGCTGCGTCTGATGGGACGGTGGTATACGCCGGGAGTGGCTTAAGGGGCTACGGCGAATTAGTCATCATCAAACACAGCGAAACCTACGTCAGTGCCTACGGACATAACCGCAGGCTGTTGGTTCGGGAGGGGCAGCAGGTCAAGGTCGGACAGACAATTGCCGAAATGGGGTCAACGGGTACAGACCGGGTGAAACTGCATTTTGAGATTCGCCGCCAAGGTAAACCTGTAGATCCGCTGCAATTCCTGCCACGTCGTTGATCGCTACCAGCCTGTTTCCATCACGTAGTGGGGACAGGCTCCAGCGTTGCCAAGGATAAAGGCGCCGCTTGAGCTTGAGGTCGAACTCACCAAAGGACTATAACAATGGCTCTCAGTAAAGAAGTGCCGGAGTTTGACATCGACGATGAGGTTCTCCTGATGGAGACCGGCATCGATACGGATTCGATGTCGAATGATGAAGGGGCGGCTCCACCTTCCGTTCGTGCCAAATCCAGACACTCCGCTTCGTTAAAGCAGCACAAGTACATTGACTACACGCGGGCACTCGACGCTACGCAGCTGTATCTCAATGAAATCGGCTTTTCTCCTCTGTTGTCCCCCGAAGAAGAAGTTCATTTTGCGCGCCTGTCGCAAAGTGGCGATCCGGCCGGGCGCAAACGCATGATTGAAAGTAACCTGCGGCTGGTGGTGAAAATCGCCCGGCGTTACGTCAATCGTGGCTTGTCGCTGCTCGATCTGATCGAAGAGGGCAACCTCGGCTTGATTCGGGCGGTAGAGAAGTTCGACCCTGAGCGCGGTTTCCGCTTCTCGACCTACGCTACCTGGTGGATTCGTCAAACCATCGAGCGCGCGATCATGAATCAGACCCGGACCATCCGGTTGCCGATTCATGTGGTCAAGGAACTGAACGTGTACCTGCGGGCTGCTCGGGAGCTGACGCAAAAACTCGACCATGAACCCTCACCCGAAGAAATCGCCAATCTGCTGGAGAAACCAGTGGGAGAGGTCAAGCGCATGCTGGGCCTGAACGAGCGGGTTTCTTCAGTCGACGTCTCGCTGGGTCCGGATTCGGATAAAACCCTGCTGGACACCCTTACCGACGACCGTCCAACCGATCCATGTGAACTGTTGCAGGATGACGACCTGTCCCAGAGCATCGATCAATGGCTCTCGGAGTTGACCGACAAGCAGCGCGAAGTGGTTGTACGCCGCTTCGGTCTGCGAGGTCACGAGAGCAGCACCCTTGAAGACGTAGGCCTGGAAATTGGCCTGACCCGGGAACGGGTCAGACAGATTCAGGTTGAAGGCCTGAAGCGTCTTCGGGAGATCCTGGAGAAAAACGGCCTTTCCAGCGAGTCGCTGTTTCAGTAGTCGATTCGTGTAAAGGCAACAAAGCCCCGACTGGTTCGGGGCTTTTTATTATCTGCAGGAAAGCTGCCGCATGCCCGCATGCTTGGGGCATCTCTCAGGTTCGTCGTCTTGAGCTGTAAGTCTTCGCTTACTCTTTCGTAGGTGTTCGTTATTTTTACACAGTGGCAGTGGGCCGCATTTTCATTTGCTCCAGTTTATCTCGCTGATTTGTATGCTTATTTTGTTAAGTTAATGACATATGACAGGTCATTTCAGCATCCGGGACCGGTTGCTCCAAGCTACGAAAACTCTAGTATTCGGGTTGTGTCGACGGACAGACACACCCTTCAAGGACGAGGGGCAATGGACATCGCAGGAAGCGATTCATCAGGACGATGAAAAGGAACACAGGGAATAGGGAAAAAATGTGGGCGGGTCAAACCGCCCCTTTTTTTCGCCTGTAGAAAAGCAAAAAGGCCCTTGTGGGGCCTTTTTCGGGAACGCGGGGGTGATCAGCGTTCGAGGTGTTCGATCTTGCCTGGCTTGCCATCCCATTCAGCGGAATCCGGTAGAGGATCCTTGCGTTCGGTGATGTTCGGCCAGACTTCGGCCAGCTCCAGGTTCAATGCGATGAAGTTTTCCATGCCGGCAGGGACTTCATCTTCGGAGAAGATAGCCACGGCAGGGCATTCAGGTTCGCACAGTGCGCAGTCGATGCACTCATCCGGGTGAATCACCAGGAAGTTCGGGCCTTCGTAAAAGCAGTCCACCGGACAGACTTCTACGCAGTCGGTGTACTTGCACTTGATGCAGTTGTCGGTGACGACGAAGGTCATTTCTAATTTTCTCCTCAGGCGCGGCTTGCTGCGCCCCTTCACGTAGGGGTCGCAAGGTTTGGGAGCGATAGTCTGCAGGCCAGGCTAAAAGCCAGCAGCATCCCAAACCGCGCGAGATTCTAACAGCTTGCAAGCCTGTGCGTTAGATCCGTGTCTTTAGTGTATAGAGCATTTCGAGTGCACGACGCGGCGTCATGTCGTCCAGATCGAGCTTGGCCAGTTCATCCAGTACCGGATGTGGCAGGCTGGCGAACATATCGCTCTGCTGTGGCGCGGCCGGTTTGCCTTTGGCCGGCTTGGGCGCTTCATGGGGCAGGGCGGTGTCTTCCAGCCTGCTCAAATGCTCACGGGCACGCACGATCACTTCACTCGGTACGCCAGCCAATTGCGCCACCGCCAGGCCGTAGCTCTGGCTGGCAGGTCCCGGCAGTACATGGTGCAGGAACACGATGCGTTCATTGTGCTCGGTGGCATTGAGGTGCACGTTAGCCACCAGCGGTTGGGCTTCCGGCAGGACTGTCAATTCGAAATAGTGGGTGGCGAACAGCGTGTAGGCACGCAAATGTGCCAGTCGCTCCGCTGCCGCCCAAGCCAGGGACAAACCGTCGAACGTGCTGGTGCCGCGTCCGACTTCGTCCATCAGTACCAGGCTGCGTTCGGTGGCGTTGTGCAGGATGTTGGCGGTTTCGCTCATTTCGACCATGAAAGTCGAGCGCCCACCCGCCAGGTCATCGCTGGAGCCGATCCGCGTGAAGATCCGATCGACCAGCGACAACTCACAGCTGGCCGCCGGCACAAAGCTGCCGATATGTGCCAACAGCACGATCAGCGCGGTCTGGCGCATGTAGGTGGATTTACCGCCCATGTTAGGGCCAGTGATCACCAGCATGCGCGTATTGTCATCGAGGCTCAGGTCATTGGCCACGAACGGCGTGGTCAGCACTTGCTCGACCACCGGGTGACGACCCTGGCTGATGCGCATGCATGGCTCGCTGACGAAACGCGGGCAGTTCAAGTCGAGGTTCAACGCTCGCTCGGCCAGATTGCTCAGCACATCCAGTTCGGCCAGCGCCGAAGCGGTGTCCTGCAACGGTGGCAGCTGTGCGATCAGGTCTTCGAGCAGCGCTTCGTAGAGCATCTTCTCCCGGGCCAGGGCCCGGCTCTTGGCCGACAGAGCCTTGTCTTCAAAGGCCTTGAGTTCCGGGGTGATAAAGCGCTCGGCACCCTTGAGGGTCTGGCGGCGGATATAGTCCGCCGGTGCCGATTCAGCCTGCTTGCTCGGCAACTCGATGAAGTATCCGTGGATGCGGTTGTAGCCAACCTTCAGGTGCGACAGGCCGGTGCGGGCTTTTTCACGGGCTTCGAGATCGATCAGGAATTGGCCGGCGTTTTCGCTGAGCGATTGCAGCTCGTCGAGTTCGCTGTCGTAACCGGTCTTCAGCACGCCGCCGTCGCGGATCACCGCTGGCGGGTTATCGATGATGGCCTTTTCCAGCAGCGCGGCCAGTTCCGGGTAGGTGCTGGTCGTGGTCGCCAGCTTTTGCAGGTGCGGCGCTTCCAGTTCGGTCATCGCCACCTGCAGTTCGGGCAGGGCACCGAGGGCATCGCGAAGGCGTGCGAGATCGCGCGGGCGCGCGTTGCGCAGGCCAATCCGGGCGAGAATCCGCTCGATGTCGCCGATTTCCTTGAGCTGCGGTTGCAGCTTTTCGAATCGGTAGCCGTCGAGCAGGCACGAGATGGAGGTCTGGCGTGCCAGCAAAATGGTCAGGTCGCGCAACGGACGGTTCAGCCAGCGGGTCAGCAAACGGCTGCCCATGGCGGTCTGGCAACGGTCGACCACTGATTGCAGCGTGTTGTCACGACCGCCAGCCAGGTTGGTGTCCAGTTCCAGGTTTCGACGGCTCGCACCGTCCAGTACCACGGTGTCGTCCAGGCGTTCATGTCGCAGGCTGCGCAAATGCGGCAAGGCAGTGCGCTGGGTTTCTTTCGCATACGCCAGCAGGCAACCGGCGGCGCCGATGGCCAGGGTCAGGTTCTCGCAGCCAAAACCTTTCAGATCCTGGGTGGAAAATTGCTGGCACAGGCTTTTCAGCGCCGAATCCCGCTCGAAATCCCACGGCGCACGACGACGAACCCCGCGACGTTTCTCCGCTGGCAGATCTTTCGGCCAGTCATCCGGGATCAGCAGTTCCACCGGATTGACCCGCTCCAGCTCCGCCAACAGGTTTTCCCAGCCCTTGATTTCCAGCACGCTGAAGTTGCCGCTGGTGATGTCCAGTACCGCCAAGCCGAACAGGCGCTCATCACCCAGCACGGCAGCGATCAGATTGTCGCGACGTTCATCCAGCAGCGCCTCGTCACTCACCGTCCCCGGTGTGATGATCCGCACCACCTGACGTTCCACTGGTCCTTTGCTGGTAGCCGGGTCGCCGACCTGTTCACAGATCACCACCGACTCGCCGAGCTTCACCAGTTTCGCCAGGTAGCCTTCGGCGGCGTGATAGGGAATCCCGCACATCGGAATCGCCTGACCGGCTGACTGCCCACGAGCAGTCAGGGTGATGTCCAGCAGCTTGGCGGCCTTCTTCGCGTCCTCATAGAAGATCTCGTAGAAGTCACCCATGCGGTAGAACATCAACTGGTCCGGGTGCTGGTTCTTCAGGCGCCAGTACTGCTGCATCATCGGGGTGTGGGAGGAGAGGTCGGAGACGGCTTTATTCATTGGGGATCGGAAAACTCGTTGAAAGATGTGGGGCAAAGGTGGGGCATCGGCCCGGCTTTTCCGCGATGGGCGCAAGATTAACATGGGCGGTCTGCCGGACGCAGGCATGAACGCTATATGGTCCGCTGCTGCTGATTTATGCGCTATTCATGCAAATATGCATTTGTTTTCCGCGCAAAGAACAAGCACTATGCGCGCTATGCAAAAACGCAATGTTTCTACCGTCTTAAGAGCGCTGCTCGATCAGCACGGGATCTCCCCAATGGAGCTTCACCGTCGTACCGGCGTGCCTCAATCCACTCTCTCGCGGATTCTCAGCGGGAAGATCGTCGATCCTTCGGATAAGCACATTTCGAAAATCGCCGAGTACTTCGCCGTGAGCACCGATCAGTTGCGCGGCCGCGCGGAAGTCCCGCCGGTGGCCAACCCCGGGCGTGATCAATTGCATTCTGAACTCAAGGACATAAGTCTGTGGGACGACGATACGCCGGTCGATGATGACGAGGTGTCGGTCCCCTTTCTTCGCGAGGTTGAATTGGCAGCAGGATCAGGAAGATTCGTCATTGAAGAGAGCGAGCGCTCTAGCCTGCGCTTCGGCAAGCGCAGCCTGCGCCATAACGGGGTGCAGTTCGACCAGGCCAAATGCGTGACCGTGCGTGGCAACAGTATGTTGCCGGTATTGCGCGACGGCGCCACGGTGGGGGTCAATGCCGGCAAGTGCGGGATTGGCGACATCATTGATGGCGACCTCTATGCCATCAACCACAACGGTCAGTTGCGGGTGAAACAGCTTTATCGCCTGCCTACCGGGATTCGTCTGCGCAGCTTCAACCGCGATGAACATCCGGACGAGGACTACAGCTTCCAGGAAATGCAGGAAGAGCAAATCGTCATCCTCGGTCACGTCTTCTGGTGGGGCATGTACGCCCGATAACCTCATCGCCATCCGATAAAACCCGTCACCAGGCGGGTTTTTTTTCGTCTGCCAAAAGTCGCCAGAGCCTTTGTTTTCGGGCGTTTAATGCGTTTGTGCATTGCCGGCGCATAAATAAATGCATTAGTGCATTGACTGTATATGCATCCATGTATATTCTTTGTTCCAAGCCGCTCAACAAAGCGGCTCGAAACGAGGCTCTTTAGTTCCACCAAAAAAGGCAGCGATGAATCGGCCTCAACGGTTCAGAGGGTTGGCAACTGACCCGGGTGTGCAGCGTAAAGCACCAGAAGCAGTTATCCGGCGGGCAGGGGCCGCGGTCGGAAGAACAATTTGAACGGACCCGTACCGCGCCAGTAGCGCCGAAAGGTCGATGCGAAGGACCGCATTACTGAAAAGCCCGACGCGAGTCGGGCTTTTTGGAATGCCCACCTTTTTTCAAACATCTGAACCACACCTATCACTCATCAATCACCCCGGGAGGCGTGACATGACAAACGAGCAACAAGCGTTGTTGGACATGCCGATCTGGCTCGTCATCGTGCTCGCCCTGTTGGGCGGGGTGTCCGGCGAAATGTGGCGTGCCGACAAGGACGGCGCCCGTGGCTGGTCGTTGTTGCGACGCCTTGCCTTGCGCTCCGGCGCGTGCATGGTCTGCGGGGTCTCCGCCGTCATGCTGTTGTATGCGGCCGGCATATCGATCTGGGCCGCGGGCGCTTTTGGTTGCCTCACGGCGATGGCCGGTGCGGACGTGGCCATCGGGCTTTATGAACGCTGGGCGGCCAAGCGGATCGGGGTTAGTGAAGTACCACCGCGTGATTCTCGTCCCGATCAACAGTGAATCCTAAAACGCATGAACAGGAAGTTTTTATGCCCCCCATCATCGAAAAGCCTTCGCAGCTAATTACCGCCATTGCCACGGTGCTACGCAACTCGAATCTGGGTATCAACGTCGGCAGCCGTGATGATTTCGCCGATGTCGGCGACCGGCCCTGGGTGTTGATCGCCCTTGAACGCGATGCAGCCGATTGTCGTGCCCGTGATGGGCGTATCGCTCATGTGCTGACGGTTTCACTGCAAGCCGTGATGCGCCCTGAGTCCGAAAGCCCGAGCCTTGCAGCCTGCGATCTGGTCAGTGCGCTCAAGGATCTGGCCACGGATAACCGTTGGAGCCTGCCGGGCGATCAATGTGATGTGCCGACACGCTTCGACGCCATTCCCTCGTCTTTGATCAATGGAACGCAGGAATTCCCCGCCTGGACCCTGTCCTTCACCCAGACGTTGTACTTCGGCACACCGCTAATGGACGACCCGCAGGGCATCCCGAAATTCGCCCGCACCTGGGAAGTCTCGGACATCGACGACCCGGACCAATACACGGAACTCGAGGGCTGAGCCATGTTCGATGCACTGTTACGCCTACAGCTTGGCCCGATCATCGAGCGGCTGGCCGAGATGGAGACCGAGCTGGAGGACCTGTATCGACGTACGGACAGCCTGTGCCGAATCGGCGTGTGCCAAGAGGTCGATGCGTCCAGTAATACCTGTCGGGTCAGCCACGGTGAATTGCTGACACCGGCTATCCGCTTTTTCAATCCCAGTGCCGGGGCGCAAAGCGAGTCGCGGATTCCTTCCGTGGGCGAGCAATGCCTGTTGCTCAACCATGGCGGCGGTGAGGGCAGCGCACAATCAGTTGCGCTGTTCGGGCTTAACGGCAACCGGTTTCCACCGGCCTCGACCCAGGCTTCGCTGACGCGTCGCCTTTATCAGGACGGTACGGAAAGCGGTTACGACGACGCCAGCCATGTCTTGCATTGGAAGAACGGTCCAGCGGCGTTCAACGGCAATCGTGAAACGCTCGAGTTGAGCATCGGCCCGGCGCGACTGGCAATGAACCCTGAGGCCATCGAACTGCAACTGGGGACGGTCGGGCTGCGACTCGACGCTTCCGGTGTGCACCTGGGCGGCCCGTTGGTGGATCACCAGGGCCGCGTAATCAGCACCGCATAAAGAGTGCTCCCATGATCGGAATCGATAGAAACACCGGCGCGACGGTCGACGACTGGCCGCAATTCGTGCAGCGCGCGACAAGGGCGCTGACCACACCCCTGGGCACGCGGCAGAAACGTCCCCTGTACGGCTCTGCCATCCCGGACCTGTTGGGCCAAAACCTTGGCGACGACGTGCTGCTTCTGGCCCAGAGCCACGCCGCCCAGGCGTTCTACAACAGCCAGAACGGCATCGGCGATTTCCAGCCGCAAGTCATTGTCGCCAGCCGACAAGGCGCGGGCTTGCTCCTGCGCTTCGCCGGGACCTGGAACAATCGAAATCAGACATTCGAGGTGGTGACATGAGCATGTTGATACCGGGCCAGAACCAGTTGGTGGAGCCTGAGATTGTCACAGTCGAGGTGTTCGAGGATCTGCTGGCCGAGTTCAAGACCTTTGTCGTCGAGTACGTCGGCGCCCGCGCTCCGCAGAGCGGCGCCAAACTGAAAGTCAGCCTGGAGAACGAAAGCGAGCTGCTGACCCTGGCCCTCGAAGCGTTTTGTGTGCGCCTGCAATTGCACGAGCGAAAGTACAACGCCCGCATCAAGCAGATGCTGGCGTGGTGGGCGACGGGCAGCAACCTCGATGCGCGTCTGGCGGATATGGGGCTTGAGCGTCAATTGCTCGATCCTGGTGATCCTGCGGCATTCCCGCCAGTTGCGCCGGTGTATGAAAGCGATGATGACGCACGATTACGCTATTACCTGGCGCCCCATGCACCGGCCGCCGGTTCACGCATGCAATATCGCCGCGAGGTGTTCACCCTTGGCGAGCGCCCGGTGGTGAAGGTGGCGTCTGCCGCGCCGGGCGAAGTCACAGTCACCTACAGCTTCAATCCTGACGGCTTTGCCGCGCAGGTCAAGGACGGCAACGGACGCCGCACCGCGCCTGGCGAGGTGATGGTCACAGTGCTGTCTCGGGATGGCGATGGCACGGCATCCGGGGCATTGCTCGACAGGGTGCGCGAGCACTTCAATCGACCGGATGTGCGACCGGAAACGGATCGGGTCACGGTGCAGGGCGCCCACATCAAACCCTACAGGATACGGGTAGTCGCCAGGATCAACGCCGGCCCCGATTCAGGATTGACGAAAGTCGCGGCGCAACAACAGTTGCAGGCTTATGCCGACAGCTGTCATCGCCTCGAGGGTCGGGTCGACCCGAGCTGGATCGACTACACGCTGCATAACGCCGGCGCGGTTCAGCTTGAAATTCTCGAACCGCTCGAGCCGATTGTGACGACGGCTTTCGAGGCCCCATGGTGCACGGGTGTCGAGGTGGAGGTGCTGGCGCTATGAGTGAATCTCAACCTCGTCCGAGCCTGTTGCCGGCCAACAGCTCGCCGCTGGAAAAAGCACTCGACCTCGGCTTTGGCACCTTGCTTGATCGCATTGCACCACCGTTTCCCGAGCTGATGAACCCAGCCGCCACACCGTCGGCGTTTTTGCCCTATCTCGCGGCGGATCGGGGTGTCAGCGAGTGGAGCACCGAAGCGGCCGATGCGGAAAAGCGTTTGACCGTCGAACTCGCCTGGCCCACGGCACGCCAGGCCGGGACACGGCTGGCGCTGGAAAACGCGGCCAAGGGTTTACGCCTGATACCCGAAGTGCGGGCCTGGTACGAGCAGACTCCAGCGGGCCAGCCCTACAGCTTTTCCGTCAGGGCGTTCACCGAACAACCCTACAGCGAGGACATCGATGCTCGTCTCGACCGACGCCTGGCGGATGCCAAAAGCGAGCGGGACAGCTTGTCAGTGACTGTCGGCTTAAGCGCATTCGGCAGCCATGTCATTGGCGCCGCAACCGTGTGCGGCGAGTTGACCACGATTTATCCGGTCGTCATCGAAGGGCTGCAAACCTCAGGCGAAGCCTTTATGGCCGTCGGACTCTACACGGTCGAAACATCCACTATTTATCCTCAGGGGGCCTGAATGGCTGACTACTACACCCTGCTCACGAACGCAGGGATTGCCTACGAAACCGCCTGCAAGGCGGCGGGCGTGCCGATCAAACTGTCGCAGATTTCGGTCGGCGACGGCGGCGGCACGGTCTACAACCCGGCGGCCACCGCCACCGCGCTCAAGCGCGAAGTCTGGCGCGGGCCGCTCAACGCACTGTTCCAGGACGAGAAAAATCCGAGCTGGTTACTGGCTGAGGTCACGATTCCACCCGAAGTCGGCGGTTGGTATGTGCGCGAGGCCGGGCTCTGGACCGACACCGGCATTCTCTACGCCATCGTCAAATACCCGGAGTCGTTCAAGCCAGTGCTGGCGACGTCGGGGTCGGGGAAAGAGTTCTACATTCGTTCGATTTTCGAGACCAGCAATGCGGCGTTGGTGACGTTGTTGATTGATGACACGGTGGTCAAGGCGACGCGGGCTTGGGTAACCTCCTACGTCGCCGACGAGCTTGCGAAGCTCGACAGCAAGCAATCTGTAAGGGTTGCGACCACAACCAACATCGCTTTAACCGGGCCACAATCAATCGACGGCGTGGCTGTTGTCGCCGGAGATCGTGTGCTGGTCAAAAACCAGACGCAGGCCAAGGACAACGGAATTTGGATCGCCGCAGTGGACGCCTGGGGGCGTGCAAAGGACGCCGACAATAGTGCTGAAGTAACTTCTGCCCTAACGGTTTCTGTCGAGCAGGGTACGACGCTTGCAGACACCATCTGGCAACTGGTGACTGATGGGGTGATTGTGATCGGCACCACGGCCCTGGAGTTTCAGAACGTAACCCAGGGCTTTGCGCCGATCAACGCCCCGGCGCTGATCAATCCCACGGCCAATACGCCGGCGCAGTTCGATAGTAGCCAGTTGTTAGCGAATAGTGCATTTGTGCGGCGACAGGGTTTGCAGTACTCGGGGTTTCTTTCGCTTGCCGCGAGCACTGCATTGACGTTGGCCGAAGTGGGTGGGCTGGTCAGCTTTTCCAGTGCGTCGATGCTGACGTGCACGCTCCCCGCAACCAACACCATCCCCGCCACGGCGGCGGCCATTATCACCGTTGCTTGTGCGGGTGCTGGTGGGCTAACCGTATCACCCGCAGCGGGCGGCGATACGGTCAACACGTCGACTGGCGTGGTCGGCTCATTCGTCCTCGGTCTCGGTGATACCGCGGAGTTCATCCGTTTAAATGGCCAGTGGCGCCTTATTGGCGGGACGATGGCCCTCAAATATGGCGCCCTGATGTCGGGCGCTAATTGGCTTACGCAGCCGCAGTTTGACAAAACCAAGGCTTTCGCTACGACGGAGTTTGCGCAGTCTATCGGGCAAAACTTTGCTGGTGTCAAAGTCCACGTAGTCACGGAGAGCATTCTTGCGGCGGACATGGGCAAGATGCACTTTGCCTCGGCGGCAGGCGCCACAACGCTGACGCTGCCTGCGGCGAGCGCTGTCCCGGCTGGCGCGTCATTCACCATCATGGGCACGGCTAGCGGGGTTGCAACAATCTCGCGAGCAGGTGCCGACAACATCATCCCGCAGTCGTCGCCAGTCAACTCGATAGCTCTGAGTAACGGCGACGTACTAACCTTTGTCTCCAGTGGCGCTGGCTCGTGGTACGTGTTCGGAAGTGCACAGCTTGGTTCCTCTGCTGCGTTTGGCGCATCGCTAGCGGTAAACGGCTATCAGAAGCTCCCGTCGGGTCTGATCGAACAATGGGGTAGCGTCTCTGTCCTAGATAACTCTGAGCAGACCATTACTCTGCCCATCGCTTTCCCTAACGCGATTTTCAGCGCCGTCGTATCAGTTCCTAGTGCCGGAGCGGCAGGAGCCGGCGAGTTCGCCACCGCAGGTGTGCGCAAGAACGGCAGCAGCCTCAGTACTATTTTGGTAAACGCGAACACGGGGCCGAGCATTGCAGTAACTCAAACTGTAACCTGGCGCGTATGGGGGAATTGATCTTGATCTTCTTTAGTGCAACCGAGCTTGGCTTCTACGACACCGCCATTCATGGCTCTATTCCAGAGGATTGCGTTGAAATCTCTGCTGATTATCATGCTGAGCTGTTACGAGGGCAGTCGGAGGGTAAGCTCATTTCCTGGGGGGATGATGGCTGCCCGGTGTTGGTCGATCCCCCGGCTCCGTCTCCGGAATACCTCGCCGATATTGAGCGTGCCAAGCGTGATCGGCGGCTCCAGGCAACTGACGGCGTGGTTGCGCGCCACCGGGACGAGCTGGAGGCGGGGCAGAAAACTACATTGACGCCTACGCAATACCGCGAATTACAGCGCTACCGGCAGGCGCTACGCAGTTGGCCGGAGGTGGACGAATTCCCGCTGATTGATCACCGTCCGTCACCGCCCGATTGCCTGGTTGAACAACTCCCTTAAACGCCCCGGACTGACGGGGCGTTTTCTTTTCTTGGGTGCGCCGCAAGCTGCGCTGTATGGCGTCATTGGAAGCAGCCTTCAACAAGGGCACGTAACCTGATACGCACAGGACTCAGCAGGCACCGCACCTGCATATCGGCATTCAATGGCCATGGCCCATGGTTATAGCTCCGGCGTTGCGCATTTGAATCAAGCGCTACCGAAGAAGCTGTGGGATCGGTTTGGACTGGTCTCAATAATGGATACGGTTAACCGACTTAATCGCATCACTTGAACAGCCGTATACGGATCCGTACGTACGGTGGTGTGAGAGGACGGTGGCTGTGAAGCCGCCTCCTACTCGATCCGCAATACCCCCAACAGCCCCTTCCCCAAAGGGGCTTTTTCGTTCATGGAGAACCCAAATGGCAGAACGCCAAACCTACACCGTGCTCGTCCCATTCCCCATCGGGGGAGGGCACTGGTCGAGCATCGGCCAGGAACTGCAGCTACTCGATGTGGAGGCCACTGCATTGCGCATCGCCGGTCGCCTGGAGCTGAAGAAAACCGAGGTCGTCGAGTCGGCCTCCCAATCCACCGTGGCCAAAAAGGCCGCTGCCAAGAAGGCTGAATAACCATGGCTGAGGTTTTGAACTTCGAGCACAACGGCATCACCGTCAATGCCACCGAATCTCCCGAGGCCATGGGTGGCCTGGGGGACAACGTCATCGGCCTGATCGGCACCGCGCCGAAAGCCGACCCACTGATTCCGCGTAACGCCCCGTTCCGCATCAACAGCTTCACCACCCAGGCGCTGCTCGATCCGACCGGCAGCGAGGAAGGCACGCTGTATCACGCGGTGTTCCAGATCCTGAAAGTGGTCAAGGTTCCGGTCTACGTCGTCATCGTCGAAGAGGGCGACACCCCGGCCGACACGCAGAACAACGTCATCGGCGGCATTGACCCACTGACCGGTCGCAAGCTCGGATTGGCAGCGTTGAGCGGTGTGGCCGAAGACCTGACCATCATCGGTGCGCCGGGCTTTACCGGCACCAAAGCGGTGGCCAGCGAGTTTGCTTCGTTTGGCAAGCGTATCAAGGCTCGCGTGGTGCTCGACGGCAAGGACGCCGCGGTCGCCGATCAGGTGACCTACAGCCAGGAATTGGGCGGTGCGGAGCTGGGCTTCGACCGCTGCCTGCTGGTGCACAACATGCCGTCGGTGTACTCCAAGGCCGCGAAGAAGAACGTGTTCCTATCGCCCTCGAGCCTGGCAATCGCGGCGCTGGCAAAGGTCAAGCAATGGGAAAGCCCGGGTAACCAAGTGACCTACGCCGAAGACGTTTCGCGGGTGGTGGAATACAACATCCTCGACACCTCCACCGAAGGCGATCTGCTCAACCGCTACGGCATCAGCTATTACGCCCGCACCATCCTCGGCGGCTTCTCGCTGTTGGGTAACCGCTCGATCACCGGCAAGTTCATCAGCTACGTCGGCCTTGAAGACGCGATCAGCCGCAAGCTGGTCAAGGCCGGCCAGAAAGCCATGGCCAAAAACCTGACCAAGTCGTTCATGGACCAAGAGGTCAAGCGCATTAACGACTGGCTGCAAACCCTGGTCGCCGACGAAACCATTCCTGGCGGCAGCGTATACCTGCACCCGGAATTGAACAGCGTCGAGAAATACAAGAACGGCACCTGGTACGTGGTCATCGACTACGGCCGCTACGCGCCGAACGAACACATGGTTTATCAACTCAATGCCCGCGATGAAATCATCGAGCAGTTCCTGGAGGACGTTCTCTAATGTTTACCAACCGCGTAAGACAGGCCATCGCGGCCACCCTGCAAGGCCTGCCGCTGTCGGCGACGGTGGAAGAATTCACCCCGCCGAAGATCGAGTTCGAAATGGAAGGCATGACGGGCGGGCGTTTCATCGCCGAGGAAATGGCCAAGAGCGGCAAGGTGCTCGGCGCCACGCTCAAGCTGCAAGGCATGGGCCCGGAGATCATGCTGGCGCTGGGGGTGAAGCTGGGTGACGACATCCTGCTGAACGTGCGTGAAGCTGGCCAGGATCAGGACGGCAATACCTGGTTCACCTATCACACCGTCGGTGGAAAGCTGAAATCCCTGAGCGAAGAGGTCCTGAAAATGGCAGGCAAACCCACCACGACGCTTGAGCTGTCCTGCCGCACCTACACCCGTCAGGAAAACGGCATCCCTGTAATCGATATCGACGTGCGTACGCAGAAGTTCGTGCTCAACGGCGTCGACATTCTCGGTGACGCCCGCCGCGCTGTGCTGCTGCCGTAACACTCAAGGCCAATCCGGTTGCACAACCTGTGGGAGCGAACTGTGGCGAGGGGATTTAGCGAAACGTCGCACCGCCCCGTTCGGCTGCGAAGCAGTCGCGAACCGGTGAACACGATTTAACTGAGACATAGTTTCAGGGCCGCTTCGCGACCCAACGGGGATAAATCCCCTCGCCACAGTTCGCTCCCACAAGGATCCCGACCATTCGACCCTCACGTGAACCACCAAGGAATTCATTCCATGTCTTGGACACCTCCTGTTCACGACCTGCTGTCGCCGATCACTTCGGACGACAATGTGCAGATCGAACAAATCCAACTCAAACCCTTGTTCTACGCCGCGCAAAAAGAGGCCCTGGCCCGCGCTGGCGATGATGAAGACGACCAGTTCTTCGAACTGGCCCTGCTCGCCACCGGGCTGTCGATCAAGGAACTCGAGCAACTCAAGCGTCCGGACTACGTGAGCATCGCGCAGTACGTGCATGAGATGTCGACGCGTCCAGCCTCGTACTTTCTGGAGCAGATCACCGAGCGCGAAGCGGACGTGAACCTCGCCGCACATGATGATCCCGATCAGGTTCAACTACTGCAGCCGCTTTATATCGCGGGCCGCAGCCTGTCGTCCCTGACCCTGGAAATGCCGGTGCTGCGCGCCACCAAGGCGATGAAAAAACTCAAGACCGCCAAGGAACGCGCGGAATTCATCACCGCCCACTGCACCGGGCTGATGATCCCCGACCTGGCCCTGTTGAGCGTTCCTGACTGGACGCAATTGCAGGTGCGCATCGACGATTTTTTAAACCAACCGGCGGCCTTCTTTCGGAACGCGACATCGACGTGATCCTCGATGTGGTGCCGCTCATTTACTTGGTAAGTGAAGCGGAAATTCTGGAATGGGACGCCGCAAAGGCCATGCGTCGCTACGACATCGCGATCAGTCGGCTTGGGTTGAAAGAGGAGTAGAGGAGGATGGCAGACAGCAAGTATTCGCCTGTCGGTGCGAGCATCAACAGCCTTGCACTGTCGCAATCAGGTAGCGCGTCCGAGGCGTCGGGACCTGTCGGCTTCAAGGATACATTGTCGGGATTGAGCCTGGCACTGACCACCGCCAGCCTGGATATTCGATTGCTGGTGGCGGAGCAGCTCAAGCTCCGTGAAACCCTGGCATTGTTGAACGGTGCCCTGTCGGCGCAGCAATCGCCGCTCAAGGCGAATGCTTCGGTGCCGGCGGCAGGCAGTGAGCCGAAGTCCAGGCTCAAGGCCGAGATAGACCAGCGTACGCCGCCCGAATTGCTCAAGTCGGCAATGGCAACTGAATGGGCGATGGTCGAGCTCAATCAAGTATTGAAGCTCGATAAGGCACCGCTGCAGAAACTGTCCGAATCTCTCCAGAAGATGGCGGCTGACAAGCAGGTTGCCCCCAGTGGCGCGACGGTCGCGCAATTGGCTCAGGTGGAACTCGCGGCAGTGAAGGGGGGCATCGGTAAAGGCCTCGACTCGGCAGGACAACAGAACGAACTGCTGGACTTCACACGCGACAGCGCGGTGATGGCATCGGCCTTCAATCTCGATGTGAAGTCTGCGGGTGAGATGCTGTTGTGCTGGCGCACCTCGATGCAGTTGGACCGGGAACAGAGCTTGAGTCTGGCGGACGCGGTCAATCACCTGGGCAACAGTGGTCTGAATATCAAAGCGGCCGATGTCGGCGCTGTGGTACAGCGCTCTGGAGAAGCGGGTACCGCCGCGGGGCTGAGCGCGGAGCAGGTAGCAGCCCTCGCCGCGGCATTTTTGAACAGCAACGTGGGTGCCGCCGGTGCCGACGCAGGGTTGAAAAGCCTGGCCACGGGATTGGCCAAAGGCGACGCGGCGACAGCGGAGCAACGCAAGGCCTGGGCTGAACTGAACGATGGACTGGACCCCGGGTCGGGTATTGAACTCAATGCCAGAAGCGTGGCGGATGGACTTCGCACTGACAGTCCGGGAACGATCAAGCGGGTGCTTGACGCGCTGAAGATCAAGAGTGCCGAGGAGCAACGTTCGCTGACGAAGACGTTGTTCGACGATAGCGCGGCAATTCTTGAGCTGCTGAAGAAACCGGAAGATGTTCAACGGAGCCTTTTGCTGGTGTCCGAACGGAACGCCGATGCGACATTACCGGCATTCAAAGGCTCCGTCGCGCAAACCGCCCAAGCGCTGGGGGAAACCTCACAAGGGCGCTGGAACGCGTTGGACGCCAGTAAAAACCGGATGTTCATTGCTGGCGGCAATGCCCTGGCGCCGTTGACTGATGGATTGATGGTATCGCTCGCTGCGTTGGCCGATGGCTTGAGCGAGGTCGCGCAAGCGCAGCCGAAAGCCACAGCCGGATTGTTGGTGCTGGCGGGGGCCCTTGCTTTGGCGCGCGGCGCGCAGATCAAGGTGGCGATGGCGTCAGCCATCACCGCAGCCGCGACAAAGCTCCTTGTTTTGGCTGGCGCACGGCCAATTCCGGATGCGGGGGATTTGACCGCCGAGCCCAAGGAACAACGTCGAAAGGGCAATCGGAAAAAAGGCAGCAAGAAAACAGCAGCCCCGAGCAAAGCGCCGAATAAACCCACTATAAAAAGTGCTGACAGGTTGCCGCCCATGACGATGGGCAGTCGTTTGTTGGGGGCCGCCAGAATGGGCTCGGCGGTCACCGGCAGAGTTGCGCCTCTGATGCTGGCGAGTGCAGGTTATGACGCGCTCAGCGCTCTGAAATCGGGCGATACCCAGGCACTTGGCGGTGCGCTGGGGTCTGCCGGAGGCGGTTTGGCGGGGACCTATGCGGGAGCCGCTGCCGGTGCGTTGATTGGCAGCTTCGTGCCCGTTCTCGGCACGGCGGTCGGCGGGGTGATTGGTGGTTTGTTAGGCGGTATGGCGGGCAGTTGGGGCGGCGAATGGCTGGGCGAAAAAATTGCCGCCCCTGCCGATCGACTCGCCGCTGCGGATCAAGTCAGTCAACGCATCAGCAGCCCCCAGACAAACCATCAGCAAAACGCGTTGACCGCAAACATCTACATCAATGGCCAGGATCAGGCCAGTGCCAGTCAACTGGCGAACCTGGTCGTGCAGCAGATCACAGGGCAATTCGGCGTGCTGACCATGCCCAACACCCTCGCGATTCGAAGCGACGCGGCCCTGACCGACGGAGGTACGTAATGCGCCAGCAAATGGTCCTGGGCAGTTTCATCTTCGGCCTGTCCAGAAAATTCGCCTACAGCTCTATGGTGCGCAAGTCGGACGGAGGCTGGATGAACATCGATATTCTCACCAGCAAACCCAGAACTGCCCAGACGGGGCAGGGGTTGCAATCCCTGACGATTACCGGCAAGTCGATGTACGCGACGGCCATGGATCGGCTCGATGAACTGCGGGCGGTGCAGGCATTGTGCATTCCCTTGCCCCTGGTCGATGGCATTGGCCGCAATTGGGGGCTTTGGCGGATCTCCAGCCTGTCTGAAACCCAAAGCAACATCATTGATGACGGCACCGCCATGGTGGTCGATTGGGTGATTGAATTAACGGAGTTCACCAATGCGTAGAGTTCGAAGTATTGCCGGTGATTCGGTCAATCTGTTGCTGTATCGCGAGCTCGAAAGGTGTGACGACGCCGTCGAAGAAGCGCTATGGCGCCTCAATCCGGGGCTTGCCGAGCACGCTCCGGTATTGCCGGCGGGGGTGTGGATTACCCTGCCTGAAGTGGACTCGAAACCCATCGCGCCCACACCGTTTTCCGCCTGGGAATAAGGAGGCAGCATGTCACTGGGATTTACGCCGGCAGTGGAAATTTATGGCGCCAATGCGAGTCTGCTCAACCAACGATTACTGAGTTGGCAGCATGTCGATGCGGCGGGAATCGAGTCCGATCAAGTCACGCTGTCGATCGATCTGGAAGGGTTGCAAGGGTTACCAAGCCTTGACGGGAAAATCGGTCTGCGGCTCGGCTATCGGGAGTCGGGGCTGGTCGATAAGGGCGAGTTCGTCATCACTCGGCGCACACCGACTCTGTTTCCCCTGCGTTTAACGCTCGTGGCTACGGCTGCACCGTTCAGTGTGGCGGATGAAACAGGTTTCAAGCAGCGTCGATCGGTCAGTCACGGCCCGACGACCCTCGGCGCGTTGTTTCGCCTGTTGACGTCACGCCACGGATTTTCGCCCCGTGTCGCGCCCGATCTGGCGATGATCAAGATTGAACACGTCGACCAGTCCAACGAAACCGACATGGGATTTTTGACGCGTCTGGCGTGGATTCACGACGCGGTGGCCAAGCCGGTCAACGAGCTTTACGTGCTGGCGCGGCGCGGTCAGGCCAAATCTCTGTCGGGAAAAGTCTTACCGAGCGTTCGACTGTCGGTGACGACAAACAATCACCCGGACGATCATGCATTCATCGCCGCTACCCTCGATGAAACCGCTCGGGCGAAATACCAGGGTTGCAAAATGAGCTGGTGGGACGCCGCTGCCGGGAAGGAACGCGTGGTCGAAAGCGGTATCGCTCCGTTCAAGAGCGTGCGTCGGCGTTGCCAGAATGCAGAGGAAGCCCAGGCAGCCTGTGAAGGTGAAGTGCGCCGGATGATGCGTGAGGCGCTCAAGGTGCAGATCGATTGTCCGGGCAACCCGGCCTTGTCTGCCGAAGGGATTGTGGTGCTGGACGATACCTGGCCCGATTTCATGCGCGGGCGCTGGTCGATTGACAAGGTCACGGCCAGTGGCAGTCGAAAGGACAGCTATCGTTGCAAAATCGCGGCGACTTGCCTGGGCTCGACGACATAACACGACGCAACAATTGCAGAAGGCATCCTCACCAACAGGGTCTGTAATCTCGTGGTCAGCAGGGGGGGGGGGGCGAGCCATAGCCAGCGTGACCGTTGTGTTTGAGTCGCAACCCCGAACTTGTGAATCTCATCCATTACTCACTGGAGCGAGCAATGCATCTCACCAAGGAGCAGTTACTCAGGATTTTCCCCGACGCCCGCTCTCAAGCGGGCTTTTTCGTTTTAGCCCTCAACGACGCTATGGCTCACCGTAACATCAACACGCCCTTGCGCATCGCGGCATTCCTGGCGCAAGTCGGTCACGAGTCGGGCCAGTTGCAATACGTACGAGAGCTGGGCAGCGATCAATACTTGAGCAAATACGACACCGGTACGCTTGCCGGGCGTCTAGGCAACACGCCGGAGCCTGATGGTGATGGCCAGCGTTTTCGCGGCCGAGGTCTGATCCAGATCACCGGTCGCAACAACTATCGCCAATGCAGCCTTGGACTGTTTGGTGACGAGCGTCTGCTGACATTGCCTGAATTGCTGGAGCAGCCGCAGTGGGCCGCTGAATCCGCTGCCTGGTTCTGGGAACAGAACGGCCTCAATGAATTGGCTGACCGGGACCAGTTCAACAACATCACTCGCCGTATCAACGGTGGACTGAACGGGCTGCAGGATCGCTTACAGCTCTGGGCACGGGCGAGGGCGGTGCTATGCCAGCCCTCAGTCTGATCCCAGGGGCTCCACGCATATTCGGCGTGGCTGGATTATTGATCATGTTAGCCGGTGGCTCGGCAGCGCTGGCCTGGCGTGTTCAAGACTGGCGTTACGGTCGGCAATTGGCAGAGCAGACACGATTGCACGGCGAAACGCTGAATCAGCTGACGCTGCTTGCGGCGAAGCAGCAACAAGCCGAACAAAACAAACGCCTGGCGCTCGAGCAACGGCTTTCGGCCAGTGAACAAACCCATTACCGAGTGTTGAGCGATGTTCAACGTGATCAGGATCGCCTGCGCGATCGTCTTGCCACTGCTGATCTGCGCCTGTCAGTCCTCCTCGATGGCAACGGCGCAGCCCCGGTCTCTACAGTGCCAGCCGCCTCCGGCACCGGCAGCGTGGATCATGGAGGAGTACGCGCCCGACTTGACCCGGCGCATGCTCGACGAATTATCGCCATCACCGATGCCGGCGACCGTGGATTGATTGCTTTGCAGGCCTGTCAGGCTTATGTGGCGGCGCTCATCCGCTAACATTTTGATCGACCCTGTAACTTGCAAGCGCGATGCGCTCGTGTACGGTAGGTCTTATTCCGCACCGACAGGAGATGACCGTGAAAGTAATCACCCAACTGGCCGCTGATCTTGGCAGGCAATTGCAGATGCTCAACGCCCATGTCTCCACGGCGGAGTCTTGTACCGGTGGCGGGATTGCCGAGGCAATTACCCGTATCCCCGGCAGTTCGGCGTGGTTCGAGGCCGGCTATGTCACTTACTCCAATCTGCAGAAGAACCTGCAATTGAATGTCCCGGTGGAGTTGTTCACCACGGTGGGGGCGGTCAGTCGCGAGGTGGTCGAGGCGATGGCCAGGGGCGCCCAGGAGAAAAGCCGTGCGTTTTTTTCCGTGGCGGTCAGTGGTATCGCCGGGCCGGATGGCGGTTCACCAAGCAAACCGGTAGGCACGGTCTGGCTGGCCTTTGGGGCGGGCGAGCGTGTGTACAGCGAGTTGCAGCACTTTGCCGGTGACCGCGACGAGGTCCGCCGACAAACGGTGAAGGCCGCGCTAGAGGGGTTGCTGCGCTATACCGCGGCAGAAATCTCAAATCAGGGGTAGGCGAGCCTCCAACGCTGTGGAATAATACTGGCTACTTATACAGGTGTTGGCCGTCAGGCCTTATTGATTACGTGAGGACTTTAATGGACGACAACAAGAAGAAAGCCTTGGCTGCGGCCCTGGGTCAGATCGAACGTCAATTCGGCAAGGGTGCCGTAATGCGTATGGGCGATCAGGACCGTCAGGCGATCCCATCCATCTCCACGGGCTCTCTGGGTCTGGACATCGCACTGGGCATTGGCGGTCTGCCAAAGGGCCGCATTGTTGAAATCTACGGTCCTGAATCTTCCGGTAAAACCACACTGACCTTGTCCGTGATCGCCCAGGCTCAAAAAGCCGGCGCGACCTGCGCCTTCGTCGACGCCGAACATGCCCTCGACCCTGAATACGCCGGCAAGCTGGGCGTCAACGTCGACGATCTGCTGGTTTCCCAACCGGATACCGGTGAACAAGCCCTGGAAATCACCGACATGCTGGTGCGTTCCAACGCGGTTGACGTGATCATCGTCGACTCCGTGGCGGCGCTGGTGCCAAAGGCTGAAATCGAAGGCGAAATGGGTGACATGCACGTGGGCCTGCAAGCCCGCCTGATGTCCCAGGCGCTGCGTAAAATCACCGGTAACATCAAGAACGCCAACTGCCTGGTGATCTTCATCAACCAGATCCGTATGAAAATCGGTGTGATGTTCGGCAGCCCGGAAACCACCACCGGTGGTAACGCGCTGAAGTTCTACGCTTCGGTTCGTCTGGACATCCGCCGTACTGGCGCGGTGAAAGAAGGTGATGAAGTCGTCGGTAGCGAAACCCGCGTCAAGGTTGTGAAGAACAAGGTCGCTTCGCCGTTCCGTCAGGCCGAGTTCCAGATTCTGTACGGCAAGGGTATCTACCTCAATGGTGAGATGATCGACCTGGGCGTTCTGCACGGCTTCGTCGAGAAGTCCGGTGCCTGGTATGCCTACAACGGCACCAAGATCGGTCAAGGCAAGGCCAACTCGGCCAAGTACCTGGCGGATAACCCGGATGTCGCTGCCGCGCTCGAGAAGCAATTGCGTGACAAATTGCTGTCTCCGGCAGCCGTAGCAGACTCTAAGGCTTCTGCGGTCAAAGAGACCGAAGACGATCTGGTCGACGCTGATATCTGATTGATCCAATGACCGCCGTACTCGATACACTCGTCGCGGTGCGGCGAACCGCAATGGACCTGCTCGCGCGACGTGAGCATGGTCGAGTCGAGCTGACGCGTAAACTGCGTCAGCGCGGCGCTCTCCCCGAAATGATCGAAACAGCACTCGACCGATTGACAGAAGAGGGCTTGCTCTCCGAGTCCCGTTATCTCGAAAGTTTCGTTTCCTACCGTGCCCGTTCCGGTTACGGCCCGTTGCGTATACGCGAAGAGCTGAGTCAACGCGGGCTGCAGCGCAGTGATATCGATCTCGCCTTGCGCGAGTGCGGTGTCGACTGGAAGGCGCAATTGGAAGACACCTGGCGACGCAAGTTCTCCGGGCAGTTACCGATAGATGCTCGGGAGCGTGCCAAGCAAGGCAGGTTCCTGGCGTATCGGGGATACTCCATGGAAATGATCAACCGCTTGTTCAGTGGCCGGGGAATGGACGAATGACTGAAACGGCTCGCTATTTCGATAGCGGGCCGTTTTTTTTTGTACTTCACACAACCTTTGAAGGCTCCCGCGTGCGTTGTTGTGCCTGGGGCAGCGGTTGTGCCCAGTTTTCCGGCAGGTTGATGTAATCCACCAATTCTCGCAAACGGCCATGGTCGCGGGCGTTGAACGCGAAGGCTAGTCGAGCCAGATGGCTGAACTGCGCTTCATCGTGTTCCTCACCGCTGTAGGCATGCTGGTGGAATTGATCGCTCAGGCACAAATCGGCAAACGCCACTTGCATGTGCTCGAGTGCCCGGTCACTGAGCTTGTGGTTCATGCGAATCAGGAACTGATGCTTGAGCCAGCGGCTGGAGTGGAAGTTACTGTAAAACTGGTTGATGTGTTCGACGGCGTCCTCGGCGCTGTAGACCAGTTTCACCAGTTTCATATCGGTGGGCAGGATGTAGCGGTTTTCCTCCAGTTGATGGTGAATGAAGTCCAGCGCGCCTTGCCAGAACTGGCCACCCGGTGCATCGAGCAGCACCACTGGCACCAGTGGGCTTTTGCCCGTCTGGATCAGTGTCAGCACCTCCAACGCCTCATCCAGGGTTCCAAACCCGCCTGGGCACAGCACCAGTGCATCGGCTTCCTTGACGAAGAACAGCTTGCGAGTAAAGAAGAAATGAAAGGGCAGCAGGTTGGTCGTACCGTTAACGGTGGGGTTGGCATGCTGTTCGAAGGGCAGGGTAATGTTGAAGCCCAGGCTGTTCGCCAGCCCGGCGCCTTCGTGAGCCGCCGCCATGATGCCGCCACCGGCACCGGTAATGACCATCATGTCCGAGCGAGTCAGCGCGGCTCCGAGTTCCCGGGCCAGCGCATACAACGGGTGTTCTATCGGTGTACGGGCAGAGCCGAAAACCGTGACTTTGCGGCGTCCCTTGAACTGTTCCAGCACACGGAACGCGTGCTCCAGTTCGCGCAGGGCCTGCAGGGTGATCTTGGCATTCCAACGGTTGTGGTCTTCCTGGGCCATGCGCAGCACGGTCAGGATCATGTCGCGGTAGATGGGGATGTTCGGGCTGTTGGGCGAAACCAGGTTGAGTTGTTCTTCGACCTTGGTGATGAGGTCGTGGCCGCTCTCCTGAAAATGACGGCTCAGGAGATCATTCGGTTGGTAAGGCATTCAACTTCTCCTTCTGCACAGAACCCTTGGCCCCGACAAACAAGCGTCGATGCCACGACACTCCTGTGTCGCTGTCTGCCCAGGCCCATGCCTGGGCGATCCACTCGACCCGGGTTATCGGGTCATCCATCCGGGCTCTGTTTTTCCCTTGGGTGAAAGAAACCTTCGCATGACACAACACGTACGGGCAGCTCCTTTCCTGCCTTGAAAAAGTGAACATGGGTACCCTGAATCTAGACCCTCGCAGTGATTTGCGCTTGCTTGATCATTGCGCTGCAAAGTCTTTACTGGCAACTGCTTATTGACAATTCGCGAGGTGGTTTCGCCGCTCGTCTGAACGCGCACCACCTGTCCTGCACTCTGATTTACTAAATTACAGATAGGAAAAGACAACTTCGCGTCAACGGCAGGGCGCACGGTACCGGCGGTAGAGGGATTTATCGCTCAACAAGAGCGAGGTGCAAGGAGGCGGGAGTCATGGCCAGAGTCATTCTGGAAATAGAGATCGATACACAGCTGTATCGATTGCTGAAGTCATCAGCCGAGACCAATCATGTGAGTCTCGAAGAAGAGTGCTGCCGACGATTGGAGGGGGCAGAGCGGCGCTCGCGTTACTTGCAGGCATTGCTAGCAGATCTGCGCGCCGAGGACGAACAGCGGCGCGCCAAATCCCGATAATTACTTCTTCTTCGTCGGTGCGGCTTTCGGGCAATCCGATTCCTGGAAGCTTGCCGAGCCGACCGCGCGATTGGTTTTCACCTCAGTGAAGTCGTAACGCATGATCGCGCCTTTCTTCATCAGTTTGCGATAACCCTCGTTTCGGCATACGGAGGCGCCAAGCTGAAAGTACACCGCTTTTGGATCGGCGCGCATCTGCTGGGCGTGGCTGCTCTGTACGCTCAGGTGGTTGATCAATGTATTGCCTTCGACGGTGTAGCCCTGGTCAAGAATGTCTTCATTGATCGCCCGCGGCGTACCGACGCTGCTTTGCGCGGCGACATTGCGCAGCTCTTTGTTCAGACTCTGCTCACTCAAGGATGCAGCCTGAGCGTTGAAGGACGACGCCAGCAGAATGGCAGCGGTGGGGACGATAAGGCGCAGCATGAAACTCTCCTGGTTCAGTGACTGGTGGTTCGACCCGTCACGTGACTGTGCGTTCAGTGGCGGCGAATTATAGGGGAGCCCGTCTGGACGGTACAGGCTTGTGCCGACGGCTCTGGTAAACTGCCGGCTTTATTGCCCTGAGTGCCATTCGTGTCGAGTTTCCCTGTCTGCCGGTGTTGTCCACGATGAACCATGCCCCCAACGCCGTCGCCCGCCTGCGCGACCAGCGCGAAGACGAAGGTATCAAGCCGATTCAGGCCCGGGGTTGGCGCGCACCTCGTTGCCGTTCCTGCCGCGTGATCGAGAGCCATTGCCTGTGCGCCTGGCGTCCGCAGGTCGAGACCCGATCCGGGGTCTGCCTGATCATGACCGGCAAAGAAGTGTTCAAACCGAGCAACACCGGTTGGCTGATCGCCGACGTGGTACGTGATAACCATGCGTTCATCTGGTCCAGGACCGAAGTCGATCAGCAGTTGCTGGCACTGTTGTCCGATCCGCAATGGCAGCCATACCTTGTATTTCCCGGAGAGTATGTCGAGCCCGAACGCGTAACCAACACAGTTGCATTGGATAGTGCCCGGCGCCCGCTGTTCATCCTGCTGGACGCGACCTGGACCGAGGCCCGGAAGATTTTCCGCAAAAGCCCTTATTTCGATGGATTGCCGATCCTCAGCCTGCTGCCCGAAAAGCTCTCCCGCTATCAATTGCGTCGATCGACCCGCAGCGAGCATCTGTGCACCGCGGAAGTCGCGGCGCTGTGCCTTGATCTGGCGGGCGATGTGCAAGCGGCAACGGCGCTGGACGCCTATTTCGATGTGTTCAGCCAGCATTACCTCGATGCCAAGCGGCAGCTGGAACTGGATGTGGAAACACCGGCACATGCCGAGTTGTTGCCTTTTATACAGAACGCCACCCCTGCCGTGGGCTGATTGTCGCCCATACTGCAAAAGACTGTACTGGCCATCCAGCTTGACCACCCCGGCTTCGCTGGGCATGCTTGGCGCCGATTAGGGCGCGGCCAAAGTTTGATACGCCGTGTGTACTGGTGTTGAACGTGCCCTGTTGGTGCAGCTGCGTGGCTGTACCTCGAGTTGTTTGAAGAACAGGATCATTTGAAGAATGGCCACATACGAAATCCTGATTGCCGATGACCACCCGCTCTTTCGCTCTGCCTTGCATCAAGCGCTGACCCTGGGCCTCGGTCCGGATGTCCGTCTGGTGGAGGTGGCGAGCATTGCCGAACTGGAAGTGCGCCTGACTGAAAAGGCCGACTGGGATCTGGTGCTGCTGGATCTGAACATGCCAGGAGCATACGGTTTTTCCGGGCTGGTGCTGTTGCGCGGCCAATATCCGCAGATTCCGGTGGTGATGGTCTCGGCCCAGGAAGAAGCCTCAGTGATGGTCAAGTCCCGTGAGTTCGGTGCCAGCGGTTTCATTCCCAAGTCCAGCGACCTGAGCGTGATCCAGAAGGCCGTGCGTGCCGTGCTGGATGGTGACGTCTACTGGCCACCGCAAGCATTCGAAGCGGTCAGCGTTTCCGATGAAGCCAAGGCGGCCAGCGAAGGCCTTGCCAGCCTGACGCCACAGCAGTTCCGGGTGTTGACCATGGTGTGTGAAGGTTTGCTGAACAAACAGATCGCCTATGAATTGAATGTGTCCGAGGCGACCATCAAGGCTCACGTGACCGCGATTTTCCGTAAACTGAACGTGCGAACCCGAACCCAGGCGGCGTTGCTCCTGCAACAACTTGAGTCAATTTCGAGCCACTAAGGGTTGGCTTCTTCACGCTTTTTTGACTTTGGTTAATCTAGCTTTCCCACTCTTTTTTGATCAGTTGCCTACTCTATGTCCCCTTTCAAAGGCCAGACCGGCCTGAAACGCATCCTCAATGCTTCTGGCTATTCCTTTGATGGCCTGCGTGCAGCCTTTACCGGCGAAGCAGCTTTCCGGCAGCTGGTTTTGCTCAATGTCATCCTGATCCCTTTGTCGTTCTTCCTGGACGTCAGTCGTGTCGAGCAGGCGTTGCTGATTGCGGTCTGCCTGTTGGCCCTGATTGTCGAGTTGCTCAACTCGGCTGTGGAGGCGGCCATTGACCGCATTTCCCTTGAGCGGCATCCGTTGTCGAAGAACGCCAAGGACATGGGCAGCGCCGCGCAACTGGTGGCGTTGACCATGATTGCGCTGGTGTGGGCCGTGATTCTGCTTTAAGCGATCGCTGGCAATACGATCTCGTCGCTGCGCTGGACCCCGGCGGTGAAAGCGCGGCACAGGTCGAGGAATTCACGCATCGCTGATGTCTGGTACTTCTGTTTGTGCCAGATGAAGTAAAACTGCCGAGCCAGGTCCAGGTCCGGCGTCTCTACCGGTACCAGGCTGCCGCGGCGGAACGCGTCCCGCAGCGCCAATCGCGAAATACAGCCAATCCCCAGGCCGGATTCCACCGCGCGCTTGATCGCTTCGGTGTGCTCCAGTTCCAGGCGAATGTTCAACGCACTATGGTGATGACGCATGGCCTGATCGAATGTCAGCCGCGTCCCCGAGCCTTGTTCGCGCAGAATCCAGGCTTCGTGGCTCAGTTCGTCCATGGTTGCTGTACCGCGTTGGGCCAGGGGATGTTGCGGTGCGCAAAACACCACCAGTTCATCTTCCACCCAACTCTGCACTTCGATGTCCGGGTGACTGCAATCGCCTTCGATCAGACCCAGATCAATTTCGTAGTGGGCCACTTGTTGCACAATATTGGCAGTGTTCTGCACATGGAGCTTTACCTGGCTTTCCGGGTGACGCTGCATGAAACCGCCGATCAGCAGGGTGGCCAGGTAATTGCCGATGGTCAGGGTAGCGCCCACCGCCAATGAGCCGAAGCCGGACTTGCCATTGAGCAGGTCTTCGATTTCCTTGGCCTGATCGAGCATGGCCACCGCTTGCGGTAGCAACTGCTTGCCGAGGGCGTTGAGGCTCAGCCGTTTGCCGGCACGGTCGAACAGCTGGCAGCTGGACTGGCGCTCCAGTTCGGTGATCGACGTACTCGCCGCCGATTGCGAAAGATTAAGCAGCCCGGCAGCGCGGGACACGCTTTCCTGCTGGGCGACGGCGACGAAGACTTGAAGTTGACGGAGAGTAAATCGCATATCGATATAACCGATAACCCTTATCTTAATAATCCATTTAACAGATATTGTGACTGCCATTAGAATGCGATGCAATTGCGCGCCGTTCATAGAGCGCGGAGCATGCGCAGACAATCTCCAGGAGTCCCCGTACATGAGCAACATGAACCACGAGCGTGTCCTCAGTGTTCATCACTGGAACGACACTCTGTTCAGCTTCAAGTGCACCCGTGATCCGGGCCTGCGCTTCGAGAACGGTCAGTTCGTGATGATCGGCCTGCAACAACCCAATGGCCGCCCGCTTATGCGCGCTTACTCGATTGCCAGCCCGAACTGGGAAGAGCATCTCGAGTTCTTCAGCATCAAGGTGCCAGATGGCCCGCTGACTTCCCAGTTGCAGCACCTGAAGGAAGGCGACGAGATCATCATCAGCAAGAAGCCAACCGGCACGTTGGTGCTGGATGACTTGAAGCCTGGTAAACACCTGTACCTGCTCAGCACCGGTACCGGTCTGGCGCCATTCATGAGCGTCATCCAGGACCCGGAAACCTACGAGCGTTTCGAAAAAGTGATCCTGTGCCACGGCGTGCGTTACGTCAACGAAGTCGCTTACCGCGAGTTCATCACCGAGCACTTGCCGCAGAACGAGTTCTTCGGTGAGGCGCTGCGTGACAAGTTGATCTACTACCCGACCGTAACCCGCGAGCCGTTCGAGAACGAAGGTCGCCTGACCGACCTGATGCGCAGCGGTAAGCTGTTCAGCGACATCGGCCTGCCGCCGATCAACCCGCAGGACGACCGCGCCATGCTGTGCGGCAGCCCGAGCATGCTCGACGAGACCAGTGAAGTGCTCAACAGCTTCGGCCTGAAAGTCTCGCCGCGTATGCGCGAGCCGGGTGATTACCTGATCGAGCGTGCGTTCGTCGAGAAATAAGACCGCCTCAACGGCTGGTTCGCTTTACCTGTGGGAGCGAGCCTGCTCGCGAAGAGGATGTATCAGTCAGCATTGATGTCGACTGACACGCCTCCTTCGCGAGCAGGCTCGCTCCCACAGTTGTTTTCGGCGTTCAGACCTTCGCGGGGATAACTTCAAGGACCCGGATCGAATCTGGCGTCGGGTAGTGCCAGCGCACATCCAGATCCCAGAATTGTGCGCCATATTCCCGTTCCGGGGCGGGTGTCTGGTACGCCGGCCGCGGATCCTGCGCCAGGCATTGTTCGATCAGCTCGATCAAGGGCTCTGCAAGGCGTTGAGCGTGCCCTTGAGCCTGTTGCAGTGCGCTATCGGTCCACTGCACGGGAATTAGCTGCGGCGCGGCGCTGGCGATGCTGTTGGAGGCGCTGTTGATGATATCGGCGTATGGCACGTAGGGTTTGATGTCGAGAATCGGCGTACCATCCAGCAAGTCGATGCCGGATATCCACAGGCGATCGGCTTCGACCTTGTCCAGTTTGACCACTGACTGACCAATGCCGTTGGGGCGGTGGGTGGCACGGGTGGCAAATACACCCATGGATTTGTTGCCGCCCAGGCGAGGAGGGCGGACTTTCAGGCGTGGTTTTTCTTCAAGGGCCTCATGAAACAGGAACAGCAGCCAGACATGGCTGACCTGCTCCAGGCCCTGCACTGCATCGCCCTGATCGAACGGGGCCACCAATTCCAGGACACCGCGTGCGGCCGGGGCCAGTTGCGGTTGGCGCGGGATGGCGAACTTCTCCTTGAAGCAGGAGCGTACGAAGCCGATGGGGGAGACGCTGTAGGTCATGGTTTGGGGTCGAGGCGGGGAAGAGGCGGGCATGATAACCCGATCGGCCCTTGTATCGGTGGTGCCTATCAGGACGGCTTCGCGAGCAGGCTCGCTCCCACAGTAGATCCTGGTCAGTCAAAAAAACCGGTGGGAGCGAGCCTGCTCGCGAAGGCCGCGCCGCAGTCTCAGAGACTAAAACCACCATCCAGCGGAATAATATTCCCGGTCATGTAAGCCCCGGCCGTGCTCGCCAGGCTGATTGCCAGCGCCGCCATTTCTTCCTCACGACCCCAGCGTTTCATCGGGATCAACGCCGTGTCCTGAGCCAGCGCCTGTTCATCATTGCCGATGTGCTGCGTCATTTTGCTTGGAAAACGCCCCGGAGCGATCACGTTGACGTTAATGTGTTGGCTCACCAGTTCCCGCGCCAGAATCCGTGATAGCTGATGCAGGGCCGCTTTACTCGGTCCGTAGGCATAGGCCTGTTCGCCAAAGGATGAAATCCCGGCTACCGAACCGATATTGATGACCCGAGCCGGATTCGCCGGTGAGCCGGCCTTGCGCAGCAGTGGCAGGAATTGCTGGATGCAGTTGAAGACAGACGTCACGTTGAGCTGCATAACCTTTTCCCAGCCCTTGATCGGGTAGTTTTCCAAGGGCGCGCCCCAGGTGGTGCCGGCGTTATTGACCAGAATGTCGAGATGGGGGATCTGTTCGCCCAGTCGCGTGGCCAATTGCAGCACGCCTTCTTCGGTGGACAGATTGGCTGCCATGCCATGGCATTGTCCAAACGCAGCGAGTTCGTCAGCCGTTTGCCGGCAGGCTTCGGCATCGCGGGCGCAGACATACACGGTGGCACCTGCCTCGACATAGGCCTTGGCGATCATTTTGCCGATACCGCGGGTACCGCCGGTCACCAGAGCGGTGCGGCCTTGCAGGGAAAAGTAGGGGTGCATGGCGAGTCCTGAGTGCTGAGGGTCTCTACACCCTAGTCGTCAGCCGCCGGAAGCGGAGCCACTATTTTCGTGCGGAATGGAGGGCCATTCGGCCCTGTAGGAGCGAGCTTGCTCGCGAGAAACCAGAGGACACCGCGGGGCATCAGATTTCCCGCGTTATCGTTGACCTCCATCGCGAGCAAGCTCGCTCCTACAGACGGCGGATTACTGCGGGCGTACGCGCAAGGTCAGGCCCTTGAGGAAGTTACGCAGCAACTGGTCGCCGCAAGGGCGGTAGTTGGTATGGCCGAATTTGCGGAACAGTGCGCTCAGCTCAGGCTTGGACACCGGGAACTCGGCGGCCTTGAGGATGGCGTGCATGTCGTCTTCCTTGAGTTCGAAAGCGACACGTAGCTTTTTCAGGATGATGTTGTTGGTCACCGGCACTTCGATGGGCATTGGCGGACGACTGTCGTCCTTGCCGCGCTTGAAGACCACCAGGCCGTCGAGAAAGTGCGCCATGACCTCGTCCGGGCAGCGTACGAAGCCTTCTTCGTCTTCCTCTTTCTTGTCCAGGTAGGTCAAAACATCTGCCAGGCTCACGTCCAGGCCGCCGAGCTTGATGATCTCGACGACTTTCTTGTCGCTGATGTCGAGCATGTAGCGCACGCTGCGCAGTACGTCGTTATGAATCATGTGTGCAGTCCTGATATTCAGCTGTGGGCGACGCGGACAGGCGCGTCGCCGTTATGTGTGGCGGCGTGAAAGGCCTTAGAACTTCTCTTTGCCAGACAGGTAGCGCCATTGCCCCAGGGGCACCTTACCGATGGACACGCCACCGATGCGGATGCGGCGGATGGCCACGACCTTCAGGCCGACGGCCTGGCAAAACAGGGCGATTACGCCCGGTTGAGGGTTCTTCATGGCGAAGCGCAGGCGGTTTTCGTTCTGCCAGCTGGCCTTGACTGGCGGAAGTTCCTTGCCTTTGAAGGTCAGGCCGTGTTGTAGGCGGTTAAGGCCATGCTCGACCATGTCGCCTTCGACTTCGACCACATATTCCTGCTCGATTTTGGCGGCATCGGCCGTGAGCTTGCGCAGGATCTTCCAGTCCTGGGTGAACACCAGCAAACCGCTGGCATTGGGTTGCAGATCGGTGCTGGCAGTCAGGCGCAGGAAGTGGCCACGTAGCGGCCGTTTGCCGTAGCGGTGTTCTTCGCTCAAGGTGTCGGCGCTGAGGCTCGCCATGGCAGTGTCCGCGTCCATGCCTGCGGGAACGTTGAGCAGAAGGGTGACCGGTTCCGGTGCGGTGGCCTTGGCGTCCTTGTCGAGTTCGACTTTCTGGGTGCCGACCTTGAACTGCGGCTCGTCGATGACTTCGCCGTCTACGGTGACCCAGCCGCCCTCGATGAACAGCTCAGCCTCCCGACGGGAGCAGCCGACGAGTTCGATGAGGCGTTTGGAGAGTCGAATCGGGTCAGTCATGACTAGGCCGTAACAAAAAAGGGGTTGGCATTGTACCTGCCTGGCGCCGGTTAATCCCGGAACCATTTTGCCGCAGGGGCTTTTTGTGGGAGCGGGCTTGCTCGCGAAGGCGGATTAACATTCAACATCTCAGCTGGCTGACACACCGCTTTCGCGAGCAGGCTCGCTCCCACAAGGGTTCCTTGTTGTGTCAGCCATTGCGCGTCAATTGATGCGCTTGGCGAAAACGCATGTGCAACAGCGGATACGGCTGCCCCATGCCATCGACTTCCGAACGGCCTATCACCTCGAACCCTTGCTTGAAGTAAAACCCCAGGGCTTGCGGGTTCTGTTCATTGACGTCCAACTCATCGGCGTTCAGGTGTTCCATGGCGTAGCGCAACAACTGCTTGCCCAGGCCTTGGCCGCGATGTGCCGGGTCGATGAACAGCATTTCGATCTTGCCTGCCGCGACCCCGGCAAACCCGGTGATGCGCTGGCGCGAGTCCCTTGTGCAAATCAGCATGACCGCGTCGAGATAACGGGTCAGCACCAGATTTTTTAGCAGCTCGATGTAGCTGTCCGGCAGAAAGTCATGGGTAGCGCGCACTGACGCTTCCCAAACCTGTGTCAGTTCTTCGTAATCGCTCAGTTTCGGTGTATGGATGACCGAATGGTGGCGCATGCCCGTCTGCCCCTTGTGTTGTTAGAGATGAGAATCCATTCCACACAAAACGATAGCCGTAAAAAAGCCCCGCATCTTGTTAAAAGAGCAGGGCTTTGAAATCAGGGCAGTTCATGTGGGAGCGAGCCTGCTCGCGATTGCGTCGGATCAGTCAACTTTGATGTCGAATGTGCTGACGATTCGCGAGCAGGCTCGCTCCCACTAGATCTGCTCGGCCCAGAGATCGTACTCGTCGGCGTCGGTCACCTTGCACCAGACCTTGTCGCCTGGCTTGAGGTTGCTGCCGTTGTCGATGAACACGTTGCCGTCGATTTCCGGGGCATCGAAGAAGCAACGGCCGACTGCACCTTGCTCGTCGACTTCATCGACCAGCACTTCGATTTCACGGCCGATGCGCATTTGCAGGCGTGCCGAGCTGATTTCCTGCTGGTGCGCCATGAAGCGCTCCCAGCGGTCCTGCTTGACGTCGTCCGGCACCACTTCCAGATCCAGGTCGTTGGCTGGAGCGCCCTCAACCGGCGAGTATTGGAAGCAGCCGACGCGGTCGAGCTGGGCTTCGGTCAGCCAGTCCAGCAGGTACTGGAAGTCTTCTTCGGTTTCGCCAGGGAAGCCGACGATGAATGTCGAGCGGATGATCAGGTCCGGGCAGATTTCGCGCCATTTCTTGATGCGCGCCAGGGTCTTGTCTTCGAACGCCGGGCGTTTCATCGACTTCAGTACTTTCGGGCTGGCGTGCTGGAACGGGATGTCCAGGTACGGCAGGATCTTGCCGGCGGCCATCAACGGGATCAGCTCGTCGACGTGCGGGTATGGGTAAACGTAGTGCAGGCGCACCCAGACACCGAGGGTGCTCAGGGCTTCGCAGAGTTCGGTCATGCGGGTTTTCACCGGCGCGCCGTTCCAGAAGCCGGTGCGGTATTTCACGTCGACGCCGTAGGCGCTGGTGTCCTGGGAGATCACCAGCAACTCCTTGACGCCGGACTTCACCAGGCGCTGGGCCTCGTCGAGTACGTCGCCCACCGGACGGCTGACCAGTTTTCCGCGCATCGACGGAATGATGCAGAAACTGCAGCTGTGGTTGCAGCCTTCGGAAATCTTCAGGTAGGCGTAGTGGCGCGGGGTCAGTTTGATGCCTTGCGGGGGCACCAGGTCGATCAACGGGTTGTGATCCTGCTTCGGCGGCACGACTTCGTGCACCGCGCTGACCACTTGCTCGTACTGCTGAGGACCGGTCACGGCCAGCACGCTTGGGTGCACGTCGCGGATGTTGCCTTCTTCGACGCCCATGCAGCCGGTCACGATGACCTTGCCGTTTTCCTTGATGGCTTCGCCGATCACTTCCAGGGATTCAGCTTTGGCCGAATCGATGAAGCCGCAGGTGTTGACCACCACGACATCGGCGTCCTGGTAGGTGGACACGACGTCATAGCCTTCCATGCGCAGCTGGGTCAGGATGCGCTCGGAGTCGACCAGTGCTTTCGGGCAACCCAGGGATACGAAGCCAACCTTTGGATTGGCCGGCGCAGGAGTGGTGGACATGTCTAACCTCGGTATTGGGGACGCCTTCAGCCTCTTGCCTCTGGCCGATAAGAGCAGGGGCGGGGGCAAGGCGACAGACGGACGCTTATTCGCGCCTCTGATCAAAAAGTGCGCAATTCTAGCGATGGTAAGCGCTCTTGACCAGCTTTATGCAGGGAAATACGACGAGTGCTGCGCTATGCTTCGCGCCGTTGGGCTTTACCGATTTTTTACAGTCAACAAAACGACTGTAACAGCAGGTAAAACAGCGCATGCTGCATCACAAAGCATAGTGCTTCGTTCGAAGAAGCCGGTCTGGGAATCAGGAGTGTTGGATGGGTCAGGCAAGTAGTCACGCGGCAGACGCCGGGCATTCGGCGGCGAGCCCGATCGGTATGCTGGTCGCGGCGGTCGGGGTGGTTTACGGCGATATCGGCACCAGCCCGTTGTACACCCTCAAAGAGGTGTTCTCCGGTGGTTACGGCGTGCCGGTCACACATGACGGTGTGTTGGGGATTCTGTCGCTGATCTTCTGGTCACTGATCTGGGTCGTATCGATCAAGTACATGATGTTCGTGCTGCGCGCCGACAACCAGGGCGAAGGCGGGATTATGGCCTTGACCGCGCTGGCCCGGCGAGCGGCGGCGGGACACGCCAAGTTGCGCACCTTGCTGGTGGTTTGCGGGCTGATCGGCGCGGCGCTGTTCTATGGCGACAGCATGATCACCCCGGCGATTTCCGTGCTGTCGGCCATCGAGGGCCTGGGCTTGGCATTCGACGGCATCGATCACTGGGTGGTGCCGATATCATTGATCGTGCTGGTCGCACTGTTTTTGATCCAGAGCCATGGTACTGCGCGGATCGGCATTCTGTTCGGGCCGATCATGGTGACCTGGTTCGTGGTGCTGGGCGCGCTGGGTGTCCATGGCATCATCGAGCACCCGGAAGTGTTGAAAGCGGTGAACCCCGTGTGGGGCGTGCGCTTTTTCATCGTGCACCCGGGCATGGGCGTAGCAATCCTTGGCGCGGTAGTGCTGGCATTGACCGGCGCCGAGGCGCTGTACGCCGACATGGGCCACTTCGGTCGCAAACCGATCGCCCGTGCCTGGTTCATCCTGGTGCTGCCGGCGCTCGTACTGAACTACTTCGGCCAGGGCGCACTGCTGCTGGGTGATCCGGAGGCCGCGCGCAACCCGTTCTACCTGCTGGCGCCAAGCTGGGCGTTGATTCCCTTGGTCGGTCTGTCGACCATGGCCACGGTGATTGCCTCCCAGGCCGTGATTTCCGGTGCCTTCTCCCTGACCCGCCAAGCAATCCAGCTCGGTTACATTCCGCGCATGCACATTCGGCACACGTCCAGCGCCGAGCAGGGCCAGATCTACATCGGTGCGGTGAACTGGTCGCTGATGGTCGGCGTGGTGCTGTTGGTACTCGGTTTCGAGTCCTCCGGTGCCTTGGCTTCGGCCTATGGGGTGGCGGTGACCGGCACCATGCTGATGACCAGCATCCTGGTGTCGGCAGTGATGTTGCTGCTGTGGAAGTGGCCGCCGGTGCTCGCGGTACCGGTCTGTCTCGGGTTTCTGCTGGTCGATGGTGTGTATTTCGCCGCCAACGTGCCGAAGATCGTGCAGGGCGGCGCATTCCCGGTGATCGCTGGTTTCGCCTTGTTTGTGCTGATGACCACCTGGAAGCGCGGCAAACAGTTGCTGGTAGAGCGCATCGATGAGGGCGGGCTGCCGCTGCCGATTTTCATCAGCAGCATCGCGGTGCAACCGCCGCATCGCGTGCAAGGCACCGCCGTGTTCCTCACCGCGCGGCCGGACGCCGTGCCCCACGCGCTATTGCACAACCTGCTGCACAACCAGGTGTTGCACGAGCAAGTGGTGCTGCTGACAGTGGTGTACGAAGACATTCCGCGGGTACCGCCGAGCCGGCGCTTCGAGGTCGATTCCTATGGTGAAGGCTTCTTCCGGGTAATCCTGCATTTCGGTTTTACCGACGAGCCGGACGTCCCGCAGGCGTTGAAGCTGTGTCATCTGGATCAGCTGGATTTCAGTCCGATGCGCACCACATATTTCCTCAGCCGTGAAACAGTCATTGCCTCCAAGCTTGAAGGCATGTCCCGCTGGCGCGAAGCGCTGTTCGCCTTCATGTTGCAGAACGCCAACGGCAACCTGCGCTTCTTCAACCTACCGCTGAACCGGGTGATTGAGTTGGGGACGCAGGTGGAGATGTAAACCTGTTTCTGTAGGAGCGAGCATGCTCGCGATGAGCCTGAGATCACCACAGAGTGTCAGGTGTTCAGCGTTATCGTTGACGACCATCGCGAGCAGGCTCGCTCCTACAGGGGGTTGGCGTTGAATGAAAAAGCCCCCGCAATCGTGAGATGGCGGGGGCTTTTTGCGAGCTGGGCTCAGATCACTCTTCAGCCACCTTGGGCTGACGCTTCTCGATCACATCCACCAGGCGCTGGGCCAGTTTCGGGTAGTTCTCGTCGAAGTGGTGACCGCCAGGCAGTTTGATGGTTTCGCCTACAGCCGTCTTGTCGGTGCAGCCGCTTTCGTCGATTTCCTCTTCACCGAAGATGCACACCACCTTGGCCGGTGGCAGCTTGGCCATTTCCGGGCCGGTGGCGGCTTCCTTGCCGGCGTTGCCGAGCCAGCCTTCGACTTCGATTTCGAAGCTGCCGGTGCGGGCGAAGGCCAGCAGGATGATTGCGTCGACCCGTTGCTGTTCGGCTTCGGGCAGGCGGTTGTAGATGGCCGGCAAGACATCGGCGCCGAACGAGTAACCGGTCAGGACGAAGCGCTTGGTGCCCCACTTCTGGCGGTAGTGTTGCATCAGTTCGGTCAGGTCCAGGGCGCTCTGCTCGGGACTTTTGTGCTGCCAGTAGTAGCGTAGGGTGTCGATGCCGACCACTGGGTAGCCGATCTTGGCCATTTCGCCCGCGACATCCCGGTCCAGGTCGCGCCAGCCACCATCGCCGGACAGGAACAGGGTCACGGTGTCCTTGGCCTGACCTGCTGGCACTTCAACCACCGGAATCTGCAGGCCGCCCGCGGCCTTGTCGCCACCGACGAGGATCTTGCGCAGTTCGTTGTTCAGCACTTGTGGCAGGTTGATGTCGTAGTCGCTGATGCTGGTTTCGGCATTGGGTTGATCACGCACGAAACCGGCGCTGGTGTCGTCCGGGTTGTCGTTCCATGCCACCAGCCAGTGGCCGTGGGCGGCGCTTTTCGGCAGCAAATGGGTGCACCCACCTTTTTCCAGGGCCAGGTCCACGGAAACAGCCTGGGATTTGTCATCCTTTTGTTCGGATAACCAGCGCCAAGCCAGCACGGCACCCGGGCCGATGCCGCTGACCAGGGTCGCCGGGCCGTTGAGTGCTCTCAGGCCCGATTGCAGGGCACGGCTTTGCAGCAGGCAGTCCTTGGGCAGGATCACCTGGACGATCTGCGCCGAGCCGCTGCGGCTCAGGGTCAGCAATTGCTTGTCGCTGAGTTTCTGGTCTTCGTTGACCGCCACCAGCACCTGGGCGCGTGGCGTGTTGCCGGGAATGACCCGGGTCATCGCGGCGCCATCGGCCGGTGTCAGTTGTTCCAGGGTCGGTTCGGGGGCCGGGCGCTTCAGGTACCAGTAGCCACCACCGAGAATCAGGGCCAGCACAACCAGCGTGCCCAGTACGTAGCGCAAGGAGCGTTGAATCATCAGCGTTTCACCAATCCAGTCAAGCCGCCCGCGATCAGGGCGGCAGTGTCGGCCAGGGCAACCAGCGGATCGAGTCCAGCGGGTACGGCCATATAACGGGGTTCCCAGTCGGGCTGGAATTTATCTTTGAAGCGGCGCAAGCCTTGGAAGTTGTAGAGCTGCTCACCACGGCGGAAAACCATCGAACCCAGGCGCTGGGTCAGTGGTGCACCGCGACGGGGTTGCAACCCCGACAACGGCACCATACCCAGGCTGAAGCGCGCGTATCCGTGACTCTTATAGTGTTGGATCAGGCCGACCATCATGAACTCCATGGTCAGCTTGGGGGCGTCCGGGTGCGCGCGCATCAGGTCGAGGCTGGCCAGGTCATGGCCGTAGGTCTCGAGCAGGTTGGCGAACGCCACCGGGCGCCCTTCGAAACGGATCACCGCAATGCGGAAGTATTTGAGGTAGTCATCGCTGAAACGGCCGAGGGAGAAGCCTTTCTCACGTACGTTCTTGCCGGTCAGCCAGGCATCGGAAATCACCTTGAGCTCATCCATCGGCGCCTGGCCCGGTTCGAAGATTTCCAGCGACAGGCCATCGCGAGTGCCACGGTTCCAGGTGTAGCGCAGGTCTTTCATCTCTTTGCCCTTGGCTTCGAGATCAAAGCGCTTGAGATCGACCCGGGCTTCTTCACCGAGCTTGATCGCGGTCAGGCCGATGTCCATGTAGTAAGGCAGGTTCTCCGCGCGCACTTGATAGAACACAGGGCGGGCGTGGTGAATGTCACACAGGTCGCGGAACTGCCAGATCATTTCCGCCCGCTGCTGGCCAGGGCCGATCGGGTCATACAACGCTACCAGACTGCGGCCACGGCGGGCATACATCAGGAACGCCTCGTCGTTGGGGTGAAACAGCAGCGCCTTGTCACCGGTCAGGGCCAGGCCGCCATCCGGTTGCGCCGAAGCCATGAGGATCTTGCTCGCACGCTCCAGCTCATCGGGTGTCGGCAAGTGGATGACCGGGCGTGCCGTGCGCAGCAGCCAGGTCAGGGACACCACAACCAGCAGCACCGCGGCCCCTAGCAGCGAACGCAAGCCACGGGGCGCGTCGGCGTCGAGGGTGAATTGCCACCAGAGCTGATGGCTGTACGGGACGTCCTGATAGGCGAACAACAGCAGCCACATCGAGGCGGCCAGCACGCAAACACTGGCCACCAGGTACAGCGGAGAAAACGGCAGTTCGGTCAGGCGGCTGGGGCGATAAAACGAAGTCCGGAACACCCCCAGCAAGGCGGCGGTCAGGACCATCAGGCTGGCTTCTTCCCAATCGAAGCCCTTGAGCAGGGAGAGCAGGGCGCCGACCAGCAACAGAATGGTGGTCAGCATCCAGGCGGCCGACAGTCGGCGACGCAGGCCTTGGGCAAGCAGCAGGCACAGTACGCCGATCAGGCTGGCGCCAAAGTGCGAGGCGTCGACCAGTCGGTGAGGGATCAGAAAGCCGATGTGTTCCAGGCGGGTGTCGATTTCCGGAGTGGCACCGGAAAACAGCAGTACCACGCCGGACAGGAACACCAGGACAGCGAGGATCGGCGCAGCCAGGCCTGAGGCGGCGCGCAGGGTCTGGCGGGTCTGGAACAGGCGTTGACCTTCGTTGATCAGCAACAACAGGCACGCCACCAGCATCGGCAGCACAACATAGATCAAGCGATAAAGCAGCAAGGCGGCCGCCAGTGGCGCAGCACCAAGTTTGTCGGAGAAGGCCGCCAGCAAAATCGCTTCGAACACCCCGACACCGCCCGGTACATGGCTGAGCACGCCCGCGGCCAGCGCCAGCAGATAGACCAGGAGAAACGCACCGAAGGGCGGCGCTTCCGGCAACAACAGGTAAAGCACGGTCGCGGCTGCGGCCACATCCAGCGCGGTAATCACCAATTGCAAGAAGGTCAGGCGTCGGCCCGGCAGGCGCAAAGTGCGACGGCCGACCTGAACCAGAAGATTATCGGGATAAGGCTGTTCCGGCAGGCGCCGTCGGTATATGCCGACCGCCAACACCGTAAACAGCAACAGCACGGCGACAGCGATGGCGCCCAGCAAGGTTTCGGAGAGCCCCAGTGCCGCCGAAGCGCCAGGCAGATTGCTCAGCGTTGCCAGCGCGGCGAGTGGCGGCAGGGCGCAGCCGAGGGAGAGACTGGCGAACAGTGTCATGTGGGCGACTTCGGTGGCCCCCAGTCCGTGACGTGCATAGAGACGATAACGAACCGAGCCGCCCGATAGCATCGAAAGACCGATGGCGTTACCGATGGCGAACGCGGTGAAGCCACCCAGTGCCAGGGTGCGTGGTGCCAGGCTTACGCCGGCGTATCGGCTGGCCGACCATTCGTAACCCAGCAGAATGATGAAGCCCGCCACCGTGGCGCCCAGTGCGCCAAGCAGGGCAGGCTTGGGCACTTCAAGGATCGAGTCGTGCAGGGCATCCAGATCGAGTTCGCTCAGCAGGTGGCGACAGGCAATCAGCGCGATCGCAAACAACAGCAACGTGACCGCCAGGCCGATGGGCTGACGGTATTTGCTGACGCGATCAAGCAACCGCAACCGCTCTGCCTTGATAGGTTGTGTTGCTGTAACGGTGTCTTGAGATTCAGACGAGTTGGCGCGCATCAATCACCTCTTGGATTGTGCGCGACAGGATGGAGGTATCCAGCCAAGTTACCAATCCCTGTAGAAAAAAATAATCACAAATATTAACGCCTCTCACCGGATGTCGGCGATGGCTCAGGCTGCAATTCAGCATAGTCTGAACTCAGTGCGTTGGTGACCACGAATGGCTGGCGACACAGTGACAGATCATTGTTGCGAAAGGACTTTTTCAACAGATACAAAAAAGGCCACTCTTTCGAGTAGCCTTTTTTGATGTTTGGTTGCGGGAGCCGGATTTGAACCGACGACCTTCGGGTTATGAGCCCGACGAGCTACCAGACTGCTCCATCCCGCGTCTGTGTGGCGGCATTCTATAGAGATACGCCCGCGTGTCAACCGTTAATCCCGAACCGGGTCAAATAAACGTAAAAACGTGGCAAACGGTCGCAGGCCTGGTTCAAGTTTCGGAATCTGAACGGGTTTTCATTCTGAGATTGTGAAAGCTGCCTGCCGAGCGGGTAAAACACGCGCGCACAAAAAAGGCCACTCTTTCGAGTAGCCTTTTTTGATGTTTGGTTGCGGGAGCCGGATTTGAACCGACGACCTTCGGGTTATGAGCCCGACGAGCTACCAGACTGCTCCATCCCGCGTCTGTGTGGC
>NZ_JBPKAM010000159.1:0-9038 GCF_051216495.1 Pseudomonas baetica | reverse complement strand
GTTTGGAGATGGCAGAGAAAGTGAGCTTGGGAGCTCAGAACCCCTGTTTTTTTTGTTCACCCCCCCCCCCCCCCCCCCCCCCCACAGGGTCCGATTGATCAACCGCGTTTGGCGTACAACTTGGGTTCGCCCGGTGGTCGGCTCTTGAAGCGGCGATGAGCCCAAAGGTATTGCTCCGGGCAGTCGCGCAACACGCCCTCGATCCACTGGTTGATGCGCAGGCAGTCCTCTTCCTCGGTTTCTCCCGGGAAGCCTTCGAGCGGCGTATGGATCACCAGGCGATAACCGCTGCCGTCCGCCAGACGCTCTTGAGTGAACGGCACCACCAGCGCCTTGCCCAGTCGCGCAAATTTGCTGGTAGCGGTGACGGTCGCTGCCTGAATGCCGAACAACGGTACGAATATGCTTTGCTTGGCGCCGTAGTCCTGGTCCGGTGCATACCAAATCGCCCGGCCTGAGCGCAGCAATTTGAGCATGCCGCGCACGTCTTCACGCTCCACCGCCAGCGAATCGAGATTGTGCCGCTCGCGGCCGCGACGCTGGACGTAGTCGAACAACGGATTTTTGTGTTCGCGGTACATGCCGTCGATGGTGTGTTGCTGGCCAAGCAGCGCGGCGCCGATTTCCAGGGTGGTGAAATGCACCGCCATGAGGATCACGCCCTTGCCGTCACGCTGTGCCTGCTGCAAATGCTCCAGCCCTTCGATGTGAGCCAGTTTCGCCAGGCGCTCGCGCGACCACCACCAGCTCATCGCCATTTCGAAAAACGCGATGCCGGTCGAGGCAAAGTTTTCCTTGAGCAGGCGCTTGCGCTCGGCTGCGGATTTTTCAGGAAAGCACAGCTCCAGATTACGCTTGGCAATGCGCCGTCGGTCGCCGGCCGCCCGATACATCAAGGCCCCCAGGACACGACCGATCCACAGCAATGCCGGGTATGGTAACTGGACAATCAGCCACAACAGCCCCAGGCCCAACCACAGCGGCCAGAAACGTGGAGATAGAAAGGATGTTCTAAAACTCGGGCGATCCATTGAAGCTTCCGCATAGACAGTGGCCGCGCATTCTACATCGTTCAACCCGGCTTGCGGCCCGCGGGCGTTCTCGTTATAAGTCTCGGCACTTTTAGTGACAAGTCGTTGTATGCCGACCATGAGCCAAACCGAACTGCTAGACCAAGATCCCGTGTTCCAGCTAAAGGGCAGCATGCTCGCCATTACGGTGCTGGAACTGGCCCGTAACGACCTCGAAGGCCTCGATCGGCAATTGGCCGCCAAGGTCGCCCAGGCCCCTGGTTTTTTCAGCAATGCACCGCTGGTACTGGCCCTGGACAAGCTTGCACCCAACGAAGGCGTGGTCGATCTGCCAGGCCTGATGCGCATCTGCCGCCAGCACGGCCTGCGGACCCTGGCGATTCGTGCCAGCCGCATCGAAGACATTGCGGCCGCCATCGCCGTCGACCTGCCGGTGCTGCCACCGTCCGGTGCCCGCGAGCGTCCGTTGGACCTGAACGAAGGCACTGTTGCGAAAAAACCGGAAAAACCACCGGAGCCCACCATCAAGCCGACGAAAATAATCACTTCGCCAGTACGCGGCGGGCAGCAGATTTATGCCCAGGGCAGCGATCTGGTGGTGATCTCCTCGGTCAGCCCGGGGGCGGAACTTCTCGCCGATGGCAACATCCATGTATACGGCCCCATGCGTGGTCGTGTATTGGCCGGAGTCAAAGGCGACACGAAAGCCAGGATTTTCTGTCAGCAAATGAGCGCTGAACTGGTCTCCATCGCTGGCCATTACAAGGTGTCCGAAGATCTGCGTCGCGACCCTTTATGGGGTTCGGGCGTACAGGTCAGCCTGTCCGGCGATGTGTTGAACATCATTCGGCTTTAACGGATACTGCCGCATTTTCCAAACATCTCTAAAACGTAGCGAAAACGGCTCAAACGAAGTAGGAAAAAGGCCACAAGCAGTGTTTACCCAGCGTAAATGCCGCCCAGAACCGAATTCCAGCCAAGGCTGTTCGACTGCAGTAGTGTTCAAGAGATGATTTTCAGGGGCTAAAAGTCCTTTTTCCTTAGGGGTGAAACACCTTGGCCAAGATTCTCGTGGTTACATCCGGCAAGGGTGGTGTGGGTAAGACCACCACCAGCGCCGCTATCGGTACCGGTCTCGCTCTGCGCGGCCATAAAACAGTGATCGTCGACTTCGACGTCGGTTTGCGTAACCTCGACCTGATCATGGGTTGCGAGCGTCGCGTGGTGTACGACTTCGTCAACGTTGTCAACGGCGAAGCCAACCTGCAACAGGCCCTGATCAAAGACAAGCGCCTGGAAAATCTCTACGTGCTGGCTGCCAGCCAGACCCGCGACAAAGACGCGCTGACCCAGGAAGGCGTGGAAAAAGTCCTGATGGAGCTCAAGGAGCAGTTCGAGTTCGTGGTCTGCGACTCTCCGGCCGGTATCGAGAAAGGCGCCCACCTGGCCATGTACTTCGCTGACGAAGCGATCGTCGTGACCAACCCGGAAGTGTCCTCGGTTCGTGACTCCGACCGCATGCTCGGCCTGTTGGCCAGCAAGTCCCGTCGCGCCGAACGCGGTGAAGACCCGATCAAGGAACACCTGCTGATTACCCGTTACCACCCTGAGCGTGTGAGCAAAGGCGAAATGCTCGGCGTAGAAGACGTCAAGGAAATCCTCTCGGTGACCCTGCTCGGCGTGATCCCTGAATCCCAGGCGGTGCTCAAGGCATCCAACCAGGGCGTTCCGGTGATCCTCGACGACCAGAGCGATGCCGGCCAGGCCTACAGCGATACCGTTGACCGCCTGCTGGGCAAAACCGTGGAACATCGTTTCCTCGATGTACAGAAGAAGGGATTCTTCGAGCGCCTGTTTGGAGGCAACTAAGCAATGAACCTTTTTGACTTCTTTCGTGCCAACAAAAAGCAAAGCACCGCGTCGGTAGCGAAAGAGCGTCTACAGATCATCGTGGCGCACGAACGCGGCCAACGCAGCACCCCGGACTACCTGCCAGCCTTGCAGAAGGAACTGGTCGAGGTGATTCGCAAGTACGTCAATATCGGGTCCGATGACGTGCATGTCGCACTGGAAAGCCAGGGCAGTTGCTCGATTCTGGAACTCAACATCACCCTGCCAGATCGCTGAGTCGATCCGGCGGAAGCCACGGCGGTTCAGGTCCCACGCGCTAATGCGGGGGGGCCTGAACCGCCGTTGCCGTTTGTTACGAGGCTGTTTTAATGCCGTTGTCCAACGTCCATATCCTTTATCAGGACGCCGCCATTCTGGTGGTGAACAAACCGACCCTGTTGCTCTCCGTCCCCGGCCGGGCCGACGACAACAAGGACTGCCTGATTACCCGTCTGCAGGAAAACGGCTATCCGGACGCACTCATCGTCCATCGGCTGGACTGGGAAACCTCCGGCATCATCCTGCTGGCCCGGGATCCCGATACACACCGTGAGCTGTCGCGACAATTCCACGACCGTGAAACCGAAAAAGCCTACACCGCACTGTGCTGGGGCCAGCCCGAGCTGGACAGCGGCAGCATTGACCTGCCACTGCGCTACGATCCACCGACCAAGCCGCGTCATGTGGTTGACCATGAATTCGGCAAACATGCCCTGACGTTCTGGCGCGTACTGGAGCGATGCGGCGACTGGTGCCGCGTGGAACTCACGCCGATCACCGGCCGCTCCCATCAATTGCGCGTGCACATGCTATCCATCGGCCACCCGCTGCTGGGCGACGGGCTCTATGCCCACGAACAAGCCCTGGCCGCCTGGCCGCGCCTATGTCTGCACGCCAGCATGCTCAGCTTCACGCATCCTCAGACCGGCGAACGCTTGCGCTTCGAGTGTCCTGCACCTTTTTAATTGACTCCCGACGTGAAAAAGCCCTTCCTTTGAAGGGCTTTTTTTATTTTCCGTTACAATTTACACGACATGAAAATGGCGTGAAAATATTGTCATATTTTTGTAATGAAACATAAAATGATGGCAATTAGATATCAGGCAGGATGCCCCCGTGCTTAGCAGTAAAACGCTCCAATGCGATTACCCCGTCACGTTCATTTTCGGCAACACCACCCTGCACCTGACCGAACAACCCAGTGTCGAAGCCCGGCAATCCCTGGAACAACTGATCAACAAACGGCGTGCTCAAAAGCTCACCCGCGCCAGCGCACCGCTGGCGTCGGGCGATACACCGCTGTTTGCCAAGGTTCAGCCGCTGGACACGTTGAAGGCTAAAGTTCGGGTGACGCTGGGCAAGCCTCAGCGTAATGGCCGGTTCGACTGGCCGCTGGAAGAACTGATGAATACCCTTGAGGCTCAGCGCCGTGGCGTACAAATGCCGCCGCTGCAAGGCTTTGGATACACCCGTGACCGGCTGGGCCTGACCCAGGAGTATTTCATTCTGACGCGTCTGCTCGAAGACTATGTCGATGGCGTGAAATGGCTGAAACGCAATCCGGAGAACGTGGGAACCTTCATTCTCAAAGCGTTCGAACTGCTCAGTTCATTGTCACGAAAGAACATCACGCACATGGATTTCTGGATCGGCAACATCATGATCCCCAAATCGACGCACAAACCGCTGAAAGCCATCGACTTTGAAAACTGCTTCGCGGGCTCTACAGCGCACCTCAGCGAAACCCTCGGATTCCAGCTCGGTTTTTTCTATCGCCGGGAGATTTATAAATTCATCACAGAAGCGGATTACGATCGGCTGGTCGATGGGTACATCGGACAGTTCACCGGTATATCCCGGGACAAGTTCGACCAGGTGTACCTGGCGAGCAAGCATGAACATGTCGGCCGCAAGCAACGTCGTGAAGTGTTCCTTAATGGCAATCTGATTACGGGCTGACCCAATACCCACGTCATTCGCCGCTCCCGAACACCACACGGCATTGTGTCTGCAATGCCGCGAGCCAATACGTTAAACTGGCGCCATTGCTGTCTGGAGCTACTTATGCGCGAAGAGTTGAACCAAGGCCTGATCGACTTCCTCAAGGCCTCCCCTACCCCGTTCCATGCCACCGCCAGCCTTGTTCAGCGTCTGGAAGCGGCGGGTTATCAACGCCTCGACGAGCGCGAGCCATGGCATACCGAGGCCAATGGTCGTTATTACGTCACCCGTAACGACTCTTCGATCGTCGCGATCAAAATGGGCCGTCACTCGCCGCTGCACGGCGGGATTCGCCTGGTCGGCGCCCACACCGACAGCCCGTGCCTGCGGGTCAAGCCGCAACCGGAGTTGCAACGCCAGGGCTTCTGGCAACTGGGTGTCGAAGTCTACGGCGGCGCCTTGCTGGCGCCGTGGTTCGACCGCGACCTGTCGCTTGCCGGGCGCGTAACCTTCCGCCGCGACGGCAAAGTCGAAAGCCAGCTCATCGACTTCAAGGCACCGATCGCCATCATCCCGAACCTGGCTATCCATCTCAATCGTGAAGCCAACATGGGCTGGGCAATCAACGCCCAAACCGAACTGCCACCGGTCCTCGCGCAATTTGCCGGTGACGAGCGCGTGGACTTCCGCGCCGTGATCACCGACCAACTCGCCCGCGAGCACGGCCTGAACGCCGATGTGGTGCTCGATTACGAGCTGAGCTTCTACGACACGCAAAGCGCTGCCGTCATCGGCCTGCACGGTGATTTCATCGCCGGTGCACGCTTGGACAACCTGCTGTCGTGCTACGCCGGCCTGCAAGCGTTGCTGACCGCCAACACCGACGAAACCTGTGTGCTGGTCTGCAACGATCACGAAGAAGTCGGTTCATGCTCGGCCTGCGGAGCCGATGGTCCGATGCTCGAACAAACGCTGCGACGCCTGTTGCCAGAAGGTGATGAGTTCGTACGCACCATCCAGAAATCCCTGCTGGTCTCGGCCGACAACGCCCATGGCGTACATCCTAACTACGCCGAGAAGCACGACGCCAACCACGGACCGAAACTCAACGCCGGCCCGGTGATCAAGGTCAACACCAACCAGCGCTACGCCACCAACAGCGAAACCGCCGGCTTCTTCCGCCACCTGTGCATGGCCGAGGAAGTCCCCGTGCAGAGCTTCGTGGTGCGCAGCGACATGGGTTGCGGCTCGACCATCGGCCCAATCACCGCCAGCCACCTGGGTGTACGGACCGTGGACATCGGCTTGCCGACCTTCGCCATGCACTCGATCCGCGAACTGTGCGGCAGCCATGACCTGGCGCACCTGGTCAAAGTGCTGAGCGCGTTCTACGCTTGCCGCGAATTGCCGTAATCCCAAAAACTTCGTCGGATCGCCGCCCGGAGCCGGCTCGCTCCCGCATTGGAATGCGTTTCAATTGTGGGAGCGAGCCTGCTCGCGAAGGCGTCTGCTCAGGCAACGCTGATTTCATGTTGTTGGCGACTCAAATTTGATACACCTCACCCTCCTCCATAAAAAACCCACCTAGACTCCAAACATCCCTCCAGACAAGGCTGTGCCCATGATCTCGTTGTCTTCGTTCCACGCCATGCTCGTTCCGATTCTCGCCGGGATGATCCTGCTGGCAATCGGTTTCAACTTTCGCGACAAGAACGCTGGCGTGTTCGCCATGTGGATCGGCATGCTGACGATCCTCGCCACCGTGGTCATCAAGATCCTCGCCAAGCTCAACGAATAAATACGCCCCCTCGACTCGCATTGATTCCGACGGGCTCGTACACTCGGTCGACCCGCTCACTCCGAGGTTGACCGCCCAGTGTTCGCCCGTCTTTTTGCCCTGCCCTGCCTCTTCCTTGTCTGCCTGATGACGCTGCTGCCAATGGCGCCTGCCCAGGCGGTGGGATTGCCAAGCCTGCTCAACAGTTCGGCGAAGACCCAGCCGGAGGCACAGGAACCCCTGGGGCAATCCCTCGACGAAGTGATCAAGTCACTGGAAAACGACCAGCAACGCACCAAACTGTTGGCGGATCTGAAGAAGCTGCGCGATGCCACGAAAAAGGCCCAGCCGACGACGGAAGAAGGCGTTTTGGGTTTGATCGGCGGGACCCTGGCCAATTTCGAAAAACAATTTACCGGTGCCGACAGTCCGCTCATGCGCTGGTCCAACGAGTTCGACCAGGCCCGGGACGAACTGACCGCGCTGGTGCTGCCAGCCAATGAGTGGCTGCCGATCATCTTTGCCTTCGCCATGATCCTGATGATCTGGAGCCTATTGGCGGCGGCGCTGATCTGGGTCAGCCATAGGGTACGCATGCGTTTCGGCCTGACCGAAGAACTGCCGCAACACCCCAGGGCCCTGGACATGTTGCGCTTTGCCCTGCGCAAGCTCGGTCCGTGGCTGATCGCGTTGGTCATCACCGTGTACATGAGCTACGCGCTGCCTTCGTCACTGGGTAAAAGCCTGGCCATGGTGCTGGCCTATGCACTGGTGGTCGGCACCTGCTTTTCGGCGATCTGCGTGATCGCCTTCTCCCTGCTCGACGGCCCGCACCGCCACCGCGCCTTGTACATCCTGCGGCATCAGGCCTTTCACCCGCTCTGGTTGATCGGTAGCTTCGCCGCGTTCGGTGAAGCCCTGAATGACCCGCGCCTGATCCAAAGTCTGGGTGTGCATCTGGCACATACCGCCGCCACCGTGGCCAACGTCCTGGCGGCACTGTCCACCGGATTGTTCATCCTGCGCTTCCGCCGCCCGATTGCCCATTTGATCCGCAACCAGCCGCTGTCCCGGCGCCTGACCCGCCGCGCCCTCAGCGACACAATCGAAATTCTCGGCACCTTCTGGTTCGTACCGGCGCTGGTGCTGGTGGGTATTTCACTGTTCGCGACGTTCATTTCGGCCGGCGATACCAGCACTGCCTTGCGTCAGTCGCTGATCTGCACCGTGCTACTGGTGTTATGCATGGTCATCAACGGCCTGGTACGCCGCCATGCCCTCAAACCGCAACGCGGTGCCAAGCGCCATGCGCTGTATTCCGAACGTCTGAAAAACTTCTTCTACACCCTCGCCCACCTATTGGTCTGGCTGGCTTTCATCGAACTCGGTCTGCGGGTGTGGGGCATGTCACTGATTGCGTTCACTGAAGGCGAAGGTCATGAGGTCAGCGTCAAACTGTTCAGCCTCGGCGGCACGCTGATCTTTGCCTGGCTGATCTGGATCCTCAGCGACACCGCCGTGCACCACGCCCTCACCCGCTCGCGCAAAGGCCTGGCCAACGCCCGGGCTCAGACGATGATGCCGCTGATCCGCAACGTGTTGTTCGTGGCAATTTTCATCATTGCGCTGATCGTTGCCCTGGCGAACATGGGCATGAACGTCACGCCATTGCTGGCCGGTGCCGGTGTGATCGGCCTGGCCATCGGTTTCGGCGCGCAATCGTTGGTAGCCGACCTGATCACCGGGCTGTTCATCATCATCGAAGATTCCCTGGCCATCGATGACTACGTGGACGTTGGCGGCCACCTCGGCACTGTCGAAGGCTTGACCATTCGCACCGTGCGCCTGCGGGACATCGACGGCATCGTCCACACCATTCCCTTCAGCGAAATCAAGAGCATCAAGAACTACTCCCGGGAATTCGGCTACGCGATCTTCCGCGTTGCCGTACCGGCCAGCATGGACATCGACAACGCGATCAAACTGATGCGCGATGTCGGCCAGAAAATGCGCACCGACCCGCTGCAACGGCGCAACATCTGGTCGCCATTGGAAATTCAGGGTGTGGAGAGTTTCGAATCCGGCAACGCGATCCTGCGCGCCCGGTTCAAGACTGCACCGATCAAACAGTGGGAGGTTTCCCGGGCGTTCAACCTGTCGCTGAAGCGGCATATGGATGAAGCCGGGATGGACCTGGCAACGCCGCGGATGAGCGTGCAGGTGATTACCGCCGGTGGTGGACCACAGAAGGATGTATCCGCCTGATAGGTGGGTTGGGCTTTCGGCCGTCTTCGCGAGCAGGCTCGCTCCCACAGTGGGTTTTTGCCCTCCACAGCCCCCCTTTTGGGAACAAACCTCTTCCCCAAAGACGCCACCAAAGCTCCCTTCTTCCCCCCCAC
>NZ_JBPKAM010000158.1:0-9166 GCF_051216495.1 Pseudomonas baetica | reverse complement strand
GCCGCAGGCTGCGATCTTTTGATCTTGCTGTTAGCTGCGCGGAAGAAACGTTGAAGATCAAAATCAAAAGATCGCAGCCTGCGGCAGCTCCTACAGATGATCGCGGTCCTTTTCAAGCATCCTTCCAATCTTGGGCGTCACGCTGACGAGATTACCAGCCTGAATTACGACTACCGTTCGTCGCTTATTTTTTGAACATGAAATAGCAATCACAGGGATTGTTTTGTTTAGTCCTACAGACGCGAATGCTGAGTATCTTTTTATTTTGAAGAGACTAAAACATGGTTTCTAAAATAAAAAAATCAAGACCATCTACCAATGCCTCTTGCCCTCTGAATTTAAACACCACAAGAACTTTCTAAAAACCCTGTAGGACCATTCGCTAAAAGATGAATGAATGTTCTTACGAGCAACAAAATATCAACTTGCAGTGACGGCTACAATCTTCTAAATCTAACGACACCGCTAAATTCCGAGCGGCATTCAGATGAGAAAAATAAAATGAAAAACGAAAAACTTGGCGAAGTATTATTCAACTTCAGAACTGACTTTAACCAGAACACTAATCCGCAAGTGGCTGGCGGCAGTGGAGGACAAGGTGGCTGTGGCGGTAGTGGTGGTTGTGGCGGTGGAGGTGGTTGCAGTGGAGGTAGCGGTGGAGGAAATGGAGGTTGTGGGGGGGCAGGAGGTACTGGCGGTGGAGGCACCGGTGGTTGCAGGGCAATGTAATTCGGCTCGTATTTAATGCCTATCACTTTTTAAACCAAAAGGATCTTCCAAAAATGGAAGATCCTTCAGGAGAACCTAGATGAATCTAATCTACTCCGACTTTGACATAGTAGATCTCCCCAACGAATCGTTAATACTATCCAACCACAGCATCTCCAAAGTAGCATCTGAAAAACTGATTAGCGTCTTGCGGAACTTAAAAAAAAGACAGCACAATTCTATAAAAGAAATGCACCTCATCAACATTTTATCAAAGCACGAACTACCACAAACGGAGGCAATGCTATTTCTTCAGGGTGCAATAGGGCTAAAAACACAAATCTCTGACATATACTTCAAAAATCTTCTAATAGTACACGACTGGAAAGATAAAACCGAAATAGAAACAGCACTGAATCAAGAGCTAACTTGCAAATTCAAAGTAATCGAAAACCTAGACACATTATTAGAAGACACTAAAAACCAATCATGTTTCATTTGTATAATCTGCACCCGATATGACTATGCAAAACTCAAAAAAGCATATTTCAGCCTGGCAGATTCCAACCCTCGCAGCGCAATCTGTGTTGCTTATTTTAATGGAAATATCTTCAGAATTGACCAGCCATATTTATCAAGCATCGGAAACCCTTGCCACTTCTGCCAAATTGACAGGCAATTAAACTATGAAAAATGCAATAACTCACGCAAATCTTGGTCTGCCTTATTAAAATTCTGCATGGAACGGAACACTACTCTACCAGTACAGAGACTTGGCTTATTACAAAGAAGCTTAGCTATTGGAACAGTCATTAAAAAAATAAAACTTCACACAGAAGACAGCCAAGAACTCAGATACCAAGACAACGCACTCTCATCAATAACAATAGATCTAAATAACGGCTTAATCACTGAGGAGCCAAATCCACACTGGCACTCCTGCAACTGCCTGAGATCGAAAAATGAAAAATATACCGCATGATTTTTATCTGAAATTTCTCGACCCAAAGGTTTATGACGACACGTTGAATTTTCATAGCAAGGGGAATTTCACAATTCATGAATGCGTCAAAAACATCTCTTGCCTCCACAACCTTCCGCCACAATTGCTTGCCGACTTAACTGGGAACGAACTTCATCTCTACCCAGACATGGATATTACTTTAGAAGGGCATACGCTAGAAAGCTTGCGCATTGAAAACTCGCTACACAGGGACCACTCCTGTGATTTTTTTGACGGGAGCAGTGTAGATTTTGAATCCGTAAAACAGATAGTTAAACCACTACTTACAAAAAACAACAACACTTCTAAGCGAGGATATCCAAGTGCAGGAGCTCTGTATCCCGTAGAAGTTTTCTTCTGCTCTCTTTTATCTTCAAATACATGGCCATGCACTGAGAAAGTCTTACATCTACTCCCCAATTCCAGAAAGTTTGAGATACTTCAAGGCTGCCTAGAAACAAGCCCATTGGTGGAAGCCATACTTCCAAACGGAAGCAGCGTGGGCAATCCCAGTCACGCCATTATTTACATGATGTATTTACCGAAGGCATTGTTCAAGTATCGCTACCGTGGCTACAGGCTGGCCTTGATGGAAACCGGCTCAATGTACATGCTAGTAGACCTTCAATGCAAAGCACTAAAGTTCAAAAGCCGCCCTTGGTCAGGCTACACAGACAACATGGTCTGCAAGGCAATGGGCCTAAATCCAACTCTTTTTTATCCTTCCTGCATTCAATTGATTGGAGGCATTAAGTGAATATAATAAATCAAAGCACAAGCCCATTCTTACCAAATGACATGTGGATTCAACCACCCAGCATTTTGGATTTTCCTTTTATTGTCGAAGTTGGAGACCAACGACTCACTGTCGGATCGGGAATAGGCAACGGTTCTGGTTCAGCAAGGACTGCATTGGGAGAGTACTTTGAGCGAAATCATTTCTATTTTGACATCTTGCCAGAGTGCTCATCCAATTTACAGGAGAGCCTGAGCCCAACTGAAGTAGAAAAATTCGTAAAAGCCTTTAGTCAAACGGCCTCAACCGAAACTGACCTGAGGAACCTAACCCATCGACAACTAAACATGAGCTCCGTAGTACGTATTTCTGATTTTTCGGCATGCACCATTCCTACTATTTGCATTGCGTTAAGTCATGACTGCAATGAGGAGAATGACAGCATTTATCCGAGCAGAGACACTTGCGGTTGCAGTTTTCATAAAAATATTGAACCAGCCATTTTCGGCGCTATTAAAGAATCTTTGGAACGGCAGTTCCTTACTCGATTCTGGTTGACTAAGCAATGCAACGGCGTTGTGCCTCCCAGTGATATCCTAAAAGCAATCAATGCATCATCGGCCTTTGGCTTATATAATACTCTTTCAAAATCGGGAGAAATTGTAACATTTGACATTTCCGATACCAGGTTCCCTGGCGTATGCCTGTTAACTATTTACGGCAGTAATGATCCCAATAGAAATGTTCGCTATTGTGCAGGAATGTCTTATGCGGAGAGCCTAGCCACCGCACTTGATAAATCCATGCTTGAATTATGGCAAACGTTTAGATTTATGAACTTATTTAATATCCTTGAAAGAGACCCAGACTCCCTTCACGACTCCTACATCCGGTATTTCATGAAGTGCAACCACTACAATACATTCGAAGAAATCGCATCAGATTTCTCATATTTACAAAACCCCACCTACAAACAGAAGACTTTAGAATTCAACACTAATGGCCTACTACAGACTTTAAAAACAATGAACATTGAAGGTTATTTACACATAAAACCGACAAAAATAAACAACTCCGACCACACATTCTGCAAATTCATCTCCCCGTCGATATTCATGCATATGGACAACTCAAAAAACATAAACTTGAATAATGATTACTCAGAGTCGTTCTTTCACTTGATCGATAAAAACCGCCAAGCAAAGATGGTTCCATTCCCTTGAGGACGCCAACAATGAGCAAAAAACTTATATCGAGAACTCTCACCCTGGCAGGTATATTTATAAAAGAACAAACAAAAGAACCAATCTCCTTGATCTGGATAATGATTTCACCTTGCGCTCTTTTCTATTTTTTCGCTGCAACAAAACAGGATACTGGTTACTTCCAAAATAATTATATCAGCACATCAGCGTGGTTTTATGCTTATGTAGCATCAAGTGTTGCCTTATTTGGATTTACCTTTTACATCATCGGAAGAAGAGAAAGTGGATTTATTCGATCATTTGTATATTCTAAAAAATCAAGAATCATATTTATTTGCTCGCACTTCCTCGCCTATTCAATAATTTCAATTGCATACTGCTGCACTTTTTACTTAGCTACAAAACCTCCATTTGGAAATTATGACATTGTAGAAATCCTAATCATAATATGTCGATTTTACACTTGCTTTCTAATGCTCTGCAGCTTCGGGGTTATTTTTACAATACTCCCAATTAACTACCAGAACTCGAACACACTGCTATCGGCTTGTTCTTTCTTCATGCTTATCTTCGGAGTAGTGGGCGCCAACAATCCAAATGGTGTTTTCGGCACCATCAACTCGGTCAATCTTTTGACAATTTCCAGCCAATTAATGACTGAAAACCTTGATCAAAATAAATTGACACTTGTGCTTATTGCTCTATCTACAACCTCATCGACTTTTGTCTTGCTAAAACACTTAAAAATAAATCCGGTCTGGAGCAGATACTAATGCGTCGATTTAGCGCAAAATGCATAGACTTTAACTATGACGAAAAAGCAATATTAAGCCAGGCATCCCTGGAAGTACTTGAGGGTTCAATAGTCGGAATTTTAGGTCCAAACGGCGCGGGAAAAACAACGTTTTTTGATATTACTTGCGGATTGAAAAAAATCTCATCAGGGAGTATTGATAATAACTTTCACGACTTCACCTATCTTTCCCAAACAATTTCAACCCCTCCAACCTTACGTATGCGAGACATATTCAATATGGTCATCGCACTATGCTCGGATGAGAAAACGACACAAACCCGGGCACTCGACAAACTGAATAGTTGGTGTCCATCGATCACTAATCGATATAAGGAAATCTGGGACAAAAAATCGTCGCTGTGCAGTTATGGTGAAACCCGCTGGTTCTTCACATTATCTCTGCTAGCGATCTCTAAAGATTTTATTATTCTCGACGAACCCACTGCTGGCGTGGACCCTGAATTTCGTCACTATATTTGGGAGTGCCTACGTGGCGCGGCGAAAGACGGCGCTGCAATTCTGGTGTCATCCCACAACGTTGATGAAATAGTAAACAATTGCTCTTATTTTTACATGATCAGCCAGCAACGCTTTAATCGCTTTTCCAGTGGATCAGAGTTCATGCGGCAGTATGGAGCAAAAACTGCAGATGACGCATTTATCCGTGCAGTTACAGGACCGGCATTTGTTAAGTGACATCAACAAAACCCAACTCCAAACTCCATCTCTGTAGGAGCTTGCTCGTGAAGACTATATGACTACCGAAGAATATTTTGCGGATGTCCCGGCCTCTTCGCGAGCAGGCTCGCTCCCACAGGTGTCGCCCTCAATAGGTCAGTATTAGTCGGGCTAAGCGCCTACAAGTGATCCCGGTCCTTTTCGAATTTGTTCACGATCATCGGCATCACCCCCAGTATCACCAACGCCAAAAACGTACTGAACACTGCCGTTGCCTCCCGGCCCAATCCGGCTGAGACGCCAATGGCGGCGGTCATCCATAAACCGGCGGCCGTGGTCAGGCCCTTGACGTGCCCTTCATCGCCTTCCTGGTTTTTCAGAATGGTGCCAGCGCCGAGGAAACCGATCCCTGCAATCACGCCTTGCACCACCCGGCTCATGGCATCGGCCTGGGCACCGGACATCTGTGGCACCAGCACGAACAGGGCTGCGCCCAGCGCGACCAGCATGTGGGTGCGCACACCGGCGGCCTTGCCCTTGTGCTCGCGCTCGAAACCAAGAATCCCGCCCAGCACCGCCGCGATCATCAGACGCACGGTGATGCGGGTCAGTTGTGAAGCATCGCCGATGTCTGCGAACTCGGCCTGCAGGGTCACCCAGACTTCATGCCACCAAGCGTTCATGACCGTGTCCTAGCGAAGGCTCATGATGGATCGACCGCGCCGCCCATTAATCGGTTGCACGGAACGATGACCGGCGCGCTGGACGGTCGCAGGCTCCTGAAGGTGACCAACAGTGATTCGGTGATTTGACTGATCCGCATCAACAACGCTCGCAAGTGCCTGATATAGGCACTTTCGCCCTGCTGCGACAGATGCTTCAACTTGTCGCAGGTAGAACGCTTACGCGCATCTGATCCGGTTTTTAAAGTAATACCTGAGTCTGTTATGCAAACAGATCGACGCCCATAGTGCTCATGCCTGATGGAGGCTGATGAGCGAAAGACCATGAGCGAGCTAATCCCCGTCCGAACCGTAGAAAGCACAACACCCGTCAAGATCCACGAACCTTCACGCCCAAAAATGAAGGTCAAGACCAGCGACAACCTGATCCACACCCGCAGCTTCACCGGCCTGTTCCGCAACCTGCGCATCAGCGGTGCAGGCTTCCTGTTCTTGCTGTTCTTCGGCACCGTGTGGCTGAACTGGGGCGGCCGCCAGGCGGTGCTCTGGGACCTGTCCGAAAGCAAGTTCCACATTTTTGGCGCGACCTTCTGGCCGCAGGATTTCATCCTGCTCTCAGCGCTGCTGATCATCGCTGCCTTCGGCCTGTTTGCGATCACCGTGTTTGCCGGACGGGTCTGGTGCGGCTACACCTGCCCACAGAGTTCCTGGACCTGGATTTTCATGTGGTGCGAGAAAATCACCGAAGGCGAGCGCAACCAGCGGATCAAACTGCAAGCCGCAACCTGGGGGCTTAACAAGTTGATGCGCCGTTCGGCCAAGCACACCCTGTGGTTGGCGATCAGCCTGCTGACCGGCCTGACGTTCGTGGGTTACTTCACCCCGATCCGGCCATTGGCCGAAGAACTGCTGACCTTGCAAATGAGCGGCGTCAGTTTGTTCTGGGTGCTGTTTTTCACCGGCGCCACCTACATCAATGCCGGTTGTCTACGCGAAGCGGTGTGCATGCACATGTGCCCCTATGCGCGGTTCCAGAGCGTGATGTTCGACAAAGACACCCTGACCATTTCCTACGACGCCGCCCGCGGCGAAAACCGTGGCCCGCGCAAGCGCGAGGTCAAACCCGCCGAGGTCGGCCTGGGCGATTGCATCGACTGCCAGCTTTGCGTGCAGGTCTGCCCCACCGGCATCGACATCCGCGACGGCTTGCAGATGGAATGCATCGGTTGCGCGGCGTGCATCGACGCCTGTGATTCGATCATGGACAAAATGGGCTACGAGCGTGGATTGATCAGCTACACCTCGGAGCGCCAGTTGCAGGGCGGCAAGACACACCTGTTGCGGCCTCGGTTGATCGGCTACACCGCCGTGCTGCTGGTGATGATCGCCGCGCTGGTGGTCGCGCTGATGCAGCGGCCAATGGTGTCGCTGGACGTGAGCAAGGACCGCGGTCTGTTCCGGGAAAACAGTCAGGGGCAGATCGAAAATATCTACACCCTGAAGGTGATCAACAAAACCCAGCAACGCCAGGATTACCGCCTGACGCTGGTCGATGGCGACGGCTTCCAGTTGCACGGCAAGACTGAGCTGAGCCTGGCACCTGGCGAGATCGTCGATGTGCCAGTGTCGGTGGCGATGATCACGGAGCGGCCGCGCAGCAGCTCGCAGAGTATCGGCTTCAAGATTGTCGACAGTGACGAGCCGCAGATCTACAGCGAGGCGAACAGCCGGTTTGTTGCGCCGATGAACCGTTGAGCCTTTAGACTGCGGTGCAGCTGTTCGCGAGCAGGCTCGCTCCCACAGGAATTGCGCCGTCCTTGTGGGAGCGAGCCTGCTCGCGAATGAAGGCGCCCCGATTTTCCAGAATGAAACCAATCCGGACCCAAGATGAAACGCTACGAAAAATTCGCCGACGACATCGCTGAACTGATCCGCTCCGGCGTCCTCGGCCCCGGTCAGCGCGTGCCGTCGGTACGCTATGCGAGCCAGACCTACGGCGTCAGCCCATCCACGGTGTTTCAGGCCTATTACCTGCTCGAACGCCGTGGCCTGATCCGCGCCCGGCCGCGTTCCGGTTATTTCGTCAATGCCCATGCGCCACGGCCGTTTTCCGAGCCGGTGATCAGCGCTCAGGTCAATGAGTCCACCGAGGTCGACGTCAGTGGGCTGGTGTTTTCGGTCCTCGATTCGATCAAGGATCCGAACACCGTGCCGTTCGGTTCGGCTTTCCCCAGCCCGACTCTGTTCCCGTTGCAACGGCTGTCGCGTTCGCTGGCCAGTGCCAGTCGCGAAATGGACCCGCGCATGGTGGTCACCGATATGTCGCCGGGCAACCCGCAACTGCGGCGGCAAATCGCCCTGCGCTACATGGTGGGCGGGCTGATGTTGCCGATGGAAGAACTGCTGATCACCAACGGCGCCCTCGAAGCACTGAACCTGTGCCTGCAGGCCGTCACCCAACCCGGCGACCTGGTGGCCATCGAAGCCCCGGCGTTCTATGCGTGCCTGCAAATACTGGAACGGCTGAAACTCAAGGCCGTGGAAATCCCCGTCCACCCGCGCGATGGCATCGACCTTGGCGTCCTGGCGCAAACCCTGGAGCGCCACCCGATCAAGGCCTGCTGGTGCATGACCAGTTTCCAGAACCCCATGGGCGCGACCATGCCCGAGGCCAAGAAACAGGCACTGGTTGAGCTGTTGCGCCATCATCAGGTGCCGCTGATCGAAGACGATGTCTATGCCGAGCTGTATTACGGTCAGCAAGCGCCAAAACCGGCCAAGGCGTTCGACACCGAGGGGCTGGTGATGCACTGCGGTTCGTTCGCTAAAAGCCTGGCCCCCGGCTACCGCATCGGCTGGGTCGCTGCCGGGCGCTATGCGCAGAAAATCGAACGGCTGAAGCTGATGACATCGCTTTGCGCCTCAATGCCGGCCCAGGCGGCCATTGCCGATTACCTGCAACACGGCGGCTACGACCGACACCTGCGCAAACTGCGCTACGCCCTGGAAGAACAGCAAAGTGCCATGCTGTCGGCCATTGCCCGCTATTTTCCGGCGCAAACCCGCGTCAGCCAACCGGCCGGCGGCTACTTCCTATGGCTGGAGCTGCCGGCGCAGATGGATTCGTTGAAGTTATTCCAGATGGCACTGGCGCAAGGCATCAGCATCGCGCCGGGGCCGATCTTTTCGCCGACGCAGCGCTTCAGGAATTGCATTCGGTTGAACTATGGCAGCCCGTGGGATGAGGCGGCCGAGAAGGCGATGGAGACGTTGGGGCGGATTGTGCGTTCTTTCTGATGGTTCGATGTTGTTTGGGCTGTCGCTTTCGCGAGCAGGCTCGCTCCCACAGGTTTACAC
>NZ_JBPKAM010000157.1:0-9496 GCF_051216495.1 Pseudomonas baetica | reverse complement strand
GGCGATGGAGTGTCAGTCGACATCAACGTGGCTGACACTCCATCGCCAGCAGGCTGGCTCCCACAAGAGGCGCGTTGGATTGAGGTTCAAGTCATCCTCGACAACCTGCGCGAAGTGATCGCGCCACGGCTTGACGCCTGCGGCCCGGCAGAAATGCGCGGCCTGCTCGATGCCCTCAGCGGTCGTTTCGTCCCGGCAGGCCCCAGCGGAGCACCGAGTCGCGGGCGCCTGGACGTGCTGCCCACCGGGCGCAATTTTTATTCCGTGGACGTGCGCAACCTGCCGACCACCACCGCGTGGCGCATCGGTTTCCAGTCGGCCACCCTGATTCTCGAGCGTCACCTGCAAGACCACGGCGATCATCTGCGTCAGCTCGGCCTGTCGGTGTGGGGCACGGCCACCATGCGCACCGGTGGCGATGACATCGCCCAGGCCATGGCACTGATGGGGGTGCGCCCGGTGTGGGCCACGGGCAGTCAACGGGTCGATGACTTCGAAATTCTGCCATTGAGTTTGCTCGACCGTCCGCGCGTCGACGTGACGTTGCGGGTGTCGGGCTTCTTCCGCGATGCCTTCGCCAACCTGATCCGCCTGTTCGATGCTGCCGTACAAGCGGTCGCTGCGCTGGATGAGCCGGATGACCTCAACCCGTTGGCGGCCAAGGTCCGCGCCGAACGCGAAGCGTTGCTGCAATCGGGCCTTGATGAAGACGCTGCGCGGCGTCAGGCCGGTTGGCGCATCTTTGGTGCCAAACCCGGCGCCTATGGCGCGGGCGTGCAGGGCGCCATCGACGGTCGCCTGTGGCAGAGCCGCGAGGACCTGGCTGAGGTCTACCTGAACTGGGGTGGCTACGCCTATGGCGGTTCCGACGAAGGCACCGCCGCACGCGAACCGTTCGCCCGACGGCTGAGCCAGGTGCAGGCTGTGCTGCAAAATCAGGACAACCGTGAGCACGACCTGCTCGACTCCAACGATTACTACCAATTCCAGGGCGGCATGCTGGCCGCCGTGGAAGCCCTCAGCGGCGAAGTCGCGGCGAGTTATCATGGCGATCACAGTCAACCGGACCTGCCGAAGATCCGCACGTTGAAGGAAGAGCTGAACCGGGTCATCCGCTCCCGGGCGGCCAATCCGAAATGGCTCGAAGGCGTGAAGCGTCACGGCTACAAAGGCGCATTCGAAATGGCGGCAACGGTCGATAACCTGTTCGCCTTCGACGCCACCACGCAGTTGATCGACGATCACCAGTACGCGTTGCTGGCCGACGCCTATTTGCTCGACCCGAACACCCGTGATTTCGTGCGCGAGCACAACCCCCACGCTTTGCGCGACATGACCGAACGCATGCTCGAAGCGCAGCAGCGGGGGATGTGGAAGGAGCCGGGTGAGTATCGTGAGGCGCTGGAGAACTTGCTGCTGGATATAGAAGAAGACACCTGACACATCACATTCCCCTGTGGTGTTTGTGAAATGACCGACCATGACCGAGATTGAACAATGAACGACACCCCGCATTTCCCGTTATCCGCCGTGGTCGGCGCCGACGACTTGAAACTCGCCCTGTACCTGACCGCCATTGATCCAAAGATCGGTGGCGTTCTGATCGAAGGCCCGCGCGGGATGGCCAAGTCCACATTGGCCCGAGGCCTGGCTGACCTGCTCGCCAGCGGTCAGTTCGTCACTTTGCCTCTGGGCGCCACCGAAGAGCGCCTGGTCGGCACCCTCGACCTGGATGCTGCCTTGAGTGAGGGACGCGCCCAATTTTCCCCGGGTGTACTGGCCAAGGCTGATGGCGGCGTGCTGTATGTCGATGAAGTCAATCTACTGCCGGATCACCTTGTAGACCTGCTGCTCGACGTCGCCGCCAGCGGCACCAACCTGATTGAGCGCGATGGTATTTCCCACCGGCATTCGGCGAAGTTCGTGCTGATTGGCACCATGAACCCGGAAGAGGGCGAGTTGCGGCCGCAGTTGCTTGACCGTTTTGGTTTGAACATTGCGCTCAGTGGTCACACTGCACCCGCCGAGCGTGGCCAGATCATCCGTCGACGACTGGATTTCGACAGTGATCCCCAAGGCTTTTGTGCCGAGTGGGAGCATCAGCAGCAATCGTTGCGTGAGCGCTGCCAAAAGGCGCGCAGTGCGTTGGCGAGCATTCCTCTTGACGATGCGGCGCTGGCGCAGATCACCGAACGTTGCTTCGCCGCCGGCGTCGATGGCTTGCGCGCCGATCTGGTCTGGTTGCGCGCGGCGCGGGCTCATGCCGCTTGGCGTGGGGCGAGTGCCATCGCCGAGGACGATATCGACGCGGTTGCCGAATTTGCCTTGCGCCATCGCCGTCGCGAGCACACGCCACCTGCGCCCCAACAAAGCCAGGCGACATCGTCTCAGCCTTCCGTCCCCAGCGAAGGTCAGGGCCAGTGGGGTGAAATGCCCGCCCAGGCGTTGCCGGCCGGCGCCCGACGTGAAGTGCCGAACTGGCCAAAAAAGCCCTAGGCATTCGCCCTCGGTCCGACGCGGGGGCGAATGCCGGATCCCGAGCCGGACGGCTGGCACATGGCAAACAGGGCAAACGTCAGGCGGCCCGCGATGGTTTGGTCAATTGGTCCGGCACGTTGCTCAATGGTCGGCCGCGTCGGCGTGAAGATTTGTTGTTTCATTTGGGCATGCGTTCGCCCCATGAACTGTGGCTGGTGATTGTCGACGCTTCCGCCTCGACCCGACGCCATCAAGCCCTGAGCGATGCCAAAGGTTTGCTGGCGCAGTTGTTCGATGACGCCTATCGCCAGCGGGCGCGCGTGGCCCTGCTCACGGCCAGTGGCGCATCGCCAAAGTGGCAAGTGCAAGGCCTGAAAGCGTCAAGTGGTCTGCGTAGTTGGCTTGATGGACTTGGCGCAGGTGGCGGCACGCCGTTGCTGGCCGCGCTGGGTGAAGCCGGGCATTGGCTGGTGGCGCGGCGCAAGCGTTTTCCTGCGGAGCAGCAGCGATTACTAGTGGTGACGGATGGTCGGTTGAAAGAATGGTCGATGTTGCCCGCCTTCGATTGCTCCGGATTGGTGATCGACATCGAGCGTGGACCGATCAGGCTTGGGCGCAGCAAGGTGTTGGCCGGGCAGTTGCAGGCTGAATATCGGCATATCGATGATCTTCTGCCAGGTTGAGTTTTGTGTTGCCTGTGCGGGCCTCTTCGCGAGCAGGCTCGCTCCCACAGAGAAATGCATTCCTACTGTGGGAGCCTGCTCGCGAAAGCGGTCTCTCGGCCAGCAGCTATTTTGATTACTTGCCCATCACCTGCCGGTACTGCCGAGTCCGTCGGGCGATGTAGACCCGATCCAGAATCAACGCCCACAACGCCGATACCTCTGGCCGAGTGCTGCGCCCGCGGCTCAAGCGATCAAGCTGGAATTTCACCACGGCCATGCTCGCAAGCGATGCCAGCGGTTTGCGCTTCCAACGAATCGGCGGCAGTTGTGGGTGGCTGTTCCGGCCTTCGCGCCATTGTTTGACCAACTGTGGCTCAACGGCCAGCGCCGTGCCGATGCCGGCCATGGCAATGCCGCTGTCGAGGACCTGTTCGACAATCGCCAGGCGCCGGATGCCGCCGGTCACCATCACCGGCATGCGTGCCACGCTGGCCAATTCGCCGGCCATTTCCAGAAAGTAGGCTTCACGGGCCAGGGTCCGGCCATCACGGGCTTCACCTTGCATGGCCGGTGCTTCGTAGCTGCCACCGGACAGCTCCAGCAGGTCGATCTGTTGCTCGTTGAGCCACCGGATCACTTGCCGGGCATCGTCGGCATCGAAGCCGCCACGTTGGAAGTCCGCCGAATTGAGTTTCACCGCCACGCAGAATTGCGGTGACACGGTTTTGCGTACCGCATCGACCACCGCCAACAGCAAGCGTGCGCGGTTTTCCAGCGAGCCGCCCCAGCGATCGGTGCGACGATTGGTCAGCGGCGAGAGGAATTGGCTGATCAGGTAGCCATGGGCGGCATGAATCTGCACGCCACTGAAACCGGCCTTTTCCGCCAGCGCCGCGCTGGTGGCGAAGCGTTTGATGACGTCCTCGATATCGCCTTCGCTCATCGGTTTGGGTTCGGCGAACATCTTGGAAAATGAGCCCAGGTCCAGCGCAACAGCCGAAGGCGCCAAGGCTTGCTGACCAAGGTTGGCCATGGTCTGGCGGCCCGGATGATTGAGCTGCATCCAGAAATGCGCACCACCCGAACGACCGATGCTAGCCCACTGGCGGAAGCGTTCGAGGTGGCGCTCGTCTTCCAGCACCACGCCACCGGGACCGGTCATGGCACGGCGGTCGATCATCACGTTGCCGGTCAACAACAAACCGGCTTCGCCTTCGGCCCAGGCTTGATACAAACGGAACAAGGCACGGTCGGGCGCTTGCCCGCGGTCGGCGAGGTTCTCTTCCATCGCGGCTTTGGCGATGCGATTGCCGAGGGTCTGGCCGTTGGGCAGATTCAAGGTTTGGAAGGGCGACATGCTTGACTCCTCATCAGTGATGGGGGGAGGCTAAGCTTAAAGTTAACTTTAATGTCAAGCAGGTAAACGAGGCCAAAATGAAGATTGGTGAATTGGCGCAACAGAGTGGCTTGAGTGCGTCGCGCATTCGCTTTTACGAGGCACAGGGTCTGATCCGTCAGGTCTCGCGCCAGGCCAATGGTTATCGGCGTTATCCGGCGCAAGTGCTGCAAACCCTGCAAATCATCCAGTGCGCCCAGCAGGCGGGGTTCAGCCTGGAAGAGCTTAAGCAACTATTGCCGGACACGGTGACGGGGGCGTTCAAACATGATGAATTGCTGGTGAGCCTGCAACGCAAGGTCGAGCAGATTGAAGCCATGCAACTGCACCTGGCGCAGAGCAAGGCGCAGTTACTGGGGTTGATCGAGAACATTCAGGCGCGGCCCGAAGGCATGGCCTGTGATGAAAATGCCGAGCGGGTGATGGCATCACTCAAGCGCTAAGGCTGCCTGTGGGGCTGGAAGCGGATTGCGCATCAGCGTGCCGACCACCAGTGCAGCCAGCAATCCCGCGAGTCCCGCGACCCACAGCAACAGGCTGAAGCCGCCGACGAATGCCTGGCGCGCCAACGGCTCGACCTCCGACCGTGCGGCTGGCGGCAGCAGGCTCATCGCCGCCGGCATGTCACCCGCTACCACCCCCGAGGCGATACCTTGCGTGTGTTCCAGCCATTGTCCGCCCTGCACCGACAGGCCCGCGTGCAGCAATTGTTCGCTATGGCCGGACAGCAACGCGCCGTACACGCCGATCGCCAGCATCACCGCGCTGAAGCGCATGGTGGTGCTCATGCCCGAAGCCATGCCGGTCCGCTCCCGGGGCACGCAGGCCATGATGTTTTTCTGCGTGTCGCCATTGAGTAATCCGGCGCCAGCACCTGTGACGGCAATCGCCATGGCGAAGGGCAGGTAACCGCCGCTGTTGACCGCCCAGGCACTGAGCAGGTTGCCGCTGCCCACCAATGTCAGCCCGATGGCCATCATGTTCGCGGGATGAACACGCCCCGCCAGCCGTGCGCCGATGCGCGGGAAAATCAACATGGTCACGGCAAACGGCAGCATGCCCAATCCCGCGGAAATGGCGCTGAAGCCCAGGCCGTTCTGCAAGTAGAACGGCAGCAGAGTCATCATCACCTGGGCGCACGCGGCGTAGGAAAACATGCCGAGCAGGGCGCCGATAAAGCGCGGGTGACGAAACAGTTGCAGGTCGATCATCGGCCGCTGCTGCAGGCGCTCGATCACCACGAATAGCCCCAGTAGCAGCGCACCTCCCAGCAGGCGCGCATAGGTGACGGGATTGTTCCAGCCGATCCGGTTGGCTTCGATCAGGCCCCAGATCAGGCACAACAGGCTCGCGCTGAAGGCGAGACTGCCCCAGGGATCGAGCCGCGCCGCTTGCGCATCGCGAGACTCCGGCACCGCACGCCAGACCATGTACATCAGGAATGCGCCGACTGGCAGGTTGAGATAGAAAATCCAGCGCCAGCCCACGTATTCGGTGATCAGGCCACCCAGGGTCGGCGCTGCGGTCATGGCCATACCCATGCAGGCGCCCCAGAACGCCCAGGCCTTGGCCCGTTCCACTTCATCGTGAAAGGTGTGGCCAATGGATGCGAGTGCGGAGGTCAATAGCAGTGCGGCGCCGACGCCCTTGATTGCCCGTGCGATATCGAGAAACAGCGCGTTCGGCGCCGCGCCGCAACCCAATGAGGCCAGGATGAAAATGCCCAGGCCCCACATCAGGGTTTTCTGCCGGCCAAAACGATCGGCCAGGCTGCCGGCGGGCAGCAGTAACGCGGCGAAGGCCAGCATATAGGCACTGACGACCCATTCGATATCTACGAAATTCGCCCCCAGATCCCGTGCGATGCTGGGTAAGGTAACGGCGACGATGTTGGTGTCGAGTACGATCAGCGAGCACACGGCAGAGGCGGTGAGCAAGGTCAGACGTGGACTAGCGCTGGGTTTGACGGGCATGGCAGGCGTTCTCTACTGTGAGGTTGCGTGCAGCTTATCGCCGGCTGACACTGCCTTTGTTAGGCATTCACCATCACTTCATTACCTCTGAGCTAATGCCGCCATGGACATCCGTCACTTCCGCTATTTCCTGGCCGTCGCCCGACAGCGCAATTTCACCCGTGCCGCCGAGCAGTTGGGCATCGCGCCGCCAACCTTGACCCGGCAGATCCAGGACATGGAAGCGGAACTGGGCGCGCGCCTGTTTCTGCGTCAGTCCCGGGACGTCGGCTTGACCGAGGCCGGCGCGGCACTGGTGATCGAGGCCGAGGCTACGGTACGGCAATTCGAGTCAGCGCAGCGCAACGCGCAACGCGCCGGCCGTGGCGAAATCGGCCATATCGAACTGGGTTACGTGGCCTCGGCTGTGTACTCCGGGTTGCTGCAAAAGCAGGTGCAGGGTTTTGCCATCGAGTACCCGGATGTCAGCCTCAACGTGCGGGAAAGCCCCATGGCCAGCCTGCCGAACATGATTCTCGAAGGGCGTTTCGACCTGGGTTACATCCGCTGCCCGCTGGCCTTGCCCGAGGGGATCGAGAGCATACGCCTGAGTGACGAAGGTTTCGTGTTGGCACTGCCGGTGGACTCGTGGCTCAACCGTTTGCCGGTGATCAACTCAGCGCATCTGCAAAACGAACATTTCATTCTTCCCGAACAGGTGGTTGGCACCTTGCAGGTCGCGACTCAGGGTGATTTCGTGCCGAAACTGGGGGCGCAACCGGGTGGATTGGTGGCGGTGATTGCGTTGGTGTCACTGGGACAGGGGGTGGCGGTGGTGCCGGAGTCGGTGGTCGGGCATGTCGGTTTGCCGAATGTGGTGTATCGGCAGATCAGCGATTGCAATGCGACTTCGTGGTTGGCGTTGGTGTATCGGCGATTTGAGAAATCACCGGCGGTGGTGCGGTATATCGAGCGAGTCAAGCGTGGCTAAAAGCTTCGCGAGCAGGCTCGCTCCCACAGATCCTGCGCATACCCTGCTCGCGAAGGCAACCTCCAGATCTGCGACAATCCAGAGCTGCTACAGATCTTGAAATGATTTCAGGCTGTAGGAATTGTCATTATCGCCTGTACGATTCAAGTCCTTTTTTCCTTTCAGGACTTGCATGAACACCCTCACGGAGCCCCCCAGTAACCCTTTCCCCTCGCGCCAACGCGCGGTCTTGATGCACGCGAAACATCCGGTCTTTCGGCTTCCGATTTCCCCTGACATTGCAGCTCCACGGCCTCTGCGCCGCGCCTTGCCGTGCCCGGCATTCTGAATCCACTTAAAGAGATCGAGACGTTTTTATGGAATGGTTAGCCGACCCCACCGCGTGGCTGGGCTTGTTGACGTTGATTGTGCTGGAGCTGGTGCTGGGCATCGACAACCTGGTGTTCATCGCCATCCTCGCGGACAAGTTGCCGCCGGAACAACGCGACCGCGCGCGGTTGATCGGTTTGTCCCTGGCACTGTTGATGCGCCTGGGCTTGCTGGCGAGTATTTCCTGGTTGGTGACCCTGACCCAGCCGTTATTCGAGGTGTTCGACAAGAGTTTCTCCGGGCGTGACCTGATCATGCTGTTTGGTGGTGTGTTCCTGTTGTTCAAGGCCACGATGGAGTTGCACGAACGCCTTGAAGGGCATGTCGGCCAGCGTACTTCCAGCACGACCTACGCACTGTTCTGGCCGATCGTGGCACAGATCGTGGTGCTCGATGCGGTGTTCTCCCTCGACGCGGTGATTACCGCCGTGGGCATGGTCGATGAGCTGGCGGTGATGATGATCGCGGTGATCATTTCCATCGGCCTGATGATCGTCGCCAGCAAACCGCTGACCCGGTTTGTCAACGCGCATCCGACAGTGATCATGCTGTGCCTGGGCTTTCTGATGATGATCGGCTTTGCGCTGACTGCCGAAGGCCTGGGCTTCCACATTCCGAAAGGCTATCTGTACGCGGCCATCGGTTTCTCGATCCTGATCGAGGTGTTCAACCAGATTGCCCGGGCACGACGCAAGCGCTCGATGCAGGGCCTGCGACCGATGCGCGAGCGTACGGCCCACGCCGTGATGCGTTTGCTCGGTGGGCGCAAACTGGCGGTGGAAGAGGTCGGTGAAGAGATTGTCGACATGCTCGACGACGGCGAGGCGCAGAGCGAAGAACTGTTCGACCGGCGTGAGCGAGTGATGATCAGTGGCGTGCTGCAACTGGCCGAGCGACCGATCCGCTCGCTGATGACCGTGCGCGCCGACGTCGATCACATCGATCTGGCCGATGACGCGGAGGCGATTCGTACGCGGTTGATGCACTCGTCCTACTCGCGCCTGCCACTGATTCGCGACGGCGCGGTGGATGAGCCACTGGGCTTCGTGCACAAGAAGGAGTTGCTCAAGGAGTTCCTGGCCGGCAACCAGCCCGACCTGGCCCATCTGGCGCGTCAGACCATTAACCTGCTGGACAGCTATTCGATCCTCAATGCCCTGGAGCAGATGCGCAAGGCTTCGACGCACATCGCGTTTGTGGTCAACGAATTCGGCGATTTCGTCGGCGTTTTGACCATGACCGACATCCTCGAATCCATCGCCGGCGAGCTGCCCGACGCCAGCGAAATCGAAGGCCCGGACGTGGTCGAGGAGAAGGGCGGCTTCGTGGTCAGCGGCGCCTTGAACCTGGCGCGGGTGCGGCAACGGACCGGATTCGCCGCAGAGCCGACCGATGACTACCAAACCCTGGCGGGGTTGGTGGTGAGCCTGCTGGATCGGTTGCCGATGATCGGCGACAGCCATGAGTGGGAAGGCTGGCGGATGACGGTGATGTCGGTGCAGGAGCGGCGGGTGACGCGGGTGTTCCTGGCGCGTTTGGACGGGTAATGCTGTGTCGAGGCTGATGGCCTCTTCGCGAGCAGGCTCGCTCCCACATTTGGAACGTACGCCCCCGTGGGGACAAAACCACCCGCGCAAAAAACCAA
>NZ_JBPKAM010000156.1:0-9556 GCF_051216495.1 Pseudomonas baetica | reverse complement strand
AAGTGAAACGATGCATCGCCGATGGTAGTGTGGGGTTTCCCCATGTGAGAGTAGGTCATCGTCAAGATTAAATTCCGAAACCCCAATTGCGAAAGCAGTTGGGGTTTTGTTTTGCCCGCAGGAAAGTTCGGGCAGAAACACTTGGCAGGTCCCCGCTGCCACCGTCTCCTGACAGTGCTAAGGTTCGGCCCTAGCTTTTGTATTTTCCAAGGAAGCCGTTATGCCGGACGCAACGTCCCTCAGTGCTGGTTTTATGGTGGTTCATGGCAACCGCCTGGACGAATTGCGCAGTCTGGTGGTCAGCTGGATGCGGCGATATCCGCTGGCTCCCCTGGAGAATGAAATTGCGCTGGTGCAGAGCAACGGCATTGCCCAATGGCTCAAGCTGGCTTTGGCCGAAGACGCTGAAGATGACGACATGGGCGGTTGTGGCATCGCCGCAGCCATCGACGTGCAATTGCCCGGCAGTTTCATGTGGCAGCTCTATCGCATGGTGCTTGGGCGCGACGAAATTCCAGTGAGCTCCCTGCTCGATAAAGCGCCGCTGACCTGGCGACTGATGCGCCTGCTTCCACAATTGATCAATCAACCTCACTTCGAGCCCCTGCAACGCTTTCTTACCCATGACACGGACCTGCGAAAACGCTATCAGCTGGCAGAGCGTCTCGCCGATTTGTTCGACCAGTATCAGGTCTACCGGGCAGACTGGCTCGAAGACTGGGCACAGGGGCGTCATCAGTTACGCAACGTCAGAGGAGAGACCAAGCCGCTGTCCCCGGCCAACTGCTGGCAGGCGGAGTTGTGGCGTGCGCTGCTACTGGATGTCGGTGAAGGTGGCATGGCGCAGAGCCGTGCGGGTGTGCATCAGCGCTTCATCGAGCGCATCAATGGCCTCGACAAAGCCCCGGGTGGATTACCCTCCCGTGTGATTGTCTTCGGGATCTCCTCCTTGCCTGCTCAAGCCCTGGAAGCCTTGGCCGGGCTGGCTCGATTCAGTCAGGTGTTGTTGTGCGTGCACAATCCGTGTCGTCACCATTGGGCAGACATCGTCGCCGATAAAGACCTTTTACGGCATCAATATAAACGACAGGCTCGCAAGAGCGGGATGCCGGTTGTACTCGACTCGCAAACCCTTCATCAGCATGCCCATCCATTACTGGCAGCCTGGGGCAAGCAGGGGCGTGACTACATTAATCTGCTCGACAGCTACGACGATCCGAACAGCTATCGGTCGGCGTTTCGCGATGGGCGCATCGACCTGTTCAGCGACAGCGTGCCACTGAACATGCTCAATCAGTTGCAGGATGACATTCTCGAACTGCGACCATTGAGCGAGACTCGCGAGCGTTGGCCAGCCGTAGATCCGCAGAAAGATCAATCGATCCGCTTTCGTGTCGCTCACAGCGCTCAGCGCGAAGTCGAGATCCTTCACGATCAGTTGCTCGCGCGCTTCAGTGCCGATCCGCACTTGCGTCCTCGCGATGTGATTGTCATGGTCCCGGACGTCGATAGTTATGCTCCGCATATTCGGGCGGTGTTCGGTCAACTCGAGCGTCACGATCCGCGCTTCATTCCCTTTACGCTGGCTGACCAAGGGCAACGGGGACGTGATCCTTTACTGATCGCCGTCGAGCATCTGCTCAAGCTGCCTGACAGTCGTTTCCCGGTCAGCGAAATCCTCGATCTGCTGGACGTTCCAGCGTTACGTGAGCGTTTTGGCGTCGAGGAGCGTGACCTGCCGACCTTGCATCGCTGGATCGAAGGCGCGGGCATCCGTTGGGGCATGAATGCCGAGCAACGTGCGGGTCTCGGTTTGCCGACAGCGCTGGAGCAGAACAGTTGGCGTTTCGGCTTGCGGCGTATGTTGCTTGGCTATGCCGTTGGCAGTGGCGACGCCTGTAGCGGTATTGAGCCCTACGATGAAATCGGTGGACTGGATGCTGCGCTCATCGGCCCCTTGGTTGCGCTGCTGGATGCGCTGGAAATAGCCCATCACGAACTCTCGCAGCCGGCATCGCCCCAACAATGGAGCCTGCGCTTGCAGGCATTGGTGTCGCTGTTCTTCCAGGCCAGCAACGAACATGACGACTTCTTGCTGACTCAACTGGAAACGCTGCGCGAAAACTGGCTCGAGAATTGTGAGTCGGTAGGCCTGCAAGAAGAATTGCCGCTGACCGTAGTCCGTGAGGCCTGGCTTGCCGGTCTCGATCAAGGGCGTTTGTCCCAACGCTTTCTCGCCGGCTCGGTGAACTTCTGTACCTTGATGCCGATGCGCGCGATACCTTTCAAGCTGGTGTGTTTGCTGGGCATGAACGACGGCGACTACCCGCGGGCGCAACCGCCGCTGGATTTCGACCTCATGGGCAGTGACTACCGCCCCGGAGATCGTTCGCGACGCGAAGATGACCGCTACCTGTTGCTGGAGGCGCTACTTTCGGCTCGAGACCAGCTCTATATCAGCTGGGTCGGCCGTAGCATTCGTGATAACAGTGAACGCCCGGCATCGGTCTTGATTGGCCAGCTCCGTGACCATCTGGCCAGTGGCTGGCGATCGAACGAGGCCGGCGAAGACTTGCTTGAAACCATTACTCAGGAACACCCGTTGCAACCCTTCAGCGCCCGTTATTTCCATGAAGGCGAAGACGTGTTCAGTTACGCCAACGAATGGCAAGTGCTCCACCAGATCACACAACAATCGACGGATAGCGAACTCCTTGACCCTCACGTTCAGGAGGAGCCGCTGAGTCTCGGTCAGCTCCAGGATTTCCTGCGCAACCCGGTGCGACATTTCTTCAGTCAGCGCTTGAAGGTGTTCTTCGAGGCCGCCGAAGTGCCTTTAGCGGACGAGGAACCCTTTGTTCTCGATGCCCTTCAACGCTATAGCCTCAGCGACAGCTTGCTTGAGGCGGCGATGGCTGATACGCAGAACACCGAGCATGCACTCGAAGCACAAGCCCGACGCCTGCAGAACAGTGGGTTGTTACCCCTGGCCGGATTTGGCGAATGTTTGCAGCGAGAACTGATCGAGCCGTTGCCAGATCTGCTGCAACGCTATCAGCAACTTTTGGTGCTGTGGCCAACGCCATTGACCAGCGCCCTGCCGGTCAATCTGGAGTTGCATGACCTTCGACTGGAAGGCTGGCTCAGTGGCCTGCATCAACGAGCCGATGGCGGGTTGCTGTCCATCACTACGATTCCCAACAGCATCGGTTCGATCAAGTCACGTAAATGGCATCGCCTGACGCGGCCCTGGGTCAATCATCTGGTTGCAGGCGCCAGTGGGTTGGCGATGACCACCGCGTTGGTGGCCAGTGACGACAGTCTGCTGCTCGCGCCAATGGAAGCTGAATCCGCAAAACGGATTCTGGGGGACCTGCTGCAGGCCTGGCAATCGGGCATGCGCCAGCCATTGCCGATTGCGGTCAAGACGGCTTTCGCCTGGTTGGGTCAGACCGAACCGGTCAAAGCCGGGGCGGCTGCTCGCAAGGCTTATGAAGGTGATGGGTTGACCACGGATGGCGAGCGACGCGAAAGCATGGCGTTGGCTCGCCAGTTTGCCGATTACGACGCATTGGTTGCCGACGAGACCTTCGCCGATTGGTGTAACGCTCTGTACCGACCACTGCTTGAGGCGTCCTGGCGTTCGATGTCCAGCGAGGAGGCGCGCCCATGACCACCAAGACACCTTTGGCGCTGGACTTCCCGCTGCGTGGCAGCCAGTTGATCGAAGCCAGCGCCGGGACCGGCAAGACGTTCACCATTTCCGCCCTGTACCTGCGTCTGGTCCTTGGCCATGGCGGAGAGGATGGTGGCTTCGGGCGCGAGCTGTTGCCACCGCAAATCCTTGTGGTGACCTTTACCGATGCCGCCACCAAAGAGCTGCGCGAGCGTATTCGTACCCGCCTGGCTGAAGCCGCCCGGTTTTTCCGTGACGAAACGCCGGCACCTGATGGGCTGATCGCCGAACTGCGTGAACAGTACCTGCCCGAGCTATGGGCCGGCTGCGCCAACCGCCTGGACATTGCCGCGCAATGGATGGACGAAGCGGCTGTTTCGACTATTCACAGTTGGTGTCAGCGCATGTTGCGCGAACACGCCTTCGACAGTGGCAGTCTGTTTACCCAAACTTTGGAAACCGACCACAGCGATTTGCTCGGTGAAGTCCTGCGCGACTACTGGCGATTGTTCTGTTACCCGATGCAGGGCGATGCACTGAACTGGGTACGCAACAACTGGGGTGGACCGGCAGCATTGTTGCCTCGGGTTCGCGGGCTGTTTACCAGTGAGCGGGGCAAGGTTGATGAAGGCAAAGAACCGGCCGAGCTGATCACGGAGTGCTTGCAGGAACGGCGAGCCGCATTGTTGGAACTCAAGATGCCCTGGCGCCAATGGGCGGACGAGTTGCTCGCCATCTGTCATGAAGGTGTCGCCAGCAAAAGTGTCGACGGGCGCAAGATGCAGGCGCGTTATTTCGAGCCCTGGTTCGAGAGGATCAAAGCCTGGGCCGAGGATGAAACCCTTGAGCAACTGGATATCGGAACCGGCTTTACGCGCCTTACGCCCGACGGCATGGCCGAAGCCTGGAAGAAAGGCGCGGTCCCCGATCATCCGGGGCTTGAGGCAATGCCCGCTCTGAAAGCCAGCCTGGATAGCTTGCCGACGCCTGATGCGGCTGTCCTGCAACACGCTGCCCAATGGGTCGGTGCACGTTTCGAGGAAGAAAAGCGTCGTCGTGCGGAAATGGGCTTTGATGACATGCTGCTGCGCCTCGATGCCGCCTTGCAAACCGAGGGCGGCGAGCGTTTGGCGACCCTGATCCGCGAACAATTTCCGGTGGCGTTGATCGACGAATTCCAGGACACCGACCCGGTGCAGTACCGGATATTCGAGAGCATCTATCGCATTGAGGATGACAATCCTGAAAGCGGCCTGTTCCTGATCGGCGACCCGAAACAAGCGATCTATGCCTTCCGCGGGGCCGACATCTATACCTACTTGCGCGCCCGCCAGGCGACGGCTGGCCGCTTGCATACGCTGGGCACCAACTTCCGTTCGAGTCATGGCATGGTCAGCGCCGTGAACCATGTCTTTGACCGTGCCGAGACCCGTGACGTGGGACGCGGCGCCTTCCTGTTCCGCGAAAGTAATGGCGATAATCCGGTGCCGTTTTCGCCAGTCGAGTCCCAAGGGCGCAAAGAGATTCTGCACCTTGATGGGCAGGCAGTGCCGGCACTGAATATCTGGCACTTGTCAGGTGAGCAGCCGTTGTCCGGTGCGGTGTACCGGCAACAACTGGCCGCTGCCTGTGCCAGTCAAATCACTGCATTGCTCAACGGTGGGCAGCATGGCCGTGCGGGGTTCGTGCAGGACGGCAAGGGCTTCAGAGGCTTGCTGCCGGCGGATATCGCGATCCTGGTCCGCGATGGCAAGGAGGCACAGGCTGTGCGTGCCGAGCTCTCTGCCCGCGGCGTGCGCAGCGTTTATCTGTCGGACAAGGATTCAGTGTTCGCCGCCCAGGAGGCGCACGACGTGCTGACCTGGCTCAAGGCCTGCGCCGAACCTGATGTCGAGCGGCCACTGCGGGCTGCATTGGCCTGTATCACGCTGAACCTATCGTTGACGGAGCTGGAGCGGCTCAATCAGGACGAGCTGGCCTGGGAAGCGCGGGTCATGCAGTTCCGGCGCTATCGCGAGATCTGGCGCAAGCAGGGCGTGTTGCCCATGTTGCGGTGCTTGCTGCATGACTTCCAGTTGCCTCAGGCATTGATTGCACGCAGCGATGGCGAGCGGGTGTTGACCAACCTTTTGCACCTCTGCGAGTTGCTGCAACAGGCGGCCGCCGAGCTGGATGGCGAGCAGGCCCTGATCCGTCATTTGTCCGAGCATCTGACGCTGTCCGGCCAGGCGGGCGAAGAGCAAATTCTGCGTCTGGAGAGTGACGAACAACTGGTCAAGGTGGTGACTATCCACAAGTCCAAGGGCCTTGAATATCCATTGGTGTTCCTGCCGTTCATTTGCTCGGTGAAACCGGTGGATGGCAGCCGCTTGCCTTTGCATTACCACGACGCCACGGGCAAGGCTCAAGTGACCTTGAGCCCGACCGCCGAGTTGATCGCCCTGGCCGATGATGAGCGTTTGGCGGAGGATCTGCGCCTGCTCTATGTGGCCTTGACCCGCGCGCAGCACGCCTGCTGGCTAGGCGTGACGGACCTCAAACGCGGCAATAACAACAGCTCCGTGTTGCACCTGTCGGCGCTGGGTTATCTGTTGGGCGGCGGTGCTGCATTGACGGAGTCGGCGGGGTTGAAACGCTGGTTGGAAGACTTGCAGCAGGATTGTCCGGCGCTGGGTTTCGGTGAAATGCCTGAAGCCACTTCCGAGCACTATCATCCACCAATGAACGAAGCGGTGTTACGCGCCCCATTGATTCCCAAGCGCAAGGCCAGCGAAAACTGGTGGATCGCTTCTTACAGCGCCTTGCGCTTGAGCGATGTGCTGAGCATTGGCAGCGATGAAGCGCCGGAGAGTCCACAGGCTCAGAAGCTCTTCGATGATGAGCGTCTCGATCCACAGGCACCCCGGGAGATGATCGCGGGCGGTGCCGATATCCATCGGTTCCCCCGTGGCCCGAATCCAGGCACCTTTCTCCATGGTTTGCTGGAGTGGGCGGGGGACGAAGGTTTTTCCGTCACGCCGCAAGCCGTGGAGGATGTCATCGCTCGTCGTTGCAATCGACGTGGCTGGGAAGGCTGGATCACTGCACTCAGCGACTGGCTGCAGCATCTGCTCAAGTCATCGCTGCCTGTGGGTGCCGGGCAGGCGCCGGTGATTTTCGAGAAGTTGACTCAATACCAGGTCGAAATGGAGTTCTGGTTCGCCAGCCATAAGGTCGATGTACTCAAGCTCGATGCGCTGGTACGGGAACATACCCACAACGGTGTGCCCCGCGTGGCCGCCGAGCCGGTGTTGCTCAACGGCATGTTCAAGGGCTTCATCGACCTGACGTTCGAGCACGAGGGGCGTTACTACGTCGCCGACTACAAATCCAACTGGCTTGGCCTTGATGATTCGGCCTACACCGAACAGGCCATGGAGCAGTCGATCCTCGACAACCGTTACGACCTGCAATACGTGTTGTATCTGCTGGCCTTGCACCGGCAACTCAAGGCGCGGCTGGTCGATTATGACTACGACCGACATGTCGGTGGTGCGGTGTATCTGTTCCTGCGCGGCACGCGAGCCCCCAGCCAGGGCGTGTATTTTACCCGTCCACCCAAAGCGCTGATCGAGCGGCTGGACCGACTGTTTCAGGGCAAGACAGAACCGAAAGCCGAACCGGCGTGGGAACAGGGAGTATTGCTATGAGCCGCACCTTCGCCGATCTGCTGCCCACCTCATTGGCGGATGAAAGCCTGGCCGATCTCGCCCCATTGAGCCGCGCCGACGACTTGCTACTGTTGCTGACGCGTTGGGTCGAGCGTGGCTGGTTGCGTGCGCTGGACAAAGCCTTCGTTGCCTTCCTTCATGAGCTGGCGCCGGATGATGATCCTTTGGTGCTACTCGCGGCGGCGTTGACCAGCCACCAATTGGGCCATGGGCATGTCTGCCTCGATCTGTTCGAGACGTTGAAGGAGCCGGACTTCGCACTGTCGCTGCCACCGGAAGGCGATGTGCACGGTGGGGCGATGCTGCTGCCGTCACAGCTGCTGGAGTCCCTGGACGGTGCCCATTGGTGCAAGGTGCTGGCCGCCGGCAGTCTGGTCGCTTTGGCGGCTGACGGGCGTGAGTCGGTGCAACAGCGGCCCTTGGTGTTGTCAGGAAAGCGCCTGTACTTGCGCCGCTACTGGGCCTACGAGCGGCGTATCGACCATTCGTTGCGCCAGCGCTTGGCGGAGCAGGAAGCCACCCCGAGTGACCTCTCCCAGCGCCTTACCGGTCTGTTCGGCCCGGCTCGGCCCGGTGATGTCATCGACTGGCAGAAACTGGCCTGTGCCCTGGCGACTCGTGGCGCCTTCAGCATCGTCACCGGTGGTCCGGGCACCGGCAAGACCACCACGGTGGTGCGCTTGCTGGCCTTGCTCCAGGCGCCAGCCGTGGAGGCTGGAAAACCGCTGCGTATTCGCTTGGCCGCACCGACCGGTAAAGCGGCGGCGCGGTTGACTGAGTCCATCAGCCAGCAAGTTCGAACGCTGAAAGTCACTGAAGACATACGCAGCAAAATTCCATCGGACGTCACCACTGTCCACCGTCTGCTTGGCAGCCGCCCCGGTACGCGGCATTTCCGGCATCACGCGGGCAATCGCTTGCCGCTGGATGTGTTGGTGGTGGACGAAGCCTCGATGATCGACCTGGAAATGATGGCCAACCTGCTCGATGCACTGCCGCCTCATGCTCGTCTGGTGTTGCTGGGCGACAAGGACCAGTTGGCCTCGGTGGAAGCGGGGGCCGTGCTTGGCGATTTGTGCCGCGATGCCGAGGCCGGCTGGTACAGCCCGCAGACACGCCAGTGGTTGGAGGCGGTCAGTGGTGAAAGCCTGGAATCCAGCGGGTTGCAGGAAGACATCCAGGGCACGCATCCATTGGCCCAGCAAGTGGTGATGTTGCGTCACTCGCGGCGTTTTGGCGAAGGCAGCGGCATTGGTCAGTTGGCCCGTTGGGTCAACCAGCAGCAACCCGAAGAGGCGCGCAAGTTGCTGGCGGCTCGAAGTCATGGCGATGTGTTTTGCGTGTCCCTAAAGAGTGAGCAGGATCGGGCACTGGAACGCTTGCTGCTTGAGGGGCATGGCGAGGGGCCGCAGGGCTATCGGCATTATTTGAGTCTGTTGCGCAACCATCGGCCTGCGCTCGACACCCCGTTGGATGACTCACGCTGGATGGAGTGGGCGCGGCAAGTCTTGCAAGCCTTCGATGCCTTCCAGTTGCTGTGCGCGGTCCGCAAGGGACCGTGGGGCGTGGAAGGGTTGAATCTGCGAGTCACCGATGCGTTGCTCAAGGCCCGACTGATCGACAGTGACCAGCAGTGGTATGAAGGGCGACCGGTGTTGATGACGCGCAACGATTACGGCCTGGGCTTGATGAACGGCGACATTGGTATTGCGCTCAAACTGCCCGAGCGCGATGGCCCTGAAGCAGGCAAGCAAGTGTTGCGGGTGGCGTTCCCGCGCAATGACGGGGAGGGCGGGGTGCGTTTTGTACTACCGAGCCGGCTCAATGATGTCGAAACCGTTTACGCCATGACGGTGCACAAATCCCAGGGCTCGGAATTTGCCCATACCGCGCTGATTCTGCCGGATGCCTTGAATCCGGTGCTCACCAAGGAGTTGATCTACACAGGCATCACCCGGGCCAAGGACTGGTTCACGTTGATCGAGCCACGTACCGGCGTGTTCGAAGAGGCGGTGCGACGCAAGGTCAAGCGCTTGAGCGGGTTGATGCTGGAGCTCAAGGACGGCATCGATACACCAGATTGAATGGCGCGTCTGTAGGAGCGAGCTTGCTCGCGATGGACTCAAGAGCGCCGCGTTTAGCCAGTAAATACGCGCTATCGTTAACGACC
>NZ_JBPKAM010000155.1:0-9562 GCF_051216495.1 Pseudomonas baetica | reverse complement strand
GAAGAAAGAAAGAGCGACGGGAGTGGCCGGCGCCTAAAAAGAAGGCAAATCAACAGCAATCAACTCGAACTCCCTCCCCCCCCCCACAACCCTCCCCGCTCCCACAGTGAAGATGCATTGCTCAGGATCTACAGTTCTTCCCCCAATGCCTTTAGATATTCAGGGCTCTCACCAATCGAATTGTGCCCCGTCCCGGAAATCACCTGCAGGGTCGCCACACCCTCGGGAAAATGGCTCAAGAGCCGCCGGGTGCTGGACGCCGGAATCACTTCATCCTGTTCGGCCGCTATTAACCGTGTCGGCACCCTGATGTGTTCGGCATAGCGCCAGGATTCAAACTTGTCCTTCAACAACCACTGCACCGGAAACCAGCGGAACTGCCGCGCTGCGAGTTCTTCCAGGCTGTTGTACGGCGTGACCAGCAGCAGTTTTTCCGCTGGGCGAACGCTGGCCAGGCGCACGGCGACTCCCGAACCCAGGCTGCGCCCGACCACGGCAATCTGCGGATGCTCGGCGTAGACCTTGTCGAACAAGGCCATGGCATCACGGGCAATCGCTTCTTCGGAGGGCGAGCCGCTGCTGCCGCCGTAGCCTCGGTAATGCATCAAATACAGCGCATGCTCGGGGAAGGCCCGGGCGAATTCCGGCAGGCTGCGCGAGACGTCTTCGGCGTTGCCGCCGAAATAGATCAGCGCTTTGGGACCTTTGTGCGGTCGAATCGAGACCAGCACCTGCGCATCGTCGACGGGTAGCGTGAGCAGCGTTTCGGATGAGCCCACGGCACGGGGCTGCGGGTAGTAGATGAGCGCACGCTGAAACACGAACAAGGCGGCACAAAGCGCCAGGTACAGCACTGCGACTATGACGACGACCAACACCAGGGTTCGGGACATTCGGCTAACGTTAGTGGGCATTGACGGCTCCGGGGTGCTGTCGAAGTGTAGCTGGCGGTAAAGGAGGGCACCGATGCCCCATCTTCCTCAATGGCTCGATGTGCGGCCGGCCGAAAGGGCTGCACTAGTGCTGGGCTTTTCCTTCCACTTCTGCGTGTTGGCCAGCTACTACCTGGTGCGGCCGCTGCGCGATGCCCTGGGCCTTGAAGGCGGCGCCGACAAGTTGCAATGGCTGTTCACTGCCACCTTCGTGGTCATGCTGCTGATGGTGCCGGTGTTCGGTGCGCTGGTGTCGCGGCTGCCGGCCACGCGATTCGTGCCGCTGATCTACCGGGTGATCGCCGTGTCCATGCTGGTATTCGGCGTGCTGATCGCCAACCGTGTCGCACCGGTGACGGTCGGGCGGGTGTTCTTTGTCTGGATCAGTATCTACAACCTGTTCATTGTCTCGATTTTCTGGAGTGTGCTGGTCGACCGCTTTTCCAGCGAGCAGGGGCGACGGCTGTTCGGTTGTATTGCGGCGGGCGGCACCCTCGGCACCTTTATCGGGCCGTTGCTGGCGGCGACCATGGTCTCCCGACTGGGGCCGATGGCACTGACCGTGGCGGCGGCGTTGCTGCTGGAGGTCGCCGTGCGCTGCTACCGGGGACTGCTGTCGCGCACCCAGTCGCAGTCTGGCAATCGGCTAATCGACGAACGGCGCATGGGTGGCAGCATCCTTGCCGGCATCACCCTGATTCTGCGCTCTCCGTACTTGTTGGGGTTGGTGCTGTTCATGCTGCTGCACACCAGTGCCGCGACCTTGTTGTATTTCGAGCAGGGACGGATTGTCGCTGGCAGCTACGCTGATACTGGCAGCCGGACGCAATTCTTCGCCGTCGTCGATTTGATCGTGTCGGCGTTGACCTTGGCCTTCCAGCTGCTGCTGACGGCGCCGTTGATCCGCCTGGTGGGCATTGGCGGGGCGCTGGTTGCCTTGCCGCTGGCGACGATCGTGGCCTTCGCCGCCATGGCCATGGCACCGGTGCCGACGACCGTGGCGCTGGCCCAGGGGCTGCGCCGGGCGGTGGAATTCGCCATCGTGCGACCGGCGCGAGAGGTGTTGTGGACGGTGGTGAGCCGCGAGGAGAAGTACAAGGCCAAGAACGTGGTCGAAACCTTGGTCTATCGCGGTGGCGATGCCGCCAGTGGCTGGTTGTCCGCCGGTTTGACGGCGCTGGGCGCGGGGTTCGGTTTGGTCGCGGTGGTGATCGTGCCATTTGCCGGGTTATGGGGCGGATTGTGCCTGTGGCTGGCCAGGCAGCAGGCGTTGCGCGCCGCGCCGGAGCAACGGTTGAGGGACAGGTCATGAGCCATCCGGACGGTTTCACCCGCAGGAAAATACTCACGCTGGCTGCCGGCGCTTCGGCGGTCTTCACGTTCGCTCCGGCGGTTGCGCAAATCGCGCTGGCGACGGGAACAGGAGGCAAGACCATGCAGACCCGTGCCATCCCTTCGAGCAACGAACCACTGCCCATCGTCGGGCTGGGCACCTATCGCGGCTTCGATGTCGCGCCCCAGGAGCCGGCCTACAAGCAACTGCCCGGGGTGTTGCGCGCGTTGTTCGAGAAGGGCGGGACGGTGATCGACAGCTCACCGATGTACGGTCGCGCCGAGGAGAACACCGGCGAACTGCTGTCGATCCACGAACCACGTTCGCCGGCGTTCCTGGCGACCAAGGTGTGGACCCGGGGTCGCGAGGAGGGCATCGCGCAGATGGAGCAGTCGTTCAAGCTGTTGCGCACCGACCGTATCGACCTGATGCAGATTCACAACCTGCTGGACTGGCAGATTCACTTGCCGACCTTGCGCCACTGGAAGGAACAGGGGCGAATCCGCTACATCGGCATCACCCATTACACTCCGTCGGCTTATGAGGAGGTCGAAGCGGTGCTCAGGGCCGAGCCCCTGGATTTCCTGCAAATCAATTATGCCCTGGACGATCGCGGCGTCGAGAAACGCATCCTGCCGCTGTGCCGGGAGCGCGGCGTGGCGGTGATCTGCAACCGGCCGTTCGGCGGTGGCGGGCTGATCGCCCGGCTCAAGGACAAGCCGCTACCGGGCTGGGCCGCGCAAGTCGGGGTCAAGAGCTGGCCGCAGCTTGCGCTCAAATTCCTGTTGTCGCATTCGGCGGTGACCTGCGTCATCCCCGGCACCGGCAACCCGCGCTACATGGCGGAAAACGCCGGCGCCGGCTTCGGCCCGACGCTGACCGATGCCCAGCGACACCAGTTGATTGCGCTGGTGGAGTAGATTTAAGCGGACGCAGATCTGTGGCGAGGGAGTTTACTCCCGTTCGGCTGCGAAGCAGTCGCAGATCCAACCAACGCAATCTATCTGAATTGACGCAGGGGGCCGCTTCGCGCCCCAGCGGGAGTAAACTCCCTCGCCACAGGTTTCTACTCGCCTGAGGTATTGATGTTTACCCAGGGCTTTATTTGCTGATTTCACTGCTGGGCGGTGTGTCTTGAAAGCTCTCCTATACTGTCCGCGTTGACTGGCTCGCTTCCCCCAACCACTACTGCAAGGAGATCGAACATGGCAATCCGTATTGGCGACGAAGCACCGGATTTCACCGCCGACACCACCGAAGGCAGGCTCAACTTTCACGAATGGATCGGCGACAAGTGGGCCATCCTGTTTTCCCATCCGAAGGACTTCACCCCGGTCTGCACCACTGAACTTGGGTATCTGGCCAAACTGAAACCCGAGTTCGACAAGCGCAACACCAAGATCCTCGGCCTGAGCATCGACCCGGTCAGCGACCACAACAAGTGGGTCGGTGACATCGAGGAAACCCAGGGCAATGCGGTCAACTACCCGCTGATCGGCGACGAAAACCTGGTGGTGGCCAAGCTCTACGACATGATTCACCCCAATGCCAGCGGCGGGTCGCGCACGGCCGTGGACAACGCCACGGTGCGCTCGGTGTTCATCGTCGGCCCGGACAAGAAGATCAAGGCGATGCTGATTTACCCGATGAGCGCCGGGCGCAACTTCGACGAAGTGCTGCGCTTGCTCGATTCGTTGCAACTCAATGCCAAGCACACCGTCGCGACCCCGGTGAACTGGCGTCCGGGGGAAGACGTGATCATCCCGACGTCGGTTTCGGATGAAGATGCGAAGAAGAAATACCCGGATGGCTTCAAGACCCTGAAACCTTACCTGCGGACCGTGGCACAACCCAAGTAGTCACTACCGCTTTCGCGAGCAGGCTCGCTCCCACAGGGAGATGCGATCAAAACTGTGGGAGCGAGCCTGCTCGCGAAGGGGCCGGTCCTGCAAACCAATCAACTTTCAGTCACACCAGATACTTGCGAAACCACCCCAACGTCCGGTCCCACGCCAGCTTCGCCGCCGCTTCGTCATAACGCGGCGTGGAGTCATTGTGAAAACCGTGGTTCACGCCGGGATAGATATAGGCCTCATAGGTCTTGCCATCGGCTTTCAGGGCTTTTTCAAAGGCTGGCCAGCCTTCATTGATCCTGGCATCCAGTTCGCCATAGTGCAGCATGAGCGGGGCCTTGATCCGGGGTACATCCTTGGCGTCGGGCTGGCGACCGTAGAACGACACCGCAGCACCCAATTCCGGATAGGCCACCGCCGCGGCATTGGTGACGCCACCGCCGTAGCAGAACCCGGTGATGCCCACTTTTCCGTTGCCAGTCTCGTGTTTCATCAGCCATTCCACGGCGGCGAAAAAATCGTTCATGAGTTTTTCCGGATCGACTTTTTCCTGCAACGCCTTGCCTTTTTCATCGTTGCCGGGATAACCGCCGACCGAACTCAGGCCGTCCGGCGCCAACGCGATAAACCCGGCCTTGGCCAGTCGCCGGGCGACGTCTTCGATGTACGGGTTGAGCCCACGGTTTTCATGCACGACCACTACCGCGCCGACCTTGCCGGTGGCCTTGGCCGGGCGCACCAGATAGCCGCGAACGTTGCCGTGGCCCTTGGGAGAAGGGTAGGTGATGTACCCGGCCAGGATGTCCGGATCGGTGAACTCGACCTGTTCGGCCAGTGCATAGTTCGGGCTCAGCGAAGCCAGCAACGCACTGGCCGTCATGGTGCCAAAAGTGAACAACGCCGCCCGGTCGAGAAACTCACGCCGGTTGATCAGGCCGTGGGCGTAGTAGTCGTAGAGTTCCAGCAGCTCCGGGGCAAAGTCTTTCGCAGTAAGGCGGGGCATCTGTGTGGTTCCTCTTTGGCTGGGCGTACAGGATCCCTGTAGGAGCGAGCTCGCTCGCGATGGTCGTCAACGATAACGCTGGAAGCCTGACACCCCGTGGGGCTCTCAAGTTTTTCGCGAGCAAGCTCGCTCCTACAGGGGATTGGTGTTTATTTGAGGCTCTGCGCCCCGGCTTTTGCCACCTGCGCATCCTGCTCGGCCTTGACCCCGGACACCCCGACCGCGCCGATCACCTGTCCGTCGACGATAATCGGCACGCCTCCCTCCAGGGAGGTCAGCAACGGTGCGGACAGGAAGGCCGTGCGTCCACCGTTGACCATTTCTTCATAGCCTTTGGATTCGCGGCGGCCCAAGGCAGCCGTTCGGGCCTTCTCCGTGGCGATGTAGGCGGTGATGGGCGCGGCACCGTCGAGGCGTTCGAGGGCCAGGGGATGGCCGCCGTCATCGACGACCACGATGGTCACCGGCCATTGATGGGTTTGCGCGGCATTGCGCGCCGCAGTGAGGATCTGGCCGACTTCGGTCTGACTGAGCACGGCTTTGCGGTTCATCGGTGATCTCCGGATTCAAGGCAATGCGGCTTCGACCACTTCGATCCAGTGCCGGACAGGCGTACGTCCCGCGCCATCCAGGTGTGTCTGGCAACCGATATTGGCCGTGACAATGAGTTCAGGGTAGCCGCTTTCCAGCGCATTCATTTTGTTGTCGCGCAATTGCCGAGACAGTTCGGGTTGGGTCAGCGAGTAGGTGCCCGCCGAACCGCAGCACAAATGACTATCAGGCACGTAGGTCAGGTTGAAACCCAGGCGTTCGAGTACCGCTTCAACCGCCCCCCCGAGTTTCTGCGCGTGCTGCAGGGTGCAGGGACAATGGAAAGCCAGGCGATGGGCATTGTGGATACCGAGTTTTTCCAGTGGCTCATCGCGCAGCACTTCGACCAGGTCCTTGGTCAGGGCACTGACTTTTCTGGCTTTGTCGGCGTAGACAGGGTCGCGGGTCAGCAGGTGGCCATAGTCCTTGATGAAGGCGCCGCAACCGCTGGCTGTCTGCACGATGGCCTCGACGCCGTTTTCGATCATGGGCCACCAGGCGTCGATGTTATGCCGAGCACGGTCAAGGCCAGCAGCCTGGGCGTCCAGGTGATAATCCACGGCACCGCAACAGCCGGCTCCGCGGCTTGGCGTGACACTGATTCCGAGCCGATCCAGTACCCGGGCGGCGGCTACGTTGGTATTGGGCGACAGCCCCGGTTGCACGCAGCCTTCAAGCATCAGCACTTGTCGTGCATGGCGCGCCGTGGGGCGTTGCTTGCTCGGCGCTGTGCTGCGCGGCAATTTGCTTTGCAGCGCGTCGGGCAGCAAGGCCCGGAACACCTGGCCGCTATTGACCAGACCTTTGAATAGCTCGGGATGCGGTACCACCTTGCGCAATCCCTCGCGCAGCAAACGCTGGCCGATCGGACGCGGTACGGCGGCATCGACCACCGCGCGGCCGATGTCCAGCAGGTTGTGGTAGTCGACACCCGACGGGCAGGTGGTTTCGCAGTTACGGCACGACAGGCACCGGTCCAGATGCTGCTGGGTCTTTTGCGTGACTTCGTTGCCTTCCAGCACCTGCTTGATCAGGTAAATGCGCCCGCGCGGGCCATCCAGTTCATCGCCGAGCAATTGATAGGTGGGGCACGTGGCATTGCAGAAACCGCAGTGCACGCAGGTGCGCAGGATGCTGTCCGCCTCTTCGGCGCGGGGCAGTCGGCGGGCGGTTTCACTCAAGGTGGTCTGCATGGTTCAAAGCTCCGCGTACAGGCGACCGGGGTTGAAAATACCCTGGGGATCGAGCTGGTGTTTCAGGTTCTGGTGCAGGCGCATCAGGGCGACCGGCAGCGGCTGGAACGGGTTGTCGACCAGACTGTGGCTGTAGCAGGTCACATGCCCGCCAACTTCATCGACTACCTTGCGAATGAAGGACGCTTCGGCGTCGGATTTCAGCCAGCGCTGGGCTCCGCCCCAGTCGATCAGTTGCCGGCCGGGCAGGGACAATTTGGGCGTATTGTTGGGTAGTGACAGGCGCCAGAGCGGCTGATCCTCATCGAAGAACGGCAAGCGCTGTTCATTGAGATCGGACCAGAAGGCGCTGTCCAGCCGCTCGCCACCCAAGCGATCATGGGCCGCCGCCACCGAACCGTCACCGCCCTCGAGCCGCAGGTGCAGGCGCTCACCGTCATGGCAGGCAGCACTGATCGGCAAGGGCTGCTGACCCCATTGCGCCAGTTGCTTCAAAGCGCGTTCGCTGTCCATTTCCAGGCTGATGCTCAAGGCTTGCCGGGGTTTTGGCAGGACCTTGAGCGAGACTTCCGTGATCAGGCCCAATGTGCCGTAGCTGCCGGCCATCAGGCGCGACAGGTCGTAGCCGGCGACGTTCTTCATCACTTCACCGCCAAAGCGCAGGTGCTTGCCCAGACCGGTGATCACCCGGGTGCCGAGGACAAAGTCGCGCACCGAACCGGACCACGGCCGCCGTGGTCCCGACAGCCCGCAGGCAATCATGCCGCCCACGGTAGCGTCGTCACCGAAGGCGGGCGGCTCGCAGGGCAGCATTTGCTGTGCATCGTCGAGCACTTGCGTCAATTCGGCCAGCGGCGTGCCGCAGCGTACGGTGATCACAAGCTCGGTCGGGTCATAACTGACGATGCCGCGATGGACGCGGGTGTCGAGTATTTCACCGGCCACGATGCGTCCCAGGAAGGCCTTGCTGTTGGCACCCTGTATGCGCAGCGGCGTGGCGTTTTCCAGCGCCTGGTTGACTTGTTCCAGCAGCGCGCTGCTGTCGTCCATATCGCCTGTACCGTGCATCAGAAACGCTCCAGGTCAGGGAAGGGCAGTTGTCCGGCATGCACGTGCATGGCACCAAATTCGGCGCAGCGGTGCAGGGTCGGGATGTTCTTGCCGGGGTTGAGCAGGCCGCTCGGGTCAAATGCGGCTTTGACCGCATGAAACAGGGTCAGCTCGTCGCTGTTGAACTGTGCGCACATCTGATTGATCTTTTCGCGGCCTACGCCGTGTTCACCGGTGATGCTGCCGCCGACCTTCACGCACAGCTCCAGGATCTTGCCGCCCAGGGTTTCGGCGCGCTCCAGTTCGCCCGGCTGATTGGCATCGAACAGAATCAATGGGTGCATGTTGCCGTCGCCGGCATGGAACACGTTGGCCACCCGCAGGCCGTATTCGGCCGACAGGTCGGCGATGGCCTTCAGGACGCCGGGTAATTCTCGACGAGGAATCGTGCCGTCCATGCAGTAATAGTCCGGCGACAAGCGACCCACCGCCGGAAAGGCGTTCTTGCGCCCGGCCCAGAAACGCACGCGCTCGGCTTCGTCCCGGGCCAGGCGGACTTCGGTTGCACCCGCCTGTTCCAGCACCTGGCGCACCCGTGTGCAGTCGTCGTGGACGTCGGCTTCGACGCCATCGAGTTCGCACAACAGGATGGCTTCGGCATCCACTGGGTAACCCGCGTGGATGAAGTCTTCGGCGGCGCGGATGGCCAGGTTGTCCATCATCTCCAGTCCCCCAGGGATGATGCCGGCGGCGATGATGTCGCCGACGGCCTGTCCAGCCTTTTCCACGGAGTCGAACGCCGCCAGCAGCACCTTGGCGGACTGTGGCTTGGGCAAGAGTTTGACCGTGACTTCGGTGATCACCCCGAGCATGCCTTCGGAGCCGGTGAACAAGGCCAGCAGATCCAGGCCCGGCGAATCGAGGGCATCGGAGCCCAGGCACAGGTGTTCGCCGTCGACGGTGAGGATCTCGACTTTCAAGACGTTGTGCACGGTCAGGCCGTACTTCAGGCAATGCACTCCGCCTGCGTTTTCGGCAACATTGCCGCCGATGGAGCAGGCGATTTGCGACGAGGGGTCTGGCGCATAGTAAAGGCCATAGGGGGCGGCGGCCTGGGAGATCGCCAGGTTGCGCACCCCCGGCTGGACCCGCGCGGTGCGGGCGGCGGGGTCGATGTGCAGGATCTGATTGAAGCGCGCCATCACCAGCAACACGCCTTTTTCCAGGGGCAAGGCCCCTCCGGACAAACCGGTGCCGGCACCCCGGGCGACCACTGGTACCTGTCGCTCATGGCACAGGCGCAGCACGCCTTGAACCTGCGCGACAGTGCGGGGCAACACCACCAGCATCGGCGTGGTGCGGTACGCCGAAAGGCCATCGCATTCGTACGGCTTGAGCTCCTCCTGCTGATGCAGGATTTCCAGTTCTGGCAACCGGGAATGCAGGGCGTGCAATAGCGCGTTCTTGTCGACGTCCGGGAGGGCGCCGTCGACGCGTTCATCGTAAAGAATGTTCATCGGCGTACGACACTCGTTGGCAATCACTGTGGGAGCGAGCCTGCTCGCGAAAGCGGTGGGTCAGACACATGGATGCTGGCTGTGCCGACG
>NZ_JBPKAM010000154.1:0-9738 GCF_051216495.1 Pseudomonas baetica | reverse complement strand
GTCAGTCACATTGATGGTGGATATGCCGACGCCTTCGCGAGCAGGCTCGCTCCCACAGGTATGGTGCCGGGCTCAGCCGCGCACTGCATCTGGACTGTCGATCTGCTCCAGCATCCACTTCACAAAATCTCGCACCTTGGGCACTTCCGCTGAATGCTCCGGGTAGGCCAGGTAATAGGCATCGGTGCTGGGCATTGCATGCTGCCAGGGAATGACCAGCTTGCCTTCGGCCAGTTCCTCTTCCACCAGAAACCGTGGCAACAACGCCACGCCGCAACCGACTTGCGCCGCGCGGATGCACATGTAGAAGGTTTCGAAGCGCGGGCCGTGGTAGCTGTGTTCGGTGTGGTAGCCCTGGCTGTCGAACCAGTCGTGCCAGGCTTGGGGGCGGGAGGCGTTTTGCAGCAGGACCAGATCGGTGAGTTGGGTCGGGTCGGTGAAGGGCTCGGCGGGCAGGCTGCCGGGGGCGCAGACTGGCACCAACTCCTCACTGAACAGCTTCAGGCATTCGGTGCCGGGGCGTGAGCCCTGGCCGAAGTAGAACGCCAAATCGCTGCGACCTTGCAGCAGGTCATCCGCTTCCTGTTCGCTGCACAGGTCCAGGTGAATCGACGGATGGCGCAGTCGCCAGCCCTTGAGCCGTGGCACCAGCCAGCGTGCACCGAAAGTCGGCGGTGTAGAGACCCGCAGGACTTCTGTTTCGCCGCCGTAGGAACGCAGGTAATGGGTGGACATCTCGACCTGCGTGAGGATTTTTCGTACTTCCACCAGATACAAATCCCCCGCCGGGGTCATTTGCAGGCGGCGACGCACCCGGCGAAACAACAAATGCTGCAGCAACTCTTCCAGCTGCGCGACCTGCTTGCTGACGGCGCTCTGGGTCAGGTTCAGCTCTTCGGCGGCCCGGGTGAAGCTCAGATGCCGGGTCACGGCTTCGAAACACTGCAGGGCAGCGATCGATGGCAAATAGCGTTTGTTCAGCATGGGCGGTCCTTTGTTCTTGTCTCTTTATTGCCTGCGATGCACAGCATGAATAAACGGAATGATATCTCTCTTAAAGGTCGTTTGTTGAGTAACCTCCGGGAAGCTAAAACTACAGGTCTGATCAGCCGTGATCGTGCGGCTGCACCCGTTCCGTTTTTTGCTTGAGGAGTGACCCATGGTTGCCGCATTGCTTGATCGTCTTGGTGTGAACCCAGCCCTGTACCAGAACGGCAAAGTGCCGGTGCATTCGCCTATCGACGGCAGTCGCATCGCCGCCGTGAACTGGGAAGGCGCTGCTGAAGTAGAGCAGCACATCAGTCGCGCAGATCATGCGTTCGAACTGTGGCGCAAGGTGCCGGCTCCGCGCCGTGGCGAGCTGGTGCGTCAACTGGGCGACATCCTGCGCGAATACAAGGCCGATCTCGGCGAGCTGGTGTCCTGGGAGGCCGGCAAGATCACTCAGGAAGGCCTGGGTGAAGTTCAGGAAATGATCGACATCTGCGACTTCGCGGTCGGCCTGTCTCGCCAGTTGTACGGCTTGACCATCGCCTCCGAGCGTCCCGGCCACCACATGCGTGAAACCTGGCATCCGCTGGGTGTGGTCGGCGTGATCAGTGCCTTCAACTTCCCGGTGGCGGTCTGGGCCTGGAACGCCACGCTGGCGCTGGTCTGCGGCAACCCGGTGGTCTGGAAGCCTTCGGAAAAAACTCCGCTGACCGCGCTGGCCTGCCAGGCGCTATTCGATCGCGTGCTGAAGAACTTCAGCGATGCGCCACCTTACCTGAGCCAGGTCATCATCGGCGGCCGCGATGCCGGCGAAGCGCTGGTCGATGACCCGCGTGTCGCCTTGGTCAGCGCCACCGGCAGCACCCGTATGGGCCGCGAAGTGGCGCCGAAAATCGCCGCCCGCTTCGCCCGTAGCATCCTGGAACTGGGCGGCAACAACGCGATGATCCTCGGTCCAAGCGCCGACCTGGACATGGCCGTTCGCGCCATCCTGTTCAGCGCCGTCGGCACCGCCGGCCAGCGCTGCACCACTTTGCGTCGCCTGATAGCCCACGAATCGGTCAAGGAAGAAATTGTCACCCGCCTCAAGGCCGCTTATTCCAAGGTGCGTATCGGCCATCCGCTGGAAGGCAACCTGATTGGGCCGCTGATCGACAAGCAAAGCTTCGACAACATGCAGGACGCGCTGGAGCGGGCCCTGAGCGAAGGCGGTCGGGTATTTGGCGGACAGCGTCAGCTCGAAGACAAATTCCCGAATGCCTACTACGTGTCGCCAGCCATCGTCGAAATGCCGGAGCAGAGCGACGTGGTCTGCCACGAAACCTTCGCGCCGATTCTCTACGTGGTCGGTTACACCGATTTCAACGAAGCCCTGCGTTTGAACAACGCCGTGCCACAAGGCCTGTCGTCCTGCATCTTCACCACCGATGTGCGTGAAGCCGAACAGTTCATGTCGGCGGTGGGCAGCGACTGCGGCATCGCCAACGTCAACATCGGCCCGAGCGGTGCGGAAATCGGCGGCGCATTCGGTGGCGAGAAAGAAACCGGTGGCGGCCGTGAGTCCGGTTCCGATGCATGGCGCGGGTACATGCGTCGTCAGACCAATACCGTGAACTATTCGCTGGAATTGCCGTTGGCGCAGGGGATTACGTTCGACTGACGGGCCCTATCGCTGGCAAGCCAGCTCCCACAGGATTTGTGTTGCGGCACATAACCCTGTGGGAGCTGGCTTGTCAGCGATGCTTTGTTTTTGTTTGTTAGGTTTCTGTTTGGAGTCTGGCAATGCCGTTACGCGAAGAGTGTCTGTGGGAAAAACTGACGCCGCAAAGGCCCGACAATTCGGCGCTCAAAGGTGAAGTAACAGCCGATGTCTGCGTCATCGGTGCCGGATTTACGGGGCTGTCGGCGGCAGTGCATCTGCTGGAGCAGGGCAAAAGTGTCTGCGTGCTTGAAGCCCATCGCGCCGGCCATGGCGGTTCGGGGCGCAACGTCGGACTGGTCAACGCCGGAATGTGGATTCCTCCGGACGAGATCGAGGCGGGGTTTGGCGTGGCGGTCGGCAGCCAGCTCAACCGCATGCTGGGCGCGGCACCAGCGCTGGTCTTCAGTCTGGTCGACAAGTACAACATCGATTGTCAGTTACGCCGCGAAGGCACGCTGCACATGGCCCACAACGCGCGGGGCGAAGCCGATCTGCGCAGTCGCGAGGAGCAATGGAAGCGTCGTGGTGCACCGGTGGAACTGCTGACCGGGCAAGCCTGCCAGCAAGCGACGGGCACCAAAAAGATCGCAGCCGCGCTACTCGATCGGCGTGCCGGCACGCTCAATCCGATGGCCTACACCACAGGGCTGGCCAAAGCGGCCGTCGGCCTCGGCGGTCAGTTGTTCGACCATTCGCCTGTCACCCGACTCGAGCGCCAGGGCCAGAAGTGGTCGGTGCAAACCGCTCAGGGCTCGGTGCTCGCCGAGCAAGTGGTGATCGCCTCCAATGCCTACACCGAAGGCGACTGGACCGAGCTCAAGCGCAATTTCTTCCCTGGTTATTACTACCAGGTAGCCTCCGTGCCCCTGACCGAAGACGCTGCCCAGGAAATCCTGCCGGGCGGGCAGGGCTCGTGGGATACCCGTCAGGTGCTGAGCAGCATTCGACGTGATAAAGACGGTCGCCTGTTGTTGGGCAGCCTTGGCAACGGCAACCAGAAACCCACCTGGTTCCTCAAGGCCTGGGCTGATCGAGTGCAACAGCATTATTTCCCCAACCTGAAACCCGTGGAGTGGGAGTGCACCTGGACGGGGCGCATCGCCTTCACGCCGGATCACTTGATGCGCCTGTTCGAACCGGCGCCCGGGATAGTGGCCGTTACCGGTTACAACGGCCGGGGCGTCACCACGGGGACGGTGGTCGGCAAGGCGTTCGCTGATTACTTGTGTAACGGAAATCCTCAGGCGCTGCCGATTCCCTTTGCTCCCATGCAGCCATTGTCGGGTGTCGGCCTGCGCAGTTGCCTGTATGAGGCCGGGTTCTCGCTGTATCACGCAGGCCAGTGCCTGCGGATCGTGATCTGATTGTTGAAATTTGTTGCGGAAAGCGGCGCTTTTCAGCGTTGCGGCTAGCCTGTAGTGGTGCGTGTTGTAGCAGTCCCGCACCAGCAGTGTGCAGTTCGGTGACGCACGTTGTTACAGGCTGGTTGCACGCCGTTTAGTGTCGCGGTTGCAATGATGGCGCGCCAAGGTTGCGCCTCGAAAAAAATAAGGTATTACCTTCCGCGGTTTAGACGGTTGCACGCTCAATGAAATTGGGCCCGAAACAGTCGAAATAACAATAAAGCAGCGACTTTTTTAAGAATAAAAAACCGATGGCACGGCACTTGCTCTGAGCATTCAGTGAAGTCGCAGTGCCAATTAAAAAAACCATGGAGCACCACCTCATGTCCCAGACGTTTTACAAGAAAGGCTTTCTGGCCCTCGCAGTGGCAACTGCGCTGGGTGTTTCTGCGTTTGCTCAGGCCGACATCAAGATCGGCGTAGCGGGTCCAATGACGGGCGCCAACGCGGCATTTGGCGAACAGTACATGAAGGGTGCACAGGCGGCGGCCGATGCGGTCAACGCAGCGGGCGGCGTAAACGGGGAAAAAATCGTACTGGTCAAGGGCGATGATGCCTGCGAACCGAAACAGGCTGTGACGGTCGCCAAAGACCTGACCAACCAGAAAGTCGCCGGCGTGGTCGGTCACTTCTGCTCTTCCAACACCATTCCCGCGTCGGAAATCTACGACGAGGCCGGGATCATCGCGATCACTCCGGGTTCCACCAACCCGCAGGTCACCGAGCGTGGCTTGAGTGCCATGTTCCGTATGTGCGGACGTGACGACCAGCAGGGTATTGTCGCCGGCGACTACATCGTCGATGTACTCAAGGGCAAAAAAGTTGTCGTGCTGCACGACAAGGACACCTACGGTCAGGGTCTGGCCGACGCCACCAAGGCACAGCTGGAAAAACGCGGCGTGAAGCCGGTGCTGTATGAAGGCTTGACCCGCGGCGAGAAAGATTTCAGCGCCGTGGTCACCAAGATCCGTGCGGCCGGTGCCGACGTGGTCTACTTCGGCGGCCTGCATCCGGAAGCCGGTCCACTGGTCAAACAACTGCGTACCGAAGGCCTGAACGACGTGAAGTTCATGTCCGACGACGGCATCGTGACCGACGAGCTGGTGACCACTGCTGGCGGCCCGCAATACACCAAAGGCGTGCTGATGACCTTCGGCGCCGACCCGCGTCTGTTGCCGGACAGCAAGGCCGTGGTGGACGCATTCCGCAAGACTGGCTATGAGCCTGAAGGCTACACCCTGTACGCCTACGCTTCTGTCCAGACCCTGGCTGCTGCCTTCAATGGCGCCAAGTCCAACAACGGCGAGAAAGCCGCCGAGTGGCTAAAAAAGAATCCCGTCAAAACCGTCATGGGCGAGAAGACCTGGGACAGCAAGGGCGACCTGAAAGTCTCCGACTACGTGGTTTACGAGTGGGACGCGAACGGCAAATACCACCAGCTGGAAAAACAGAAGTAAGGGCTGACCCGATCGGCTGAGCCCCACGGTTCTCCTGTAGGAGCGAGCTTGCTCGCGATGACGGTCGGACAGACAACACATCTGTTGAATGTTCAACCGCTATCGCGAGCAGGCTCGCTCCTACAAGGGGGAGTGGTGGCCTGCCTGATCGTGACTGACATTGCTCCGACGTACATCTGTATTTTTCCTAGAAGAACCGCACACCCGCGGGCGTGCAGGTTCTCATTGCGTGAGACTGCGTTATGGATGGTATTTTCCTGCAGCAAATGGTCAACGGCCTGACCCTCGGGTCGGTCTATGGCCTGATCGCCATCGGCTACACAATGGTCTATGGCATCATCGGCATGATCAACTTCGCCCACGGCGAGGTTTACATGATTTCCGCTTACCTCGCGGCGATCAGTCTGGCTCTGCTGGCTTACTTCGGTATTGAATCCTTCCCTCTGCTGATGCTCGGCACACTGGTTTTCACCATTGTCGTCACCGGGGTGTATGGCTGGGTCATCGAACGCATCGCCTACAAACCCCTGCGCAACTCCACCCGACTGGCACCGCTGATCAGCGCCATCGGGATCTCCCTGATCCTGCAAAACTATGCACAGATCAGCCAGGGCGCCCGTCAACAGGGTGTACCGACGCTGCTGACCGGTGCGTGGCGCATCGACGTTGGCAGTGGCTTCGTGCAGCTGACCTACACCAAGATCTTCATCCTGGTCGCCGCGTTCGTCGGCATGGCGCTGCTGACCTACGTGATCAAGTACACCAAGCTCGGCCGCATGTGCCGTGCGACCCAGCAAGACCGCAAGATGGCGTCGATCCTGGGGATCAACACCGACCGGGTGATTTCCTACGTATTCATCATCGGTGCGGCGATGGCGGCCCTGGCCGGCGTGCTGATCACCATGAACTACGGCACCTTCGACTTCTACGCCGGCTTCGTCATCGGCATCAAGGCCTTCACTGCCGCGGTACTCGGCGGGATCGGCTCGCTGCCGGGCGCCATGCTGGGCGGGATCATCCTCGGGATTTCCGAATCGCTGTTCTCGGGCCTGGTCAACTCCGACTACAAAGACGTGTTCAGCTTCTCGCTGCTCGTACTTGTTCTGGTCTTCCGGCCTCAGGGCCTGCTGGGCCGTCCTCTTGTGTCGAAGGTGTAAGCAATGTCCTCAACCACCCATAAAACCATTGATTTCAAAACAAGCCTGGTTGACGCGATTCTTGCCGGCCTCATTGCCCTGATCGTGTTCGGCCCGATTGTCGGTGTCGTGCTCGACGGCTACAGCTTCAATCTGGAATCGACCCGCGTGGCATGGATTGTCGCCATCGTCATGGCCGGTCGCTTTGCCTTGAGCCTCTTCCTGCAAACCCCCAAGGGCCTGCGCATTCTCGAAGGGTTCGAGAGCACCGGCTCCGGTGTGCATGTACTGCCTCCGGACTACAAGTCGCGCCTGCGCTGGATCATCCCGCTGATGATCGTCATCGCCGTGGTGCTGCCGTTCTTCTCCAACTCCTACCTGCTGGGCGTGGTGATACTAGGGCTGATCTACGTGCTGCTGGGCCTGGGGCTGAACATTGTGGTCGGCCTGGCCGGTTTGCTCGACCTGGGTTACGTGGCGTTCTACGCCATTGGTGCCTACGGCCTGGCGCTCGGTTATCAGTATCTGGGGCTGGGCTTCTGGACCGTGCTGCCGCTGGCGGCGATCACCGCCGGGCTGGCCGGTTGCATCCTTGGCTTCCCAGTCTTGCGTCTGCACGGCGACTACCTGGCCATCGTGACCCTGGGCTTCGGTGAAATCATCCGCCTGATCCTCAACAACTGGCTGACCCTGACCGGCGGTCCTAACGGCATGCCGGCACCGCTGCCGACTTTCTTCGGCCTGGAGTTCGGCAAGCGGGCCAAGGACGGCGGTGTGCCGTTTCATGAGTTCTTCGGCATCGCCTACAACCCGGACGTGAAGTACTACTTCATCTACGCGGTATTGTTCCTGGTGGTCCTGGCCGTGCTGTACATCAAGCATCGCTTGACCCGCATGCCGGTCGGTCGTGCCTGGGAGGCCCTGCGCGAAGATGAAATCGCCTGCCGTTCCATGGGCCTGAACCATGTGCTGGTGAAGCTCTCGGCGTTCACCATCGGTGCTTCGACGGCAGGCCTGGCTGGTGTGTTCTTCGCCACCTACCAGGGCTTTGTGAACCCGACCTCGTTCACCTTCTTTGAATCGGCCCTGATCCTCGCCATCGTGGTACTTGGTGGCATGGGTTCGACCATCGGCGTGGTGATTGCGGCCTTCGTACTCACGGTGGCCCCTGAGCTGCTGCGTGGCTTTGCTGAATATCGCGTTCTGCTGTTCGGCATCCTGATGGTGTTGATGATGATTTGGCGACCGCGTGGCCTGATTCGGATCAGCCGTACCGGTGTGACCCCGCGTAAAGGAGTAGCGCCATGAGCGAAGTCGTACTCAGTGTCGAAAAACTGATGATGCACTTCGGCGGCATCAAGGCGTTGAACGATGTCAGCCTGAAGGTCAAGCGCAACTCGATCTTCGCCCTGATCGGCCCCAACGGCGCCGGCAAGACCACTGTGTTCAACTGCCTGACCGGGTTTTACAAGGCTTCCGGCGGCAAGATCGAACTCAACGTGCGCGGGCAGCAAACCAACGTCATCAAACTGCTGGGCGAGTCCTTCAAACCGACCGATTTCGTCTCGCCGAAATCCTTCGCCAGCCGCCTGTTCTACAAGGCGTTCGGCGGCACTCACCTGGTGAACCGTGCGGGGCTGGCGCGAACCTTCCAGAACATCCGCCTGTTCAAGGAAATGTCGGTGCTGGAAAACCTGCTGGTGGCCCAGCACATGTGGGTCAACCGCAGCATGCTCGCAGGGATCCTCAACACCAAGGGCTACCGCAAGGCCGAAAGCGATGCGCTGGACCACGCGTTCTATTGGCTGGAAGTGGTGGATCTGGTGGATTGCGCCAACCGCTTGGCCGGTGAATTGTCCTACGGCCAGCAACGCCGCCTGGAAATTGCCCGGGCCATGTGCACCCGTCCACAGATCATCTGCCTCGACGAACCGGCCGCCGGCCTCAACCCTCAGGAAACCGAAGCGCTGAGCGCGATGATCCGGCTGCTGCGCGACGAGCACGATCTGACCGTGGTGCTGATCGAACACGACATGGGCATGGTAATGAGTATTTCCGACCACATCGTGGTGCTGGACCACGGCGTCGTTATTGCCGAGGGCGGCCCCGACGACATCCGCAACGATCCGAAAGTGATTGCCGCTTACCTGGGCGCCGACGAAGAGGAAGTGGTATGAGTAAACCCATCCTCGAACTCAAAGGGCTGGACGTGTTCTACGGGCCGATCCAGGCTTTGAAGAAAGTCTCGATGCACATCAACGAAGGTGAAACCGTCAGCCTGATCGGCTCCAACGGCGCCGGCAAGTCGACCCTGTTGATGTCGATCTTCGGTCAGCCAAGGGCGGCAGGCGGGGAGATCCTTTATCAGGGCGTGGACATCACCCACAAGTCGTCGCACTACATCGCGTCCAACGGCATCGCGCAGTCGCCGGAAGGTCGGCGGGTGTTCCCTGACATGACCGTCGAGGAAAACCTGCTGATGGGCACCATTCCGATTGGAGACAAATACGCCAAGGAGGACATGCAGCGCATGTTCGAGCTGTTCCCTCGGCTCGAAGAGCGGCGTACCCAGCGCGCGATGACCATGTCCGGTGGCGAGCAGCAAATGCTCGCCATTGCCCGGGCACTGATGAGCCGGCCGAAGTTGCTGCTGCTTGACGAGCCAAGCCTGGGCCTGGCCCCGATCGTGGTGAAGCAGATCTTTGCCACCCTGCGGGAACTGGCGAAGACCGGCATGACCATCTTCCTGGTGGAGCAAAACGCCAACCACGCCCTCAGGTTGTCGGACCGGGCTTATGTGATGGTCAACGGCGAGATCCGCATGAGCGGCACGGGCAGGGAACTGCTGGTCAACGAGGATGTGCGTAACGCCTACCTCGGCGGGCATTAATCCTATCCTGAGATACCCACAGCCCCGACGAGCAATCGCCGGGGCTTTTTATATTCCGAATACGCATCAGTCCCTTGTGGGGGGGGGGGGGGGGGGGGGGGGGGGGGGGGGGGGGGGGGGGGGGGGGGGGGGGGGGGGGGGGGGGGGGGGGGGGGGGAGG
>NZ_JBPKAM010000153.1:0-9741 GCF_051216495.1 Pseudomonas baetica | reverse complement strand
GTCAGGGTGTAGGTGTAGGTGCCGTTCGGGTTGAGGTGGATTTGCCCATAGGCCCCGTTGGCGCTGCCGACCAAGGCGTAGGTGATCGCCCCGACCGCGCCGCTGACCGAGCCGACCAGGGTGCCGCTGGCGGTTTCGCCGGTGCTGCCCGGTTGGCTGCCGGTGACGGTGCCGGCGGCCAGGTCCTGGCCATCCTTGTTCAGGTCCAGGGCTTTTTCGTACACGGTGACGTCGCTGTCGCTGACCGCTCTCAGGCAACTGTTGTACACGTCGATGGTGATGGTGGTGGTGCTTTGATCGCCATCGGCATCGCGTATGGTGTAGGTGAAGACGTCGGTCGCACCGGGACCGCTCACGCTGTTCGGATTGCTGTGGTAGACCGCGTTGCCGTGGGCATCGAGGGTCAGGTAGCCGTAGGTGCCGTTGATCTGACTGTTCAGGCCACCGATGGCCGCGGTCGAAGTGTCCGAACCGGCGCGCACGCCGACCACCGCCCCGCCAGCGGCTGGGCCATCGGCGCCGACGATATCGTTGTCCAGCACGTTGCCGCTGATGGTGCCACCTTCCTGCACGTCGGGGGTGTCAGCTTTAGCAGTCGGCAAATCGTCGACGATGTTGACGTTGATCTGTCCCGTGGCGGTACTGCCATCGGTATCGGTTGCGACGACATTGAAATTTTCGGTGATGCTGTTGGCACCGTTGGCATTCGGGTGCGCTTCGTTATCCACCAGGGTGTAGCTGTAGCTGACCACGCCGGTGGTCGGGTTGTAGCCAGTGATGGTCAGGGTGCTGCCCAGCGGCGTGGTGATCGACTGCGGGAACCCGGCGGCCACGCCACCGCTGACCACCGTGATGCCGCCTACGGTCAGGGTTTGCAGGCCATCCAGCGCGTTGACGGTGAAGGTGCCGCTTTGAGTCAACGCCGATGCATTGGGGCTGGTGCCGTCGCCGAGGTTCTTCTCGTAGACGGTCAACTCGCCGCCTTCGACGTTGAGACCGTTGAGGTTCACCCCATCGTCGTCGTTGTGGATGTTCAGCACCAGGTTGGCGGTGCTGGTATCGCCGTCGGCATCGGTGAGGGTGTAGGTGAAGGTCTCGGTGCCATTGCCACCGCCGTGCAGCGCTTTGAAGTCCGCATCGTTGGTGTCCAGGGTGTAGGTGTAGGTGCCGTTGGCATTCAGCACCAGGGTGCCGTATTTGCCGACGAAGGTGCCGGGGGTGATCGGACCGCTGTTGGGGCCGACCTCGACACGGTCCGCGCCCTGCACGTCGTTGGTCAGCACGTTGCCGTTCAGGATCAGTTGGTTTTCGGACGCCGCGCCATTGCTGTCGTCGACGGCTTTGGGCACGTCGTCGGTGATGTTGACGTCCAGGGAGCCGGTAGCCGTGTCGCCATTGCTGTCGCCAGCCACGACGGTGAAATGTTCGCTGAGGGAGGTGCCGTTACCCGAGGTATGGGTTTCATTGCCGTTGAGGGTGTAGCTGTAACTGATCACGCCCGTGGCCGGATTGTAACCGGTGATGGTCAGAGTACTACCCAGCGCCGTGGTGATCGACTGCGGGAAGCCCACGGCGACACCGCCGCTGATGACGTTGATCCCGCCAATGCTCAGGCTGGTGAGCCCGTCTGGCGCGGTGACAGTGAACGTGCCGTTCTGGGTCAGCGCACCGGGATTGCGCGCCGAGCCGTCGGGCAGGTTGGCTTCGTTGAGGGTCAGTTCGCCGCCCTGCACCGACAGGCCGGTGAGCGTGACCGGGTTGTTCACGACGGGCGTGATCACCGGCGCATCGACGACCGCCGCATTATTGGCGTCGCCGTCGTGCCGTTCTTCGGGAAACTCGGGAATGCCACCGAATCCGGCGGTGGGGAAGCCAATGATTGGATCGACTCGCCCGCCCACTTCTTCCAGCAGTACAAAACTGTGGCCCCCGCCTGCGGCACCGCCAGGCCCGGTCGAACCCGGTCCTGCCGCCGTGGCTTCAGCGGTCTGCGTCGGGTCTTCACCGGCAGCAATGGCTTTTTGCAGTTGCTCGACGTCGCTCAGTTGCGCCTGGCTCGGTGTCACTGCCTCGCCCGATTCCACGTGAGGCGATTGACTGGCCAGCAACTGAGCATTCATTTGCAGGCTGCTGCCCCGACCTAGAGTCAGTTCCTGGCCATTTTGCAGCTGCACCGCCACGGCGCCTTCGGCCCCGGTATTGAGTTGATCACCGGCGAACAATCGGTCGCCCTCGATCAGAACACGACGAGTGCCGTCGCTCGCCACTGCGAACACCTGACCGATGACTTTACTGACGATACCGATGAGCGTAGCCATGTGCATTTCCTCCGCTGCCAACCGCTGTCGGCACCTTTTTTTGTTGCGGAGAACATGCTCATGGATGGCTCAAGCGGGTTGCCCGGCGGATCGTCTGCCGTTCAGCGGCATTACCTGGGTAAGCCGCTGCCCCGGCGACGATCGCGCCCGGCCTGTTGCTCGCGGTCATTGTCTAGGTACGGGGTAAACCCTTTGCAATCAAAGACATTGGATTGCACTTCCCAGACAACTTGCCCTGCGAGCGATGCGTAACAGTTCTGAATCACCAAAGTGACAAAATTCTGTCACCAGTATTCCGTTACGCGTCCCTCCCCTCCAGCACTTCTCCGCCCTATGTCGATAAGTGGATCGGAACTTTTCACCAGCCCTGATGAGCGCCCTAAAGCTCATAAATCAAGGGCTTTCGTGATGAACAATGTGCTGGATTTAGCCAAGCGCATAAGTTTTTTTTGGCATAAGTCTTATGAGAAATATTTCTTAGCTTCCCTCCAGAATGTTCTTAGCTCTGTTGTTAAGAGGGTGAAACGCTTTACCCATAAAAGTCGTCAAATAATTGGCGACGAATAAGCACCATCAGGACTTCAGGGAGATGCACCATGCGCCTTTTAACCCCCCTTTGCAGCGCGGTTCTATTGGCCATGGCCTGCTCGTCTCAAGCCCAAGCCATGTCTTTGACGGAAGCGATCCAAAGCACGATAGCGACCCACCCGGAACTGGCGTCGCGGGTGGACAGCCGTCTGTCGGCTGATGAAGACGTCAAGGTCGCCAAGGGGGGCTTTTATCCATCTGTTGATCTGAATGCCGCCTACGGGCGCGGGTACAGCGATAACACCAACACCCGGGCGTTCGGCGATCACCACACGGAAATCCTCAACTACACCCAATCGGAATTGCGCCTGCGGCAGATGCTCTTCGACGGCTTTAATACCGCCAACGAAGTAGAGCGCACCAAAGGCGTGGTCAACTCCCGGGCCTATTACGCCCAAGGCACCGCCCAGGACCTGGCCCTGCGCACCATCGAGGTCTACCTCGAAGTGCTCAAGCGCCGCGAACTGGTGACCCTGGCCAAGAACAACCTGCAAGCGCACCTAAGGGTCAACGACCAGATCGGCCTGCGTACCCAGCGCGGCGTTGGCAGTACTGCCGATGCTGACCAGTCCACCGCTCGTCGGGCACTGGCGGAGAACAACCTCGATACCGCCGAAGTGGACCTGGCCGATGCCGAGTCAAACTTCTACGCCGTCGTCGGGCGTCTGCCCGATGAACTGGAAGCACCACCTTCGACCCGCGGTGAACTGCCGGCCACCCTGCAGGAAGCCCAGCAAAGCATGGTGGAAAACAACCCTTACCTGAAATCCGCCCAGGCCGACGTGCAATCAGCCGAGAGCCAGTACGAGGTGGCCAAGTCGCCGTTCTACCCACGCTTCGACGCTGAAGCCGCGGTGGGCGCGAACAACAACATCGCCGGCGAAGAAGGTCATGACAACGAATGGCGGGTCGGTGTGGTGATGAACTACAACCTGTTCCGCGGCGGCAGCGACAAGGCGCGCCTGCAATCGGACGCGCACAAGATCAATCAGGCGATGGACATCCGCAACAACGCCCTGCGCCAGCTCAACGAGAACATTCACCTGGCCTGGAACGCCATGGTCAACGCCAAGAAACAAACCCCGACCGCCCGTGAATACGCCGACACCAGCAAACGCGTGCGCATGGCCTATCAGGATCAGTTTGGTCTCGGCCAACGTACCCTGCTCGACCTGCTGGACAGTGAAAACGAACTCTACAACGCCAATCGCCGCTACACCGAAGTGCGCTACACCGAAGAGTTTTCGATGTACCGTGTACTGGCAAACATGGGCCAGTTGCTGAGCAAGCAGCGGGTCGTGCTGCCCGCCGATGCGATCGCCCAGACCGAAGTCAAAAGCGAAGCGCGTTTGCCTGAACTCAAATAAGACCCTCTGTAGGAGCGAGCTTGCTCGCGATGATCGTTAACGATGACGCGGGAAGCCTGACACCCCGCGGCGCTCTCAGGTTCATCGTCGGAACGCCGCCCGGAGCTAGCTCGCTCCTACAGTCAGTTGTGCAAATAAGGGAGCGATCAATGTGACCAGCATGGAACCCGGCAACACTGGTGTCGATCCGCGCCTGAGTTTCGATGACCCGCTTCTGGACGGTCTGCTGATCCTCTGCAAACTCCACGGCGCGACGGTCAGTCGCGCCAGCCTCAGTGCCGGGCTGCCAATGGCACACCAACGCCTGAGCCTGGACCTGCTGCCGCGCGCAGCGGCCCGGGCCGGTTTGCAGGCACGGTTGCTGCGCCGCGACCTCAAGGACATTTCCCCCCTCAACCTGCCCGTTCTGTTGCTGCTGAACAATGGCCGCACCGCCGTGATGCGGCGCATCGGCGAAGGTGGCCGGGTGCTGATCCTGCCCAGCGAAGCCGACGGCGGCGAACAATGGATCACCCCTGAGGATCTTGAAGAGCATTACGCAGGCCAGGCCCTGTTCGCCCGGCCCCGGCATGAACTCGAGGATCTGCGCTCACCATTGGTGCCACGGGTGCAGGCCTGGTTTCGCGACACCCTCAAGCTGTCGAAATGGTTGTACAGCGACGCGATCCTGGCGAGTTTCCTGATCAACCTGCTGGGCCTGATGGTGCCGCTTTTCGTCATGCAGACCTACGACCGCGTAGTGCCGAACCAGGCCACTTCGACCCTGTGGGTGTTATCCATCGGCTTGCTGATCGGCACCGCATTCGAATTGGTGCTGCGGGTAGTGCGTGCACATTTGCTCGACTCCGCCGGGAAGAAAACCGATGTGATCCTGTCGGCAACGCTGTTCGAACGCATCACCGGCATGGCGATGAAAGCGCGGCCGGCGACCATCGGCGGCTTTGCCCAGAGCATCCATGATTTCCAGGGCCTGCGGGAATTCCTCACCGCCGTCACGCTCACCAGCCTGATCGACCTGCCCTTTGCCCTGCTGATGCTGCTGGTGATCGGCTTGCTTGGCGGCTGGCTGGTGGTGATTCCGATCCTGGCGTTTCCAATCACGATCATTTTCGCCATGGTGATTCAGGCGCGCCTGCGCGACACCGTGCAGAAAAGCCTCAGCCTCGGTGCCGAACGCCAGGCCTTGCTGATCGAAACCCTCGGCGGCCTGGAAACCCTCAAGGCTTGCAGCGCCGAAAGCGAACGCCAGCACAAATGGGAAAGCACCCACGGTGCCCTGACCCGCCTCGACAGCCACGCCCGCAACCTGGCGGCGCTGGCCACCAACGGCACGCTGTTCATCCAGCAGTTTTCCGGCATGGCGACCATCGTCGCCGGGGTCTACAGCATCATCGCCGGCAACCTAAGCGTGGGTGCGCTGGTGGCGACTTACATGCTCGGCAGCCGGGTATTGGCGCCTTTGGGGCAGATCGCCGGATTGATCACCCGCTACCAGCAAGCGCAACTGACCATGAAAAGCACCGACGCGCTGATGTCGCTGCCCCAGGAGCGGGACGCCCGGCAACGGCCGCTTGAACGCACACAACTGCAAGGCGCGCTGGATGTCACCGGTGTGACGTTCCACTACAACGGCCAGAACGCCCCGGCGCTGGCCAATATCAGTTTCAGCGTCAAACCCGGCGAACGGATCGGCATCATCGGCCGCAGCGGCTCGGGCAAAAGCACCCTGGCGCGACTGGTGATGGGCTTCTTCGAACCTGCGGAAGGCCAGTTGCTGCTCGATGGCCTGGACCTGCGGCAACTGGACGTCGCCGACCTGCGCCACCAAATCGGCTACGTCGCCCACGACCTGCCGCTGCTGGCCGGCAGCCTGCGCGACAACCTGACCCTCGGCGCGCGCTACATCAGTGATTCGCGCATGCTTGAAGTGGCGGAACTGACCGGTGTCACCGAATTGGCCCGGCAACATCCGCAAGGCTTTGACCGCCCCGTGGGCGAGCGCGGACAACTGCTGTCCGGTGGTCAGCGTCAGGCCGTATTGCTGGCCCGGGCCTTGTTGCTGGATCCGCCGATCATGCTGCTCGACGAACCCACCAGCGCCATGGACAACAGCAGCGAAGACGCCCTGCGGCAAAAGCTTCATGGCTGGGTCCAGGGCAAAACCGTGCTGTTGGTCACCCACCGTACCTCCATGCTCAGCCTGGTGGATCGGCTGATCGTGCTGGATAACGGGCGGATCGTCGCCGACGGGCCGAAAGAAGCGGTCATCGATGCACTGCGCAAGGGCCGCGTTGGCTCTGCGGCAGTCTAGGAGTCGCCCATGCCTGATTCCCCGCTGGTGAAATCGAATGAACGTGGCTACTTCAACAGCTTTTCGAAAAGCGCCGAAGTCGAATTCATGCCGGAAACCGCCGGCGCCTCGCTGCAGGATTCCCCGCGCTGGTCGCGGATCACCGTGTGGCTGGCGGCGGCGCTGCTGATCAGCGCCTTGGTCTGGGCCAAGTTCGCCGTGTTGCAAGAAGTGACCATGGGCGAAGGCAAGGCGATCCCGTCGAGCAAGGTGCAAGTGATCCAGAACCTTGAAGGCGGCATCGTCACCGAGATCTTCGTGCGCGAAGGGCAAATGGTGAACAAGGGCGACACCCTGTTGCGTCTGGATGACACGCGCTACCTGTCGAACAAGGGCGAAAGCGAGGCCGATCGTTATGCACTGACCGCGCAGGTCGAACGGCTGTCGGCGGAAGCCGAGGGCCGCCCCTTCAAGCTGTCGGATGAAGTGATCGCCAAGGCGCCACAAGTGGCCGAAGACGAGCGCTCGCTGTACGAACAACGGCAACGTCGACTGGCCAGCGAACAACGGACATTGAGTGAGCAACTGCGGCAAAAAACCCAGGAACTGGCGGAGTTTCGCTCGAAAGCCGGGCAATACAGTTCAAGCCTGGCGCTGGTCAATCAAGAGATGGCGATGTCCGAGCCTCTGGTCAAGACCGGCGCCGTGTCGCCGGTAGAGATCCTGAGACTCAAGCGCAGCGCCGTGGAGATCCGCGGCTCGTTGAACGCCACCACCCTGGCGATTCCCCGGGCGGAATCGGCGATGGCCGAGATCAAGAGCAAGATCGACGAATCGGAACAGACGTTTCGCTCCGAAGCGGCCAAGGAGCTGAATGAGAAACGCACCGACCTGTCGAAAATCACGGCATCGAGCATCGCCATCGACGACCGTGTGACCCGTACCACGGTGACCTCGCCGGTCAAGGGCATCATCAAGGTGCTCAAGGTCAACACCATCGGCGGCGTGGTCCAGCCGGGCAGCGACATGGTGGAAATCGTGCCCCTTGAAGACAACCTGCTGATCGAGGCGAAGGTGCGGCCACAGGACGTGGCGTTCCTGCACCCGGGCCAGAAAGCCATGGTCAAGTTCACGGCCTACGACTACACGATCTATGGCGGCCTGAGCGCCAAGCTTGAACTGATTGGCGCCGACACCATCACCGATGACAAGGGCAACAGCTTCTACCTGATCCAGGTGCGCACCGATAAAAACCATTTGGGCGGGGATGTGAAACCGCTGCTGATCATTCCGGGGATGGTGGCGACGGTGGACATTATTACCGGGGAGAAGACGGTGCTGGATTATCTGCTTAAACCCGTGTTGAAAGCGCGGACTGAGGCGATGCGGGAGCGGTAGTCTCTGGGTCGATATTACTGTGATTGTTCCACCGCTTTCGCGAGCAGGCTCGCTCCCACAGGGAAATGCGGTCAACTGTGGGAGCGAGCCTGCTCGCGAAGAGTCCCTCAGAAGCACCGACTATTTCGGCCCATGATTACGCTGGAAGGTCTCCTCCCCCATCGCCGCAATCTGCCCCTCGATCAACGCCTCGAACGGCTTCAACAACGCCTCGAACGAAGCCGGCGCTTCCAGCACCTGCAACGCCTGCACAATCGCCTCCACCGTCGACAACGCCCCCGGCTCCGGCGCCTTGCGCAGTCGATAACGGGACACGCCGCCCTCGGCCAGGGTCACCCTGGGCAACGCCGCCAGCAGCGGATTGAGGTGCAACATCTTGCGTGCCTTGCGCCAGGTGCCGTCCGGGACCACCAACAGCAACGGATCATCGGATGCGGTGTAAGCCTGCATCGGTTGCGCATCGTCGGCGGGAAACAACAACCGTGTCTGATATCCCGGCTGATTCAACAGCTTCGGCAAATCCTCGAACACTTCGCCGACAATCAACTCGGCATTGTTCAAGCCCAGTGCCGCCAGTCGCGCGGTATTCAGCGCATGATTCACTTCGCTGGGGTGCTGCAACAGCAACACCCGAGTGCGGCTGTCGAGGCTGGGGATCAGCGGGCACAGGCAATGGGATTGCGGGCGCAGACAACGTGAGCACTGGATTCTGGACATCATCTTAAACCTGATTGAGCTGTGCTTTGAGCAGATCGCGAAAGGTCTGGATCAGCGGTTCGCGACTGCGCCCGCGGCGCACGATCATCGAGAACGGTGCCTGATAACCGAAGGTCGCCGGCAACAGCACACGCAAGTCGCCCTTGTCGGCCCAAGCCTGGGCGTAGTGCTCCGGCAAGTAACCGATGTAGGCGCCAGAGAGCACCAGGATCAACTGCGCCTCCATACTCTCCACCGTCGCCGCGCTGTGTTTGAAACCATGGCGAGCCAGTTCGGCCTGGCTCCAGTAGCCGCGACCGACCATGCGCTGCTGGGTGATGACCTGCTCGGGAATGCGCCGCTCGTTGAACAGCGGATGCCGCGTACTGCAATACAACCAATGCTGTTCGCGGTACAGCGGCATGTACACCAGGCCACTCATGCGCGTGGAAAACGCGCCGATGGCCAGGTCGAGACGGTTGTCCTGTACGCCCAGTTGCAGCTCATAAGGGCTCATCACCGACAAATGCAAATGCACCGCCGGGTGTTCCTGGCTGTAGGCGCCGATGGCTTCGGCGAACGGCAAAGCCTTGTCGCTGACGGTGGAGTCGATCACCCCCAGGTTCAGCGTGCCGCGCAATTCGCCCTTGAGCGCGGCGGCGTATTGTTCGAAGCCTTCCAGCTCGGCCAATAGGCGCAGGGTTTCCTGATGGAACAACTCGCCCTTGCTGGTCAGGCTGAAACCGCCGCGGCCGCGATGACACAGCACCAGGCCCAGCGCCGACTCCAGCTGACTCATGTACGTGCTGATGGCCGACGTCGAGAGGTTGAGCTCTTGCTGTGCGTTGGCGAATCCCTGATGGCGCACCACGCTGACGAAGATGCGCAATAGTTTCAGGTCGGGTAAAGCGTTGGCCATGGGGGCTCCGGTGCAGGGTCATGCCTATTGCTTTTGTGGGGGGGGGGGGGGGGGTGGGCCGTTGCAAACTTCTGGTCATCGACACTCCCCCCCCCACAGGGCATGGAAATAAAGAAAAAACAGCCACCAACTCCAACGACCGCTCTAGAAAAAAGAGAGAAAGAC
>NZ_JBPKAM010000152.1:0-9780 GCF_051216495.1 Pseudomonas baetica | reverse complement strand
CCCCCCCCCCCCCCCCACCCCCCCCCCCCCCTCCCCCCCCCCCCCCCCTCCCCCCCCCCCCCCCCCCCCCCCCCCCCCCTCCTACAGGGGACTCGGGGTGGTCAGAAGGATTTGCTGATGCTCGCCACCACCGTCGCGCTGCACACATCATCGAAGCCCCAGTTGCTGGCGCACTGGCTCTTCGAAAGATCGGTATCGATGTAGCTCAAACCCAGCATCACACCGGCAAGCTCATGGGTCAGCTTGACCTCCCATTCGCGATACGAATCTTCAGCTTGGCCCGAGCTCGAATACAGGTGCGGGTCCTTGAAGTCCATCAGGCCATAGCGCAGTTGCAGGCCGACGTCGTGGGGCAATTGGGTTTCGTAACCGATATAGCTGTAGAGCGAGTTCTGCTGACTGTCGATGCCCGGCGCATCGTCGGAGTAATAGGCCGCGAGCTTCACCCCATAGACGCTGAGAATGCCGTAGACCTCGCTCTGGTTGAACTGACTCTCTTTCGGGTAAGCGTATTTGAGATAGCCGACATCCAGGCTGACGTCATCGGTGGCTTGCCACAGCCAACCGCCGTAGTAATCGATTTCCTGACGGGTTTTCAGGCCGCCGCCAAAGTCGACGTTGGAACTCCACGCGCCCAGGTACAGGCCGCTGCTGTGGGCGAGGGTTGCGCCGGCCTGTACGGCAGGATCGTTCTGGGTCTGCGAGATGCCGCGGGTGCGGTAGTCACTGGCCAGGGTCACGTCCAGCAGCAGGGCGAAATCATCGTTCAGGGGCACCGCCTGGCTGCTCAAGGGCAGCAGGCTCAAGGAACCGAGGGCGAACAGGGTCAAGGCTTTCATGGGAAGTCCCGTTATTGTGATTGTTTTGGGGCGCGAGGAAACCTGGGGGCCAGCAGGCTGGCTCCCACAGGGAAAACAGTGCTGCTAGAGGGTAGGGGCGTAAACCTGGCGACCGGCGAACCAGGTTTGCAGCACTTGGGTGTCGTGCAGGACTTTGTTGTCGACGCTGAACACATCGCGATCGAGCACGATGAAGTCCGCTTGCTTGCCGGCGCTCAACGAACCGATCTGCTTGTCCAGGCCAATGGTCCGCGCGGCATTGAGGGTGTAGGCGTAGAACATGGTTTCACGGTCCAGTCGCTCATCGGCGTTGAGCACACCCAACGGACCTTCGCGGGTGATGGCCTGGGCCATGGCATTGAACGGATTCGGCGAAGACACCGGCCAATCGCTGGCCCCGGAGATCGTCGCGCCTTGCTTGAGCAACGAGTGCGCCGGGTATTGATAGCGGAAGGCTGCGGCGCTCACGTAGGGCTTGATCATGTCCGTGGTGTAGTCGTCGGCGCTGGCCCAGAGCAGTTGCATCGAGGCGATGACATCCAGCGGTTTGAAGCGGGCGAATTCCTTCGGGTTGACCATTTGCAAGTGGGTGATGGAGTGGGTCACGCCGCTCTGACGATCCTTGCGCGCCTGTTCGATGCCGTTCAGGGATTCGCGCACCGCCCGGTCACCGATGGCGTGGATGTGCACCAGCCAGCCCCGTTGATCGATGGCGCTGACCAGCTCGCCGAAATGCTTGGGATCGATCAACAGTTCGCCCTGTTTGTGTGAGTTGCTGTAAGGGTCGATCATCGCCGCGCTCTGCGCCGGGTATTCGATCACCCCATCGGCGAAGATCTTGACGCCCGGCAGGGTGAGGTTGGGGACGTCCTGAAACTGTTGTCGGACTTTGTCGAGCGTATCGAGATCCGCCGGCACGCTTTTCGGATTGGCCACCAGCAGCGCGGCGACGTGGGCGGTCAGGCCGCCGCTTTGCGACAGCGCCTTGTACGCCGGCAGCACGCCGACGGTTTTTTCCGTGGGTTTGAGGGCGAACACCGGCTCGCCCGGCGCGGCGTTGGCGGCGGGGTCCATCCACGCGGTGATGCCGACGCTGTTGTTGTAACGCACGGCGGTTTGCGCGGCCTTGAGCATATCGGCGGCACTCGGCACCGGCATTTTCGAGGCGACCCGGTCCCAGCCGGCGTCCACCAGGAAGCCGTTGGGGGTGCCATCGGCGAGTTTACCAATGGTGTCTTTTTCAGCGTCCGGGAGGTTTTTCAGTAACTGAGCATCGATACCGGCGCGCTTGAGCATGACGTCGTTGGCCCAGGCCGTGTGGTGGTCGCTGCCGGTAAAGACGACGGGCACGCTGGCCCATTCGCCGCTGTTGAATTTCTTGCCCAACGCCTCGGCCTGCGCCCAGTAGGCCGAGCTCATGCCGGCCACGCTCAATACATCACCGTGCCGGGCCTTGCCGTCGTCACGCCAGGCGCGCAGGCGTTTCTCCAGTTCGTCGAGCTCGACCACTTCGTCTTCCATGTTGGCCGAGACCATTTCCAGACCGCCAAAAATCGCGTGGGAGTGGCTGTCGATCAGGCCTGGCATTAAGGTTTTGCCGCCCAGGTCGATGACGCGGGTTCCCGGCTCGATCAACGGTTTGATCTGAGCATTGCTGCCGACTTGCAGCACTTTGCCATCCTTGACCGCCAATGCCTCGACCTTGGGCTGAGTACGGTCTGCGGTGAAAATCTTGCCGTTCAACAACACCAGATCAGTCGTCGCCATGGCTTCCAATGAGGCAAAACTCACGGCGGCCATCAATAGATTCGGGATGAATCTTTTCATTGAATGTTTCCTTGTTATTGCGTCTGATGGCCAGAGTAGTGGCTTGTTGCGGCCCGAAGAATGCCTCGCCCGCGAAAAACGGTTTTGCCTGAATGGAAAAAATATGGACAAGTTGGGTGCACTGAAAATGTTTGTGGTCACGGCGCAACTGGGCAGCTTCAGTCGCGCCGCCGAGCAATTGGGCAAGACCCCGTCGGCCCTGACCAAAGCGGTCAATCACCTGGAGGCAGAGCTTGGTGCACGGCTGTTCGAGCGCAGCACCCGGCGGATCTTGCTGACGGAATCAGGAAGGCTCTATCTGGACACCGCGCGTCAGGTGTTGCAGCGACTGGACGAGGCCGGCGAGGAAATCGAGCAGTTGCAGCACGGCCTGCGCGGCGACCTGAAAATTACCGCGCCGCTGGCCTATGGGCAGGCGTTTCTTGATCAAGTGTGTGGCGGTTTTCTTGAGCAATTCCCGCAAATCAACCTGCAAGTGGATCTGTGCGACGACTTCGTCAATCTGTTGGAAAGCGGCTACGACCTGGCCTTGCGCGAAGGTCACGATGACTTGCCGGGGCTCATCGCCCGGGTGGTCGGCAGCAATCGCCTGGCGCTGTGTGCAAGCCCCGGGTATCTGGCGCGCAAGGGGCTGCCGGTCATCCCGCAAACCCTCGATGAGCACGAATGGCTGTTGTATCGCCATCCTTTGCTCAGCCGCGAATTCTGGTGGGCCGAGCGTGACGGTCAGCGCCTGAGCCTGCCGCAGCCTCAATCACCACGTTTGCGCAGTGACAATTACGATTTGTTGCTGGCCAACGCCCTGGCCGGGCGCGGGCTGCTGCACACACCGTTGTGGAGTGCCGCACCTTACCTGGCCGACGGACGACTGGTGCGGGTGATGGCCGACTACGACATCGACCCCGACAGCTTTGGCCCGCACATTCTGGCGGTGTACCCGAGTCATCGACGGGCCACGGCCAAGGTGCTGGCGTTCATTGATTACATCGCAGGGTTTCTGGCGTCCCGGGGTTTGCATACAGGCGCGTGACCTGTGGGAGCGAGCCTGCTCGCGAAGACGGAGTGCCAGGCAGCATCAATGTTGAATGTGCCGGCCTCTTCGCGAGCAAGCCCGCTCCCACAGGTATTGGCTTCAAACACAGAATTTGTGAACGACTTCGACCACTGTGGGAGCGGGCTTGCCCGCGGATTCTGCTATCCCCGCAGTTCCTACACACGGCATTAACGGTGCTTGTAAGAAAATTCGCAAAAGAGTACAAATGTACTCCATGACGACTCTGACTCCCCGCCGTACCGCCATCCTGACCTTTATCCGCGAACGCATCGCGGAGCACGGTCAGTCCCCGAGCCTTGCTGAAATCAGCGAGGCCTTTGGTTTTGCCTCCCGTAGCGTGGCGCGCAAGCATGTGCTGGCGCTGACCGAAGCCGGTTTCATCGAGGTCAACCCGCATCAGGCCCGGGGCATTCGCCTGCTCGGGCAGCCGCCGCGCCCCGAATTGCTGGATATTCCAGTCCTCGGTCGGGTCGCGGCGGGTGCGCCCATCGGTGCCGATGCCGAGGTCCACAGCCGCTTGCTGCTCGACCCGTCGATCTTCTCGCGGGTGCCGGACTACATGCTGCGGGTTCGCGGCGACTCGATGATTGAGGACGGCATTCTCGATGGCGATCTGGTGGGCGTGCACCGCAGCCCCGAAGCGCTCAACGGCCAGATCGTCGTGGCGCGCCTCGACGGCGAGGTCACCATCAAGCGCTTCGAGCGGATTGGCGAGACGGTTCGCCTGTTGCCGCGCAACCCGGCCTACCAGCCGATCATCGTCGAAGCCGACCGGGACCTGGCCATCGAAGGGGTGTTCTGCGGTTTGGTGAGGCAAGGCTGATGGGTGCCGTCGTTGCGCTGGATACGCTGTTCAATGGCGGCCAGGTCTGGAAGGGCCGGCCTGCGCCGCCGGCCGCCAGCCCGCAACCTACCGGGCATGCCGCGCTGGATGCGGCGCTGCCCACGGGGGGCTGGCCGGAAGCGGCATTGACCGAAATCCTCCTGGCCGGGCAGGGCGTGGGCGAGTTGCAATTGGTATGGCCGGCGCTGGCGCGGTTGTCAGCGGCGGGCGAGCGCATCGTGCTAGTGGCGCCGCCTTGTGTGCCGTACCCCCAGGCCTGGCAGAGCGCCGGGGTCGATCTGCGCCAGTTGTCGATCATCCAGGCCAGCGAACGCGATGCGCTGTGGGCGACGGAACAATGCCTGCGTTCGGGCAGTTGCGGCGCCGTGCTGTGCTGGCCGCATAAGGTCGACGATCGTGCCTTGCGCCGTTTGCAGGTGGCGGCGGAAACCGGTTCGACCCTGGCCTTTGCCTACCGCTCGATCCATGAAGCAATCAACCCGTCACCCGCGGCCCTGCGCATCGCCATCGATGCCAGGCCTGCGCAATTACGCGTGCTCAAGTGCCGGGGCGGGCTGGCCCGTTCGGCGCCGATTGCCTTCCCCGTGGGGCATTGAGGTTGTCATGCGCTGGGTGTGCATTCTGTTCCCGCAATTGGCGCTGGACGCGGTACTGCGTCAGCGCACCGATCCCGACGAGCCACTGGCGCTGCTGACCGGCCCGGCGCAACGCCGGGTATTGCAGGCGGTCAACGGCCCGGCGCGCGCCTTGGGTCTGCGCCCCGGCCAGTCCATGAGCGCGGCTCAGGCTTTGAGCAAAGGCTTCGCCACCGCCGAGTACGACCTCGCCGACATCGAACACTGGCAGCAATTCCTGGCCGCCTGGGCCTATCGCTTCAGCGCCCAGGTCAGCGTGCATTACCCACGGGCGCTGGTGTTCGAAATCGAGTCCAGCCTCGGATTGTTCGGCTCGTGGGCGCAGTTCGAGGCACGCTTGCGCACGGAACTGACCGAGTTGGGCTTCCGTCACCGTATCGTCGCCGCGCCCAACCCGGTGGCGGCGCGGATGCTGGCCAACGCCTACGACGGTCTGGTGGTGCCCGACGATCAAGCCTTGCAGTATCACTTGGGGCAGTTGCCCGTCGACCGGGTTGGCCTGGAGCCCAGTGTCGCCACTGCCTTGTCGCGCATGGGGTTGCGCACCTTGAGCCAGGTGCAGGCGTTGCCCCGGCAGAGTCTGGCCCGGCGTTTCGAGGCGCAGGTGCTCAAGCATCTGGACACCTTGCTCGGCGCGCGGCGGCTGGCGTTGGCGTTCTATCTGCCGCCGGATCGTTTCGACGTGCGCATTGAGCTCAATTACGATGTGCAATCCCATCAGGCCCTGCTGTTTCCGTTGCGCCGGTTGACCGGCGATCTGTCGGCGTTCCTCTGCGGCCGCGACAGCGGGGTGCAGCGCTTCGACCTGCATCTGGAGCATGCGGGGCTGCCGGACACCCTGATCAAGGTCGGCCTGCTCAGCGCCGAGCGTGATCCGGCCATGCTGTTCGAATTGGCCCGGGGGCGCCTGGAGCAGGTTCAGGTCGAGGCACCGGTGCGCGGGTTTCGCCTGCGCGCCGAAGACTTGCCGAGCTTCGTGCCGCAGTTTCAGGAGCTGTTCGATGACCGTCCACAGCAGTCCTTGCCCTGGGAGCAGTTGCGCGAACGCCTGCGCGCGCGGCTGGGGGATGAGGCCGTGCATGGCCTGCGGTTTCAGGCCGATCATCGCCCCGAGTGCGCATGGCAGGCCCGTGCCGACAGTCAGCCCTGCGGACCAATCCCCACGGTGAAGCGACCGGGCTGGTTGCTGACGGAACCGCTGGCGGTGCATGAACACTCCATGCGCATCCTGATGGGACCGGAACGGATCGAGTCCGGCTGGTGGGACGGCGAAGACGTGCGCCGTGATTATTACCTGATCGAAACCCGAGCCGGCCAGCAAGGCTGGGCCTGGCGTGCGGTCGGTGAGGACGGCCCGTTGTGGTTGCAGGGCTGGTTCGCATGAACGCCGGATATGCCGAGCTGCACTGTCTGTCGAACTTCAGTTTCCAGCGCGGTGCCTCCAGTGCCCTTGAGTTGTTTCAGCGGGCCAAAAAGCAGGGCTATCAGGCGCTGGCGATCACCGACGAATGCACCTTGGCCGGGATCGTCCGCGCCTGGCAGGCGGCGAAGTCCGTGGAGTTGCCGTTGATCATCGGCAGCGAGATCCGCATCGAGAACGGCCCGAAACTGGTGTTGCTGGTGGAGAACCTCGAGGGTTACCAGACCCTGTGCCGACTGATCACCCGGGCCCGCCGCCGTACGCAGAAAGGTCAGTACCAAGTCTTAAGCGAGGACTTCAGCGAGCCATTGCCCGGCTTGCTGGCGCTGTGGGTGCCGGACGCGATGGGTGACGTCGAGCCGGGACGCTGGCTGAAACAGGTGTTCGCCGAACGCCTGTGGCTGGCCGTACAGCTGCACCGTGGCCAGGACGACACCCGGCGCCTGCACGATCTGCTGGCCCTGGCCAGGGAACTGGACATCCCGGCCGTGGCCAGCGGCGATGTGCACATGCACGCTCGCGGTCGCCGTGCCTTGCAGGACACCATGACCGCGATCCGCCATCACCTGCCGGTGGCCGACGCCGGATTGCGCCTGCACCCCAATGGCGAGCGGCATCTGCGCGGCCTCGACGTCCTGCGTGAGCTCTATCCGCCAGCCTTGCTCGACGAGACAGGGGTCATTGCCCGGCGCTGCACGTTCGAGCTCGGCCAGTTGCGTTATCAGTATCCGCGCGAGTTGGTGCCCGAAGGGCACAGCCCAACGTCGTGGCTCAAAGAGCTGACTGAACGTGGCATTCGTGAGCGATGGCCCGCCGGTGCAAGTGAAAAGGTGCGTGGGCTGATCGATAAGGAGCTTGGGCTGATCGCCGAGCTGGGCTATGAGAGCTATTTCCTGACCGTTCAGGACGTCGTTGCTTTCGCCAAACGCGAAAAAATCCTCTGTCAGGGGCGAGGCTCGGCGGCCAACTCGGCGGTGTGCTTCGCCTTGGGCATCACCGAGATCGATCCGGACCGAATGAACATGCTGTTCGAGCGTTTTCTCTCCAAGGAGCGCGACGAGCCGCCGGACATTGATGTGGACTTCGAGCACGAACGCCGCGAAGAAGTCTTGCAGTACGTGTTCAACCGCTATGGGCGGTCACGCGCGGCGCTGACCGCCGTGGTCAGCACTTACCACGCCGCCGGTGCGGTGCGCGATGTGGCCAAGGCGCTGGGACTGCCACCGGACCAGATCAATGCCCTGGCCGCTTGCTGCGGTCACTGGAGCGACGAAACCCCGCCCGTGGAGCGCTTGCTGGAGGGCGGTTTCGACCCCGAAAGCCCGGTGCTGCGCCGGGTGTTGAGTCTCACCGGGCAACTGATCGGCTTCCCCCGACACCTGTCCCAGCACCCCGGTGGCTTCGTGATTTCCGAGCAGCCGCTGGACACGCTGGTGCCGGTGGAGAACGCGGCGATGGCCGAGCGCACCATCATTCAATGGGACAAGGACGATCTGGACGCGGTCGGCCTGCTCAAGGTCGATATCCTCGCCTTGGGCATGCTCAGTGCGATTCGTCGTTGCTTCGATCTGTTGCGCCGTCATCGCGGCCGGGATTTGAGCCTGGCGACGATCCCCTCCGAAGACGCGCAGACCTACGACATGATTGGCCGCGCCGACACCATCGGCGTGTTCCAGATCGAATCACGGGCGCAGATGTCGATGCTGCCCCGGCTCAAACCGCGCAAGTTCTATGACCTGGTGATCGAGGTGGCCATCGTCCGGCCGGGGCCGATTCAGGGCGGCATGGTGCATCCGTACCTGCGGCGCCGAAACAAGGAGGAGCCGGAGAGCTACCCGTCGCCAGAACTGAAAGTGGTACTGGAAAGAACCCTCGGCGTGCCGCTGTTCCAGGAACAAGTGATGCAGATCGCCATCGTCGCCGCCGACTACAGCCCCGGCGAGGCCGATCAGTTGCGCCGTTCCATGGCCGCCTGGAAACGCCACGGCGGGCTTGAGCCGCACAAGGAACGACTGGCCGCCGGCATGAAGAAAAACGGCTACAGCGCAGAGTTTGCCGCGCAGATCTTCGAGCAGATCAAGGGCTTTGGCAGCTACGGTTTTCCCGAGTCCCACGCCGCCAGTTTTGCCTTGCTGACCTACGCCAGTTGCTGGCTCAAGTGTCACGAACCGGCCGCCTTTGCCTGCGCACTGATCAACAGTTGGCCGATGGGCTTCTACAGCCCGGACCAGATCCTGCAGGACGCACGCCGGCACCATTTGCAGATCCGTCCGGTGGACGTGCGCGCCAGCGACTGGGATTGCAGCCTGGAACCGATGGCCGGCGCACAACCGGCGATCCGGCTGGGCCTGCGGATGATCAAGGGGTTTCGCGAAGACGATGCCCGGCGCATCGAGGCCGCACGGTCCAAGGGCGCTTTTGCCGACATCGCCGACCTCGGAGAAAGGGCGCGACTGGATGCCCGTGCCCAGGAGCAACTGGCCGATGCCGGTGCATTGCGCGGGTTGGCCGGTGATCGCTATCGGGCACGTTGGGAAGTGGCGGGGGTGGAGAAACAGCTCGGGCTGTTTGCCGGGTTGCCCCGGCAGGAGGATGCAGTGGCGCTACCCAAACCCACGGTCGGCGAGGACCTGCGTGCCGACTACGCCAGTGTCGGCACCACCCTCGGGCCGCACCCGCTGGCCTTGTTGCGCGGTGAACTGAAAGCCCGGCGTTGCCGCAGTTCCAAAGAGTTGCTGGAGGTCGAGCACGGGCGCCCGGTGAGCGTCGCCGGGCTGGTCACCGGGCGGCAACGACCGGGCACCGCCAGTGGCGTGACCTTCGTCACCCTGGAAGACGAGTTCGGCAACGTCAACGTGGTGGTCTGGCGCGACCTGGCCGACCGCCAGCGCCGGGTACTGGTGGGCTCACAACTGCTCAAGGTCGACGGGCGCTGGGAGAAGGAGGGCGAAGTACGCCACCTGATCGCCGGGCGCTTGAGTGACCTCAGCCCACTGCTCGACGGCATCACCGTGCGCAGCCGGGATTTTCATTGATCCCACAGGTTTTTGTGTCGTGCTCAAATCATGCAATCAACACAAAACACTGTGGGAGCGGGGTTGCCCGCGAAGGCGTCGGCACACCCCCCCACCCACGTGCCCTACCCACCCCTTTCTGGGGGA
>NZ_JBPKAM010000151.1:0-10222 GCF_051216495.1 Pseudomonas baetica | reverse complement strand
TCTCGGTGTGCAGTGGGGGAGGGTTTTGGTCTTTTGGAGAGAGTTTTCCCTCCCGCAGGGTGCTTTGGCCGTTTGGGGGAGCGAGCCTGCTCGCGAAAGCGATCGCATAGACGCAGCGATCAAAGAACCTGCCGCAAGAACGCCTGCGCCCGCGGATCCTTCGGCGCATCGAAGAACTCCGCCGGCGAGGCATCCTCCAGCAGTTTGCCGTGATCGAAGAACAGCACCCGGTCCGCCACTTCCCGGGCGAAGCCCATTTCATGAGTGACGCAGACCATGGTCATGCCTTCCTGGGCCAGATTCTTCATGACGTCCAGCACCTCCCCGACCATTTCCGGGTCCAGCGCCGAAGTCGGTTCGTCGAACAACATGACCTTCGGCTCCATGGCCAGCGCCCGAGCAATTGCCACGCGTTGTTGCTGACCACCGGACAGGCGCGACGGATACTCGTGAGCCTTCTGCGCAATCCCGACCTTTTCCAGCAACGCCATGGCCTTGGCCTCGCGCTCTTTCTTGCCGCGCTTGCGCACGACTTTCTGCGCCAGGCACAGATTTTCCAGTACGGTCATGTGCGGAAACAGGTTGAAGTGCTGGAACACCATGCCGACTTCGCGGCGATAGGCGTTCACATCGGTTTTCGGGTCGGCCAGTTGCAGACCGTCGATACTCACCGAGCCGGAGTCGAATTCTTCCAGGCCATTGAGGCAGCGCAGAAAGGTCGACTTGCCGGAACCTGACGGACCGAGCACCACCAGCACTTCGCCCCTGGCGACGTTGGTCGAGACGTTATCCACCGCACGGACCACGTGACCGCGGGTATCGAAGACTTTTACCAGATCGCGGACTTCAATCACTTTGCGCGAGCCTCCGCTCAAGCCGGCCGGCGATTTTCGACAGCGGCAGGTTGATCAACAAATACAGGCCAGCAACGCAGAACAGGATTTCGAACGGCGAAAACGAGGTGGTGATGACTTCTCGACCGCTTTTGAGCAGTTCGGTAATCGCGATCACCGACACCAGCGAGGTGTCCTTCACCAGGCTGATGAACTGCCCGGCCAACGGCGGCAGCACACGCTTGAACGCTTGCGGCAGCACCACGTGACGCATCGACTGACCGGCGCTCAAACCCAGGGAGCGCGCGGCTTCGTTCTGGCCACGGGCGATCGACTGCACGCCGGAACGGATGATTTCCGCCACGTAGGCACCGGTAAACAGCGACAGCGCGGCAATCCCGGCGAATTCCCGGGACAGGTTCATCACCGTACCGATGAAGAAGTAGAAAATGAAGATCTGCACCAGCAGTGGCGTACCGCGCACCAGCTCGACGTAAATGGTCGAAAGGTCACGCAGGGTCGGGTTGTTCGACAACCGGCACAGGCCGGTGGCAAGACCAATCAGCAAACCCAGCACACCAGACACCACGGACAGCCACAAGGTCGTCCAGAGCCCCCACATCAACGGTCCCGCAGCCCAATGGCGGGTCACGCCAATGACATCACCTTCGGCCACATCATCGCCCTGGGCGACTTGCAGGCTGTTTTCGTCGACGGTCAGATGTTGTTCATCACCCGCGTCGTTGCGCAGGGTGACTTCAGCCTTGTCGCCCTTGCGCACCAATTCGCTGACGGTGGAAATGTCGGCGGCGCGCTGGGACTCTTCGGCGTGGTAGGCGAAGTATTGCGGAACGCGATTCCAACGCCATTCGTAAGACATCAACGAGGTGGCGTAATACAACGCGCCGGCCAGGCCGATCAGCACCAGCACGGTGAGCACGTGCCAGGGCCATTGGGCTTTTTTATGTTTCATTGCAAATTCCGGATTTGTGTTGCCTTGGAGGCCGTCATCGCCAGCAGGCTGGCTCCCACAGGGGAGTGCATTTCATTGTGGGAGCCAGCCTGCTGGCGATTGGGCGCGACGCGGTCTAACTGACCGAGCCTTACTCCATGTCCTTCTGCCAAGCAGTGTCTTTGAACCACTTGTCATGGATGCGATCGTAGGTGCCGTCTTCGTGGATCTGGTGCAGGAAGTTGTTGATGAAGTTGATGCTGTCGTAGTCGCCCTTCTTCAGACCGAAGGCCAGTGGCTCGTAGGTGAACGGTTTGTCGAGGAACACCAGTTTGCCGTTGCCGACCTTGTTCACGGCGACAACGTTGTAAGGCGCATCGTAGATGAAGGCATCAGCCTTGCCGTTGACCACGTCGAGCACGGCTTCCTGCTCGTTGTCGTAGCCGTGGTACTTGGCTTTAGCGATCAGCTTTTTGGCGACCATTTCGCCGGTGGTGCCGAGTTTGGAAGTGATACGGTAGTCGGCGGTGTTCAGGTCTTTATAAGACTTGATGGTGCCTTCCAGATCCTTGCGGATCAGCAGGGTCTGGCCAACCACGATGAAGGGTTCGCTGAAGTTCAAGCGCAGGTTGCGCTCCTGGGTCAGGGTCATGCCGCTGCCGATCATGTCGAACTTGTCGGTCAACAGGGCCGGGATGATGCCGTCGTAACCGGTGGACACCAGCTCCAGCTTGACGCCCATGGCTTTGGTCATGGCCTTGAGGATGTCGACCTCGAAGCCGATGATCTCGCCGCGTTTGTTGGTCATTTCGAACGGCATGTAGGTCGGGTCCATGCCGACTTTCAACGTGCCGCGCTTGACCGCGTCATCGATGGCACCGGCCTGCGCCGCGCTGACTGCAACCAATGCCGTGACGCCGACCAGCAGCATCGACAGATACTTCTTCATCTTCAAGTCCCCAAAACCATTGCGTTTGCGGCGCGAAACCGACCGTTTTCCAGTGAAAAACGATAGATACGGACGCGAATGGTCCGGGCGCACCTTTTTCGGGGGCGGATGCTAACGTACTGAGTTGAATGCACAAAGGGTAAAAGCAAAAGATCGCAGCCTTCGGCAGCTCCTACAGGGTGTACACAATCCCATGTAGGAGCTGCCGAAGGCTGCGATCTTTTCGAAAACGCCCCCGCTCCTGATCGGAACGGGGGTCGGGTCAGGCCAACTGAGGCTGCACGCTCAGTGGTTTAAGCGGTAGCAGCGGTGCATGGGGGTCAGCCTTGACCGACTTGCGCCATGCGCCCAACCACTCAGGGTGACCTTCGCTCCAGACCTGCTCATGCAAGCGAGCCAACGCCACCGGGTCGCTCAGCAGTTGCACACGCTCGTTGTTGGTCAGACCTTCCGGCCCTACCTTCATGGCGTGGCGTACCCGCTCGACCCGCAACCATTCGATCGGCTCGGCCTGGCGGTGACGGGAGGTCGCCAGCGAGCACGCCAGGGCGTTCTGCTGGGGATCGACCACCGAGCGGATGAAGCCGTCGTTCAGTGCGTGATAACGGTTTTCGTGGGTGTACTGGTCGGTCGCCAACAACGCCTGTGGCGGATTGTATTCCTCAGGGATCAGGAACAGGCTTTCGTCACGGGACTTGAGGCCCAGGCCGACACGGCTGGAGATCACCGACACCGGGATCGACAGCATCAACGAACCGACGATCGGCACCAACCACCACAGGAAGCTCGGGTTCAGCCAGATCACCAGCAAGGCCCAGAAGAAGCCCAGCAAGGTTTGCGGACCGTGGCGCTTGATCGCTTCGCTCCAGGGTGTGGAGTCGTCATCACGCTGCGGCGAGTTCCAGGTCGCGGCCCAACCGAGGAACGCGGCGAGGACGAAACGGGTGTGGAAAATCATCCGCACCGGCGCCAGCAGCATGGAGAACAGCATCTCCAGCAGCATCGACAGCGTCACCTTGAACTTGCCACCGAACTCTTTCGCGCCCTTGGCCCAGATCAGGATGATGCTCAACAGCTTCGGCAGGAACAACAGCACGATCGTGGTCGAGAACAGCGCGATCGCCTTGTCCGGATGCCATTGTGGCCACAGTGGATAGAGCTGGCGCGGCTCGAGGAAGTATTGCGGTTCCATCAAGGTGTTGACCGCCAGCAACGCCGTCGACAACACGAGGAAGAAGAACCACAACGGCGCCGACAGGTAAGACATCACGCCGGTCAGGAACACCGCGCGGTGTACCGGGTGCATGCCCTTGACCAGGAACAGGCGGAAGTTCATCAGGTTGCCGTGGCACCAGCGACGGTCACGCTTGAGTTCGTCCAGCAGGTTCGGCGGCAGTTCTTCGTAGCTGCCCGGCAAGTCGTAGGCGATCCACACGCCCCAACCGGCACGACGCATCAGCGCGGCTTCAACGAAGTCGTGGGACAGGATCGCACCGGCGAACGCGCCTTTACCGGGCAGCGGCGCCAGGGCGCAGTGCTCGATGAACGGCTTCATGCGGATGATCGCGTTGTGACCCCAGTAGTGCGACTCGCCCAACTGCCAGAAGTGCAGGCCGGCGGTGAACAGCGGACCGTACACACGGGTGGCGAATTGCTGCATGCGCGCATACAGGGTGTCCATGCCCGACGCACGTGGCGCGGTCTGGATGATCCCGGCGTCCGGCGTGGCTTCCATCAGGCGTACCAGACTGGTCAGGCACTCGCCGCTCATGACCGAGTCGGCATCGAGTACGACCATATACTTGTAGTCGCCACCCCAACGACGGCAGAAGTCGTCGAGGTTGCCGCTCTTGCGTTTTACGCGACGACGGCGGCGGCGATAGAAGATCTTGCCGAAGCCCTTGGCTTCGCGGCAGACGTCCAGCCAGGCCTGCTGTTCGGCAACGCAGATATCGGCGTCATTACTGTCGCTGAGGACGAAAAAGTCGAAACGATCCAGGTCACCCGTGGCCGCGACCGATTCAAACGTTGCGCGCAGACCGGCGAATACCCGGGGTACGTCTTCGTTGCAGATCGGCATCACCAGTGCGGTGCGCGCATCTTTGGGAATCGGCTCGTTGCCCGCACTTTTACCGGAGATCCGGTACTTATCGTGACCGGTCAGCAACTCGAGGAAGCCCATCAGCGCGGTCCAGAAACCGGCCGACACCCAGCAGAACAGAATCCCGAACATGATCAGGATGCTGGTTTGCAACGCATACGGCAGCACTTGTGTGGCCGTTTGCATCAGCGGTTGATGCAAGACTTCGTTGAGGTCGACGAACGACCAGCCCTGGTACGGCATGATGCCTTTCATGTACCAGCCGGCAACGATGGTCTGGCCGAGCATCAGCACCAGCAGAATGTAGCGACGGATCGAACCCACGGTGCGCCAGCGCGCCGCCGGAAGCACATTCGCGTCTTTCGGCGGCTTCGGCGGGTTGGTGCGGCCGGTCAGGCGACGCCAGCCGCGCACCAGAATATTGGTGCGCCACGGCTCCGGCACGACTTTGGTCCGGCGAATCGGCGGCGTTGCCTTGAGGCAAACACGCCCACTGGCATCGAGCGCGAGCATTTCGGCGTCTGCCAGTTCTTCGGCGGTACTCAGGGTCAGGCGCTTGCCGACCGAAGCCTGGGCGGCCTCGGTCGGGGCGTCGAACGTGGAGGACGACAGACGCTCGTGCAGTTCGCTGAAAGACTGGCAGCCCGCGAGTTCCGCGCGCTGCTGGTCGGTCATCGGCAGATGCGCCAGATACTCGGAAAGCGTCTCTGGCTGTACTTGAGAATTACTCATCGGCAGGCAACTGATAGCTCCAGGTCTCGGTCAGGACTTCTTCAGTCGGGGCCGATTCCGGTGTGGCTGGGGCCGCGTCCGCAGCGACAGGCTGCTTGGCGTCTTTGTTGTTCGCCTTGTCCTTGGCATCTGCGACCGGCTTGGCTTCGGCCTTGTTGGCCTCGGCGGCGGCCTTCGCGTCCTTCTCGGCTTTTTCCGCTTGCTTGGCGGCGACCTTGTCGGCCTTGACCACGGAAGAGTTGGACGCTGGAATCGAAGCCTTGGCCAGATCGGCAGGCACGATGTTCTGCACCAGCGCGGCACGCATCTCGGTGGATTTGCCCGGGTCCTTGATCTTCAAGCGCAAGGTCAGGCGCCAGCCCTTGGTTTCAGGGTTGTAGCGCACAGTGTTCTCGACCAGCTCGGCGTTGTCGCCGACGCTGACCTGGCTGCGCACATCTGCATCCTGCGGCAAGGCCGCCAGCGACGGGCCTTCGAAGTCGACCAGGTAGGCAACGCTGCCGTCCGGCTGACGAATCAGGTTGGACTGCTTGACGTCACCGGTGGATTTCAGTGTCTGGCTTACCCAGGCACTGTCCGGTGCGTGCAACGCGGCTTCGTCCATGGTCCAGTGCATGCGATAGGCGAAGTCCAGCGGCTGGCCTGGCTCCGGCATCTTTTCCGGGCTCCAGAAAGCCACGATATTGTCGTTGGTTTCGTCAGCGGTCGGAATCTCGACCAGATCGACGGTGCCCTTGCCCCAGTCGCCCTTCGGCTCGATCCAGGCGCTTGGGCGCTTGTCGTAGCGGTCGTCGAGGTCTTCGTAGTGGCTGAAGTCACGGCCACGCTGCAGCAAGCCGAAACCACGCGGGTTCTCCACGGAGAAGTTGCTCACGGCCAGGTGTTTCGGGTTGTTCAGCGGACGCCAGATCCATTCGCCATTGCCGGCATGGATCGCCAGGCCGCTGGAATCGTGCAGTTCACGACGGTAGTTGAGGACTTTCGACGGCTGGTTGGCGCCGAACAGGAACATGCTGGTCAGCGGGGCGATGCCAAGCTTGCCGACTTTGTCACGCAGGAACATCTGCGCCTTGACGTCGACGATGGTGTCGCTGCCCGGACGCAGGGTCAGGCGATAGGCGCCGGTTGCCCGTGGCGAATCCAGCAGTGCGAAGATCACCAGGTGCTTGTCGCCCGGCTTCGGTTGCTCGATCCAGAACTCGCGGAAACGCGGGAATTCTTCGCCGGAAGGCAAAGCGGTATCGATCGCCATGCCGCGAGCGGACAAACCGTAGACGTGCCCCTTGCCAACAACGCGGAAATAACTCGCGCCGAGCATGGTCATGATTTCGTCTTGCTTGTCAGCCTTGTTGACCGGGTACAGCACGCGGAAACCGGCGTAGCCCAGTTGTTCGGTGGCCTTGGGATCGAACTTGAGGTCGCCGAAATCGAAACGACTTGGGTCGTACTTGATCTCTTCGACGGTGTTCGCCGTGATTTCGTTGATTTTCACCGGGGTATCGAAGTGCATGCCCTGGTGATAGAACGACAGCTTGAACGGGGTCTTCTGATCCGCCCACTCGGCTTTTTCCGTCAGGAAGCGAATTTTCTGATAGTCCGCGAACTTCATCTCGCGGAATTCGTTCGGCAGGTTACTGCGCGGCGCTTCGTACTTCTGACCGGCCAGCTCTTTTGCCTTGGCCGATACATCATCCAGGTTGAATGCCCAAAGCTGGCCAGCGCTGAGCAGGCAGAGCATCGCCGAGCCTGCTACCAGAGCGCTGCGCAACCGTTTGGCAGACAATTTTGGTGCGTTACAGGGACTAACAATCACGAGCAACCCTCGCCGAAAACAGATCAAAAAACCAACGGCCAGTTAAAGGGTCTGTACGGTTCCCGGTACAAAAAAACCGGCCTTGCAGACCACTCTTGCCAAGTTGGCGAGCATTGTTCCGACTCCGCTGGGGCGAAATGATTCCCCAATCGGATCCAGACAAGTCTCTACCTAAGTCAAAATGGACCAACGAACGCTGATCCCCGTAGCGCGCGATTATCTAGTAGCCCGCGTTACAACGCATCAGGGGTAACAAAGTATTTATCGCGAAAAACGCCTGTTTTCAGTCGAAAAGCGCGTAAAAAGATGTTTCAAGCGCTTTCAGGTCTGTAACAGGAAGGTTACCGGGCCGTCATTGACCAAGTGCACCTGCATATCCGCGCCGAATCTACCTGATGCCACAGTGCCATGCACCTGTTTCGCTTTGCTTAATAGATAGTCGAACAACTCCTCACCCAAGGCCGGGGGAGCCGCCGTCGAGAAACTCGGTCGCAACCCGTTCTTGGTGTCCGCAGCCAGGGTGAACTGCGAGACCAGCAGTAATCCGCCGCCCACATCCGCCAGGGACAGATTCATCTTGCCCTCGGCGTCGCTGAACACCCGATAGTTAAGCAGCTTATTGAGAAGTTTGTCGGCGCTGGCCCGCGTGTCATCGGGTTCGACGGCGACCAGCACCAGCAACCCTTGATCGACCGCGCCCACCACCTCTCCCGCGACCTCGACTCGCGCGCCACGCACGCGCTGCAACAGGCCCTTCATGCTTCTTCCGGGGCCAGGTCGAGCAGTCGCCGCGCCATCCGATCGGCAGCACGGACCAAGGCATCGGTGATCCCCGGCTCGGCGGCGGCATGGCCAGCGTCACGGATGATTTGCAGTTCGCTGTTCGGCCAGGCCTGGTGCAGTTCCCAAGCGTTGTCCAGTGGGCAGATCACGTCGTAGCGACCGTGGATGATGACGCCCGGTAAGTGAGCGATTTTGCCCATATCGCGAATCAGTTGATTCGGTTCAAGAAAGGCGTTGTTGGTAAAGTAATGGCATTCGATCCGCGCAATCGAAAGCGCGCGCTGAGGCTCGGAGAAACGATCGACCACCAGCGGGTTCGGGCGCAGAGTCGCGGTCCGGCCTTCCCAAATGGACCAGGCCTTGGCCGCGTGCATCTGGGCGATCTGATCGTTGCCGGTCAGGCGCCGGTGGAATGCACCGAGCAGATCGTCGCGCTCGTCCGTCGGGATTGGCGCGATGTAGTCCTGCCAGTAATCGGGGAACAGGCGGCTGGCACCGGCCTGATAGAACCACTCGATTTCCTGCGGACGGCAGAGAAAAATCCCGCGCACGATCAACCCATGCACGCGCTCCGGGTGGGTTTGCGCGTAAGCCAGCGCCAGGGTCGAACCCCAGGAACCGCCGAACAACACCCACTTGTCGATGCCCAGGTGCTGACGAATTTTCTCAAGGTCGGCGACCAGATCCCAGGTGGTGTTGTTTTCCAGGCTGGCGTGGGGCGTGGAGCGACCGCAGCCACGCTGATCGAAGGTCACGATGCGATACAGATTCGGATCGAAGTAGCAGCGGCTCGCCGCATCACACCCGGCGCCAGGTCCGCCGTGGATGAACACCACCGGCAAACCTTCCGGTGAACCGCTTTCGTCGACATACAGCGTGTGAGTCTCGTCGACGGCCAGATCGTGCCGGGCGTAGGGTTTGATCTGCGGGTACAAAGTCTGCATTGCGCGCTCCGTAAGGGGTCGAGTTCATCCCTGGGGGGACTTCTATTATTCTGCCGTCCGGCATCATAAACCCGATTTACGTCAATGAGCATGCCCTTGCGGAGTCAGAGTTTTGCCGCCAGATAATCGATCAGCGTTTCGTAGAGCGCATCCACCTCGGCAGCCTGCCTGCGCGCCCGCAAACAACCATGAACCAGTCCGTCCCCGTAATACAACGTTGCGGCCACCCCGACGGCGTTGAGGCGTTCGGCATACTGCAGGCCGTCATCGCGCAGCGGATCGAACTGCGCCACGGCAATCAATGCCGGTGGCAATCCGCTGAAGTCCGAGGCCAGTAACGGCATGGCATAAGCGCCCGGTTTAGGCGTGCCACGCAGGTACAGCGCCTGATAGCAGTCCAGGTCACTGCTGCTGAGCAACGGCGCATCGGCGCATTCGCTGCGCGACGCTAACCGGTGGTCACCGCCCAGCCCCGGATAGATCAGCACCTGGGCGCAAGGCACCGGCTCGCCGGCATCGCGCAGTGCCAGACACAACGCCGCCGCAAGATTGCCGCCCGCACTGTCACCCGCCACCAGGGTGCGCTTGGGGTCCAGGCGAAACGGACCATTACGCAATGCTCGCCAAACGCCCAGGCAATCTTCGAAGGCCGCCGGATACGGATACTCCGGCGCCAGTCGGTAATCCACGGCGATCACCAGCACGCCGAGTGTCGAGGCCAGTTCGGCACAGATGAAGTCGTGGGAATCCAGATCCCCCACCACCCACCCGCCACCGTGCAGGTAAAGGATGCACGGCGCGCCATCGGCCGGCGGCGAAACAGGCGGTTGATAGGACCGCACCGACACACCGGCCAACTCGAAATCGACCACATAAAGCCCGACTGGACGTGATGGGGTAAACGCCCGGCACATGTCGCTGTAGGCCTGGCGCAATCCGGGGAGGCTGCTGTCGGTGCTGTTGAAACTGACGGTTTTCTCGACGAAAGCCGTCATCTGTTCAGAAAGCGGGTAAGGAGCCATGAGCCTGGTGCCCGTACAGGAGACATACATAGTGGGAGCGAGCCTGCTCGCGAAAGCGGTGTGTCAGGCACACCGATCTTGACTGAGATGCCC
>NZ_JBPKAM010000150.1:0-10560 GCF_051216495.1 Pseudomonas baetica | reverse complement strand
ACATCATTCCTGCCAGTTAAACCGCTTTCGCGAGCAGGCTCGCTCCCACAGGAAATCTGGGTTGCTTCAGGCTTTTTGTTCGCTGCAGATTTCACGTTTAAGGTCTTGTTTAACCGTCGTCAGATTTACTTCCTGAAAGCCACAGCGCCTTGCGTCGTTGCCTACGGTTACGCCAGAATCCGCCGGCTTGTGCGCCTTGGGGTCGGGTTTTATCGTTGGCCGGTCGCTGAAAACTACAGCGATCGGGTTTGGTAGCCCGGAGTACTGCGCATAAGGCTGCTTTATGGTGGTCATGCGCAGGGCCTGTTCGCAGGCGCCGGTTCCAGTACTCCGGTCTACCAACCTGCGTAAGGCCACCACCCCATTCGTTTGGTAGCGAAAGGTGATGGCTCCCATTCTGCAAGTACTGGAGTTTCATCTATGTTCAAACCAACGCCCAATCCCCCGGAAACCGACTTGGCCGCCCATATCATGGCCACGCCCCACAAACCCTCCGCGATGTTCACCATCAACCCGGACATCGACACCGAAACCCTGCTGGCCCACGCCAGCGAATCACTGGCCTCGGCCAGTGTCATGACCAATGACCTGGCAGGTTTTCTGGAAGGCTCGCACCGCAACACCCTGCTGGGCATCGCCCAGGTCATCATGCTGGGAGAGTTGGCGGTGAACCGGGCGCTGGATCGACTCGCCCCCACCGAATAAAACGCAAAACCTGTGGGAGCGAGCCTGCTCGCGAAGACGGAGTGTCAGGCGACATCGTGCTTGCCTGTTAAACCGCTTTCGCGAGCAGGCTCGCTCCCACAGGGATTGGTGCTTTACTGAAGAAATTCTGCAACCCGCGAGAACCTCGCCATGAACCGCAACGACCTGCGCCGCGTGGACATGAACCTGTTGGTGATTTTCGAGACCCTGATGTTCGAAAAGAACCTGACACGGGCCGGTGAAAAGCTGTTCCTCGGCCAGCCCGCCGTCAGTGCCGCACTGGCCCGCTTGCGGGATTTGTTCGATGACCCGTTGCTGGTACGCAACGGTCGGGTGCTGGAGCCGACCCAGCGGGCACTGGCGATTCTCAAGGAGTTGCAGCCGGCGATGGACACCATTTCCGGTGCGGTCAGCCGGGCCAAGGATTTCGACCCCTCCACCAGCCGTGACGTGTTTCGCATCGGCCTGTCCGACGATGCCGAGTTCGGCCTGTTCCCGCCCCTGCTCAAGCAACTGCGTGAAGAGGCGCAAAACGTGGTGATCGTGGTGCGGCGGGTGAATTTTCTGCTGATGTCGCCGATGCTCGCTTCCGGGGAAATTTCCGTCGGGATCAGCTACACCACCGAGTTGCCGGCCAATGCCAAGCGCAAGAAGCTGCGGGATTTGAGCGTGAAGATTCTGCGCGGCGACAACCGCCCCGGCACCCTGACGCTGGACGAGTATTGCGAACGCCCCCATGCGCTGGTGTCGTTCTCCGGGGACTTGACCGGGGCCATCGACACCGACCTGGCACGGATCGGTCGCTCGCGTAGGGTGGTGCTGGCGGTGCCGCAGTTTGCCGGGCTGCGCGATTTGCTCGCCGGCACCGACCTGCTCGCGACGGTGCCGGATTACGCGGCTTGCGCACTAGTCCGGGGCAGCACTCAATTGCGCGCCGACGACGCGCCTTTCGAGATCAACCTGTCCGAACTGTCCATGGTCTGGAACGGCGTCAACGATAACGATCCGGCAGAACGTTGGTTGCGCTCGCGAATTGCGCAGCACATGTCGGCGTCACTACCGGAGCATTGAGCGAATTGAAACTCGGGTCGGTCTCGCGCATGTAGATCGGCAGGTCAGTCATGGGCGGCATGGCCGGGATTTCGAAGTACATCTGGATGATCCAGCCCCTGTGATAGCTGGCGTGGTTGACCACGTGCAGCAGCATCGCGCCGGCACTCATTGTGCCGCTTTCCCCGGAAATGAAAGTGAACCTGACGGGCCTGTCCAGCGAGGCATCGGTCTGCCGGGCGGTCCAGTCGCAATACCAATGATCGACATCCTGTTGCGCCAGGCGCAGTTCTGTCAGTGCGGGATAAACCACATCATGGGATGTGGTGAAGCCGTGCCCTCGGCCTTCGAGGTGGGCTTGCCAAAGACAGTCCACCACATAGATATGATTCAGTGTGCCGATCATGTTTTTGAAGATCCCGGCGCGTTCCTTTTCGACTTCGCCCGGTGGCAGTTGCGCCAGGTTGTCGAACAGACGCCGGTTAGCCCATTGTTTGTAGTCGGCGAGCATGCGGGCAGTGCGTACGTTGATCATCAGATGACTCCGATGGCGAAGAGCGCATCTTCCAAGGATAGCGCTAACTGCGATAGGCGGCGGCAGGCACTGATTATCGGTATGAGCGTTACTCTGTAGGAGCGAGCTTGCTCGCGATGAACCCGAGAACACTGCGGGGTGTCAGGTGCCCAGCGTTATCGTTGACGACCATCGCGAGCAAGCTCGCTCCTACAGTTGATCCCTCACCCGATCCGCTAACGCCAGGCAACTGGTCAGGCCCGGCGATTCGATGCCGAACAGATTGACCAGCCCCGGTACGCCATGCTCGGCCGGTCCGTTGATGCGAAAGTCGGCGGCCGCGTCGTTCGGTCCGCTGATTTTCGGGCGAATGCCGCTGTAGGCCGGTTGCAGGCTGTTATCCGGCAGGCCTGGCCAGTACCGGCGGATCGCTTCATAAAAACCGTCGGCGCGGGCTGGATCCACGCGATAATCAACGCTGTCGACCCACTCCACGTCCGGCCCGAAACGCGCCTGGCCAGCGAGGTCGAGGGTCATGTGCACCCCCAGCCCGGCGCTTTCCGGTGCCGGGTACACCAGATGCCGGAACGGCGCCCGGCCGCTGAAGGCGAAATAGCTGCCCTTGCACAGGTACGCCTTGGGAACGTGCTGCGCGGGTAAGCCAGCGATGTCATTTGCCACCTCGGGCGCGGACAACCCTGCACAATTGATCAGCTCGCGACAGCTCAAGGTCATGGGCTCGGCGCCGCCCATCTGCAACTCGAACCCCTGATCGATGCACCGCGCCGACAACAGAGGCGTGTGCAAGACGAGCGACGCACCATGGGCTTCGGCATCGCCTTGCAGCGCCAGCATCAACCCATGGGAATCGACAATGCCGGTGGACGGCGACCACAGCGCGGCCACGCAGGACAACGCCGGTTCAAGCTTCCGCGCCTGTGCGGCATCCAGCCATTGCAGGTCATCGACGCCATTGCACCGGCCCTGCTCCAGCAACCGTTGCAGGGCCGAATGCTGCGTCTCATCAGTGGCGACGATCAACTTGCCAAGGCGCTGATAACCGACGCCGCGCTCGTCGCAGAAGGCGTAGAGGCGTTGCTTGCCCTCCACGCACAACTGCGCCTTGAGGCTGCCGCTCGGGTAATAGATACCGGCGTGGATCACTTCCGAGTTGCGCGAACTGATGCCCGTGCCAATGCCCTCACTGGCCTCGACCACAATCACTTCGCGCCCGCTCATGGCCAGGGCCCTGGCCACCGCCAGCCCCACCACCCCGGCCCCGACCACCACGCAGTCGATATCCATGCTCATGTCAAACCAGCCCTCGCTCCCGGTAATCGATCAGGCTGGAGAATATCGCCAGCAACATGGCCATGACCACGAAGAAGATCAGCACCAGGAAATACGAACCGGTGAACTGCACGATCAAACCGATCAGGATCGGCACGATCACCCCGGCCATGTTGCCGCAGAAGTTCATGGTCCCGGCCAGTACACCGGTTTTCGAGGTGCCGCCGAGGATCGACGGAATGCACCAGTACATACCGCACCAGCGGATGAAAAACATCGCCACGCACAGCAGGCCGATGGCCTGGCTCGCTTGGGCGGTGTAAGCCGTCGCCAGCATACACAGCGCCGCCACCAGTGCCGAACCGCTGAACATGCTGCGCATCACCAGGTTCGGCGAGGCACCGCTGGATTTCCATTTGTCACCCAGGTAACCGCCGACCAGTTCACCGACGAAACCGCACATGAAGATCAGGAAGGTCGCGCCGCCCATGCCGGAAATGTTCAGGCCATGGGTCTGGTGCAGGTAGCTCGGCATCCAGGTCAGCAGGCCGTAGAACACGCTGAGGATGCAGCAGTAACCGGCGAACATGGCCAGCACCGAGCGGTCCTTGAGCAGTTCCCTGAAGGGGATGCTGGTCACTGCGCCGGGTTGGCTGACCTTGGCGTTGCCCTCTGTGATGTGCGCCAGTTCCGCGGCATTGACGCCGGGGTGTTCGCTGGGATGGTTGCGGATGTATTTCCAGGCCAGTACACCGGCGAGCATGGTGCCGACGCCAGCAATCACGAAGGCGATGCGCCAGGAATCGAACCAGGCGATCAGCCCGGCAATGATGATCGCGCCGAAGGCACTGCCCAGCGGCGCGCCGCCGTCGACCAGCACCGCGCCGCGTCCGCGTTCGTTGGGGGTCAGCCAGGCACCGTTGAGCTTGGCGCCGGCCGGCATGATCGGCGACTCGGCGACGCCAAGGCCCATGCGCGTGATCAGCAACGTGATCCAGTTGTGCGCGCCGGCGGCCAACGCCTGGAACGCGCCCCAGGCCACGGTCGCGACGACGATCACCCGGCGGGTGTGGAAGCGGTCCAGCAGCATGCCGCCAGGGATTTGCATCAAGGCGTAAGACCAGAAAAACGCGCTGAGCATCAGGCCTTCGAGGGCCGGCGGGATCTGGAATTCGCTGGAGATCAGCGGCAACGCCACCGACAGCGAAGCGCGGTCGATGTAGTTGATCGCGGTCAGCATCAACATGATGAGGAAGATTCGCCAGCGTACATTGGTGGCGCGCATCGTCGCGGAGGCGGCGGGCAATGACAGGCTTTCGGCACTCGGATTATTCATGTGGGGGCGCTCTTATTGTTGTGGAAACAAGCGGCCCCACTCTAATCACGGCTCCGAGGACTGAATAATGATGGGATCTGATAGGGGGATCACCAACTGTCATCCCCCAAACAGTTTCGAGAACGTTTGATATCCGTGGCGAGGGAGCTTGCTCCCGCTTGAGTGCGCAGCACTCACAAAAATCCCAATGACTGGGGGATTTTTGGGCCGCTACGCAGCCCAGCGCGAGCAAGCTCGCTCGCCACAAGGACAGATAAGTCAGAACGTCCCGGGATAACTGCCGCCATCGAGCAACAGGTTTTGCCCGGTCAGAAACCCGGACTGGGCGCCACAGATAAACGCGCAATACGCACCGAATTCATCGGGCCGACCAAAACGCTGCGCCGGGACGTGTTTGCGCCGCTGCTCGGCGATGCTTTCGACACTGGTGCCATTGGCCTGGGCGGCAGCATCCAGGGTCTTGTGCAAGCGCTCGGTGTCGAATGGCCCCGGCAGCAGGTTGTTGACCGTGACGTTATTTCCCGCCAATCGCGCCTGACGCGCCAGCCCGGCGATGAAACCGGTGAGGCCGCTGCGGGCGCCGTTGGACAGGCCGAGCACATCGATCGGCGCCTTCACTGCGCCGGAAGTGATGTTGACGATGCGCCCGAAACCGCGCTCGGCCATGCCATCGACGCACGCCTTGATCAGTTCGATGGGCGTGAGCATGTTGGCGTCCAGCGCCTTGAGCCAGTCTTCGCGCTGCCAGTCGCGGAAATCACCGGGCGGCGGTCCGCCGGCGTTGTTGACCAGAATATCCACCTGCGGGCACGCCGCCAAAACCCCTGCGCGAACAGCCGGCTCGCTGATGTCCCCGGCCACGATGCGCACTTCAACGCCCAGCTTGCGCAATTCCACAGCGGCCGCCTGCAACGTCTCCTCACCACGGGCATTGATCACCAGGTTCACGCCCTCCTTCGCCAAGGCCCGCGCACAGGCCAGGCCCAAGCCCTTGCTGGCGGCGCAGACAATCGCCCAACGCCCCGAAATACCCAAATCCATGACGATGCTCCTGACGGTTTCAAAGCGATCACGTTACCACTGCCTACCTGCTCGCCGGGGGATGACAAAGGGTGATCGCAGGATCAGACCTTTTCATTATCGGCGCTCTACGACGCTGATTACTGTTTGCCGACGAACAAGAAACGACGCCGGAGGCACACATGAACCCGTTCCAGTTTTACTTCCCCACCACCTTGAAAAGCGGCAACGGCCTGGTGCGTCAGGCCGGGGCCTTGCTCAAGCCCCATGTCCGAAAAAAACTGCTGGTGGTCACCGACGAAGGGCTGATGGCCTCGGGCGTGATGGAAAGCTTTTTTGCTTCGCTGGCGGCCAGCGAGATTGCCTATGAAGTGTTTGCCGGCGTCGAGCCCAACCCCACCACCGACGTGCTGGAGCGCGCCGTGGCGTTCCTGAGAAAACATGAGTGCGACTCGGTGATCGGCGTCGGCGGCGGTAGCAGCATCGACACTGCCAAAGGCGTGGCGGCCATGGCCACCAACCCTGGCAACATCCTCGATTACGAGGGCTACGACAAACTGCTGCACCCGCCACTGCCGATTTTCGCGATTCCGACCACCTCGGGCACCGGCAGCGAATGCACCGCGTCCACGGTGTTCACCAACACCCAGACCCTGTTCAAGACCGTGATCATCAGCCCGGCGCTGTTTCCGAAACTGGCGATTCTCGACGCCGAACTGACCCTCAAGCTGCCGGCCTCGATCACCGCGGCCACCGGCATGGACGCCCTGACCCACGCCATCGAATCCTACGTGTCGAAACAGGCCAACCCGATCAGCCAGGCCCTGGCCCTGCAAGCGATCAAGATGATCTGCACACACCTGCCGAAAGCGTTTTTCACCGGATCAGACCTGCACGCCCGTGAGCAGATGCTGCTCGGTTCTTTCCTCGCCGGCGTCGCCTTCGCCCAATCGAAACTGGGCAACGTGCATGCGATTTCCCACACCTTCGGCGGCGTGTTCAACATTCCCCATGGCATCGCCAACGCGACGCTGCTGCCCTACGTCATCGAATACAACCTGCCGGCCTGCCCGGAACTGTTCCGCGAAATCGCCCTGGCCATGGGCGAGAACGTCGACGGCCTGGACCCTGTGCGCGCCGGCCGCAAAGTGGTGGAACACGTCATGGCCCTGAACAAGGCCATCGGCATCCCCGCCACCATCAAGGACCTGGGCGTGGACCTGGACTACATGCCGCAGATGGTCAGCGACTCGATGCGCAGCGGCAACGTGCTGGTCAACCCGCGCCTGACCACCGCCGTCGACGTCGAGCGAATCATCAGCAACGCCTTTCACGGCATTCATTCCTGAAGCGAGCAAAACCATGTTCTACGAAATGCGCACCTACACCATCCAGATCGGAAAAATGCAAACCTACCTCAAACACTTCGAGGAAAACGGCCTGCCGGTGATCTCCCGCTACACCACGCTGGTGGGCTGGTGGTACACCGAAATCGGCGAGCTGAACCAGGTGATCCACATCTGGGCCTACGAGAGCCTGGACGACCGCATCAAGAAACGCGCCGCCCTGTACCAGGACCCGGACTGGCTCGAAGGCTTCGTGCCGATCGCCTTCCCAATGCTGGAAAAAATGGAATCGAAACTGCTGATGCCGGCGCAGTTTTCACCGATCAAATAACCCCGGAACCAACGCAAAACCCTGTGGGAGCTGGCTTGCCAGCGATGAGGGAGTGTCAGTCGCCACTGTTGTTTCTGACACACCGCTATCGCGGGCAAGCCCGCTCCCACAGGGACGGTGCAAGGGCCAAGATCGTGATCAAATGGTCAAGTCCCGTTGCAATTCATTAATCAGCAGCGTCGCCGCCGGAGACAGATCGGCGCCGGCCCGGCTGATCACGCCGTAAGGTTCGATCAGTGCGCGCATCGACACCGGCAGTTTCACCAGTAAGTCGTGCTGTTCGCAGAATTGCGCCACTTCCACCGGAATCACCGCCAGCAACGTCGGGTCCTGTTGCACCAGCAAAATGGTGGCGAAGGTTGACGAGGTTTCCAACGGATAGCGTGGAATCTCCAGCCCCGCTTCGTTCAGTTCACGTTCCAGCGCTTGGCGCATCGGCATGTCCTTGGGATAGACCACCCAGCGATAATCACTCAATTGCGACAATTGCAGCGACTCGACACGGGCCAGCGGGTGATCCTTGCTCGCGACTACGGCCAGGGGTTCTTCACTCAGTTCGATGCAGTCATAGGCGTCCGAGCGCTGGCCAACGCTGGTGCGGCAAATCGCCAAATCCAGACGCCCCTGATCCAGCAGCCCGAGCAAGGTCGCGCTGGTGTTTTCCACCAGTTCCACCGACAGCTCCGGTTGCTTGAGGCGCAACTCGGTCAATGCGCGGGTGAGCAACGGCACCGCGCCCATGATCACTCCCACCGACAGTCGTCCGCCCTGCCCGCGCATGATGCTGAGCATGTCCTCACGCAGGTGTTCCACGTCGCTGTAGATCAGCCTCGCATAACGAATCATGCAACGGCCCATTTCATTGGCCACCAGGCCTTTTGGCTGACGTTCGAACAGCGGCATGCCGAGCAACGACTCGACTTCATGCAACGCCTTGGTGGCGCCGGACTGGGAAATCGAAATCTGCTCGGCGGCCTTGTGCAGGGACCCGCGATCATCCAGGGCGATCAGCAACCTGAGTTGTTTAAGGCGCAGACGCGAAGCAATGCTGCCAAGGGAAGGAACCATATCGTTGGGTGCTCGATTCAATGTACAAATCCGTCAAGGCCCACGCCGACATGCCGCCGACGTGGGCGGCGTATCAACTCAGGGGCGCTGTGCTCCACTGGCCGTCGACCAGTCGGTCGAGGCCCAGCGGGTTACTGTTTTGCAGGGCCGGGGGCAGGTATTGATCAGGATAGTTCTGGTAACAGACAGGTCGCAGAAAGCGATCGATGGCCAGGGTGCCGACCGAAGTGCCGCGCGCGTCGGAGGTGGCCGGCCAAGGCCCGCCATGTACCATCGCGTCGCTGACTTCGACCCCGGTGGGGTAACCGTTGAGCAGCAGCCGCCCGACCTTGTCCTCCAGCAACGGCAAGAGTTCGCCGAAGCGATCCAGGTCCGCCGGTTCGGCGATCAGCGTTGCGGTCAATTGACCGTGCAAGCTGTCGAGTACCGCATGCAGCTGTTGCTGATCGGCAACTTCCACCACCACAGTGGCCGGGCCGAAGATCTCTTCCTGCAACAGCGGATCGCCGTCGAGCAACAACTGCACATCGGCCTTGAATAGTTGGGGTTGCGCCTGTACATCGCCCTGAGGCTGACCGGCCAGATGATCGACCCGGTCATGCGCCGCGATGTGTTGCAGGCCCGTGCGATAACTGCGCAGCGCTCCCGCATTGAGCATGGTCTGCGCCGGTTGGCCGCCCATGTTTTGCGCGAGAGTATCGAGGAATTCGCTGAACTGCGGCGAGCGCAGGCCAATGATCAGACCGGGGCTGGTACAGAACTGGCCGCAGCCGAGATTGACCGATGCCGTCAATTCCTCGGCGATTTTTCCACCTCGATTGCGCAAGGCTTCAGGCAATAAGATCACCGGGTTGATGCTCGACATTTCGGCGAACACCGGAATCGGCTGCGCTCGCGCAGCGGCCAGATCGGCCAAGGCCCGTCCGCCCTTGAGCGAACCGGTGAAACCCACAGCCTTGATGCCCTCGGCCTTGACCAGCGCCTGGCCGACACCGGCACCGTAGATCATGTTGAACACCCCCGACGGCATGGCCGTGCGTTGTGCTGCGCGCACGATGGCGCTGGCCACCCGATCGGCGGTCGCCATGTGCCCGCTGTGGGCTTTGAACACCACCGGGCAACCCGCGGCCAGCGCCGATGCGGTATCGCCGCCCGCGGTGGAAAACGCCAGGGGGAAATTGCTCGCGCCGAACACCGCAACCGGACCGACACCGATGCGGTACTGACGCAGGTCCGGCCGTGGTAGCGGCGTGCGTTCGGGCAGTGCCTGGTCAATCCGCGCACCGAGAAAATCACCACGGCGCAGCACGTGGGCAAACAGGCGCAACTGACCGCTGGTGCGGCCTCGTTCGCCGCGAATCCGCCCTTCTGGAAGCGCGGTTTCCTGGCACACCAGACGGATGAAATCGTCGCCCAGATCATCCATTTCCTCAGCGATAGCCTCAAGAAACTCGGCCCGGCGCTGTGGCGATAACTGACGGAACCGCGCGAAGGCACGGGTGGCCGCCGCGACCGCGAGTTCGACTTCATGCTCGGTGGCCTGATGGAACGCATAAGGCAGCGCCTGCCCGGTGCTGGCGTCAAGGCTGTGCAAGATCTCACCGCCCAGGGCACTGCGCTGCCCGTCAATGAACTGCTGGCCCAAAATATCGGACATCAAAAACTCCCTCGCCTGCGTACGGCAGGCGATGACTCGAATGAAAGGGATGCGCCAAAAACGCACGCTTCACTCTAGGGGCCGGGGTCAGGGGCAAACAAATGACAACATCGGGTCGGGGGATGAGCATTCGTCATCCCCCGGCCTGACACTATCCCTTGTGGGGGGGGGGGGGGGGGGGGGGGGGGGGGGGGGGGGGGGGGGGGGGGGGGAGGGGGGGGGGGGGGGGGGAGGGGGGGGGGG
>NZ_JBPKAM010000014.1:0-85144 GCF_051216495.1 Pseudomonas baetica | reverse complement strand
TGAGAAAAAGCGGACTGTCACCCCGGGTGGAAGCGAGCTTTTCCGCAAAAAACCCGAGAGCGCCCTGGGCAACTGGCCGCCCGCGTTATCGTTCACGATCATCGCGAGCAGGCTCGCTCCCACAGTCTATCGGTGAGTCGTCCACAATCATGCGATAGAAGTAATCGGCAATCACCTTCCCTCCCGTGGCCGGAACCGGATGAATCCGGTCCGGCCCGATCATGCCGGCGTAGCGTTTCACGTCGGTGCCGAACGCGCATTGCAGATTGGCGTAACCCAGGTGCTGCGCCCGCGCCCAGGGCGCCAGGACCTGCGCATAAGCCGACATCGGCCAGGCACTGGAGCGCGTGGTGTCCTGGCGCAGGATCAGGTTGATGCTCGCCGCCGGGTGGATCTCGCGGACCATCCCCACCAATCCCTGAATGTTTTTCAGATACTGCTCCGGCTTCACGCCAAAGCCCTGATCATTGCCGCCCAGCATGATCAGGTAGATGTCGGCGGGGATCTTCGACACCACTGCCTTCCACTGTGCCTGCCATCGCACATCGTCGTGGTAGAAGTCGGCAGACGCCGCGCCGGACGCTGCGAGCTTGGACACCCGCACGCCTTTCTGCTCGTTGCCGAGCCAAAGGCCAAACAGCGTCGGTGCACCCTTGACCACCTCCAGCCTGAACGCCCAGTCCGCCGCCGATGCGCCAGGCAGTGGCACCTCCTGAACACCCGAACCTGCGAGCGTCAATGGCTGCCACGTGTCCGATGGCGCCCAGCGATAGCGCACCTGCGCGGACTCGCCATTGCCCAGGTAAAGCAGTTTCGCCCGGGTGACGGCCGTGTCGATCGACGGTGTGGGGTTGGCATCGATCTGCAACCAAGCGCCGGGGCGCCCCGTTACGGTCCGGCTGTCGGGACTGGCCTGGCCAAGACCGGACACCAGCCAGTCGCCGCCGAAATACTTCTCGCTGCTGCGGGTGTATTTGTACTGCGTGCCGCCGAGCGCTGCGCCGTGGTTGAAGCCGACATAGCCGGGCCCTGCGAAACCCACCTCCCCGACCAGCCGCTGCACCAGTTTGTTCAGATAGAAATCCTGCCCGGCGCTGTAGCTGTCGCCGATCACGGAGATCGAAAGAACCTTCCCGGCCTTCCCTTCGCGCCACTGGCCGAATCGCTCGTGTGCATCACCGATGTCGACCACGGCCGCCGCAACGGGACGCCCATCATCGACAGCGTACATCGCTCGCCTCCTTCACTCGGACACTCATCACGTGGGCGTCGCCGTGGCGATGGGGGCCGCCGGTTTCCTGGCCGTCGCGCGCTCACCCAGAAACAGTACGGAGGTGAAATTGAACCGGCTGAACACCATCGACAGTACGACCGGCCCGAGCAAACCGCAGGCCACACCGCCCAACACCAGCAGGCTTTCGTCTTTCACGCCCAGACGCCCCAGGACAAACCGCGAAGTGGCGGCAAACAACACATGGAACAGGAAAATCGCGTAGGAATATCCGCCCAACCAAGTCAGCCACTTCGAACGCATATCGCTCGACAGCAGTGCGATGCAGGACACGCAACCCACCGTCAGACCGATCAGGCTGCGACGATCGACGATCAACTCGCGATCTACCGCTGCCACATACAGCAGCGTCAGCGATATCAGCACGAACACCAACGGGCCGATCACCTTGAGCGATTGCTTCAAACGGCTGACATTTTCCTGACCAATCATCCCGGCCACGAAAAACGGCAGCAGGTAGATCGCACCGTTGATGCCAAACGCGTCAACCGTGAAGGGCGGCAACAGAAACACCACCGCCGCAAACGCAAACAACAGGTATAAACGCGTCGCTGTGCGCAGCAGCCCGCGCCATTCCAGCAGGCCGACAAACATGAAAATGATGAACACCGCCTGCAGGAACCAGAAATGGTTGATCGGCACGTAGAACGACAACAACGCGTCGATCACCCCGACATCCTTGTTCACACCGGGGCCCACCGCCTGCAACACCGAGAACGGAATCCCCACGCAAAACAGCGGCACGATCAACCGCCGCACCTTGCCGTTGAAAAATGCCGAAAAATCATTGTTGCGGATTTTGTAGATCGAATAGATGTAACCCGAGATGAAGGTGAACAGCGGCATACGCACGTACACCATGGAATCGGCGATCACCCGGAACGGCGAGCCCAGGTCTATTTTCAAGCCGCCGCCCAACGGACCGATCACGTGATAGAGCACCAGCAGCAGGCACGCCAGGCCGCGCAGGGTTTCGATCTCCAGGGACTTTTTCTTACCCGACATACAGCACCTGCCTCAATTCAGAATTCTTGACTCAACCAACACCGGTTTGTTCGCCCGCAACATCAGGCCCAGGCCAACGAACAGCACCGGCACTACCATGGAGAAGTGGCGGGCGAAGGAGCCGAAGTCCGGTTCGAACAACCCCTGAACCAGCAAAAACGCCAGGGGAATCGCGATCAGTTCCTTCGGTTTGGTCTGGATCGGCGCGCCTTTGTAATCGGTGGAGGTGATGACTTTGAACAGCAGCAGCGCGGTCATGATCATCAACGCCACGAAGATCACCTGGCCCGGGCCCGAGAGCAGGATCAGCTCCACCGGGAACGACAACCGGAAGAAGATGATCATCGAGTCAAGTGCCTGGGAGACGAAATCGCCGCCGCTGAGCCAGGACACGATCAACGACTTCGACCCCTCCTCGCCCGCCGTGCGCAGCTCGTTGTTACTGGCGCGAATCGACGACACCGGAAACCCGAGGGCCACCTGGATTGCCATGGCCACCGCCAGGTAAAACAGGAACAGCATCAGGAAGAAGGTGAAGCGCGACACGTACTTCTTCATCACGCAGACGCCGACCCACGACAGTGAAAACAGAATCCAGTAAGGCCGGATCAGCACGCCGTAGATCACCGCCGAAAAGAAAAATCCGCCGCGATATTTGCGCGTCAACGAGCTGAGCAGAATGCTCAACACCGCCACGGACACGATGATTTCCTTGGTCAGGTTTTCCAGGAAGAACGAGCGCACCACGCCCCACAGGCACAGCGTGCCGAAGATCGCCAGCGGCATGCGCCGGAACACCACCACCGGAATCGCCGTCAGGAAGAAATTGCAGAACATCCCGTACGCCCAGGCGTTGGTCAGATTGATCCCGGTGGGTCGCAGCAGGAACGCCGAACACTCGTAGGACGAGCGATCCGGCGAGAACGGATTCCAGAAATTGCAGTTGTCGGCGCGGGCATAGGACGACCACAGGGTCATGGCATCCGGGCCAGGATCGCGGGGGATCAGCAGCGGCATCGCCACCGACAGAAACAGGCCGGTGAACAGGATCAAAAACGAAATCGACGAATCGAGTTTTTTGCCGCGAAACTCGATGCACGGCAGCTTCAGGCCCATGACAAGGCAGCCTTTTTCGCTTGGGTCACACGGGTCAACACGGCAATGACGCCAAGCTGCACGATGATCCCGAAGACATTGCCCCAGGCCGCGCCAAGGATCGAGTAATGCTTGATCAGCACGTAACTGACCGGGGCTGAAACCAGCAGGCAGATGGCCGCACTGGCGAGTGACACCCGGCTGTTTTTCGAGGCGATCAGCCCGCCCCAGACGATGTCGCCGATGGCGCGCAGGGCAAAGGAAACAATCAGCACGCCGAGGATCGCGTTGTCCGGACGCGCAACCTCCGTGGGAACGTAATCAAGCACGAGATTAAAGAACAGATAAATCATCACCGCCACAGCCGCCGACACTGCCAGCGAGCGCATCACCCACTTGTTCACGAACAGCTGCCTGACCGTGAACGGATGTTGATCGGCCTGATAACGCTTGGCGAGTACGGGAATCCCCACCACCGCCACTACCGCGTAAGACAGCGCTTGCAAGGTGTTGGCCGCCGACCAGGCGTACACATATTTACCCAGGCTGGCGTAGGGTTCGAGGTCGATAATCAGGAAACGCTCGGCGTACTGACTCAACGCAATAAGCCCCGTGCCCAAGTAAAACGGCAACCCGGCTTTCCACACGGTGGCCGTAGCCAGGGTCCCCGTCACGCGCCCCCGATGGACATTCACCACAATCAGGTAACCGGCCACGATCACCAGCACGTTGGCGGCCACCCACAGCCACAACACACTGGCGATCCCGGACACCCAGCCGAGCGCCATCCCGCCCACCGCCAACAGCGCCCACAGACCTGTCTTGATGAAAAACAGCACTGCACCCGCCGTGGCTTTCTGCGCGGAAAATACGAAGGAGTTGATTTCGAAGGACAGGTGCTCGGTGAGCAGCACCAGCGTCACGCAGAGGATCAGCGTGGTCGTCGCCTCGACCGTCTGGAACAGTGAATAAATCATCACTGTCAGCACCGACAACACCAACCCCACCGCCAGGTACAGCAACAGCACTTTGTCGACGACCCGCCGCGAACTGCCGCCGACACTGATCAGCCGATTGATTTCGGAACTGAAGCCGACGCTGTAGAACTTCGATGCAATCAAGGAAGCCGCCATGACCACGCCGTAGAAACCCAACGCGTCATAACCCAGGTAATGGGTGATGGCCAACACCAGCAGAAACTTGGCGCCCAATGCCCCGCCCCGGAGCAACAGCCGCAATATCATCGAACGATTCCTTTGATGATCTCGTCCATGGCCACGGTTTTGGCTTCGATCTCGCGGCAGGTGTCAGTCAGGCGCTTGCCGAAGTTCGACAGCGCGTTCGGCGCGTAAACCGTGTTGATGATGGTATCGACATCGATATCGCCGCCATTGATCACCCAGTCTTCCACACCCATGTCCTGATAGGCGCCAAAGCCCTTGCGCTCATAGCTGATGTGGAACGCCGGCACGCCGGACAGCAGCGATTCGATGGCGCCATGCAGACGGACGGAAATCACCAGGTCCGGTTGGTACTTGGCCAGCGTGGCCTTCAACGGCAGCAGTTCTTCGGTAATACCCAGTTCCCGATAGAACGCACCGTCATCGTTGCCGCGCACCGCGCTCTGCACTGCGCAGACCACTTTGCTCTTGTTCTTCAAGCGCTGCAGCAGCACCTTGAGATTGGCCACGTAGGCGACTTTCTTTTCCTTGCTCCACTCCGGCGGCTTGCGCAGTACGACACACACGGTTGCCGGCGACGAGGCGCAGCGGGTGAACTTGGGCTGCATGAGAATTTTGCTGGCCAGTGCCTGGACCGCCAGGTCCGGTGCCCGGTACACGTTTTCACAGGCATCGAACATCGCCGACGACCTGTTGTCCCGCACAAACACCGCATCGGCGCGGGCGTAATGCTCGACGATCTTGCTGCTCTCGCCATGGAAAGGACCGATGCTTTGCGGCAGGTACACCGACGGCACCTTGCTGAGAATCGCCGTTTCCAGTTGCTTGGCGTGCCCCAGTTTCAACTTGATATGTTCGAAGGCACTTTTGGAGCGCATGTAGCCGCCGCCGACCCCGACAATCAAATCACTGGTCTTCAATAGATTCGCAAGCCCTGCATAGGACTGATTGAGGAACACGGCCTGCTTGACCCGCCCCAGGCCCTTGGCAGCCATCACCGGCGCGTCGAAACGCGGATGGGGCAAGTAACTGAACGATTGCGGGTCGGATGCCACGACATGGATTGAAGTATCGTCACCAAAATTTCGTTGTACCAAGGCAATGGCCAGGTCCACGAGCAGGCCATCACCGGAATTGGAGGCACTGTAGCCATGCAAAATCGTAACGTTCATAAGCTGATTTCTACTTAATAAGTGGGAGCGCTATACAGGTCGTAGGTTTGCCGGATCATCAACGCGGCGCTGAAGCGCTCGCGGACGATCCTGCGACCTTCGATACCCAGGGCGGACAACGCGGGTTTCTGGATCTTCTTCAGCCGGTCGGCGAGTGCCTGGTGATCACCGGTGGGAAACACGTAGCCCGTCACCCCGTGGGTGACCAACTCAGGCAAGGAAGTGCAGTCGCTGGCGATCACCGGCAAGCCCATGGCCATGCCTTCCAGGGGCACCATGGCAAAACCTTCCCAGCGGCTCGGGACAATCAGGGCATCGGCCTTTTGGTACAGCGCATGCACCTCCGCCGGGGTTACCCAAGGCAGGTATTCAACGCCGTCCAAAGGCGGACATTCGACCGTATCCTCGTTGACCGCACTGCCCACCACCGTCAATTTCAGATCGCTGCGCTGTACCTTGGCATAGGCCTTGAGCAACACGTCGAAACCTTTCTGGTAGTCGAGCCGCCCGACGAACAGCAGATGAATCGGCTCCGGGTCCTGGGGCTTGCGCTCGTCATCCTTGTGATGAATGCCGTTGTAGATCAGCCGCATGCGCTTGCGCTGGATGCCAAACGCCGCCGCTTTGTCCAGTTCGTATTGACTGACGCAGATGATCACGTCCGTGACCTTCTGCAACAGGCGCTCAATCAGCGAATAGGCTTTCTGCTTGGTCGGCGAGCTTTCCATCAGGAACGAAAAGGCATGGGGGCAGTAAACGATTTTCGGCGAACGCCAGGGCCGCAGGACCAGGCACACGCAACGACCGATCACCCCGGAAAACGTGCTGTGCAAATGCACCACATCGGGTTTTTCCTTGAAAATCACCCGAGCCAGTTGCCAGGCAAAACGCAGCAACGACGCCACATTTCGCCCGGTTCGGACGAAGGTCCGCACCTGTTGCTCATCGACGCCATGCAATTCTTTCTGCTGGTCGAGTGGAACCAGGTAGACCAGCTCATAGTTCGCAGCCTCGTCTTCGGGCGAAGTCGATATCGTCCGGATAACGGTAGCGACGCCACCTTTTATCGTTTCAGCCACGTGCAGTATTTTTTTCACAACCCACCCACTTCCATGCATGTAATGACAATCGCTGACACTCAGGATTTGTCCGACGCGTATTCGTAGTTGTAGTAACCGTAGCCACCGTTGCCGTAGTAGCTGGCGGCACGTTTCTCGACACCATTGAAAACCGCCCCTTTCAACTCGATACCGTTCTGGGCGAATCGACGAATCGTCATTTCGATCTCTTTGGCCGGGTTCACTCCGAAGCGGGTGACGATCAGGCTGATTCCCGCTTCGCGACCGACAATCGCCGCATCCGTCACGGCAAGCAGCGGAGGCGTATCGATGATCACCACGTCATACAGCTCGCTGAGTTGCGCCAACAGCTCGCGGAAGTTGGCGTGCATCAACAGCTCTGAAGGATTGGGCGGAATCTGGCCACGGCTGATGAAGTGCAGGTTTTCCACTTCGACCTTATTGATCGCCTGCTCAATGGTGCAGCGCTTGACCAACAGGTCCGACAGGCCATTGCTGATCGGGGTGTTCAGCGTTCGGTGCAGGTGCCCTTTGCGCATGTCGGCATCGATCAGCACCACGCGCTGTCCGCTTTGAGCCATGACTGCCGCCAGGTTGGAGGACACGAAGGTTTTGCCGACCTGCGGACTGGGGCCGGAAATCATGATCCGGTTGTTGGTCGAGTCCAGCCCGGCAAAGTGCAAACAGGTGCGCAGGCTGCGGATCGACTCGATGGACAGGTCCGTCGGGCTGCGCAGGGCCAACAGATAGGCCGGCGAGTCCGCCCCGTCCTTGGCACGCACTTTTTTACTGTCTTCTTCCTGTTGAAGCGGGCTGTAGGGAATCGACGCGTACACCGGCAACCCCATCTGCTCGATGGCTTCCGGTGCTTCCAAGCCACGGCTCAGGGATTTACGCAGCAACACTAACGCCACGCCGACGAAGGCGCCGAGGAACGTCGCGATCAGGACGATCAGGGCTTTGCGCGGTTTCACCGGACTGGTCATGTCAACATCCGCCGTGTCGACCAACCGCACGTTCCCCACCGCCCCTGCCCGGACGATGTCCAGTTCCTGGGATTTGTTCAGCAGTTGCGTGTAAATCTGCGACGCCACTTCCACATCGCGGGTCAGGTTCAGCAGTTCCTGTTGCGTGGCCGGCAAATCCTGGACCTTGCTCTCCAGCGACTTCTGCTGCTGGGTCAATTCGCCGATCTGCGTCATCAATGCGCGATACGCCGGGTGCTGCCGGGTGAATTTGCGATCCAGCTCCGCCTGTTGCAATTTCAACTCGGAGATCCGGGTATCCAGCGTGACGGCCTGCCCCAGCACCGATTGGGTTTCGAGGGAAATGTTGACGGTCTTGCCGTGGGTTTGATAGCTGTTGAGCGCTTCGCTGGCCTTGGCCAGATCGCGTTTGACCTGGGGCAATTGGCCTTGCAGGAAGGCCAGGCTCTGCGCCGCTTCGGCCGAGGTGCGCTGCACGTTCTGCTGTACATACAACGACGAGACCTTGTTGAGGATCTTCACGGCCTCAGGCGCATCGGTGCTGGCCAGGGCGAGACGGATGATGCCCGACTCCTTGCCTTGCTCGGAAATATCCAGCGCATCCTGGTAGTTCTGGATAGCCACGATCCTTGGATTGCGCACCACTTCGAAGCGAGTGCCCGGGTTCGCCTGCAATCGGGCAATCACCCCCTCTACCCCGTTCTGGGCAAAGGCAGTGCCAGCAACGCCTTCAACCAGCAGGTTGTCGTTGTCATCCAACAGCTGGAATCGATGGTCTGCACCCGCAATCAGCGTGAGCTTCTTGCCCAACAGCTCCTTGGGCAAATCGAGCCGCGTGATCTCCAGGCGTTCACCGCCCCAGGCGTAGCGGCTCAAGCCCAGTCGTGGCGCTGCCACACTGGACTCGGTATCGCCCCGATAACGTCGGGCGAAAAAACCGCCAATGAGCGGAAAAGTGTTGGGCGTCACGTCGATGTCCAAGTGCAGGTCATCGACGGTTTTGCCGATCACCGCGCGGGACTTGAGGATGCCGATTTCGGTCACCGACGGCGATTGCCCGCCGAGCATGCTGTTGAGATCCGAAAAACCAAGCATGTCGTTCTTTTTCGGTTCGACCTGCACCAGTGCGTTCGCCAGGTACACCGGCGTCGACAACACCGCATAGGCCACACCGGTCACCATGAATGCACCGGTGAGCGCGCCTATCAGCCATTTCTGGTCAATCAAAGAGCCAAATACACCGAGAAGATCAATATCGTCTCGCTCGTTGTCCCGGGTGCCGACTACTGACGGTAACTGCATAAGTTTGTTCTTACCATTCACTGATCTGAAGAATATTCATCAATACCCGAGGCGCTGTGCCCATGAGCAAACAGCATCTTCAATCAATGCATGGGCATGAATAAAAGCGGCCTTTCCTTGACGATACGGATCCTGTATTTCTCGTTCGCTCTGCCACTTGCCGAGAAGAAACACTTTGCCCCTGGCATGAGAGGCGATACTCAGTACTTGTTTTACATGTTCTTTTTCCATGACCAGAATCAGGTCGGACTCATTAACAATATCTGCGGTGAGTTGCCGCGCCTTGAACCCCTCGGCGCTATGCCCATGGTTCTCCAAAACCTGACGCGCCGTGGTCTCCATGGACTCGCCAACCCGAGCAGCCAGGCCTGCGGAGGCCACGGTGATGGCTGAGGGTGCCAACGCGTTACGCAGCAACAACTCTGCGGTCGGACTTCGGCAAATGTTGCCCACGCAGACGACAAGAATCTTTTTGAACAAGGTTTGCCTTCCGTGTAATGTCAATCGGCCAACATGTCGAGTGGATTTAAATGAACCCACAAGACCTTCCTGCACTCGGAAATAGATGCGCCTTGTTAATACCAGTGCATTAAGTACCACAGGCCAAAAAGCCCCCCAATCAGAATTACCGGACCAAAAATAACTGTGATTTTCAACGCGGCGTTTTCTGACAAAAACTAACATTCGTGCACTTCGTATCCTCGCCCTCGTCAAAAGATGAATAACGAAATAGCGAATAAGAGCAGACATGAAATCAGTACGGTTCAAGCGACTCAGCGCACTCTCACTGTGGATGCTCGGTGCAGCCAGCCAGGTGCATGCCAGCGCACTGTTCCCGGCACTGCCTGAAAACAAGACTGTTGGCGTCCAGGTGAAGATCCAAAACTTCACCCCCGCCGATGCCGGGCAGATCAAAGCGGCAGGCTTCGGTTTTGTACGCCTCGGCGTATGGACCGACAGCCTTGGCGGGGCGGCCTATCGGCAGCAGATCAGCGACGCCTTTGCAACCGCCAGGTCCGCCGGCCTTCCGGTACTGATGACTGTACGCGCCATCAAGCCGCTGGCCACAACTCCCGATGGCCTGGCGACAGCGGGTGAAGCGTTCGCGAAGGCGCTGACAGGCCTTGAGCAGTCATATGGCTCGCAACTCGTGGCGATTGAAATCTGGAATGAGCCGGACCTGGCAAAGTACTGGCCGACGCGCCATTTCGATACGACATTTGCGCCGTTCATGAGCGCTGTGTGCCAGTCGCTGCAGGGCACACCGCGATCGACACCCCTGATCGGTTTTGGCTTTGCCCGCCCGCCCGTTGCGGGTTCTGCTGCGGCGGCGGCCGTCAAGCGCATCGTCAGTGATTACCCCGAATGCCTCACGGCCCTTTCCTATCACCCCTATGGCATGACCGGCGCGCAGATCAGCAATGCCCAGAGGTTTATCCAGCAGAATTTCCATCTGCCGGGGGTCATCAGTGAATGGGGCGTACCGGCGCTGGGTTCCAACGGCGGGGACGAGGGACAGGCCCGGAAAACCGAAGCCTTCATCGCCGGGGTGAAAAAACTCAACATTGCGCTGACGTCGATTTATGAATGGAAAAACAGTGAGACGGGCGGTAATGATCGGGAGAAGAATTTTGGCCTGTTGACCTCTGATGGTCAGCCGAAGCCGGCGAAAATGGCGGCCGACATACAGCTCAAAGCACAGTAGAACCTACGGTCACAGGTCAGCTGCTTTGAACCTGTGAGCGGTTTTGGCATCGTATTCATCGATACCGCGCCCGGCCTTTCAAACAGCCGTTTTGAGGATGTTGCCTCCCGGGCCGTCTATACACGCAAGCACCCTTGAGTGGCTGTCAGCGCTCGGGTAATGTCATCAGACCCATAGGATAGAGCACGCCCATGACTTCCAAGCTGGAACAACTCAAACAAATGACCACCGTGGTTGCCGACACCGGCGACTTCGAAGCGATCGCTCGCGTTAAACCGGTGGACGCTACCACCAACCCTTCCCTGCTGCTCAAAGCCGCGGCCATTCCCGCTTATGCCGAGTTGCTGAATGCCTGTGTCAGCGACTGCAAGGGCGACGTGGGCCTGGCCAGCGACCGCTTTGGCGTCGCGGTGGGGCAGGAAATCCTCAAGGTGATCCCTGGCCGCATCTCCACCGAAGTGGATGCGCGCCTGTCGTTTGACTGTGACGCCGTATTGAAGCGTGCGCACCGCCTGATCGAGCTGTACGAAAAAGCCGGTATTGGTCGCGACCGTGTGCTGATCAAGATCGCCTCCACCTGGGAAGGCATCCGCGCTGCCGAGATCCTGGAAAAGGAAGGCATCCAGACCAACCTGACCCTGCTGTTCTCCTTCGCCCAGGCAGCCGCTTGTGCCGACGCAGGCGTGTTCCTGATTTCGCCATTCGTAGGCCGCATCTACGACTGGTACAAGAAAGCCACCGGCAACGAATACACCGGCACGGACGATCCTGGCGTGCAGTCGGTGACGCGCATCTACAACTACTACAAGGCCAACGACTACAAAACCGTGGTGATGGGCGCCAGCTTCCGTAACCTGAGCCAGATCGAACAATTGGCCGGTTGCGACCGCTTGACCATCAGCCCGGACCTGATCGACAAACTGGCGGCAGATACCGGCAAGCTGGAACGCAAACTGGCGCCGGGGCATGCCGGTGAAGCACGCTTGAGCCTCAATGAAGCGCAGTTCCGCTGGCTGTCCAACGAGGACGCCATGGCGACCGAGAAACTGGCCGAAGGCATTCGTCAGTTTGCCCGGGACCAGGAAAAGCTCGAGGCGTTGCTGCAGGCCAAGCTGTGATCTGAGTCGGCGCAATGCAAAAAGGGCGAACCCTGGTGGGTTCGCCCTTTTTTGTTATTTTGAAACCGGTGTTCAATTGTGGCGAGGGAGCTTGCTCCCGCTGGGTTGCGAAGCAACCCTGAATTGCTCACTTTGTTGTACCAGGCAGAAACCGGTTCGTAGGGTTTACGACTGCTACGCAGCCGAACGGGAGCAAGCTCCCTCGCCACAGGGTCTGGTGTTCAGCCGGTCAATGCCGCTCCAGCGCATTCACCAGATCATGGAACGCTTCACGATTGGAATCGTTCAGGCCCATAAGGATCTTGTGCGCTTCCAGCACCTTGATCCGCACCACCTCTTCGGACTGGTCCTGATCAGGCAGGTCGTCCAGGCATTCCGGGCACGGCACCGGCTTGTCAACGATGTTGAAAACCTGCTCGAAGCCCATGGACTGCAACAGACGGGTGATGTCTTCGTGGGTGGTGACGACGGTCGGCAGCAGGCCGACCTTTTGCCGCGACAGGATCGACAGCTTGGCCAGCAGGCCGAGGGTGGTGCTGTCGATGCTGCGGGTTTCGGTCAAATCGATCACGATCGCGTTGAAATTCATCGCGGTGAAGATTTTCTCGATAGTCGCATCCAACGCCGAACACAGGGTCAGGCGAACTTCACCGATGAACTTGAGGACGAAGGTGCCCTCCTGCTCGGCGAACTGGATTCTACCAGTACTCATTAAAGATTCCTGCTCAACACCAACAGGGCGATATCATCCGGCATCTCCCCTAGCGTGGCCAATCCAAAAACCTGCCGCAGGCCATCCAGGCTGCCGCCCGCTGCCTTGACCCGCTGGGGCAATGCAGCTTCTTTTTCTTTGAGTGTGGGCTCTGGCAAAAGGTCCAGAATGCCATCAGACATCAGCGACAGGCTGAACGTCGGCGGCAGCTCCAGCACGTGGTCTTCGTAGGTGGCTTCGTTGAAGAGGCCCACCGGCAGGCCACGCCCTTCCAGATAACGAACACTGTCGGGTGTGTACAACACAGGCAACGGCAAATGACCACCGATGCTATAGGTCAACAAACCTGTCTCCTCGTCGATGACACCACCGACCATTGTGACGTGTTTACCCAGCTTACAACTGATCAGGCCCCGGTTGATATGACCAAGAACCTCTGAAGGCTTGAATTCCGGCAAGGTGCCGCTGCGCTTGGACTCGAAGAGCAAGCGCGTGGTCATGAACTTCAACAGCACGGTGACGAAGGCTGAGGAGGCGCCATGACCGGAAACGTCAGCTAGATAGAACGCTACCCTACGCTCATCGACCCGGAAATAGTCCACGAAATCACCCGACAGGTACAACGACGGGATGATCTGGTGAGCGAACTTGAACTCGTCGATGGCCCAGGGGCTGACCGGCAGCATGTTCATCTGCACTTGGCGACCGGCGTTCTGGTCTTCCTGGAGCAGGTTCAGGCTGGCAGCCAGCTCGCGGTTGGCCTTTTCCAGCTTCTCGCGGTAGCGCTGGTTCTCCAACAGCAGGCGTGCGCGATCCAGGGCCCGGCGCACCGAGTGCTCGAGCACCGCCAGATCTTCGAGAGGCTTGATCAGGTAGTCCGCCGCGCCCAGGCGCAGCGCCTCGACCGCGTCGTTCATCACGCCGGCACCCGACACCACGATCACGGGCGTCTGTGGCGACAGTTCAGTGACCTGGCGGATGAGTTCGAGTCCGCCCATCTGCGGCATGCGCAGATCGCAGATGACCAAGTCGGGCTTGTCTTGCTCGAATACCTGAAGACCCTGCTGACCATTGCTGGCCTGCAAGACGCTGAAACCACTGTCTTCCAAATAGGCCGCGAGGCTCGCGCGCACTACTTCGTCATCATCGATTATCAGCAGCGTGGCACTGGTTTTTGGCATGTGGGCAAACGGCGCCAGAATTAGGTTGGCGTAGCGGCTTGGGAATTGGCCCGGCTCACACTACTGGATTCGCTTTCTAGCCTCTCTGTCGCACTGTTATAGAGCATTCGCCCTACACACAGGTACACCAGAGGTGCCCTTCTAAGGCGCAGACGGTACTCCCATCCGCGAGGTGTTTCAAGCTCATGCCGATGGTCGCTTGACGTCTGCGCGCTCCAAATCACCGGGAGTTATAAGAACAGTCAAAACCGTAACTCAATGGAAGGACGAAAGCAGGCGAAAAATGAAGAAGGCGGCTCAATGGCCGCCTTCTTCAGTTAATGGTCGAGATCAAAAATCGTCTTCGACCTGACCGTCTTTCACCTTGAACTCACGGTTCTGCAGGTACGCATTGCGAATGAAGGTGTACTTGTCGCCTGTGATCAGCTTCTCGGACGACAGCAGATCAGCGCGGGTATCCACAACGTTCAGCGCGAAAATCGAATTGCGCACCGGCACGTCGTTGATATAGCGGTACGGGCCGGTATAGCTGTCGACGAACTTCGACGGCGCGTCACGCACGGTACTTGGCCCGAGCAGCGGCAGCATCACGTATGGACCACTGCCCACGCCCCAGTAACCCAGGGTCTGGCCAAAATCTTCGTCGTTGCGTTGCAGGCCCATTTTGGTGCCCACGTCGAAGAAGCCCAGCAGGCCGAAGGTGGTGTTGAAGATCAACCGTGCGGTGTCGACACCTGCAGCCGCCGGTTTGGCCTGCAAGATATCGTTGGCGAGGTTGGTCACATCGCCGACGTTGCGAAACATGTTGTGGATGCCGTCTTCAAGAAACTGCGGCGTCACGAACTGGTAGCCCTGGGCCAACGGTTTGAGCGCATAGGTATCGACGACGTCGTTGAATTTGTAGATCGGGCGGTTGATGCTTTCCCAAGGATCGTCTTCCGAAGCGGCCTGGGCAACGAACGGAACCAGCAGTACGCTGGCGGATACACAAAGCTGAGCGAGATAATGGCTCCAGCGCATAAAAAAACTCCTTGGACTGTACCTTCGCCGGCCGCTTGGCTCGACGCAAAGATCGCAGTATAAGACGCAATTGCCACTTTAGGCAGCATTGCACCCGCACGCCTGCGGATGATTGATGTCAATTGTGAGCGATTCACATCCATGTCACGCAACTGTCACCGATGATCCCTAGCCTTGAGGCTATTTCAGGGACGTTGACATGCCGCATGCCGAAACCTCACCCCAAGCCGCGCCAAACCTGACCGCGGTGCTGTTCGGTCTCAGTGGTTGCTTGGTGGATTTCGGCGCTCGTACACGCCTGCTCGAAGACCCTGCTGCCGAGCACGCCGAGGCCACGCCTGGCGCCCTCGACAGCCTGAACTCCTTGCAGCGCCAGCAAATACCCTGCGCCTGGCTCGACGAACTGCCCCCTGCCCTCAGCCATTCCCTGGCCATTGGCCTGCCGGAATGGATCAAACCTTTGCAACACCCCGCAACAATCCAACCCTGGCCGGCCCCGAATGCATGCTGGCACGCGCTAATGGCGTTGAACGTCGAGCGACTGGATGGCTGCGTGTTGGTCAGCGGCGAACCCCGCTTGCTGCAATCGGGGCTCAACGCAGGCTTGTGGACCATCGGCCTGGCGTCCTGCGGCTCACTCTGCGGGCTCTCGCCCGCGCAATGGCAGGCCCTGTTGCCGCAGGAACGAGACATCAAACGCGGCAAGGCAACGATGCAACTGTTTGGGCTGGGCGTGCATTCGGTGATCGATCACCTGGGTGAACTCGATACCTGTCTGGCGGATATCAACTTGCGCAGGCTCAAGGGCGAAAAGCCCTGACCAGGATCATGCAGGTTGCTCAAGAGTGGATTAGTCTTAAGGAGAGCCATAGACCTTTGGCGCACGGCTGCGGTCTATGCCAGTGCCTCTTGATAAAAGGAAAACGCCATGCCCGCCCGCGAACTGCAAGAACAGCTCAACACCCTGCGCGAGCAACTGGAACAGAATCCGCCGCTGTCGGACACCGAGCGCGCAGACCTGCATGCACTGATGCAACAGATCGAACTGGAACTTGAACTGGAAACCAAAACCCAGGACTCCAATCTCGCCGACGGAGTGAACCTGGCCGTCGAACGCTTCGAACTCGAACACCCCACCATCGCCGGCACCTTGCGCAACATCGTGAATTCCCTGGTCAGCATGGGCATCTGAAACCCGCGAATGCAAAAAAGCCCTGCCATCACTGGCAGGGCTTTTTCATGTCCACGATGCGGGTTACTGACGCACCAGGCGGTGGTTCGGCAGCTGCACGCTTTCAGTGCTGCGGTACGGGTTGATGTCCAGCCCGCCCCGGCGCACATACCGCGCAAACACCGTGAGTTTTTCCGGCTTCAGCAAGCGCTGCAGATCGAGGAAGATCCGCTCCACGCACTGCTCATGGAAGTCCGAGTGCTGGCGAAAGCTGACGATGTACTCCAGCAGGCTGGCGTGATCCAGTGCCGCACCACGGTATTCCACCACCACACTGCCCCAGTCCGGTTGACTGGTCACCGGGCAATTGGATTTGAGCAAATGGCTGTGCACGCTCTCTTCGACAACCCGAGATTCATCACAACGCAGCAGCTCCGGGCGCGGATGCTCGTAGTTGCTGACGCTGATATCCAGCTCATCGATGCACACGCCCGGCAACGCCACGACGCCCTCGGCTTCGACATCCTTCAAGCTGCGAACGCGCACGCCAACCGGCTTGCCAGCAGCGGCGGACAGGTCTTTGACCAGCGTCGCTTCCAGGCTCGCGGTGTCGGCAAACGGCGTCTGGTTCAGGGAGTTGAGGTACAGCTTGAACGACTTCGACTCGATGATGTTCGGCGAATCCGCCGGAATGCTGAACTCACCGATCGCCACCACCGGCTTGCCCGACGGCAACAGCCACGACAGCTCGAAGCAGTTCCAGAAGTCCACGCCCTTGTAGGGCAATGTTTCTGCCGTCAGGCCCAGCTCGGCCCACTTCGCGGTACGCGGGATCGGAAACAGCAAGGACGGCGTGTAAGTGGCGATGTATTCGCTGGATTTGCCCAGCGGCGAATGTTCGGCTGCGGGATGCATGGCGGAAACCTGACTGAAGAATCAGCGGATTCTATCAGCCTTTGCTCCCGCCTTTGAGTGCTTACTGACTGACTGTCAGTTTGCCGACCATGCCGGCCTGGTAATGACCGGGGATATTGCAGGCAAACTCCAGGTTGGTGGCCTTGCTGAAGGTCCAGGTCAATTCGGCGGTTTTGCCCGGTTCCACCAGCACACTATTGGGATCGTCATGCTTCATGCCGCCCTTCATGTCGTGCCCCATGGCACCATGATCCATTGCGCTGTGATCCATTGCCTTCATGCCAGTAGGCGTGAGCATGCCGCTTTGCTGCATCTGCAGCATTTCCTGCTGGTGTTTAGCGTGCATCCCTGCGTCACCGAGGTTGAATTCATGCAACAACTGGCCCTTATTCACCAGCACGAAGCGCACAGTTTCCCCGGCCTTGATGTCGATAGACTTGGGGGTGAACGACATGTCGCCCATCACCATTTCAATACTGCGAGTCGCCTTGGTCGCCGGGGCGGACTGGCCAAAGTCATCGCTGTGCGCCCCTGCCGCCCACACCGGTGAGCTCAATGCCATCAAACAGGCGGCCAGCACCACGGATTTGCGTAAAAACATCGTCATACTCCAACAAGATAAGTTTCACTCTGCGGAAAACTCTAAACTGCCTGTACTGCCCGTCACCTGACAGCCGGATTACAACTTTGTCAGGTTGCTCTTCACCGGCATCGCCCACGGTATAAAGCGTTCGCACCATTTACTCTGAGCCACTCATGAAACTGCTGATCGTCGAAGACCAACCGAAAACCGGCCACTACCTGCGCCAGGGCCTGACCGAAGCCGGGTTCAATACCGAACTGGTGGCCGATGGCAGCACCGGCCAGCACCTGGCGCTGAGCGGCGAATACGCGTTGTTGATTCTCGATGTGATGCTGCCCGGCCGCGATGGCTGGCAGATTTTGCAAGCGGTGCGCAGTGCAGGCCTGGATACCCCCGTGCTGTTTCTGACCGCACGGGATGCCGTGGAGGATCGGGTTCACGGCCTGGAACTCGGCGCCGACGATTATCTGGTCAAGCCCTTCGCCTTTTCCGAACTACTGGCCCGGGTGCGCAGCCTGTTGCGTCGTGGAAGCGCAACGCCCCAGGAAACCAGCCTGCAACTGGCCGACTTGCGTATGGACCTGATCCGCCGTCGAGTGGAGCGCAGCGGCCGGCGCATCGACCTGACAGCCAAGGAATTCGCCCTGCTGGAAATGCTTCTGCGCCGTCAGGGTGAAGTGCTGCCCAAATCGCTGATTGCCTCCCAGGTGTGGGACATGAATTTCGATAGCGACACCAATGTCATCGAAGTCGCGATCCGCCGTTTGCGCCTGAAGATCGACGATGAATTCCCCAGCAAACTGATCCACACCGTGCGCGGCATGGGTTATGTACTCGAAGAGCGCAGCGCCTGATGCAACGGCTTTCGTTAAGCAGTCGCCTGGCCCTGCTGTTTGCCGCCTGCACGGCGGTGGTATCGCTGTTCGCCGGCGTACTGTTCAGCCGCGCCAGCGAGGCGCACTTTATCGAGCTCGATCAGCAACTGCTGGAGAGCAAATTGACAGGTCTGCGGCGGTCGCTACAGGATGTTCAAACAAGCGACAGTGAAGTCAAACTGGCCGAAGAGTTGAGCCGGCAGGCTGATCTGTCGCTGCGCATCACCAGCGGTGATGGCAAGCGCTGGTATGACAGTTCGACGAGCTTGCCCGACAAACTTCCGCAAGAGTCCGGACTATCGACGATCAATCACGACGGCACCTATTACCGCGTCCTCAGCGCCCCGCTGTTTACCGATACCGCTGACTCACCACAATTGACCCTGCTGCTGGACATCACCCATCACCAGCATTTCCTGCAACGCATGCAGCACCTGATCTGGTTGACGGTCGGCCTGTCCGCACTGGCCACCGCACTGCTCGGCGCCTGGGCTGCCCGCAGTGGCTTGCAACCGCTGCGTCGCATCAGTGCCGTCGCCAGCGGTGTTTCGGCGCAATCGCTAAACGCCCGTCTGCCTGAAGAAAACATGCCGCCGGAGCTGGCGGAAATGGCCCACCACTTCAATGCCATGCTCGGACGCCTCGAGGACTCCTTTCAAAGGCTTTCGGCGTTCTCCGCCGACATTGCCCATGAACTGCGCACACCGTTGTCAAACCTGCTGACCCACACCCAGGTCACCCTCACCCGCCCGCGCGCCCTCGAAGACTACCGCGAAGCGCTGCACAGCAACCTCGAAGAACTGCAATGGATGGCACAACTGGTCAACGACATGCTTTATCTGGCAAAAGCAGATCACGGCTTGCTGATACCAAAACGCGAGCCGCTGGATCTAGCGGAGGAAACGGACCTGTTACTGGAGTTTTTTGCACCGCTGGCTGAAGACGCACACGTGACCCTGAGCCGTAACGGTGGCGCACACCTGGCAGGCGATCGCAGCATGTTGCGGCGGGCGCTTTCCAACTTGCTGGACAACGCGCTGCGGTTCACCCCGGCCAAGGGTGAGATTCGGATTCACATCCTCGATCAAACCAAAGGCTTGCGCCTGATTGTCGAAAACAGCGGTGACGGGATTTCCGACGATTTGCTGCCGCGCCTGTTTGACCGTTTTTACCGGGCAGACCCGGCGCGTCATGAAGGCAGCAGCGAGCATGCGGGGTTGGGATTGGCGATTACCCAGTCGATCATCCGTGCCCATGGAGGGCAGATTCATTGCGAATCAGATCAGGGATGGACGCGGTTTGTAATTGAGTTGCCAAGGCAGGATTGAGGCCAGCCGTTCGGGCCTCATCGCGGGCAAGCCCGCTCCCACAGTGATCGAGTTGAACCATAGTTTTTTCAACGACTACAGACCCTGTGGGAGCGGGCTTGCTCGCGAAAGCGGTCTGTCAGTTTACGAGTAACGCAAAGCAGTCGCCGGCTCGATCTTCGCCGCCCGCCATGCCGGGTACAGCGTGGCGAGGAAGCTCATGACAAACCCCGCCGTGCAGATCAACGCTACATCCCCACCCTGCAACTCCGAAGGCAGGTTGCTGACGAAATACACATCGGAACTGAAGATGTGCTGACCGCTGACCCGCTCGATCCAGCCCACCAGCTCACTCACATTCAATGCCGCGATAACGCCGAGCACGCCACCGATCAAGGTACCGACAATCCCGATCACCGTGCCCTGTACCATGAAAATCGCCATGATCTGCCGTGGCGTGGCGCCGATGGTGCGCAGGATCGCGATGTCGGCACCCTTGTCGTTCACCACCATGATCAGGGTCGCGATGATGTTGAACGCCGCAACGGCAACGATCATCAGCAACAACAGGCCGATCATGGTTTTTTCCATCTTCATCGCGCTGAACAGGCTGCCCTGGGTATGGGTCCAATCGTCAGCCTTGTAAGCGGTGCCCAGTCCGCCAGCAATATCGCTGGAAACCTTGGGTGCGGCGTACAGGTCTTTCACCGCCAGGCGCACGCTCTGCACCTGATTCGGCTCCCAGTGCTGCATCTGCGCAGCATCGGCGACATGAATCAGCGCCATCGAACCATCCAGCTCGGCGCCCACCTTGAATACACCGACCACATTCAAGCGCTGCATGCGCGGGGTAATGCCACCCGGTGCGTTGCTGACTTCCGGCACGATCAAGGTGATCTTGTCGCCAACGTTCAGGCGAAAGCGCCGCGCCGTGATTTCGCCGATCACCACGCCAAACTCGCCCGGCTTCAAGGCATCCAGACGCCCCTGGACGATGTGCTTGGCCACGATCGACACCTGGCCTTCCAGCGCCGGGTCGACACCGCTGACCTGAATCGGCTGCATCGTGCCCTTGTAGGAAAGCATGCCTTCCATTTCGGTAAACGGCACGGCGGCGGTGACTTCCGGGTTTTTCAGCGCAGCCGCTGCAACCGGTTGCCAATCATCAATCGGATTGACGCCGACGATGGTCGCGTGGGGAACCATGCCGAGGATGCGTGAGCTCATTTCGCGCTGGAAACCGTTCATCACCGACAACACCACGATCATCGCCAGCACGCCCAGGGCGAGGCCGATCATCGAGGTCATCGAGATGAAGGAAACAAAGCGATTGCGGCGCTTGGCGCGGGTATAGCGCGTGCCGATAAAGATCGATAACGGTCTGAACATTCGCTGGGGCACCGTATAGAAACAAAAATACCCGACGTACTCTTCAGTCCCGTCGGGTTTCGACCAGTCAGATAGGCGTCAGGCAACCTTCCTGCAAATGCAGGACGCGGTCCATCTGGCGGGCCAGGTTCATGTCGTGGGTCACCACCAGAAAGGCAGTGCGCATCGACGTGCTGAGTTCCAGCATCAAATCCTGAATGCCTTCTGCGGTGTGCAAATCGAGGTTACCGGTCGGTTCGTCGAGCATCACCAGTCCTGGGTTGTTGACCAAGGCACGGGCGATGGCCACGCGCTGGCGCTCACCACCGGACAGTTCCGCCGGTTTGTGCTCCAGGCGATGACTCAGCCCTACCCTCTCCAACAACGCCGTTGCACGCTTGCGCGCCTCAGGAATCGCCGTCTTGCCGATCAACAGCGGCATGCAGACGTTTTCCAGCGCGGTGAACTCCGGTAGCAGGTGGTGGAACTGGTAGACGAAACCGAGGGCACGATTACGCAGCAGGCCGCGCTTCTTCTCGCTCAGCGCCGAGAGTTCTTCACCGTCGAGCCAGACGCTGCCCTTGGTAGGCGTATCGAGGCCACCGAGCAGATTGAGCAAGGTACTTTTGCCCGAACCCGACTTGCCGACGATCGCCACGCGCTCGCCCGGGCGCAGCTCCAGCTGAAGGTTAGCCAGAACCTCCACCGATTCCGGGCCTTCCTCGTAGGATTTGCCCAGGTTGCGGCAGCTCAAGATTGCTTTATCACTCATGCCCGACTCACTCATAACGTAGCGCCTCCGCAGGCTGGGTGCGCGCGGCACGCCAGGCTGGATACAGGGTGGCGAGGAAACTCAGGACCAACGCCGCAGAGCAGACCATCACAACGTCCTGGCTCTGCACTTGCGACGGCAGGTAATCGATGAAGTACACGTCGGCGTTAAGGAACTTGTGCCCGATCAGGCCTTCCAGTGCCGAAATGGCGGCGCTGACATTCAGCGCCGCGAAGATCCCGACCACCGCGCCGATGGCCGTGCCGACCACGCCGATGACCGTGCCCTGCACCATGAACGTGCGCATGATCGTGCCCGGAGTAGCACCCAGCGTACGCAGGATCGCGATGTCGCCCTTTTTGTCGTTCACCACCATGACCAGCGTGGAAATGATGTTGAACGCAGCCACGGCGACGATCAGCAGCAACAGCAGGCCGATCATGGCTTTTTCCATGCGGATCGCCTGATACAGGTTGCCATGGGTGCGGGTCCAGTCGCGGGCGTAGTAATGATCCTCACCCAGCTCGCGGGCGATGTTCCACGCGGTACGAGGCGCCTGGAACAGATCATCGAACTTCAGGCGAATGCCCTGGACCTGATCCGGCTTCCAGCGATGCAGCCGCGCCAGATCCTGGAGGTTGGTGATGCCAAGGTAGCCGTCGATCTCGCCGGCGCCGACATGGAAGATGCCGATGACGGTAAAACGCTTCATGCGCGGGAACATCCCGGCCGGGGTCACGGTGACCTCCGGTGCCACGAATGTCAGCTTGTCGCCAACTGCCGCACCGAGCTTGGCCGCCGCCTTGTCGCCGATGACGATGCCGAACTCGCCGGGCTTCAGATCGTCCAGTTTGCCCTGCTGCATGAAGTTATCGATGATCGACACCTGGCGCTCCAGCGCAGGATCGATGGCATTGAGCAGGACTTTGGAAACCTTGCCGTTGTTGGTCAGCAACCCCTGCATCTGGGTGAACGGCGCCACGGCCGTCACCTGCGGGTTCTGCTTGACCTTGGCGGCAAGGCCTTGCCAGTCGCTGATCGGCTCGCCGGCCTCGATGGTCGCGTGGGGCACCATGCCCAGCACGCGGGTGCGCATCTCATGATCGAAGCCGTTCATGACCGACAGCACGACGATCATCACGACCACGCCAAGGGCGAGCCCGATCATCGAAGTCAGGGAAATGAATGACACAAAATGATTGCGACGCTTTGCACGGGTATAACGCGTGCCGATAAATACGAAGAGAGGTCTGAACATGTCGGGGCTTGTTCGGAGGGAAAAGGAACGTCCTTGTGGCGGGGGTCGATAACCAGCTTTACACTCAGACCACCGCCGCTACCATGGGTTCGCCATGTCGACATTAGATGAAGAAGATCGCCGCGAATACTACCGTATCGAGGACACGATCGCACTGGAAATTCGGCCCCTGTCCGCTTCCGAAGCCGCAGGCCAGGAAGTGTTGCAGGATGCTTCCCCACTCTTCAACGCGCTCAGCGAATTGCACCTGAGCGAATTCGAGTCGCAACACCTGCTGCGCCAGATCAGCGAACGCGACCGCACGCTCTCGGCATTCCTGAAATCCCAGAACAAACGCATCGACTTGCTGAGCCAGGTGATCGCACTCACTGTGCTCGGGCAGATCGGTGAGCCGCAGCCGGTGACCATCTCCGAGGGCGGCATCGAATTTCAGCACCCGAACCCGATTGTTCCCAACGCACGCCTGTCGGTCAAGCTGGTGCTGATGCCGCAAGCCCTGGGACTGTTGCTGCGCGCCCGCGTCACCCATTGCGACCGCAAGGGCGATGGCTACGATGTCGGCACCGAGTTCGAACACCTGACCGATGCCCAGCGACAATTGCTGGCCCGCCACATCTTGCAGAAGCAGGCCCAGGAACGACGCCTGGCCCGCGAACAACTCGAATCCGGCAATTAATTTAAGGAAGAACCGTGACCCTCATCTACGGCCACCGCGGCGCCAAGGGCGAAGCACCGGAAAATACCCTGACCAGTTTTCAGGAATGTCTCAAACACGGCGTACGCCGCTGCGAACTGGACTTGCACCTGTCCATGGATGGCGAGCTGATGGTCATCCACGACCCGACGCTCAAGCGCACTACCGATCGACGCGGCAAGGTGGCCGAACATACTGCGGCGGAACTGGTGACCTACGACGCGCGCAAGGGCGGGCCGGGCTGGATAAAGCCTTGCCCGATCCCGACGCTGGAATCACTGTTCGAACAATGCAACTTCGAGCACTGGCAACTGGAAGTCAAAAGCGCTTCACGCACCCGAGCCGCGACCACCGTGCTGGCCATCCGGGAAATGGCACAAAGGCATGGACTGCTGGACAAGGTGACCATCACATCGAGTTCGCGCGAAGTGCTGAAAGCCGCCGTGGATCTGGTGCCGGACGTGTCCCGCGGGCTGGTGGCCGAGTACGCCTGGCTCGACCCGTTGAAGGTCGCGGCAAGCTATGGCTGCGAGATCCTGGCGTTGAACTGGACCCTGTGCACGCCGGAACGCCTGGAGAAGGCACAGCGTCAGGGGCTGCATGTGTCGGTATGGACCGTCAACGAGCCTGCGCTGATGCGCAGACTCGCCGACTTCGGCGTTGACAGCCTGATTACAGACTTTCCCGGTTTGGCCACTGCCACGCTCGAGAATTGCTGAAATCGGTCTCCCCGGCCGGCTCAGGCCACCGGCCGGAGCCGCTCAAAAAAGCCGGTTAAGACCGTCGTACGCCGCTACCCGGTAGGCTTCGGCCATGGTCGGATAGTTGAACGTGGTGTTGACGAAGTACTTCAGGGTGTTGAGTTCGCCCGGCTGGTTCATGATCGCCTGACCGATGTGCACGATCTCCGATGCCTGATAGCCGAAGCAGTGAACGCCCAGCACTTCCAGGGTTTCGCGGTGGAACAGGATCTTCAGCATGCCTTGCGGCTCGCCGGCGATCTGCGCACGCGCCATGCTCTTGAAGAACGCCTTGCCCACTTCGTACGGCACCTTCGCCTGGGTCAGCTCCTGCTCGTTCTTGCCGATCGAGCTGATCTCCGGAATGGTGTAGATGCCGGTCGGCACATCATTCACAAAGCGCCAGCTGCCGTTGTCGACGATGCTGCCGGCTGCGGAACGGCCCTGGTCGTGAGCGGCACTGGCCAGGCTCGGCCAGCCGATCACGTCGCCCGCGCCATAGATATTCTGAATGCCGGTGCGATAAGCCTCGTCGACTTCGATCTGGCCACGGCTGTTGACCTTCACGCCGATGTTTTCCAACCCCAACTGATCGGTGTTGCCGGTCCGGCCATTGCACCAGAGCAAGGCGTCGGCCTTGATCTTCTTGCCGGACTTGAGGTGCAGGATCACACCGTTATCCAAGCCTTCGACACGGTCGTAGTCTTCGTTGTGGCGAACCGTGATGTTGTTGTTGCTGAAGTGATAGCTCAGGGCCTGGGAGATTTCCGAGTCGAGGAAGCTCAGCAACTGACCGCGGTTATCCACCAGCTCAACCAGAACACCCAGACCGCTGAAAATCGACGCGTATTCGCAACCGATCACACCGGCGCCGTAAACGATTAGTTTGCGTGGGGTATGGCCGAGGCTGAGGATGGTGTCGCTATCGTAGATACGCGGGTGATGGAAATCGATGTCCGCCGGGCGATACGGACGCGAGCCGGTGGCGATGATGATGTGCTTGGCCACCAGCTTCTCGACTACGCCATTGGCGCAAACCACCTCGATGGTTTGCTCGTCGGCGAAGCTGCCGGTGCCGAAGAACACGTCGACGCGGTTGCGGGCGTAGTAACCGGTGCGCGACGCGACTTGTTTGGAGATGACTTTTTCAGCGCTTTTCAGCACGTCCGGGAACGAGAACCAGCGCGGCTCACCAATGGCCCGGAACATCGGGTTGGTGTTGAACTGCATGATCTGCCGGACCGAGTGACGCAGTGCCTTGGACGGGATGGTACCCAGGTGGGTGCAGTTGCCGCCAACCTGGCGACGGCTATCGACCATCGCCACCTTGCGCCCTGCTTTGGCGGCGTTCATTGCCGCGCCTTCTCCCGCCGGGCCGGAACCCAACACCACCACGTCGTAGTTGTAGACAGCCATGCGTACTCCTCAGAACAGGCCGTGGCGCCATCGGCACCTGCGGCTAAATCACGCCGATCTGCGGCGTGAAGGAACAATTTGGGGCCAGTGCAGAACCCGGACACAGTCTATAGAAGCGTCAACGCCGCGCACATTAACCCTTGGTCGCGTCGTAGGCTACTTTTGCCTGCACTACAACGCCAGTTTTCAATGCTTGAATCGCCGCAATCATTCGGTTTTCCCGCCACTGAGGCGATCAAAAGCGTGACTGGTGCGTGTGACGAAACCTGTATCGGCACGAATCACAAAAAATGCGCCGATATCGTTTTTTTCTGCGTAATCCCAGCCGCGCTCAGGACCGAGAATCAGCAACAGCGTCGATAAGCCATCGGCCATCAACGCGGAAGGATGAATGACGGTGACGGACGCCAGCTTGTGCGAGACCGGCGCACCGCTGCGGGCATCGAAGGTGTGGGAAAAGCGCTGACCACCCTGCACGAAATAATTGCGATAGTCGCCGGAGGTGGATAGGCCGTAGCCGTCGATGGCGACAATGCGCTCGGCCACTTGCTGATCGTCTCGAGGCTCTTCCAGGGCAATGCGCCAAGGCGAGCCGTCGAGCTTCCTGCCGGCCGCCTTGAGCTCGCCGGTGGCTTCGGCAAGGTAATCATGAATACCCAGCGCCTCAAGCTTCGCCGCGATCAAATCGACTGCGTAACCCGCAGCGATGCTGTTGAAATCGACTTCCACAGCAGCGTCCTTGCATAACTGATCGCCGTCGATGCGCAGATGACCATGACCCACCCGCTGCCGCACCTCTGCAAGCGCTTCGGCGGCCGGGACTTTCTCCTCGCGGGCCTGGGGGCCGAAACCCCAGAGATTGAGCAGCGGCTCCACCGTCAAATCGAACGATCCGTCGCTTTGTGACGACAACTGCTCACCGACGCGGACCAGTTCAAGGACCGACGAGGGCATTTCCTGGCAAGTGTTGGCAGGTAATTGGTTGAAGCGTTCGATATCGGAGTCGCTGCGATAGGTCGAGAGTTGCCGGTCGACATCGACCAGGATCTTTTCGACCTCGACCTGAACCGCTGTCGGCTTGGGCAAACCGGTATGGCGTACGTATTTGATTGAATAAGTGCTACCCATGGTCGGGCCGCCGAAGCTTTCCATGGCGTCATCATTGCCGCACCCGGACAACAGGGCAAAAAACAGGAGAAGAACACCTTCGCATCTGCGCAACAATTCCCGCCCCCCCCCTTGAGACACCGCAAAGCTAGCCATTATGCGATAAAAATGTGGGAGCGAGCCTGCTCGCGAAAGCGGTGTGTCAGCCAACAATGATACTGACTGCCCCTCCCTCTTCGCGAGCAGGCTCGCTCCCACATGGGATTTGCAAGCGACAGGCAGCACAAACAAAAACGCCCCGACAAAAGTCGGGGCGTTTTCATGTGCAGCTAAGGCTTAGCGCGGGAATGCTGGCGGGTTTACACCGGCCATGTCTTCCATCACGCGAACCACCTGGCAGCTGTAACCGAATTCGTTGTCGTACCAGACGTACAGAACAACGCGGTTATCCTGGGTGATGGTCGCTTCAGCGTCCACAACGCCAGCGTGGCGCGAGCCAACGAAGTCGGTGGAAACCACTTCCTGGGAGGAGACGTAGTCGATCTGCTTGTGCAGCTCCGAGTGCATGGCCATCTGGCGCAGGTACTCGTTGATCTCTTCGCGGGTAGTGGCCTTTTCCAGGTTCAGGTTCAGGATGGCCATCGACACGTTTGGCGTAGGAACGCGAATCGCATTGCCGGTCAGCTTGCCCTTGAGCACTGGCAGCGCCTTGGCGGCTGCGGTGGCGGCACCGGTCTCGGTGATTACCATGTTCAGCGGCGCGGCGCGGCCACGACGGCTGCCCTTGTGGAAGTTGTCGATCAGGTTCTGGTCGTTGGTGAACGAGTGAACGGTTTCGACGTGGCCGTTGACGATGCCGTACTGGTCGTTGACGGCCTTGAGCACCGGCACGATGGCGTTGGTGGTGCAGGACGCCGCCGAGATGATCTTGTCGTCAGGAGTGATGTCGCCGTGGTTGATGCCGTGAACGATGTTCTTCAGCGCGCCCTTGCCAGGTGCGGTGAGAATCACGCGGGCAGCGCCCGGGCAGGCCAGGTGCTGGCCCAGGCCGTCAGCGTCACGCCATACACCGGTGTTGTCGACGATCAGAGCGTTTTCGATGCCGTACTGGGTGTAGTCGACTTCGCTCGGGCTCTTGGCGTAGATAACCTGAATCAGGTTGCCGTTGGCGGTGATGGTGTTGTTGGCTTCATCAATGGTGATGGTGCCATCGAACGGACCATGAACCGAGTCACGGCGCAGCAGGCTGGCGCGCTTGACCAGGTCATTCTCGGAGCCCTTGCGGACAACGATGGCGCGCAGACGCAAGCCGTCGCCACCACCGGTTTTCTCGATCAGGATGCGCGCCAGCAGACGGCCGATACGACCGAAGCCGTACAGGACAACGTCAGTACCTTTGCGGGCGGAGGCGTTCTGCTGGCCTACCACGTCGGCCATTTCTTCACGCACGAACTGCTCGGCGCTACGGCCGTTGCCTTCTTGCTTGAACTTGTTGGCCAGCTTGCCCAGGTCCACCGAAGCGGCACCCAGTTTCAGCTCGCTCATGGCCTTGAGCAGCGGGAATGTCTCGTGGACGGAGAGTTCGGTTTCGTCGGTCTGGCGATGACGGGCAAAGCGGTGCGCTTTGAGGATCGAAATCACCGAGCGGTTGATCAGGCTGCGGCCATAGATCGAGCTCACCACGTTGTTATTGCGGTAGAGCTGACCGATAAGCGGAATCATCGCTTCTGCGAGTGCTTCACGGTCGATCCATTCACCAAGACACTGGTCGGGCTTCTGAGTCACGGGAACCTTCCACATGTAGGGGCAGAAAAAAGGGGCTACATTATGCCGCCGCCCGCCCCGTGTAGCAATGCGCGCTTGTCGTAATCGCCGTAACAAATTCCTGCCCAAAAATAACACGCCTCGCTGCAGCCCAATAAAACCGGGGCCTCCAGCGTCGTCATTTTTTTGGGGGCAGCGCTACCTTGTCCGTAACCATCCGTAACACCAGCTCGTTTTGCCACTACATAATCAGCAATTTCCGCCAAAAAACCGCCCGATTTTGTCATTACCACTACATTTCTCTTCAACTGCGCAATAGACACATCTGCAACTGACAGCCGGCATCCTAGACCGCTACAATTACCGACTTTGTCGCAACGCTTGGAGCTCAACCTTCCGTGCCCGTTCTGCGTCTACCGCACCTCCCTGCCGCGGCAGGTAAACAGCATTGGGGCAACCTGCCCGGTGCCACCCTGAGCCTGGCCATCGCCGAGGCCGCCAGCGCTGCCAAGCGCTTTACCCTGCTGCTGACCGCCGACAGCCAAAGTGCTGAACGGCTGGAGCAGGAGCTGGGTTTCTTCGCCCCGGATTTGCCTGTGCTGCATTTCCCCGACTGGGAAACCCTGCCCTACGATCTGTTCTCGCCGCACCAGGACATCATTTCCCAGCGCATCTCGGCTCTTTATAGGTTGCCAGAGCTGAGCCACGGCGTGCTGGTAGTACCCATCACCACCGCCCTGCACCGCCTGGCACCGACCACATTCCTGCTCGGCAGCAGCCTGGTGCTGGACGTCGGCCAGAAGCTCGATGTGGAGCAGATGCGCACCCGGCTTGAAGCCACCGGTTATCGCTATGTCGATACCGTTTACGAGCATGGCGAATTCACCGTACGCGGCTCGCTGATCGACCTGTTCCCGATGGGCAGCAAATTGCCCTACCGCATCGACCTGTTCGACGACGAAATCGAAACCCTGCGCACCTTCGATCCGGAAAACCAGCGTTCCATCGACAAGGTCGACTCGGTCAAGTTGTTACCGGCCAAGGAATTCCCGCTGGAAAAAGAAGCCGTCATCCGTTTCAAGGCCCGCTTTCGCGAGCGCTTCGATGTCGACTTCCGTCGCTGCCCGATCTTCCAGGACCTGAACAGCGGGATTACCCCGGCTGGCATCGAGTACTACCTGCCGCTGTTCTTTGAAGAAACCTCCACGCTGTTCGATTACCTGCCACAGGACACGCAAGTGTTCTCATTGCCGGGTATCGAGCAAGCCGCGGAGAACTTCTGGAACGATGTGCGCAATCGCTATGAAGAGCGCCGCGTCGATCCATCCCGTCCTTTATTGCCACCCGCCGAGCTGTTCCTGCCGGTGGAAGACTGCTTCGCGCGCCTGAAGAACTGGCCACGGGTGGTCGCCAGCCAACAGGACGTGGAAACCGGCTCCGGCCGCGAGCGTTTTCCCGCACGGGAATTGCCGGACCTGGCTATCGAAGCCAAGGCTACCCAACCACTGGCGGCACTCTCTAACTTCCTCGACGAGTTCCCCGGACGCGTGCTGTTTACCGCCGAATCCGCGGGCCGGCGCGAGGTGCTGCTGGAATTGCTGGAACGCCTGAAGCTGCGGCCAAAGACTGTCGATAGCTGGCCGGACTTCGTTGCAGGCAAGGAACGCCTGGCGATCACCATCGCGCCGCTGGACGAAGGCTTGCTGCTGGACGATCCGGCCCTGGCACTGGTTGCCGAAAGCCCGCTGTTCGGCCAACGCGTGATGCAACGCCGTCGTCGTGAGAAGCGTGCCGACGCCAACAACGATGCCGTCATCAAGAACCTCACCGAGTTGCGCGAAGGCGCGCCGGTGGTACATATCGATCATGGCGTCGGTCGCTACCTGGGCCTCGCAACGCTGGAAATCGACAACCAGACCGCCGAATTCCTCGCCCTGGAATACGCCGAAGGTGCCAAGCTCTACGTGCCGGTGGCCAACCTGCATTTGATCGCCCGTTATACCGGCAGCGACGATGCACTGGCCCCGCTGCATCGCCTCGGCTCCGAGACCTGGCAGAAAGCCAAGCGCAAGGCCGCCGAACAGGTGCACGACGTAGCGGCGGAGCTGCTCGATATCTATGCCCGTCGCGCCGCCCGCGAAGGTTATGCCTTCGCCGACCCGAAAGCCGACTACGCCACGTTCAGCGCCGGCTTCCCGTTCGAGGAAACCCCTGACCAGCAAACGACCATCGAAGCCGTGCGCGAGGACATGCTCGCCGCGAAGCCGATGGATCGCCTGGTGTGCGGCGACGTCGGTTTCGGCAAGACCGAAGTGGCGATGCGCGCGGCATTCATCGCCGTGCATGGCGGTCGTCAGGTCGCCATTCTGGTGCCGACCACCCTGCTCGCCCAGCAACACTACAACAGCTTCCGTGATCGCTTCGCCGATTGGCCGGTGACCGTGGAAGTGATGAGCCGCTTCAAGACGGCCAAGGAAGTGAATGCTGCAGTCGCGGACCTGGCCGAAGGCAAGATCGATATCGTCATCGGCACGCACAAGCTGCTGCAGGATGACGTAAAAATCAAAAACCTGGGGCTGGTGATCATCGACGAAGAGCACCGTTTCGGTGTGCGCCAGAAAGAACAGCTCAAGGCCCTGCGCAGCGAAGTCGACATCCTCACCCTGACCGCCACGCCGATTCCGCGCACGCTGAACATGGCGGTGTCGGGCATGCGCGACCTGTCGATCATCGCCACGCCACCGGCCCGTCGCCTGTCCGTACGCACCTTCGTCATGGAACAGAACAAAAGCACGGTCAAGGAGGCGCTGCTGCGTGAGCTGCTGCGCGGTGGTCAGGTCTACTACCTGCACAACGACGTGAAGACCATCGAGAAATGCGCCGCCGACCTCGCCGAACTGGTGCCTGAAGCGCGGATAGGCATCGGCCACGGGCAGATGCGCGAGCGCGAACTCGAACAGGTGATGAGCGACTTCTACCACAAGCGCTTCAACGTGCTGATCGCCTCGACCATCATCGAGACCGGCATCGATGTGCCGAGCGCCAACACCATCATCATCGAACGCGCCGACAAGTTCGGCCTGGCGCAGTTGCACCAATTGCGCGGCCGGGTCGGACGCAGTCACCACCAGGCCTACGCTTACCTGTTGACGCCACCGCGCCAGCAAATCAGCCCGGACGCAGAAAAGCGCCTGGAAGCAATCGCCAATACCCAGGACCTCGGCGCAGGCTTTGTGCTTGCCACCAACGACCTGGAAATCCGCGGCGCCGGCGAACTGCTCGGTGACGGCCAAAGCGGGCAGATCCAGGCCGTCGGTTTCACGCTGTACATGGAAATGCTCGAGCGCGCGGTCAAGTCGATCCGCAAGGGCGAACAGCCGAATCTCGACCAACCGCTGGGTGGCGGTCCGGAAGTCAACCTGCGCGTGCCGGCACTGATTCCCGAAGACTACCTGCCGGACGTCCATGCACGCCTGATTCTCTACAAGCGCATCGCTTCAGCCACCGACGAGGACGGCCTCAAGGATCTGCAGGTGGAGATGATCGACCGTTTCGGCCTGCTGCCGGAGCCGACCAAGAACCTGATGCGCATCACCGCCCTGAAATTGCAGGCCGAGCTGCTGGGCATCAAGAAGGTCGACGGCGGCCCGCAAGGCGGTCGAGTCGAGTTCGCGGCGCAAACCCCGGTTGACCCGCTGACCTTGATCAAACTGATCCAGGGCCAGCCCAAACGCTACAAATTCGAAGGCGCCACGATGTTCAAATTCATGGTTCCAATGGAGCGCCCGGAAGAGCGCTTTAATACTGTAGAGGCGCTGTTTGAGCGCCTCATTCCGAAAACTGCTTGAAGGACGCCGCATGCGCCTGTTTCGCTCTCTGACCTTGTTGATGATGACGTTGGTCACCCCATCGGCTTTTGCCGATGATCTGTATCAGATTGAAATGATTCTGGTACGGCAAAATGCCGTGCCAGCAATAGTCAGCCGTGCAGCGCCGGAAGACTGGGACGCCGGCGCCCCACGCCTCAACCCCGACAGCCTGCGCACCCCGAGCCTCAACGGCGAAGTGGAAAAACTCACTGCGAGCAATGAATACACGGTGTTGCTGCACAAGGCCTGGCAACAGAACCTTGGCGAGGAGACCACCAAGGTTGCGATCAGCGACGGCAAGGAGCAATTCGGCCAGTTTCCGATCGAGGGCACGCTGAGCATGAAACTGGGGCGCTTTACTGACGTCGATGCAGACTTCTGGGTCAACCAGATCAACACCGATGGCCTGGTTACCGCCAGCGAGCGACTGAAGACCGAAAGCCACACCAAAAACGGACAGCTGAACTTCCTCGATGCCGGCCATCTCGGCCTGCTGATCAAGATCACCTCGCTGACGGCCCCTGCGCCGCGCCCAGTCCCCGAAGAAATTCCGGACTGATCGAGTCCCTATGTCGACCCTGAGCAAACCCCTGGCACCTTCCTGGGTCAGCCGATTCAAGGAACAGAGCCTGGAGCGTGGCCGCCGCTACGCACTGGAAAACCGCGTCAGGATCGTCGAGGCCGGCGACGCCACGATCACCGCCGCATGCGAAGGCTCTGGGGGTAACGTCTACCGTCAGACCATTCGCTTGCGGGAGTCGGCCAAAGGCACGTTGCTGATGATCGACGCCACCTGCTCCTGCCCGGTCCATAGCAACTGCAAGCATTGCGCGGCGGTCTTGCTGCAAGTGCAGGAAACCCTCGCCTACCCCGCTGCCGCCAAAGACGCCGAGCTGCTGGAAAAACTCCAGGCAGTACTGGAAAACCGCAGTGTGAAAGCGCCACCGCAAGTGCTGGTGGACAACGTGCAGCCGGTTCCGCGCCTGTGGCTGGCGAGCATCGAGTTCAGCGCCTTTGAGCCGCGCAATGGTCGAATGCAACGCTACATTCAGCACCGCGCGGCGCTGTCGTTCAGCTACCTGGATGAATACGTTTCCGGGCAGAGAAATACCGACATCCTGATTCGCCAGGAAACACAAACGTTACGGATAAAACGTCACCCCGAGGTAGAACAGTCCTTCCGGGAACAGCTGCGCATCCTCGGCTTCAAGATCGCCACCCGGCAAAGCAAGGCACTGCCGGAAAGTGCCGGCGAACTGTACGAGATGGTCAATGACAGCGCCTGGCTGACGTTCACCCTGAACGAACTGCCGAAGCTGCGCACCCAGGGCTGGGAGTTGCAGATCAATGAGGACTTCGGCTTCGACCTGACGGCAGTGGACGACTGGTACGCCACCGTCGAACAAACGCCGGAGCGCGACTGGTTCGATCTGGAACTGGGGATCATCGTCAACGGCGAGCGGCTGAGCCTGCTGCCGATCCTGTTGAACCTGATGCGCTCACACACCGAAATCCTCAACCCGGAACGCCTGGCCCGACGCCGCGACGACGAGCTGATCCTGGTGAACATCCCCAATCGGCCAAATTCCGAGCACGGCCCCTTACAAGTCGCCCTACCCTTCGGCCGCTTGAAACCGGTGCTGGCGACCCTCGGCGAGTTCTATCTGCAGGAGCCCGGCGAAACCACGCTGCGTCTGAGCAAGGCTGACGCCACCCGCCTGAATCCGCTGGAAGACCTGCCGCTGCTCTGGGAGGGCGGCGAACAGATCCGCACTTTTGCCCAACGCCTGCGCGACATCAAGGACTACACCGCCTCCGTACCGGAAGGCCTGAACGCGACACTGCGCCCTTATCAGCTGGAAGGCTTGAGCTGGATGCAGTCGCTGCGACAACTGGAGGTCGGTGGAATCCTTGCGGACGACATGGGCCTGGGTAAAACCCTGCAAACCCTGGCACACGTTCTCAGCGAGAAAAACGCTGGGCGTCTCGATCGCCCCTGCATGGTGGTGATGCCGACCAGCCTGATCCCCAACTGGCTCGACGAAGCTGCGCACTTCACGCCGCAGCTCAACGTGCTGGCGCTATATGGCGCCAGTCGCAAAAAGCATTTCGAGAACCTGGCGGATTACGATCTGATCCTGACCACCTACGCGCTGCTACCCAAGGATGTCGAGCGCCTGGCGGCGCAGCCGCTGCACATACTGGTGCTGGATGAAGCGCAGTACATCAAGAACCCGAACAGCAAGGCCGCCCAGGCCGCCCGCGAGCTGAACGCCCGCCAACGTCTGTGCCTGAGCGGCACGCCGCTGGAAAATCACCTGGGCGAGCTGTGGTCGCTGTTTCATTTCCTGTTGCCGGGCTGGCTCGGTGACGTGAAAAGCTTCAACCGCGATTACCGCGTACCGATAGAAAAACGCACCAGCGAAGTACGACTTCAGCACCTGAACGGTCGGATCAAGCCGTTCCTGCTACGCCGGACCAAGGAACAGGTAGCCACCGAGCTACCGCCAAAAACCGAAATCATCCACTGGGTCGAACTCAACGAGGCCCAACGCGACGTTTACGAAACCATGCGCCTGGCCATGGACAAGAAAGTCCGCGATGAGATCAACCGCAAGGGCGTGGCCCGCAGCCAGATCATCATCCTTGAGGCACTGCTGAAACTTCGCCAGGTGTGCTGCGATTTGCGCCTGGTCAACGATGCAGCCCTGCCGGCGCGCGGCAGCACCTCGGGCAAGCTCGATAGCCTGATGGAAATGCTCGAGGAGTTGTTCGAAGAAGGTCGGCGGATCCTGCTGTTTTCACAGTTCACGTCAATGCTGTCGTTGATTGAAGACGAACTGAACAAACGCAGCGTGCCCTATGCGCTCCTGACCGGACAAACCCGCGACCGGCGCACGCCAGTGAAGGACTTCCAAAACGGCAAGCTGCAGATCTTTCTGATCAGCCTGAAGGCAGGTGGAGTTGGCCTGAACCTGACGGAAGCAGACACCGTGATCCATTACGACCCGTGGTGGAACCCGGCGACGGAAAATCAGGCGACCGACCGCGCCTATCGCATCGGCCAGGAAAAACCGGTGTTCGTCTACAAACTGATCGCGCGCGGCACGGTGGAAGAGAAGATTCAGCACCTGCAGAAAGAAAAATCCGATCTTGCGGCCGGTGTGCTGGATGGGCGCCAGGCTGGGGATTGGAAACTGCAAAGCGATGATATCGAGGCGCTGTTTGCGCCATTGCCGGACAAGCTGGAGAAGCGTTGAGATTAGCTGTGCCTGACAGATCGCTTTCGCGAGCAGGCTCGCTCCCACAGGGTGATCACCGCCCCAGTGGGAGCGAGCCTGCTCGCGAAGGGAGCAACTCGGTCTAACGCCTAACTCAGCCCCTGAGGACCCGCGCCAATGTCGACTTCACCTTGCCCATCCCGTCATGCAACGCCTGCTCGATCTCGGCCATGGTAATCACCGCCGTCGACTTGCCTGCAGCCGGATTCACCACCAGCGCCAGGCAGGCATAATCCAGCTCCAGCTCACGGGCCAATGCCGCTTCCGGCATCCCGGTCATGCCAACGATGTCACAACCGTCACGCTCCAGGCGGGCGATCTCGGCGACAGTCTCCAGGCGCGGCCCCTGGGTACAGGCATAGACGCCGTGAGTGCTGTAGCCGACGCCTTCAGCCGCCAGTGCCGCGATCAATTGCTGACGCAACGATTCACTGTAGGGGTAGCTGAAATCGATGTGCGTAACCTGCTCCAGGTCGTCGGCAAAATAGGTGTGCTGGCGACCGCTGGTGTAATCGATCAACTGATGCGGCACACAGAAATGTCCGGTGCCCATCGCGGCATGAATCCCACCGACAGCGTTAACCGCGAGAATCGCCTCGGCCCCGGCCTGTTTCAGCGCCCAGAGGTTGGCGCGGTAGTTCACCTGGTGCGGCGGAAACCGATGCGGGTGGCCGTGACGCGCGAGGAACAGCACTTCCTTGCCGGCATACTCGCCGATCTGCACTTCAGCAGAAGGTGCGCCGTAGGGCGTATCGACCGCCAATGACTGACGAATGCTCAGTCCTTCGAGTTGGGTCAGGCCGGTACCACCGATAATCGCGTAAACCGTCATAACGAACAGTCCTTAATCAATCAATTGAGCTTCTTTGAGTGCGCCGACGGCTGCCAGCCAACGCGGGTCCTGACGGTATTCGGTACTGGCAAACGACTGACCGCGCATCCGCGCGATGCGCGCAGACGGCTTGACCTTCAAGCGCTGCGCGGCGCTCAGGGCCAGTTCGGCGGCGGCGCGATCGTTGCACACCAGCCCCATGTCGCAACCAGCGGTCAGTGCCGCCTCAATGCGACTGGCGGCATCGCCCACCACGTGAGCGCCGGCCATGGACAGGTCATCACTGAAAATCACACCGTCGAATTGCAATTCGCCCCTCAGAATTTCCTGCAACCAACGACGGGAGAAGCCGGCAGGCTGGGAGTCGACTTGCGGGTAGATAACGTGGGCTGGCATGACCGCCGCCAGTTGCTTGCTCAACCTGGCGAACGGCACCAGGTCATTGGCGCGGATTTCGTCGAGACTGCGCTCGTCATTCGGGATCGCCACGTGGGAATCCGCTTCGGCCCAACCGTGTCCAGGGAAATGCTTGCCGGTAGCCGCCATGCCGGCACTGTTCATGCCGCGGATGAATGCACCGGCCAGCAGCGCGGCACGCTCAGGATCGCCTTCGAACGACCGGGTACCCACCACCGCGCTGCGCTGGTAATCGAGATCCAGGACCGGGGCGAAGCTTAGATCCAGGCCAACAGCCAGCACTTCGGTGGCCATGATCCAGCCACATTGTTCGGCCAGGTATTCGGCATTCGGATTGTCGGCAATCGCACGCATGGCAGGCAACCGCACAAATCCCTGACGCAGCCGCTGAACACGCCCCCCCTCCTGGTCCACGGCCAACAGCAGGTCAGGACGGATGGCACGAATAGCCGCGCTCAACTCGCGCACTTGGCGCGGGTGCTCAATATTGCGGGCAAAAATGATCAGGCCGCCCACTTCGGGCTGGCGCAACAATTGGCGATCTTCGGCCGTCAGCCAGGTACCGGCGACGTCCACCATCAACGAGCCTTGCAGGCCAGCAGTCATAGAGATTCCTTGATAACGATAAACCCGGCTCGCACGAATTCACTGCCGTGGACGGTGCCCGGCAGATCGGCGAAATCAATGGGAAACAGGTTCAGAACGAGAGTCGGCATGGGCGGCTAGCTTAACGGATGTCAGCTGCCGCGCCCACCCGTGAGCGGTCAAACCTTGGCGGCAACCGGAGTCGATTTGCTACGCGGACGCAGTTGCGCGGTGGCCATGGCCGAATCGGTGACACCGGTTTCGGCACGCATGCCGGCCGCGAGGAACGGTACCATCAAACGCATGACCTGCTCGATGGAGGTGTTCACCCCGAAGTCGGTTTCGGCAATCGCACGCAGAGCCTTGATACCGGACATGCTGAACGCGGCCGCCCCCAGCATGAAGTGCACGCGCCAGAACAGTTCGATGGGCGGGATGCGCGGTGCAGCTTCGTTCACCAGCATCATGTAGCGGCGGAACACCTTGCCGTACATGTCCTCCAGATAACGGCGCAAATGCCCCTGGCTCTGACTGAAAGCCAGACCCAGCAAACGCATGAAGATAGACAGATCGTTGCCGCTGCGCGGCTGCACCACCAAAGCCTGCTCGACCAGGATTTCCAGCAGCTCTTCGAGCGTGGGCTTGACTTCAGGTTTGGCCTGGCGCCGCTCCAGCTCCTTGTCGAGACTGATGCAAAATGGCCCGAGAAAACGCGAAAAGACCGCTTGAATCAGCGCCTTTTTTGATCCGAAGTGATAGTTCACCGCCGCCAGATTGACACCGGCCTTGCTGGTGATCAGACGCAACGAGGTTTCAGCGAAACCTTTTTCCGCGAACAATTGCTCGGCAGCATCAAGAATGCGTTCAACGGTTTCCGACTGGGCCATGGCTACTCCGCCTGACAAACACTTGTTTGAAACATACGTTTCAGCCTGTGCCTTGTCAAGTCTGGCAGTTCGTTTTGGGAATGGTCGGTCAGACATTTAACCATACAACCGCAAAGCTTCAATCAGAAGGCTGATCGACCGTCGGGCGGCCGGCAAAAAAACGGGCATTGCCAAGACTGCCTCACTGTATATAATCCCAGTCACTGTATAAAAAAACAGAGCGATCAATATGCTAAAGCTGACGCCACGCCAAGCCGAGATTCTGGCCTTCATCAAGCGCTGCCTGGAAGACAACGGCTACCCGCCGACCCGTGCGGAAATCGCTCAGGAACTGGGTTTCAAATCGCCTAATGCGGCGGAAGAGCACCTCAAGGCACTCGCCCGCAAGGGAGCGATCGAAATGACGCCCGGTGCTTCGCGCGGTATTCGCATTCCCGGCTTCGAGGCCAAGGCAGATGACACCAGCCTGCCCATCATCGGCCGGGTGGCGGCCGGTGCGCCGATCCTCGCCCAGCAGCACGTAGAAGAGTCCTGCAATATCAATCCTTCGTTCTTCCACCCACGTGCCGACTATCTGCTACGTGTGCATGGCATGAGCATGAAGGATGTCGGCATTTTCGATGGCGATCTGCTGGCCGTTCATACCACCCGAGAGGCGCGTAATGGCCAGATCGTGGTTGCGCGCATCGGCGACGAAGTGACCGTCAAACGTTTCAAGCGTGACGGCAGCAAGGTCTGGCTAATTGCCGAGAACCCTGAATTCGCCCCTATCGAAGTGAACCTTAAAGATCAGGAACTGGTGATCGAAGGCTTGAGTGTCGGCGTCATTCGCCGCTAAAGGAGGCTTTATGCAGTTCCCACAATCATCACAGCAAGCTCAATTGCCACTGTTGTTCGAGGCATTCCTGGCGCAACCGCTGGCGCCGATTCTGCAGGAAGTGGTCGAGTCGCCCTGGAGCGCCGAACCCGAGGTCTTCAGCGAATTGTCTCTGCGTGGTGCAACCGGGAACTGCCTGAACCTTCTGGCCCCCATACTCAGAGAGTTGAGCCAGGATCAGGATGCACGCTGGCTGACATTGATCGCCCCACCCGCCAGCCTGACTCAAACCTGGTTGAGAGACGCTGGCCTTAATCGCGAACGCATCCTGCTGCTGCAACCGCGTGGCACCCAGAGCGCCCAGCAACTGGCCTGCGAAGCCCTTCGTCTCGGCCGCAGCCACACCGTCGTCAGCTGGCTCAACCCGCTAAGCTCGGCTTCGCGGCAACAGCTCATCAGCGCCGCCCGGACCGGGGACGCACAAAGCTTGAATATTCGATTGGGTTAACTGGCAAGTACGACGCACGCTAAACGGTGCGAGGCTTCTCAAAGGATAGAGAAGCCGCTCTATCGTGGTATTCGAGAAAACGACGAACGGATATCAATGAAGAACCCGCGGCCCCTCTTCCTTGTCGAATTCACCCTCAACCAAGCGCCCAGCCATCTGAACGCCGACGCTCAACATTGCCTTGGCGACTTCTACATGCTGCCCTTGCAGAAATGCTTTGGCGTCCTCTGAGAAATCCAAAGTAACCAAAGAACCCTCGTCCTCAGCCCTGCGCAGCTCGATACGGCCGTCTGGTAACTCGACAATTTCTAGAAAGGACGTTGGCATAAAGGTCTGTTCTCCACGAAAGGCCGGGATTATATAGGCATCGGCCAAGCTTCGCTCGGGATCTTGAGGAACGGTAATCAACCAGCCGTTACAAGAAATCTCCTGAGATCACTCCCAGTCCGATGCACATGCTGCTCCATACCTTTCAAAAATTCGGCTTGTACTCAAAGGCTGTTGACGCTTGGACGTCGGAAAATGGAACGATCACCGACTTTTTGTTAAGCCAATTGTTAACGAAGGAGTTAGGAAACATCTGGATGGAGTTGTTGAACTCCTCTACCGCGCCATTGAAGATCGTGATGGCCGCACCGATATTTTCCTGCTGCTCGGTTATTTCCCGCATGAAGCTGTTAACCAGATCGCTGGACTTGAGCTCTGGGTAAGCTTCAAATGCCACGGTCAATCCAGCAATCAAATCCCGAGTTCCCTTCTGCACCGGCGCAAGTGCATCCCCATTGGCTTCTTGTGGCAATTTCCCAATAGCTGAGCGCAGCCCCGTGATCTTTTCCAGCAGCGCGCCTTCGTACTCTTTGAAGCTCATGACTTGCTGCTCAAGCAAATCAAGCACTCTGGTTTTCTGACGCTCATAAACAAGGACATCGGCCCAAGCACGCTGAGCCCGGTTATGACGCCCAATGATGCGGTTGTAACAGACCCAGAAGAACCCTCCGAGTATCACCGCAATAACCAAAAGAAGTCCCATCGTTTAATGCTCCATGTCTTTCAAAGAAATTGGCGGACGTGCGAAGTTGTCGTCATGCAATTCGGCCAGGCGATGCACCCACGACAGTAAAAGATCCAGACGAGGCATTCGAATCCCAGCCTCAACCTGCTGCTCCAAAGCCTGCAAATCATCGAAGCCGTCGGTTGCGGCTGAAGCCAAAAGCTCGGGATCGCTGAAACCCAGGCACAGCCGCCCCTGTTCGGAGAACTCCAGATTGACGGCACTGAGTTGCTGACGAAGTTGCAGGAGATGCAGCACAGTCGCAGGCTTTGCAAAAACAGCGCAGGTCATCCGGGTCGCGCCCGTCAGGCAAAAAGCATTGTTGAATTCAGTGGAAGCTGTATCCAGTGACTCCTCAAGGTCCACAGCTCGATGCTGGTCACCGCGCACGGCTACATTTTTGACCCAGGGAAAATCCAGCACCAGGCTGAAACGGGCAAACTCAAGATCTCGCGTCCTGGTTTCCTCTTTGGTACCACCCGCTCCATCCGGCACGCTGACCTTGTAGGTTTCCCGATCAACATATTGCAAACTCTGATAGCTGAAGGACAACTCATGGATAGCTCCAGGGTAGACACCCTGCGCGGTCTTGAGAATCGTCCGGCTATAGGAGCCCCTGCGAAAATCCCTGAACTCACCGGCCAACCTCTCGAGCACCTGCACGCCGGGCTTGAAACGTTCCGTCAATCCATGAGTAAACAACGATGATTTGTGGATGATGTCTCTGGAGAGGGTCTGGATCGCACCAGACCTGTTCTCCATGACCAACCAGCCACCAATCAAAAAGGCAATGCCCAGTACGATGACGGGCACAAAAAGGAATGCCGCCGCAACCAACACCAAACCACCATACACAAACAACTTTGGAGTTGAGTTGTCGTACGCCAACGTCCCACCAAATGACCTCAATTGCTTAATCACATCAAGCAAGTCAGCCTTGCTTGTGGCCGCCTCGACACGAGCGTCACATTGCTCAATCAACTGGCGCAGTTTTTTGTTATGCAAAACCGTAGACATACTTCATCCCTGAAGAGCGAAAACAAGCAGATTCCAATGCAGTTATGCGCTCAACACTCGTTCAAACCTTCGCGAAACCGAAACGCCAGGCTTTTGAGGTTCTGACGCCAGCTCTCCAACTCCTCCCGACTCAGCTCTTGAGGTGCCTCTTCTTCATTCAGGTTTACAGCCTGAATCAGCGGCTGCGTCACATCGCCCTTGGGTTTGTGCGGCGCCCGTGGCGGCTGAAACAACGCGGTATGGGCCGCCAGCAGCTTGGCCAGCCAGGTTTCCGGATTGTTGGCCAGCTCGACCATCTCGGCCATTTCAGGAATGGCGATACTTTCCAGCACTTCGCGGGTCAGCAGTGATTCGGCCCGGGCCGCATTGGCCTGGGGTAACCGATAAAAGCCGGCGATTTCATGGCACAGCCCTAGCAGCGCCCCATACAGGTGAAACAATGCCGATTCGCGACCCGCCTGAATCAATGCCAACGAATTCATCGTCCGAGCCTCTTCGGCCCTGGCGAGTGCTTCCAGCGACAAGCCGGCGAAATAAATCTTCTGGTTGGTACGGGTATAAAGTTCGTGGGCCATGACGGCAGCCTCCACAACGAAATGATGCTTTACACAGGTCTGACAGTGTCATGGATCACCTGACTCGACCGCAAGCCCCAAACAAAAAGGCCGCATGAAAACCCGTAGGTTTCCATGCGGCCTTGTAGGAGCGAGCTTGCTCGCGATGGACTTCAACGATGACGCGGGCTATCTGAATACCCGAGTTACCTTTCGTTTTTCGCGAGCATGCTCGCTCCTACAATTTCAAGCTTTCGCTGCAGGGCGCTTGTCTTCAACGGTCCACTTGCCACCGTCGTAATACGCTTTCCAGCCAGTCGGCTTACCGTCGACTTCCGTCTGCACGTATTGCTCCTTGGTCTTGCGACTGTAACGGATCACGGCTGGGAGGCCGTCCGGGTCTTTCTTCGGCGCTTCGCACAGGAAGTGGTACTTCGGATCGATCTCATCCTTGTGCGGAATGATTTCAATCACCAGCGGGGCACGGGTCTCGCGGTTTTTCGGGAACTGGCTGGCCGCCAGGAACAGGCCGGAAGCCCCGTCGCGCAGGATGTAGGTGTCGTTGACCTTTTCGCATTTCAGCTCAGGCATCTTCACCGGGTCCATCTTCGGCGGCGCTGCATCACCGCTTTTCAGCAGCTTGCGGGTGTTCTTGCAGGTCGCGTTGGTGCAACCGAAGAACTTGCCGAAACGACCAGTCTTGAGCTGCATCTCGCTGCCACATTTGTCGCACTCCAGGCTCGGACCTTCATAGCCCTTGATGCGATACACACCTTCTTCGATTTCGTAGCCATCGCAATCCGGGTTGTTACCGCAGATGTGCAACTTGCGCTTCTCGTCGAGCAGGTAAGCGTCCATCGCCGTGCTGCAAATCGGGCAACGATGCTTGCCGCGCAGCACCAGCGACTCCGACTCACCTTCGTCGTCCGCAGCGATTTCATCGCCTGGCACCAGATTCACAGTGGCTTTGCAGCGTTCTTTCGGGGGCAGGCTGTAGCCCGAGCAACCGAGGAACACGCCGGTCGACGCGGTACGAATCTGCATCGGACGGCCGCAAGTCGTGCACGGAATGTCGGTCATGACCGGCTGGTTGGCGCGCATGCCGTTGTCCGGGCTTTCGGCCACTTCGAGTTTCTTCTTGAAGTCGCCGTAGAACTCGTCGAGTACGTTCTTCCAGTCGCGTTCGCCCTGGGCCACGTCATCGAGATGCTCTTCCATACCGGCGGTGAAGCCGTAGTCCATCAGGTTGGAGAAGCTCTCGGCCAGACGCTCGGTAACGATGTCACCCATCTTTTCCGAATAGAAACGACGGTTGTGCAGCGCCACGTAGCCGCGGTCCTGGATGGTCGAAATAATCGCCGCGTAGGTCGAAGGACGACCGATGCCGCGTTTTTCCATTTCCTTTACAAGGCTGGCTTCCGAGTAGCGCGCCGGCGGCTTGGTGAAGTGCTGGGTCGGATCAAGCTTGATCAGCTTCATCGCGTCACCCTGGGCCATGTCCGGCAATACATCGTCATCGCCTGGCTTGGCGATTTGCGGCATGACACGGGTGTAACCGTCGAACTTGAGGATACGGCCCTTGGCACGCAACTCGAAATCGCCGGCACCGACGGTGACCGTGGTCGACAGGTATTGCGCCGGCAGCATCTGGCAAGCGAGGAACTGACGCCAGATCAGCTCGTACAGCCGCTCAGCATCACGCTCCATGCCCGACAGCTTGCTTGGCACGGTGTTGGCGTCGGACGGACGAATCGCTTCGTGAGCCTCTTGTGCGCCTTCCTTGCTGCTATACACGTTCGGAGTGTCCGGCAGGTACTTCTTGCCGAACTCGCCCTCAATATAAGTACGCGCCATCGCCACGGCATCGGCCGAGAGGTTGGTGGAGTCGGTACGCATATAAGTGATGTACCCGGCTTCGTACAAACGCTGGGCCATCATCATGGTTTTCTTCACACCGAAGCCCAGGCGGTTACTCGCGGCCTGCTGCAGAGTGGAAGTGATAAACGGTGCCGACGGCTTGCTGCTGGTCGGTTTGTCTTCACGCTTGACGATGCTGTAGCTGGAAGCCTTGAGCTTCTCCAGCGCAGCCATGGCCTGGGCTTCGTTCAGCGGCTTGAAGGCTTCACCCTTCTCGCGAGCGACGTCAAACCGCACAGTGGCGCCTTTGGCGGTGCCGAGGTCGGCGTGAACTTCCCAGTACTCTTCCGGGATAAACGCGCGAATTTCACGCTCACGCTCGACCACCAGCTTTACGGCTACCGACTGCACTCGGCCAGCGGACAGACCGCGAGCGATCTTGGCCCACAACAACGGCGAAACCATATAACCCACCACGCGATCGAGGAAACGACGCGCCTGCTGGGCGTTGACACGGTCTATGTCCAGCTCGCCTGGCTCGGAGAAAGCTTCCTGAATCGCCTTCTTGGTGATTTCGTTGAACACCACGCGCTTGTAGCGGCTGTCGTCACCACCGATGGCTTCGCGCAGGTGCCAGGCAATGGCTTCCCCCTCGCGATCCAAGTCGGTTGCGAGATAGATGGTGTCAGCATCCTTGGCGAGCCGGCGCAGCTCTTCGATGACCTTTTCCTTGCCCGGAAGGATCTCGTACTTGGCTTTCCAGCCATGATCGGGATCGACTCCCATGCGAGCGACCAGCTGCTTGCGCGCCTTTTCTTTCGGCGACAGTGCCGGCGCTTCACCCGCGGCGGCCTTGCCGCGCTTGGCGGCTGGCTCTTTGCTTGCGCTAGCCGAACCGCTGGTGGGCAGGTCTCGGATATGGCCGATACTCGACTTCACCACGTATTCGTTGCCCAAATACTTGTTGATGGTCTTGGCCTTAGCCGGGGATTCCACAATGACCAGCGATTTGCCCATGGATCAGAAAATTCCTGAATTCTAGAAGTGAAAGGCGGTTGGCGCCTGACGCGGCACCGCTATATATAGTGGCTACAAGGTGAGGTCAAGCGCAGGGTCTTGCGCGCACTCAGCTTATGGCTTGGTAAAAAGGCTTTCTTCGGCTTGCACCAAAGCAAAGCGTGGCACCTGTTCGCCGTCAACTTCGACCGACTCCAGGAACATGCTCAAGGGGCGCACCCAAAAGCCGTAATCGCCATACAGGGCTTGGTAAAAGACCACTTCTTCCTCTGTCTCCGAATGCCGCGCGACACTGAACACACGGTACTGCGGGCCTTTGTAATGTTGGTAGAGCCCAGGTTGTATCGGCATGCTTCGGCCCTCACTCAAATTTTTTCAAAATAAAAACAAAATAAATCCGGAAAAACAAAAACCGGGGCACTTGGCCCCGGCTTCCATCAACGAAACGCTTAAACGCGTTCGAAGACGGTGGAGATGCCTTGGCCGAGACCAATGCACATGGTGGCTACCCCGAAGGTGCCGCCATTTTGCTTCATCACATTGAGCAAAGTGCCGGAGATACGCGCACCGGAGCAACCGAACGGGTGACCCAGGGCGATCGCACCGCCGTGCAGGTTAACCTTCTCGTTCATCTTGTCGAGCACTTTCAGATCTTTCAGCACCGGCAGGGCCTGTGCGGCGAAAGCTTCGTTGAGCTCGAAGAAGTCGATATCGTTGATGCCAAGGCCCGCGCGCTTCAATGCTTTTTGTGTGGCCGGTACTGGACCATAGCCCATGATCGCCGGATCCACACCTGCCACCGCCATCGAGCGAATCACCGCCATAGGCTGGATGCCCAGGTCCTGTGCACGCTGCGCCGACATCACGATCATGCACGAAGCACCATCGGTGATCTGCGACGAAGTACCGGCAGTCACGGTACCGCCCTTCGGGTTAAACGCTGGCTTCAAGGTCGCCAGGCTTTCCAGGGTGGTTTCCGGACGAATGGTTTCGTCGTAGTCGAACAGTTTCAGGAAACCATTCTCGTCATAGCCCTGCATCGGGATGATTTCGTCTTTGAACTTGCCTTCCACGGTCGCTTTGTGAGCGAGCTGGTGGGAGCGCAGGCCGAAAGCATCCTGCTGTTCGCGAGTGATGCCGTGCATTTTACCCAGCATTTCAGCGGTCAGGCCCATCATGCCCGAGGCTTTCGCCGCGTACAGGGACATGTGCGGGTTCGGATCGACACCGTGCATCATGCTCACATGACCCATATGCTCGACGCCGCCGACGACGAAGACGTCACCGTTACCGGTCATGATCGCTTGCGCAGCCGTGTGCAGCGCACTCATGGACGAGCCACACAGACGGCTGACGGTCTGGCCGGCCGAGGTGTGCGGGATCTGGGTCATCAGCGACGCCATGCGGGCGATGTTCCAGCCTTGTTCCAGGGTCTGGTTCACACAGCCCCAGATTACGTCTTCGACTTCATTAGGGTCGACCTTGACGTTGCGCTCCAGCAATTTGCTGATCAGGTGCGCCGACATGTCTTCGGCGCGGGTGTTGCGGTGCATGCCGCCCTTGGAGCGGCCCATCGGAGTACGACCGAAGTCGACAATCACGACGTCTCTAGGATTCAAGCTCATAAGTTCACTCTCACTCTAGTTGGGGGCGCTTAACCGAAAAAGCTCTGGCCGTTTTTGGCCATTTCGCGCAGCTTCGCGGTCGGGTGGTACAGCGCGCCCAAATCAGCGTACTGGTCAGCCAGGGCAACGAACTCTGCAACACCGATCGAGTCGATGTAGCGCAGCGCACCGCCACGGAATGGAGGGAAACCAATACCGTAGACCAGGCCCATGTCGGCTTCGGCGGCGGTTTCGACAATGCCGTCTTCCAGGCAACGCACGGTTTCCAGGCACAGCGGGATCATCATCCAGTTGATGATGTCTTCGTCAGTGACTTCGCGCTGCTCAAAGACGATTGGCTTGAGCACTTCCAGTACCGACGGATCGGCGACTTTCTTCTGCTTGCCCTTCTTGTCGGTCTCGTAGGCGTAGAAGCCCTTGCCGTTCTTCTGACCCAGGCGCTTGGCTTCGTAGAGCACGTCTACAGCCGAGCGACTGTCGTCTTTCATGCGGTCCGGGAAGCCTTCAGCCATCACGTCGCGACCGTGGTGGCCAGTGTCGATACCGACCACGTCCATCAGGTATGCCGGGCCCATCGGCCAGCCGAATTTTTCCATGACCTTGTCGATGCGCACGAAGTCGACACCGGCGCTGACCAGCTTGGCGAAACCGCCGAAGTACGGGAACAGTACGCGGTTGACCAGGAAGCCCGGGCAGTCGTTGACCACGATCGGGTTCTTGCCCATTTTCTTGGCGTAGGCAACGGTGGTGGCGACCGCCAGCTCGCTGGACTTCTCGCCACGGATCACTTCCACCAGCGGCATCATGTGCACCGGGTTGAAGAAGTGCATGCCGACGAAGTTTTCCGGGTGCTTGAGGGCCTTGGCCAGCAGGCTGATGGAAATGGTCGAGGTGTTCGAGGCAAGGATGGTGCCTTCTTTGACCTGAGCTTCAACTTCAGCCAGAACGGCTTGCTTGACCTTCGGGTTCTCGACGACCGCTTCAACTACCAGGTCTACGTGACCGAAGTCTCCGTAAGACAGGGTCGGACGAATGCCGTTGAGCACTTCAGCCATTTTCGCAGCAGTCATGCGACCTTTATCAACGCGACCAACCAGCAACTTGGCGGCTTCGGCCAGCCCCTGCTCGATGCCGTGTTCGTTGATGTCTTTCATCAGGATCGGCGTCCCCTTGGAAGCCGACTGATAGGCGATGCCGCCACCCATGATGCCAGCGCCCAGTACAGCGGCCTGCTTCACGTCCTTGGCGATTTCATCGTAGGCCTTGGCCTTTTTCTTCAGTTCCTGATCGTTCAGGAACAGGCCGACCAGGCTCTGCGCGGCAGAGGTCTTGGCCAGTTTGACGAAACCGGCGGCTTCAACTTCCAGCGCCTTGTCGCGACCGAAGTTCGCGGCTTTCTGGATGGTCTTGATCGCCTCGACCGGGGCCGGGTAGTTCGGGCCCGCCTGGCCGGCCACAAAACCTTTGGCGGTTTCGAAAGCCATCATTTGTTCGATAGCGTTCAGCTTGAGCTTTTCCAGCTTCGGCTGGCGCTTGGCCTTGTAATCGAATTCGCCGGAAATGGCGCGTTTGATCAGTTCCAGCGCGGCATCCTGCAGTTTTTCAGGGGCAACCACGGCATCGACGGCACCGACTTTCAGCGCGTCTTCAGGACGGTTTTCCTTACCGGCGGCAATCCACTCGATGGCGTTGTCGGCACCGATCAGGCGCGGTAGACGTACGGTACCGCCGAAGCCCGGGTAGATGCCCAGCTTGACTTCCGGCAGACCGATCTTGGCCTTGGTGGACATGACGCGGTAGTCCGCCGCCAGGCACATTTCCAGACCGCCACCCAACGCGATGCCATTGATCGCGGCGACAGTCGGGACGTTGAGGTCTTCGAAATCGCTGAAAATCCTGTTGGCTTCGAGGTTGCCAGCAACAAGCTCTGCATCCGGCAGCTTGAAGTTGTCGACAAATTCGGTGATGTCGGCGCCGACGATGAATACGTCCTTGCCACTGCTGACGATCACACCCTTGATCGAAGCATCTGCCTTGATGGTGTCTACGGCCTGACGCAGTTCGTTCAGGGTTAGACGGTTGAACTTGTTGACGGACTCACCCTTGAGGTCGAACTTCAGTTCGACGATGCCACTTTCAAGAGCCTTAACCGTGATGGCTTTACCTTCGTAAATCATCAACTGATCTCCACGATATGGAAGCTGAACAGTACACGTCGGACGCAGGCGAAGGCTTCGCAGGGACTTCAATCGTCGATGCTACGCCTATCCACCCGGCACACCCGCCAACGCGATAGTCGGGATTCTGTAGGAGCGCCTTATAAACAAACGCTCAATTCATACGCCCGTTTGATTTGGGTACGCCACCTTCACGGAATTTCCGACAATTGTCAATCGCCCAAAATGCGGGTTGAAATGCGACTTTGCGGTCATTTCTGTAAGACGAAGGCCTGCAACACGCGGTTGCATGTATAGACATTCATAGGATCAATCATTAGAAAAGTCGCCCTAATTCACTGCAGCCTTTGTTTAACAGGCTATGCTGGCGGGACTTCAGGGAAAATTTGAACGCATTTGGCGAATGCCAAGCAATCAGCCCAAACCGAATTACCGGCCTGCCTGGCCAATCCCCGCCCGATGCTGCTGTCGGGCTTTTTATTGCCTGCAAAAAACTGTGGGAGCGAGCCTGCTCGCGATGAACCTGAGAACACCACGGAGAGTCAGGTTTTTCTCGTCATCGTTGACGACCATCGCGAGCAGGCTCGCTCCCACAGGGAAATCGGTGGTCAGGCGAGCGCCTTGAGGGTGGCATCGATGTGCTGCAACACCTCGGCTTCGCCTTTCTCACCCCAGTACAAAGCAATCATTTGCTTGTCGGCTTCGACCTTATAGACATTGCCCGGCAATTTTTCGAAATGATTGAGCAGCGTTCGATCGTCACAAACTTCCTGCCACTGGTTCACCCACAGACCCGGCGACTTTTGCCAATAACTCCAGCAGGCCGGCTGGGTGCCGCGTCGTGGCCGATGGTATTGCGCACAAGGGTTTGGTGGCTCCTGTCCGAGCCAGTGCGGCCACTCCTGAGGCGCCAATTGCATGGCCAGCCCGATACGCCGCGCCTCCATGCGCAGGGCCATTCGGCCACTCTGGTGACGGGACGGTCGCAACCATGCCAGAGGGCTGAGTACCACCAGCAGGATTGACACCACTATCCAGACCGTCATATCTGTACTCCCGATTTTGAATGAGCGCATTCGTTCACTTTGGAACCAATGCGCTTGAAACCAGCCATACTTACCAATATTGCGTTCCTCAGGAGGAGCACCTCATGCCCTACAACCACATTCTGGTCGCTGTAGATCTAACCGAAGAGTGCGACCCTGTAATCCACCGCGCTCGTGAACTATCGGTGAGCAACGGTGCGAAATTATCCCTGGTGCATATTGTCGAGCCCATGGCCATGGCCTTTGGTGGCGACGTGCCGATGGACCTGTCACAACTGCAACAACAGCAGTTCGATCAGGCCAAGGAGCGCCTCGAAAGGCTGAAGCACAAGTACGAGGAACTGCAAGGCGCCAATTGCCACCTGACCTACGGCCAGCCCCGCCAGGAAATTCACCACCTGGCCAAGGAGCAGGATTGCGACTTGATCGTCGTGGGCAGTCATGGCCGTCATGGGTTGGCATTGCTGCTGGGGTCGACCGCCAACGACGTATTACACGGCGCACCTTGTGATGTGCTGGCGGTGCGCTTGCAAAGCAAAAGCTGACAATACGCGAGCGGCGGAATGCTCGTATTGGATGCGATCTAAATGATCACCATGGATTCACTGTAGGAGCGAGCGTGCTCGCGATGGACCTGAGAACACCGCGGGGTGTCAGGTTTCAATCGTCATCGTTGACGACCATCGCGAGCATGCTCGCTCCTACAGCGGGCTTTTTTAAAGCAGGATCAATCAGGCATCCAGTTCAGCCCAGCGCTCGACCATCACATCAAGTTCGGCCTGCAACTGCGACAACTGTTCGATCACCGCTGCCGTCTCGGCAGCCGGACGCAGGTAGAATCCGGCATCCGCCATCTGCGCCTCAACAGCAGCGATCTGCTGCTCCATCGCTTCGATCTGCCCTGGCAACGCTTCCAGCTCGCGCTGCAACTTGTAGCTGAGTTTCTTCTTGGCGGCCGGTGCTTCGACGACGGCCGCGACAGGCGCAGGCTCGGCTTTGACCACAGCGGAATTCAGGTCGGCCTTGCCGGATTTGCTTTCAGTCACGCCCAGCAGGCGCGGCGAGCCGCCCTGACGCAGCCAGTCCTGATAACCGCCGACGTATTCGCGGACCTTGCCTTCGCCTTCGAAGACCAAGGTGCTGGTCACTACGTTGTCGAGGAATGCCCGGTCGTGGCTGACCATCAGCACGGTACCGCTGAATGTCAGCAAGACCTCTTCCAGCAGCTCGAGGGTTTCGACGTCGAGGTCGTTGGTCGGTTCGTCGAGGACCAGCAGGTTCGCCGGCTTGCTGAACAGCCTGGCCAGCAACAGGCGGGCACGCTCGCCACCGGACAGCGCCTTGACCGGCGTGCGGGCACGCTGCGGGCTGAACAGGAAGTCGCCCAGGTAGCTCAACACGTGGCGGCTCTGGCCGTCGATCTCGATGAAGTCGCGACCTTCGGCGACGTTGTCGATCACGGTCTTTTCCAGATCCAGCTGGTGACGCAATTGGTCGAAGTAAGCAACGTCGATCTTCGTGCCCTCTTCCACTTTGCCACTGGTCGGTTGCAAACCGCTGAGCATCAGTTTCAGCAGCGTGGTCTTGCCGGTACCGTTGGCGCCGAGCAGACCGATGCGGTCGCCGCGCTGCAGCACCATGGAGAAATCCTTGATCAGGAATGGGCCGCCTGGATGCGCAAAGCTGACGTTGTCCAGCACCATGACCTGCTTGCCTGACTTCTCGGCGGTTTCCAGCTGGATGTTGGCCTTGCCGGTGCGCTCGCGACGCTCGCTGCGCTCCACGCGCAGCGCTTTCAAGGCACGCACACGGCCTTCGTTACGGGTACGTCGGGCCTTGATGCCCTGGCGAATCCACACTTCTTCCTGGGCAAGGCGTTTGTCGAACAACGCGTTGGCGGTTTCTTCGGCAGCGAGCGCGGCTTCTTTATGCACAAGGAAACTGGCGTAGTCGCCGTTCCAGTCGATCAGGCCACCACGATCCAGCTCGAGGATGCGGGTCGCGAGGTTTTGCAGGAAGGAACGGTCGTGGGTGATGAACAGCACGGCGCCCTGGAAATCCTTCAGGGCTTCTTCGAGCCAGGCGATCGCACCGATGTCCAGGTGGTTGGTCGGCTCGTCGAGCAGCAGCAGATCCGGTTCGGACACCAGGGCCTGGGCCAGCAGGACGCGACGACGCCAGCCACCGGACAATTCGGCGAGGGTCTTGTCGGCCGGCAGCTGCAGGCGGCTGAGGGTGCTGTCGACCAGGGTTTGCAAACGCCAGCCATCGCGGGCTTCGAGGTCGTGCTGGACGTGCATCAGTTTGTCCAGGTCGGCGTCGGTGACGATGTTCTGGCTCAGGTGGTGATATTCGGCCAGCAAGGCACCGACACCGTCGAGGCCTTCGGCCACGACGTCGAACACTGTCCGCTCGTCGGCTACCGGCAATTCTTGCGGCAATTCGCCGATCTTGAGGCCGGGTGTGCGCCAAACGGAGCCGTCGTCGGGCTTCTGGTCGCCCTTGACGAGCTTCATCATGCTGGACTTGCCAGTGCCGTTGCGGCCGATGATGCACACCCGCTCTCCACGGGCGATCTGCCAGGACACCTTGTCCAACAACGGCATAGCGCCGAAAGCAAGGGACACATCGCTGAATTTGAGCAGGGTCATGAGCTTCTCCAAAAACCGGGCGCGCATTCTACCTGAATCGAGGCTTCAGAAGGCCGGCAATTTCACTGTCGAAGCACTCTGCACAACAAATGTTGCGAACTGATGCAGACAGGTCCGCAAACCTTTCACCCGCTGCTGGCAAAAGGCTAAGCTACGGATAATTCAGTGTCGGCATCGCCCGCACTTGTCATGATTTCTCTGTCCGGACGTCTCATGCGCAGTCGCCTTCTCAATCTTTTGTCCTGTTTTTTACTCTCTGCCGCTGCCGTTCAATCCGCCCAGGCGGTGGACCTGTCCACACAACGCCAATATTACGATGAGGCCAAGCGCGCCCTGGCCAAGGGTGATTCCGGCCCTTACTTCCGTTACAGCCAAGCCTTGGCCGATTATCCGCTGGAGCCCTATCTGGCGTATGACGAGCTGACCGCGCGCTTGAAAACCGCGAGCAATGCCGAAATCGAAAAATTCCTCGCCGAACACGGTGACCTGCCACAGGCCAACTGGATGAAACTGCGCTGGTTGCGCTGGCTGGCCGATCGCGGAGACTGGGCGACCTTCGTCAAGTACTACGACCCCAAGATGAACTTCACTGAACTGGACTGCCTGAATGCGCAGTATCAGATCAGCCACAACCTCAAGTCCGAAGGTTACGCCAACGCCAACAAACTCTGGCTGACCGGAAAATCCCAACCCGAGGCCTGCGACGCGCTGTTCGGCATGTGGGCCGCCGAAGGCCAGTTGACCGAGCAGAAACGCTGGGAGCGCGCCAAACTCGCGGCCCAGGCACGCAACTATCCGCTGGCCAACAGCCTGGTCAACGGTTTGACCAGCCTCGCCCCTCGCGGTCGCCTGTTGGTCGATGTGGCGCAAAAGCCCGAATTGCTCAACCAGCCGTCGCGCTTCACACCGGCCGACGAGCCGATGTCGGACATCGTCAGCCTTGGCCTGCGCCGTCTTGCCCGCCAGGACCCGGACAAGGCCATGGCACTGCTTGATGGCTATGCCAGCAGCATGCACTTCTCCCGCGACGAAAAAGTGGCCATCGCCCGGGAAATCGGCTTGACCCTCGCTCGGCGCTTCGACAGCCGCGCGCTGGACGTGATGACCAAGTACGACCCTGAATTGCGCGACAATACCGTGTCGGAATGGCGTCTGCGTTTGCTCCTGCGCCTGGCCCGCTGGGACGATGCGTATCAATTGACCCGTCGCCTTCCTCAGGACCTGGCCACCACCAACCGCTGGCGCTATTGGCAGGCCCGCAGCCTGGAACTGGCGCAACCGCAGAATCCGGAAGCGCAAAACCTCTATAAAAGCCTTGCTCGCGAGCGCGATTTCTATGGTTTCCTCGCCGCCGACCGTTCGCAGTCGCCTTACTCGTTGATCAATAAACCGCTGGTTCTGAGCCAGGCGACCATCAACAAAGTGCGCAACACCCCTGGTATACGCCGCGCCCTGGAGTTCCATGCACGAGGGCAGATCGTGGACGGCCGCCGCGAGTGGTACCACGTCAGCCGCCACTTCAGCCGTGACGAGATGGTCGCCCAGGCAAAACTGGCCTACGACCTGAAATGGTATTTCCCGGCCATCCGCACCATCAGTCAGGCACAGTATTGGGATGATCTGGATATCCGCTTCCCGATGGCCCACCGCAATACACTGGTGCGTGAGGCCAAGAATCGTGGCCTGCATTCGAGCTGGGTATTCGCCATCACCCGCCAGGAAAGCGCCTTCATGGACGACGCCCGCTCCGGTGTCGGTGCCTCAGGCCTGATGCAACTGATGCCCGCTACCGCCAAGGAAACTTCACGCAAGTTCAGCATTCCTTACGCTTCGCCGCAGCAGTTATTCGACCCGGACAAAAACATCCAGCTCGGCGCCGCGTACCTGAGCCAGGTCCACAGCCAGTTCAACGGCAACCGCGTCCTCGCCTCGGCTGCCTACAACGCCGGCCCCGGTCGCGTACGCCAGTGGCTGCGCGGTGCGGATCACTTGAGTTTTGACGTATGGGTAGAAAGCATCCCGTTCGACGAAACCCGCCAGTATGTACAGAACGTGCTGTCTTACTCGGTGATCTACGGCCAGAAACTCAATTCACCGCAACCGCTGGTGGATTGGCATGAACGGTACTTCGACGATCAATGATCGCTGTAGGAGCGAGCACGCTCGCGATGAATGTTAGAGCGCCGCTGGGTGCCAGGCATCCCGCGTCATCGTTGACGACCATCGCGAGCAGGCTCGCTCCTACAGGGGCTCCCCTGCGTTGATTAATCCATCACTGAATTGCAACGCGGCCAACCGCGCATACAGCGCATTGCTGGCAATCAGCTCCTGATGTGTCCCCACAGCCACCAGCCTCCCCTGATCCATCACCGCGATACGGTCGGCGTTTTTAACCGTCGCCAAGCGATGGGCGATGACCAGGGTGGTACGGTTTTTCATCAGGCTCGGCAGAGCCTGCTGGATCAGGTGTTCGCTCTGGGCATCGAGGGCGCTGGTGGCTTCGTCCAGCAGCAGGATGGGCGCATCCACCAGCAACGCCCGGGCGATGGCCAGGCGCTGGCGTTGCCCACCGGACAAACCGAGGCCAGCGTCCCCCAAATGGGTCTGGTAGCCGTTGGGCATGGCTTCAATAAAGTCGTGGGCGTAAGCGATTTTTGCCGCCTCCTGAACTTCAGCCAGCGTTGCCGTCGGGTTGCCATAGCGGATGTTGTCTTCGATGCTGCCGAAAAACAGCGCGGGGGTTTGCGACACCAGGGCGAAACAGCGGCGCAGGTCCAATGGATCTAGCTGTGTCAAAGGCACGCCATCGAGCAGGATACGGCCTTCAGCGGGGTCGTAGAAACGCAGCAGCAGGTCATAAACCGTCGACTTGCCAGCACCGGACGGGCCGACCAACGCCAGGGTTTCGCCAGCCCTGACCGTCAGGCTCAGACCATCGACGGCATAGCTTTCGGGGCGTGACGGGTAGGAAAAACGCACATCCTGCAACAGCAGATCGCCCCTCACCCGAGGGGGCAAGGCCACCCCATCGCGGCTCGGCGGCAGGATGATGTTTTCCGAACGCAACAGTTCAGCGATCCGCTCTGCCGCGCCTGCCGCTCGCTGCAGTTCGCCAATCACTTCACTCAAGGTGCCGAACGCACTGCCGACGATCAGGCTATAGAAGACAAACGCCGCCAGCTCACCGGCGGAGATCCGCCCGGCAATCACATCCATACCGCCGACCCAGAGCATGACACCCACGGCACCCAGCACCAGTACGATTACCAGGGTAATCAGCCAGGCTCGCTGAAAAATGCGCTTGCGCGCAGTATCGAACGCCTCTTCCACGGTCACGGCAAAACGCTGCTCATCCTGGCCCTGATGGTTATAGGCTTGCACGGTCTTGATCTGTCCCAGGGTTTCGGAGACATAGCTGCCGATATCGGCGATCCGGTCCTGGCTCAGGCGCGACAGGTTGCGCACCCGGCGACCGAAGACGAGGATCGGCGCGATCACCAGCGGCAAGGCGACTACAACTATGCTGGTGAGCTTGGGGTTGGTGATAAACAGCAGCACGATCCCGCCAATCACCATCAGCAAATTACGCAGGAACATCGACAACGAAGAACCGATCACCGATTGCAGCAGCGTGGTGTCAGCGGTCAGCCGTGACTGGATCTCGGAACTGCGATTGTTTTCGTAGAAACCCGGGTGCAGGTAAATCAGATGGTTGAACACCTGACGACGGATGTCCGCAACGCAACGCTCGCCGATCCATGACACCAGGTAAAACCGGGCAAATGTGCCCAGCGCCAGACCGAGCACCAGCAGCATGAACAGCCCGATGGACTGGTTAAGCAGGTGCGGTGACTGGGTCATGAAGCCCTGATCCACCAACAGGCGAATACCCTGCCCCATGGACAAGGTAATGCCCGCCGTGACGATCAATGCGAGCAACGCACCAAACGCATGCCAGCGATACGGCGCAATGAAACGGCTGGCCAGGCGAATCGCACGGCGGTGTCGGACAGAGAGCATTGGCATCATCCAGAGCGGAGCAATTGACAGGTTCACCCTACACCGCTCAATGGGGTGGAACTTGGTAAATCACAATGAGTCAGGTTAATTATGACCGCCAACACTAGACCCTAGACGCTATTGGTCTAAAGTCCGGGTGGCAACGTCACGGTATTTCTGGTGGACTGGTGTTGCCGCCATGAAACGATCGCAGGGAGTTGTCACAGCCTGGTCACTTGGCGGTTCTACAGTGAGCACACACCTGATGAGGAGACAGGCCATGTCCTTGCAAAACAGCAGCGATGTCACCGTTCCAGTGATCCGCCCGAAACGAGATCAGTCTCTGGGTTGCTCGATCGTCGATGAAAAGGGCCGCGAAGTACCGATCACTGAAGACATGATCCAGACCGCTTGCCGGGAACTGGAAGAGCGATTGGTCAAGCCTGCCGAACAAAAGTGATATAGCCACCGTCTTCTTGACCCGGCCCTGGTTGGCCGGGTTTTTTATATCTGTTCACATCAGATTTGTGCCGCGACCCTTCGCGAGCAGGCTCGCTCCCACAAGGGCTCGACGAAGATCCTGTGGGAGCGAGCCTGCTCGCGAAGGGGCCAACCCGGTCTCTAAACCTCCGTCGCCCCCAACGCCGCCACAATCTGCCGCAATGCAAGAGCTTCCCCGTCGATCCGGACCTGCAACCCGTCGATCTCACGCCGCGACGGGTAGTTCTTGCGCAACACATCGAACGCCGCCCGCTGCTCGGTCACACTGCCGACAAGACTGCGGCGAAAGTCCGCATCGTCACGGCGCGGGTCGTAGACCCCGCGGCACAACATCGCCAGCGCCCAGGCCGGGTCGCTTTCAGCGCTCAAGGTCACTTGCGATAACCAGGGTGCAGGCAGAAGATCCTTCAAGCTGACCGTGGCCGGTTGCCCGAGAAAATCGCAGAACGCCTGATAAATTTGCGCCGTGCCACGCTGCTTGCCATCCAGGCTATACCCGGCAATGTGCGGCGTCGCCAGTACACAAAGCTCGGCCAGCGCCACATCGACCTCCGGCTCGCCTTCCCAGACGTCCAGCACGGCTTGCAGATCCTCGCGCTCGAGCATTACATCGCGCAACGCGGCGTTATTGACCACCGGACCGCGACTGGCGTTGATCAGCCAGGTGCCGGGCTTGAGTTGGTTCAAGCGTTTTTTATCGAACAGGTGCCAGGTCGATTGCGGGCCTTTCTTGGTCAGCGGTGTGTGCAGGCTGATCACGTCGCACTGCTCGATGATCTCCTCGAGGCTGACGTAATCACCGCCCTCGTCGGCTTGCCGTGGCGGATCGCAAACCAATACCTTCCAACCCAGTCCTTGCAGGACCTTGACCAATCGACCACCCACCTCACCCGCTCCGACTACGCCGTAGGTACGCCCCGTCAGGTCGACCCCTTCGATTTCGGCCAGGGTCAGCAGGCTGCCCAGCACATAGTCGACCACGCCCCGGGCGTTGCAGCCCGGCGCACTGGACCAGGTGATACCGGCCTGCTGAAAGTAGTCCAGGTCCAGGTGATCAGTGCCGATGGTGCAAGTGCCGACAAACCGCACCTTGCTACCTTCGAGCAATGCGCGGTTGACGTTGGTCACCGATCGCACCAGCAAGACATCGGCCTGCTCGACGGTGGCTCGGTCGATGGAACGCCCCGGCACCCGGCGGATTTCGCCAAAACCTTCGAAGAACGCATCAAGCAGGGGAATATTTTCATCGGCAACAATCAGCATGGCAGGCTCCTTTGGCGGGTTGGCAGTGTAGGCGCAGAATGCATCGCTGTGTAGGAGCGTGCTTGCTCGCGATGGCGTTGAAGGCACCGCGTTGAATCAGGAAGCGTGCGTTATCGTTATCCACCATCGCGAGCAAGCTCGCTCCTACAGGGGCATGTGTAATTACAAATCCCCAACACAGTCTTTTCCTGACCGTTGCGTCAACGCGTAGAATGCGCGGCCTTGCGCATCAAAATCCTCTGGACGCTTCGCCTGTGAATTCCGTGACTGACACCACCGCCCCAACCACCGCCCCTCGCACGACACCGGTTCGCCTGGAACTCAAAGGCCTGCTGGGGCTGGCGTTGCCGATCATGATCGCGCAACTGGCCACGACCGCCATGGGCTTTGTCGATGCCGTCATGGCCGGCCGTGTCAGTCCACGGGACCTGGCTTCGGTGGCCCTGGGCAATTCGATCTGGATTCCGGTCTACCTGCTAATGTCGGGCGTTCTGCTGGCCACCACACCCAAGGTCGCCCAACGCTTCGGGGCATCGCAGCATGACGAAATCGCTCCACTGGTACGCCAGGCACTGTGGCTGGCACTGTGTGTCGGACTGATCGGCAGCAGCTTGCTACTTAGCGCCGAGCCGATTCTGCACTGGATGAAAGTCGATCCACAGTTGATTGAGCCGAGCATGGGCTACCTGCACGGTATCGCCTTCGGCCTGCCAGGCATTGCTTTCTACTATGTACTGCGCTGCTACAGCGACGGCATGGGCCGCACCCGGCCAAGCATGGTCATCGGCCTGTGCGGTTTGTTGCTGAATATCCCGCTGAACTATGCACTGATCTATGGTCATTTCGGCCTGCCTGCCCTGGGCGGCGTCGGTTGCGGCTGGGCCAGCGGCATCGTGATGTGGTTCATGGCGTTGAGCATGGCCGGCTGGACCTGCCGGGCGCCCTTCTATGCCCGCACCCGTGTGCTGGCGCGTTTCGAGCGCCCACAGTGGACGGTGATCAAACGCCTGGTGAGTATCGGCCTGCCGATTGGTATCGCTGTGTTTGCCGAGTCCAGCATCTTCGCGGTCATTGCGCTGTTGATCGGCAGCCTCGGGTCCACTGTCGTAGCTGGGCACCAGATCGCCCTGAACATCAGCTCGCTGCTGTTCATGATTCCTTATTCCCTGGGCATGGCGGTGACGGTCAGGGTCGGCCAGGCTTTGGGCGCCGGCAACCCTTGGCAGGCGCGCTTTGCGGCGAAGGTCGGGCTCGGCGCGGCCCTGGTGTTTGCCGCGTTCTCGGCCAGCCTGATCATGTTGCTGCGCGAACCTATCGCTTCGATCTACACGCCCGACAGGACCGTGATCCAGATTGCGTCGATGTTGATTGTCTACGCTGCGCTGTATCAGTTCTCCGACGCGATCCAGGTGATCTGCGCCGGCGCGCTGCGTGGCTATCAGGACACCCGGGTGACGATGATCCTGACGCTGTTCGCCTACTGGGGCATCGGTCTGCCGGTGGGCTATGTGCTGGGGCTGACGGATTGGTTCGGTCCGGCCAGCGGCCCGAGCGGGCTGTGGGAAGGTTTGATCGCGGGCCTGAGTTGTGCGGCGCTGATGCTGTCGATTCGACTGACGCGCAGTGCGCGCAAACGGATTCGCAGCAGCCAATCCGCAGCCTGAGCTTCAGACGGGACAAAAAACTGTGGGAGCGAGCCCGCTCGCGAAGAGACCAGGTCAGACACCATCGATGTTGATTGACAGATCGCCTTCGCGAGCAGGCTCGCTCCCACAAGGTTTGCGTTGCCGTTAACCGGACTTCTTGCGAATCCAGTACAGGTAGGTGCCGGCTTCTTCGTGCTGTGCTACCAGTTCGTGGTCAAGGAATACGCAGAACTTGGGGATGTCGCGACGGGTCGACGGGTCGGTGGCGATCACCTTGAGCAGGCCGCCGGGCACCAGGTCACGGATGTGCTGGTGCAGCATCATCACGGGCTCGGGGCAGTTGAGGCCGGTGGCGTCGAGGGTGCCGTCAACCGGCGTATCAAGCATTTCACTCATGATCTACTCCTGAAACTAGCCGGCATTGTCGCGCATTGCCGGGTGTTCGGTCATCTGTGGCATTTGTGGGAGCGAGCCTGCTCGCGAATACGGAGTGTCATGCAACGTTGTATTGACTGACCGGACGCTTTCGCGAGCAGGCTCGCTCCCACAGTGAATTCGCTGTGTGTCAGCGGGACTTTGGTTTCTTAACATCCAACCGACGCAAATGGCAGGTCACTTCTTCACGGTCGTGATACAGCTGCTTGCAGCCGATCTCGACCTTGATGCCCCGTGCCTTGAAGCCCTCGGCGATGCGTTCCAGCAGGCGTTTCACTTCGGCATAACGCTGCTTCATCGGCAACTTGAGGTTGACCACCGCTTCACGGCAATGCCCTTCGCCAATCCACTCTTCCAGCATCGCGGCGTTGCGTGCCGGTTTCTCGACGATGTCGCACACCATCCAGTCCACCGGCTGCTTGGGCTTGAAGGTAAAACCGTCGGCCATCAAGTGTTGCACCAGCCCCGTGTCCATCAGGCTTTCGGCCATCGGGCCGTTGTCGATGGCGGTGACCAGCATGCCGCGATTGACCAGTTGCCAGGTCCAGCCACCGGGCGCGGCCCCGAGGTCGACGCCCGTCATGTCGCTGTGCAGGCGCTCATCCCACTGATCGCGCGGGATAAAGTGATGCCAGGCCTCTTCCAGCTTCAAGGTCGAACGGCTCGGAGCCTCGCGAGGGAATTTCAAACGCGGAATGCCCATCGGCCACATCGCCGAGTTGTTCGATTCCGCCAGTCCTACGAACACTTCACGACCGCTCTTGAAGGTCAGCAGCAGACGCGGCTTGCTCGCGTCGTCCACCAGTTTGCCGGCACCGGTCAACGCCTTGCGCAATGGGCCTTCGAATTTCTTGCAGAAGTTCGACAGTTCCTTGCCATCGTTGGTATCGACCACTTCCAGCCACAGGCTGCCACAGGTCGGAAAATCCGTCAGGTGCGCAAGGATCACACTGATGCGGTCGGTTTCCGGCAGATCGATAAACATCCCCCGGGCCCACTGGCGCGGGAAGATCAACTGTTCGAAACGCTGACCGCGCATCAAGCGTTCGGCGCCGTCTTCTTCAGTGCAGACGAACTCGGCACAGGCGCTGGCAGGTTTGGCCTTGGCATAACCCGCCACATTCAGCCGTGCGGCGATGTCGGCAATCTCGGAACAGACTTCACCTTCGAAGCCTGGCCGGCAATGCATAAAAAGGGTGTTCATTCTTACTCCTGGGCAGATGGCGAAAAATTCAACCACTGCGCGATGCCCTGGCTTGCGCTGGAGCAAAGCCTGTCACGAAAACCGGCGCATGATAGCCGACTTCGGAACCCCGGGCTCGGCCATAGAGTCCAGTTATTAGCCAGCTACTTAAAACAGGGCTAGGTTTAATGCTCTGCCCGTCCCCTCAGTCCGTAGCCGTGCGGACCCAAAGGAGTGATCGTAATGCCGTCTCTCGATAGCTTGAACACCCTTAAAACCCTGCAAGTCGACGACAAGACCTACCACTATTTCAGCCTGCCGGACGCCGCCAAAAGCCTGGGCGATCTGGACAAGCTACCGATGTCGCTGAAAGTGCTGCTGGAGAACCTGCTGCGCTGGGAAGACGCAAAAACCGTCACCGGCGCCGACCTCAAGGCGATTGCCGCCTGGCTCAAGGAGCGCCGCTCCGATCGTGAAATCCAGTACCGCCCGGCGCGGGTGCTGATGCAGGACTTCACCGGCGTACCCGCGGTGGTCGACCTGGCCGCCATGCGCGCGGCGATGGCCAAGGCTGGCGGCAATCCACAGCGAATCAACCCGCTGTCGCCGGTGGACCTGGTGATCGACCACTCGGTGATGGTCGACAAATTCGCCACCAGCAGCGCCTTCGAGCAGAACGTCGATATCGAAATGCAGCGCAATGGCGAGCGGTACGCATTCCTGCGCTGGGGCCAGAGAGCCTTCGACAACTTCAGCGTGGTGCCGCCGGGCACCGGGATCTGCCATCAGGTGAACCTGGAATACCTGGGCCGCACGGTCTGGACCAAGGACGAAGACGGCCGTACCTATGCCTTCCCGGACACACTGGTCGGCACTGACTCCCACACCACCATGATCAACGGCCTGGGCGTGCTCGGCTGGGGCGTCGGCGGCATCGAGGCGGAAGCGGCGATGCTCGGCCAACCGGTGTCGATGCTGATTCCGGAAGTGATCGGCTACAAACTCACCGGCAAGCTCAAGGAAGGCATCACCGCCACCGACCTGGTGCTGACCGTCACCCAGATGCTGCGCAAAAAAGGCGTGGTCGGTAAATTCGTCGAGTTCTATGGCGACGGCCTCGCCGATCTGCCGCTGGCGGACCGTGCGACCATCGCCAACATGGCCCCGGAGTATGGCGCCACCTGCGGTTTCTTCCCGGTGGACGACGTGACGCTGGACTACCTGCGCCTGTCCGGTCGCCCTATCGAAACCGTGAAACTGGTCGAGGCTTACAGCAAGGCGCAAGGCCTGTGGCGCCTGCCGGGCAAGGAGCCGGTATTCACCGACAGCCTGGCGCTGGACATGGCCAGCGTCGAGGCCAGCCTCGCCGGCCCCAAGCGCCCGCAAGACCGCGTATCGCTGCCGAATGTCGCGCAAGCGTTCAGCGACTTCATCGGCCTGCAAATCAAACCGACCAGCAAGGAAGAAGGTCGCCTGGAAAGCGAGGGTGGCGGCGGAGTTGCAGTGGGCAACGCCGATCTGGCGGGCGAAGTGGACTATGACTTTGAAGGGCAAACGGTTCGCCTGAAAAACGGCGCGGTGGTGATTGCCGCGATCACGTCCTGCACCAACACCTCCAACCCGAGCGTCATGATGGCCGCCGGCCTTGTGGCGAAGAAAGCCGTGGAAAAGGGCCTTCGACGCAAACCCTGGGTGAAAAGCTCGCTGGCCCCAGGCTCGAAAGTGGTCACCGACTACTATAAGGCGGCCGGGCTGACGCAATACCTGGATGAACTGGGTTTTGCCCTGGTCGGTTATGGCTGCACCACTTGCATCGGCAACTCCGGGCCTTTGCCGGAACCGATCGAGAAAGCCATCCAGAAAGCCGACCTGACCGTGGCTTCGGTGTTGTCGGGCAACCGCAACTTCGAAGGTCGCGTCCATCCACTGGTGAAAACCAACTGGCTGGCCTCGCCGCCGCTAGTGGTCGCTTATGCGCTGGCCGGCACCGTGCGCATAGACCTCAGCCGCGAACCTTTGGGCGAGGACAAACACGGCAAGCTGGTCTACCTGCGCGACATCTGGCCGAGCAGCCAGGAAATCGCCGACGCTGTGGAGCGGGTCAATACCTCCATGTTCCACAAGGAGTACGCCGAGGTGTTCGCCGGTGACGCCCAGTGGCAGGCCATCGAAGTGCCGCAAGCGGCCACCTATGTCTGGCAGGACGATTCGACCTACATCCAGCATCCGCCATTTTTCGACGACATCGGCGGGCCACCGCCAGTAGTCAAAGACGTGAACGGTGCCCGTGTCCTGGCGTTGCTCGGTGATTCGGTCACCACCGACCACATCTCCCCCGCCGGCAACATCAAGGCCGACAGCCCAGCCGGCCGTTACCTGCGTGAAAAAGGCGTGGAGCCTCGGGACTTCAACTCCTACGGTTCGCGACGCGGCAACCACGAAGTGATGATGCGCGGCACCTTCGCCAACATCCGCATTCGCAATGAAATGCTGGGCGGCGAAGAAGGCGGCAACACACTCTACATACCGACCGGGGAAAAGCTGGCGATCTACGACGCAGCCATGCGTTACCAGGCCGCGGGCATACCGCTGGTGGTGATCGCAGGGCAGGAATATGGCACTGGATCGAGCCGCGACTGGGCGGCCAAAGGCACCAATTTGCTGGGCGTCAAAGCGGTCATCGCCGAAAGCTTCGAACGGATTCACCGCTCCAACCTGGTGGGCATGGGCGTGCTGCCGCTGCAGTTCAAACTCGATCAGAATCGCAAGAGCCTGAATCTCAAAGGCACCGAAACCCTGGACATCCTCGGTCTGACTGGCATCGAACTAACGCCGCGGATGAACCTGACCCTGAACATCACCCGTGAAAACGGCACCCGCGAGAAAGTCGAAGTGCTGTGCCGGATCGATACGCTCAACGAAGTGGAATACTTCAAGTCGGGCGGGATTTTGCATTATGTGTTGCGGCAGTTGATTGCTTCGTAATTTACCGCAGGCAAAGACACCGCCTTCGGGCGGTGTCTTTTTGTGGGAGCGAGCCTGCTCGCGAAGGGGGCGCCCCATTCAAAATCATTGTTGACTGATATAACGCAATCGCGAGCAGGCTCGCTCCCACAATGGGACGGACACATCACAATTCGATACAACCTCCTGCACTTTGAGCTGTTCACCTATCCGATGCTTGCCGGCTGACGCAAGGGGCATTTTGCGACGCATCGCTGATTATCGAAAAATAACCTCAACAAATCGCAACCCTTGCCGATACAGCACTTGAAAGCCTTGCGGATTAAAAAAGCCATGCGTAATAACCAGCCAATTACACAACGTGAACGGACCTTTCCGGCTCAGCAACGGTTGATTTCCACCACCGATGCCAAGGGCGTGATCACCTACTGCAACGACGCCTTCGTCGAGATCAGCGGGTTCTCTCGTGAGGAACTGATCCGTGCGCCGCACAACCTGGTGCGTCACCCAGATGTGCCAGCCGCGGTGTTCGCGCACATGTGGGGCACACTGAAACAAGGCTTGCCATGGATGGGCATTGTCAAGAATCGCTGCAAGACCGGTGACCACTACTGGGTCAACGCCTATGTGACGCCGGTCTTCGAAGGCAATCAGGTGATCGGTTACGAGTCGGTGCGGGTCAAACCCACCGCCGAACAGATCAGCCGCGCCGAAGCGCTCTACCAACGCATCAATCAGGGCAAGTCGGCCATTCCGGGCACCGATAAATGGCTACCGGTCCTGCAGGACTGGCTGCCGTTCATTCTGGTCAGCCAGTTGAGCTTCATGATCGGTGCCTCGCTCAACTCCCATTGGGGGTTCGCCCTGGCCGCCGGTCTCTCGGTGCCGCTGGGTCTGATGGGGCTGAGCTGGCAACAACGCGGGATCAAGCGTTTGTTGCGCCTGGCCGAACAGACCACCTCCGATCCGCTGATCGCGCAGATGTACACCGACAGTCGCGGTGTCCAGGCGCGCCTGGAAATGTCGATCCTCAGCCAGGATGCTCGCCTGAAAACCTGCCTGACCCGTCTGCAGGACACCGCCGAGCATCTGACCGACCAGGCGAAGCAATCCGACGCTCTGGCGCATAACAGTTCCTCCGGTCTAGAGCGTCAGCGCGTCGAAACCGAGCAGGTGGCCACGGCAGTCAACCAGATGGCCGCCACCACTCAGGAAGTGGCCAGCCATGTGCAGCGCACCGCCGATGCGACTCAAGAGGCCAATCGCCTGACCGGCCGCGGTCGTGACATTGCCGGGGAAACCCGTGAAGCCATTCAGCGTCTGTCGGTGGCGGTCGGTGAAACCGGTATGACCGTGACTCAACTGGCCAAGGACAGCGACGAAATCGGCGGCGTGGTCGATGTGATCAAGGGCATTGCCGACCAGACCAACCTGCTGGCGCTCAACGCCGCCATCGAAGCGGCGCGCGCCGGTGAAATGGGTCGTGGCTTTGCGGTGGTGGCGGATGAGGTTCGGCAACTGGCGCAACGCACCAGCGAATCCACCGGGCAGATTCACGCCCTGATCGCCAAGCTGCAGCAAACCGCCAGCACCGCCGTACAGACCATGGAAGCCGGGCATCGCCAGGCCGAAGAAGGCGTGGCACGGGTACTGGAAGCGGATCAGGCACTGGTGGGTATCAGCGAAGCGGTAGCCAACATTACTGACATGACCACCCAGATCGCCGCCGCGACCGAAGAGCAAAGCGCCGTGGCCGAAGAAATCAGCCGCAATATCAGCAACATTTCCGAACTGGCCGACCAGACCTCGGAACAGGCGCAGAACTCGGCGCTGTTGAGTGAAGAGCTGACCAAAACCGCGAATACCCAGTATTCGTTGGTGGAGCGATTCAATCGCTGATTGATGCTGGAATAACAAAACCTGGACGGTGGAAGCCTCCGGGTTTTTTATTGCCATTTTGAAAGTGATGTCGCCTGAAAAGCCGCCTTCGCGAGCAGGCTCGCTCCCACAAAGGATCTGCAGCGGGCATAGATTTCATGTCCGAAAAAAATCAACTGTGGGAGCGAGCCTGCTCGCGAAAAGGCCTTGAAAGGCACCGCAAATCTCACTGGAGAAATGCCGCAACCTTCTGCGCCGCAGCCGCGAGATGCTGCTCATGACTAAACCCGGAAGCCTTCAACGGCTTCAGATCATGATCCCCCGCCTCCAGCCAAAACACCTGAATGCTCGGCGATAGCGAATACCCCTCAACCGCCTCACGACTGCCCAACGCATCCCGCGCCCCCTGCACGATCAACGTCCGCGTCTTCAACCCAGCCAAATGCTCGACCCGAGGTTTCTCCGGCTTGCCCACCGCATAAAACGGATACCCCAGACACACCAACGCATCCGCCCCCAGTTCATCCGCCAGCAAACTCGCCATCCGCCCGCCCATGGACTTGCCGCCGATGGCCAACGCCCCAGTGACATGGCGCCGCACCTCGGCATACACCTCACGCCAGCATTCGAGGAGTCTGGGTGCTGGATTGGGTGGACGCTTGCCGCCATCGACACGACGTTGCGCCATGTACGGAAACTCGAAACGCAGCACGTTGACGCCAAGCGCCGCGAGGCGTGCGGCCATGTCGTTCATCCAGTCGCTGTCCATCGGCGCACCGGCGCCATGGGCGAGGATCAGTGTCGCCGACGCTGGCGCCACAGCGGCATTCCACAGCCATCCATGATCCTGCACGCACTGCGCCCATTGATCCCCGTCAATACCGGCCTTGTGCCGTTTGTCCATGCTTGCCTCGCTTTTAGTCTGCCTATAACTCCAGCCCGAGGATGTGCCGTTGGCGCTCGCTTGGGCTGAACCGTGGATGGGGAACCATGAACACTTCTATCAGTACCGCCTACAACTATAAGGTGGTCCGCCAATTCGCCATTATGACGGTGGTGTGGGGCATCGTCGGCATGGGGCTCGGGGTTTTTCTCGCTGCCCAGTTGGTCTGGCCCGAACTCAACTTCAATTTGCCGTGGACCAGCTTCGGACGTTTGCGTCCGCTGCACACTAACGCGGTGATCTTCGCCTTTGGCGGCTGCGCGCTGTTTGCCAGTTCGTTCTACTCGGTGCAACGCACCTGCCAGACACAGCTGTTCGCGCCGAAAATCGCCGCGTTCTGTTTCTGGGGCTGGCAACTGGTGATTCTGCTGGCGGCCATCAGCCTGCCGCTGGGTTACACCAGCTCCAAGGAATACGCCGAGCTGGAGTGGCCGATCGACATCCTGATCACCATCGTCTGGGTCGCCTATGCCATCGTGTTCTTCGGCACGGTGATGAAGCGCAAGACCAAGCACATCTATGTCGGCAACTGGTTCTTTGGCGGGTTCATCATCACCGTCGCCATCCTGCACATCGTCAACAACATGGAATTGCCGGTGAGCTTCACCAAATCCTACTCGCTGTACGCCGGTGCGACCGACGCCATGGTGCAGTGGTGGTACGGCCACAATGCCGTAGGCTTTTTCCTCACCGCCGGTTTCCTCGGCATGATGTATTACTTCGTGCCGAAGCAGGCTGAACGCCCGGTGTACTCCTATCGCCTGTCGATCGTGCACTTCTGGGCGCTGATCACCCTGTACATCTGGGCAGGTCCCCACCACTTGCACTACACGGCTCTGCCGGACTGGGCACAGTCGCTGGGCATGGTGATGTCGCTGATCCTGCTGGCACCGAGCTGGGGCGGCATGATCAACGGCATGATGACCCTGTCGGGCGCTTGGCATAAGTTGCGCAGCGACCCGATCCTGCGCTTCCTGGTGGTTTCCCTGGCGTTCTACGGCATGTCGACCTTTGAAGGGCCGATGATGGCGATCAAGACGGTAAACGCCCTCTCCCACTACACCGACTGGACCATCGGCCACGTACACGCCGGCGCACTCGGCTGGGTGGCGATGATTTCCATCGGTGCGCTGTACCACATGATCCCGAAAGTTTTCGGCCGCGAGCAGATGCACAGCATCGGCCTGATCAACGCGCACTTCTGGCTCGCCACCATCGGCACCGTACTGTACATCGCTTCGATGTGGGTCAACGGCATCGCCCAGGGCCTGATGTGGCGTGCAGTGAACGAGGACGGCACGCTGACCTACTCCTTCGTCGAAACCCTGGTGGCCAGCCATCCAGGCTTCATCGTGCGACTGATCGGCGGGGCAGTTTTCCTCAGCGGCATGTTGCTGATGGCTTACAACACCTGGCGTACCGTGCGGGCCTCGCAGCCTGCCGAAGTCGCCGCAGCCGCGCAGATGGCCTGAGGAGTCCGCCATGAAACACGAAACAATCGAGAAAAATGTCGGCCTGCTCATGATCCTGATGGTGCTGGCTGTGAGCATCGGCGGCCTGACCCAGATCGTCCCACTGTTCTTCCAGGACGTGACCAACAAACCGGTGGAAGGCATGAAGCCCTACACCGCACTGCAACTGGAAGGTCGCGACATCTATATCCGTGAAGGCTGCGTGGGTTGCCACTCGCAGATGATTCGTCCGTTCCGCGCGGAAACCGAACGCTACGGCCACTACTCGGTTGCGGGTGAAAGCGTCTGGGATCATCCGTTCCTGTGGGGGTCGAAACGTACCGGACCGGACCTGGCCCGGGTCGGCGCGCGTTACTCGGATGACTGGCACCGCGCGCATTTGTACAACCCGCGCAACGTCGTGCCGGAATCGAAGATGCCGGCCTACCCATGGCTGGTAGCCAATCAGCTCGACACCAGCCATACCGAAACCAAGCTCAAGGCCATGCGTACCCTGGGTGTGCCGTACACCGACGCCGACATCGCCGGCGCAACAGAGTCGGTCAAAGGCAAGACCGAGATGGACGCACTGGTCGCCTACCTGCAAGTGCTCGGCACTGCCATCAAGAGCAAGAGGTGAGCCATGTTTGAAATCAGCACTGGAATGATCCGCGGCCTGGGCACCGTCGTGGTCTTCGTGGCCTTCGTCGGCCTGACCCTGTGGGTATTCAACGCCAAGCGCAGCCCGGAATTCGCCGAAGCGCGCCTGCTGCCGTTCGCCGACGAGCCGCAATCCGACAACCGTACTGAACAAGAATCCGCCGCAAGGAGTACCCGGCCATGACCACCTTCTGGAGTACGTGGATCTGCGTACTGACCATCGGCAGCCTGATCGGCCTGACCTGGCTGCTGATCGCCACCCGCCGGGGTGAAACCAAGGGTAGCGCCGACCAGACCATGGGCCACAGCTTCGACGGCATCGAGGAGTACGACAATCCGTTGCCGCGATGGTGGTTCATGCTGTTTGTCGGCACCCTGGTGTTTGGTGTCGGCTATTTGATTCTCTACCCGGGCCTCGGCAACTGGAAAGGCATCCTGCCTGGCTACGAAAATGGCTGGACTGGCGTACATGAATGGGAAAAGGAGATGGACAAGGCGGATGCGAAGTTCGGCCCGATCTTCGCCAAATTCGCAGCCATGCCATTGGAAGAAGTGGCGAAGGACCCACAAGCATTGAAAATGGGTGGCCGGCTGTTCGCGTCCAACTGTTCGGTGTGCCACGGCTCAGACGCCAAGGGTGCTTACGGCTTCCCTAACCTGACCGACAGCGACTGGCGCTGGGGCGGTGCCCCGGAAACCATCAAGACCACCATCATGGGCGGTCGCATGGCGGCAATGCCGGCCTGGGGTGAAATCCTCGGTGAGGCCGGCGTGAAAAACGTGGCGGCTTATGTTCGCCACGACTTGGCTGGCCTGCCGCTGCCTGCCGACAGCGATGCCAACCTGCAAACCGGACAGCAACTGTTCAGTACCACCTGCACAGCCTGTCACGGAGCAAACGGCCAGGGCACCGAAGCCATGGGCGCGCCGAACCTGACGCATCCGGCCGGTTTTATCTACGGAACAAGCCTGGCGCAGCTTGAACAAACGATCCGCCATGGCCGCCAGGGCCATATGCCGGCGCAGAACGAACTGCTCGGCAATGATAAGGTTCAGCTGCTCGCGGCTTATGTGTACAGCCTCTCGAAAGGAGAGGAGCAGTTGAGCGGCAAGCTTCAAGCTACAAGCGACAAGTAACTACAAAAGCAAAAGCCGCAGGCAACGGGCTCTATCTTGGAGCTTGTAGCTTGCGGCTTGCAGCTGCTTCTTTTTGTCGCACCCTCATTGAGTCTTCCTTTCGGTTCCCCTGATTCGGGTCTAAGCTTCCCCCGATGCGGACTGGCCAGTGCCGGTTCCAGGTCGACCCTGAACGATGTGTTCGACGAATCTGCCCGAAGACAGGCCGCAAAGGCTGGTAGATACCGGCTGTCGCGCCAATGACCTTCGGTCACCCAATCGTTGCGTTTGAACACACCTCGTTACATCCGACCTGACCCCCTCGCCTGATCAGTCTTACGGGACGTTTTGTTCGCGGACAATTTTGACCCTACGCGGCGCATGGAAAGGCCGCAGAATCAGCATTTGAAAGCATTGACCCAGGTCATGGCGCGTTGCAATGACCCTACGCTTTCTACATACTTGCGGCCGATTTTTAATCCTAATAAAACACCCAAACCGTGGAACCTTAGAATGAGCACAGCAATCAGTCCGACTGCTTATAACTATAAGGTAGTCCGCCAGTTCGCCATCATGACGGTGGTCTGGGGGATCCTTGGCATGGGGCTCGGTGTCTTCATCGCCTCTCAACTGGTCTGGCCGGAATTGAATTTCGGTCTGCCATGGACGAGCTTTGGACGCCTGCGCCCGTTGCACACCAACCTGGTGATTTTCGCCTTCGGTGGATGTGCACTGTTTGCCACTTCTTATTACGTCGTGCAGCGAACCTGCCAAACGCGACTGATTTCCGACAGCCTCGCGGCCTTCACCTTCTGGGGTTGGCAAGCGGTGATCGTTGCTGCCGGTATTACCTTGCCGTTGGGTTACACCACCACCAAGGAATACGCTGAGCTGGAATGGCCTATCGCTATTCTGCTGGCCATCGTCTGGGTCACCTACGGTCTGGTGTTCTTCGGCACCATCGTCAAGCGCAAGACCAAGCACATCTATGTGGGCAACTGGTTCTACGGTGCCTTCATCGTCGTGACCGCGATGCTGCACATCGTCAACCACATGTCGTTGCCAGTCAGCCTGTTCAAGTCCTACTCCGCCTACTCGGGTGCGACTGACGCGATGATCCAGTGGTGGTACGGCCACAACGCCGTGGGCTTCTTCCTGACCACCGGCTTCCTCGGCATGATGTACTACTTCGTACCGAAGCAGGCCGAACGTCCGATCTACTCCTATCGCCTGTCCATCGTGCACTTCTGGGCACTGATCACCCTGTACATCTGGGCCGGTCCGCACCACCTGCACTACACCGCACTGCCGGATTGGGCACAATCGCTGGGCATGGCGATGTCGATCATCCTGCTGGCACCGAGCTGGGGCGGCATGATCAACGGCATGATGACCCTGTCGGGCGCCTGGCATAAGCTGCGCACCGACCCGATCCTGCGCTTCCTGGTGGTCTCCCTGGCGTTCTACGGCATGTCGACCTTCGAAGGTCCGATGATGGCGATCAAGACCGTCAACTCGCTCTCGCACTACACCGACTGGACCATCGGCCACGTACATGCTGGCGCCCTGGGCTGGGTAGCGATGATTTCGATCGGCGCGATCTACCACATGATCCCGAAACTGTTCGGCCGCGCGCAGATGCACAGCACCGGCCTGATCAACACGCACTTCTGGCTCGCGACCATCGGTACCGTTCTGTACATCGCTTCGATGTGGGTCAACGGCATCACCCAGGGCCTGATGTGGCGTGCAATCAACGATGACGGCACCCTCACCTACTCCTTCGTCGAAGCCCTGCAAGCCAGCCATCCTGGTTTCATCGTCCGTGCCCTGGGCGGTGCGTTCTTCGCTGCCGGCATGCTGTTTATGGCTTACAACGTGTTCCGTACCGTACGCGCCTCGAACCCGGCTGAAGCCAAAGCCGCCGAACAGATTGCTGTAGTTGGAGCTCACTGATGAAGCATGAAGCAGTCGAGAAGAACATTGGCCTGCTGGCCTTCTTCATGGTCATCGCCGTCAGCGTCGGCGGCCTGACCCAGATCGTTCCGCTGTTTTTCCAGGACGTCACCAACAAGCCGGTCGAAGGCATGAAGCCTCGCCCCGCCCTTGAACTGGAAGGCCGCGACATCTACATCGCCAACGGCTGCGTCAGCTGCCACTCGCAGATGATCCGCCCGTTCCGTGCTGAAACCGAACGCTACGGCCACTACTCGGTCGCCGGTGAAAGCGTCTGGGATCACCCGTTCCTGTGGGGTTCCAAACGTACCGGTCCGGACCTGGCCCGTGTCGGTGGTCGTTACTCCGATGACTGGCAACGTGCGCACTTGTACAACCCGCGCAACGTAGTGCCTGAGTCGAAAATGCCGGCCTACCCGTTCCTCGTGGAAAACAAGCTCGACGGCAAAGACACCGCCAAGAAAATGGAAGTCTTGCGCGCGCTCGGCGTCCCTTACACCGACGAAGACATCGCCGGTGCCAAGGATGCCGTGAAGGGCAAAACCGAAATGGACGCGCTGGTGGCCTATCTGCAAGGCCTGGGCACCATCATCAAAAGCAAACGGTGATCTAAATGGATATCGGGATGATTCGTGGCCTGGGCACCGTTGTTGTCATGGTGGCCTTCGTCGGTCTGGCCTTGTGGGTCTTCAGCCCCAAGCGCAAGTCGGAGTTTGAAGACGCGACCTTGCTGCCTTTCGCGGATGATCCCGAAGCCATCAAGCACGTCGAGCAAGCTTCTAGGAGTAACAAAGAATGACTACATTCTGGAGTCTGTACGTCACAGTCCTCAGTCTCGGTACGATCTTTTCCCTGACCTGGCTGTTGCTGTCGACCCGCAAGGGCCAGCGCACCGAAGCCACCGATGAGACGGTTGGACATTCCTTCGACGGGATCGAGGAATACGACAACCCGCTGCCGAAATGGTGGTTCATGCTGTTCGTGGGCACCATCATTTTCGCCCTGGGCTACCTGGTGCTGTACCCAGGCTTGGGCAACTGGAAAGGCCTGCTGCCAGGTTACAACTACCTGGATACCGAGAAGCAGACCCCGTTCGCCAACGGCCAGACCGGCTGGACCGGCGTACACGAGTGGGAAAAGGAAATGGCTCGTTCGGACGCCAAGTTCGGTCCGATCTTCGCCAAGTTCGCTTCCATGCCGATCGAAGAAGTCGCCAAGGACCCGCAAGCCCTGAAGATGGGTGGCCGCCTGTTCGCCTCCAACTGCTCGGTCTGCCACGGTTCCGACGCCAAAGGCGCTTATGGCTTCCCTAACCTGACCGACGCCGATTGGCGCTGGGGCGGCGAACCGGAAACCATCAAGACCACCATCATGGGTGGCCGTCACGCGGTCATGCCGGCGTGGGCCGAAGTGATTGGCGAGCAAGGCGTTGCGGATGTGGCTGCATTCGTCCTGACCAACCTCGATGGCCGCAAGCTGCCGGAAGGCGCCAAGGCTGACCCGGTTGCCGGGCAGAAACTGTTCGCCGCCAACTGCGTGGCTTGCCACGGTCCGGAAGGCAAAGGCACCCCAGCCATGGGCGCACCTAACCTGACTCACCCGGCCGCGTTCATCTACGGTTCGAGCTTCGCTCAACTGCAGCAGACCATCCGTTACGGCCGTCAGGGCCAGATGCCTGCGCAAGAGCAAATGCAGGGTAACGACAAGGTTCACCTGCTGGCCGCTTACGTCTACAGCCTGTCACATGGCGACAAGGCTGCAGCACAAGAGGCTCAGTAAGGCAAACGCTTGATGCGATGTTAAAAGGCCCCGCCAATGTGAATTGGCGGGGCCTTTTTTATCGTTGCTCTGAAATGCAAATGGCTCCACGCTTGGGGCGTCAGGATTTTCACAAAAGGATTATTCATGAGCCACGCACCCGATTTGCCGACACAAGATGGCCAACAAAAAGCGCAAAACACCGGGTACAAGAGCGATTCCAACCTTGTCGAAAGTCTGCGGATGCCTCAAGACAACATCGACTTCAACCCTGAGCGAGCAATCATCCTCAGCAGGCCATTGCCGGATTGACACTCTCCCACCCGCAAAACCGGCCATAATTCATTAGTCAATTGATACAGGTCATTACACGGTCAGTTGATTTCCACCAACGTGACCAAAGGTCGCACCCTTGAGCTAGAGCGACAGGCGTATCATTGCGCCACTGCTACACCCCCTTTTTGACCCCGGTCGGCACGTACTGACCGAGGCATTTTTCCACTGCCGTGGGATGCAACCGATGAGCAACCAGATTCCGGTACACGACGTTACCCCGCCAGCCAAAAACGCGAACAACAGCGTCGACCTTTACGCCTCTCGAGAAAAGATCTACACCCGCGCCTTCACCGGCCTGTTCCGCAACCTGCGAATGGCGGGCGGTGCCGTGTTGTTTCTGCTGTATTTCGGTACGGTGTGGCTGAACTGGGGCGGTCATCAAGCGGTTTGGTGGAATCTGCCGGAGCGTAAATTTTTCATCTTCGGCGCGACCTTCTGGCCCCAGGACTTCATCCTGCTGTCCGGCATGTTGATCATCGCCGCATTCGGCCTGTTCTTCATCACGGTGTACGCCGGCCGGATCTGGTGCGGTTATACCTGCCCGCAAAGCGTCTGGACCTGGATTTTCATGTGGTGTGAAAAGGTCACCGAAGGCGACCGCAACCAACGCATCAAGCTCGACAAGGCGCCAATGAGCGCCAACAAATTCCTGCGCAAATTCAGCAAGCACATCATGTGGCTGCTGATCGGCTTCGTGACCGGCATGACCTTCGTCGGCTACTTCTCACCGATCCGCGAATTGACCATCGACTTCTTCACCGGCGAGGCCGATGGCTGGTCGTATTTCTGGGTGGGCTTCTTCACCCTCGCCACCTACGGCAACGCCGGTTGGTTGCGCGAGCAGGTGTGCATTTACATGTGCCCGTATGCGCGCTTCCAAAGCGTGATGTTCGACAAGGACACCCTGATCGTGTCCTACGACCCGCGCCGCGGCGAAGGCCGTGGCCCGCGCAAAAAAGGCATCGACTACAAGGCACAGGGTCTGGGCGATTGCATCGACTGCACCATGTGCGTTCAGGTCTGCCCGACCGGTATCGATATCCGCGACGGCCTGCAAATCGAATGCATCGGTTGCGCCGCCTGCATCGATGCCTGCGACGCCATCATGGACAAGATGGAGTACCCGCGCGGCCTGATCAGCTACACCACCGAACACAACCTGTCCGGGCAGAAAACCCATAAACTGCGTCCGCGCCTGATTGGCTATGCCTTGGTTTTGCTGGCCATGATCAGCCTGTTGGTGACCGCCTTCTTCATGCGCTCCCTGGTGGGATTCGACGTCAGCAAGGACCGCGTGCTGTACCGCGAAAACGCCGAAGGCCGGATCGAAAACGTCTACAGCCTGAAGATCATGAACAAGGATCAGCGCGACCATACCTATGTCCTTGAAGCCACCGGCCTGCCGGACCTCAAGCTTCAAGGCCGGCGTGAGATCAAGGTTGCGGCCGGCGATATCGTCAGCCAACCGGCCGAGCTGTCCGTGGCCCCGGAACACCTGCCATCGAGCACCAACGAGGTGAAATTCATCCTCAAGGATGCCGATGACGCCAGCATTCACGTTGAAGCCAAGAGCCGATTCATCGGCCCACAAAATCGTTGAGAGAAGTGATCATGTCCGCAGCAAACGCCGCAAGCCCCTGGTACAAGCACCTTTGGCCATGGATCATCATCGGGATTCTGGCCTGCTCGGTGACCCTGACCTTGTCCATGGTGACCATCGCGGTGAACAACCCCGACAACCTGGTCAACGATAACTACTACGAGGCCGGCAAAGGGATCAACCGCTCCCTCGACCGTGAATTGCTGGCGCAAACCCTGTTGATGCGTGCCAGCGTTCACCTGGATGGCGTGACCGGTGAAGTCGACCTGCGCCTGAGCGGCAACAGCCAACCGAAAACCCTTGAACTGAACCTGATTTCACCGACGCAACCGGAGAAAGACCGCAAGATCGTCCTGACCCGCAGCGAAACCGAGCAGGGCCGCTACATTGGCCAACTGAGCGACAAGATCGAAGGCCGCCGCTTTGTCGAGCTGCTGGGCAACCAGGACGACCACGTTTGGCGCATGTTCGAAGAAGAATCGGTCAGCCATGACAAGGACCTGCTGCTCGGTGATGAACCACTACAGGGCGCGGAAGACCTGAAAAAGTAAAACCGCGCTTCGCGCATTCGCGAGCAGGCTCGCTCCCACAGTTGTTCGGTGTCGCGCACAAGATTGAGAGCACCATCGACCCATTGTGGGAGCGAGCCTGCTCGCGAAGAGGCCCTATCCAGCGATAGAGATTCAGCAGTATCAGTGAATATTCCATGACCTCCCCACTCCCCTGCTACCACTGCGCCCTACCCGTCCCGGCTGGCAGTCGTTTCACCGCTGCGGTCCTGGGACAAACCCGTGAGTTCTGCTGCCCGGGTTGCCAAGCCGTGGCCGAGGCGATTGTCGCCGGGGGGCTGGAGAACTATTACCAGCATCGCAGCGAAGCATCGGCCAACCCCGAAGCGCTGCCGGTGCAATTGGTGGATGAACTGGTGCTGTACGACCGCGCCGAGGTGCAGCAGCCCTTTGTCCGCCATGAGGGCGAACTGGCTGAAACCACGCTGTTGATGGAAGGCATCAGTTGCGCCGCCTGCGGCTGGTTGATCGAGAAACATCTGCGCACCTTGCCGGCGGTGGCCGAAGCACGCCTGAATCTGTCGAACCATCGACTGCACGTGCGCTGGGCCGACGCACAAATGCCACTCAGCCGGATGCTCGCCGAGCTGCGGCACATCGGCTACGCCGCACACCCCTATCAAGCCGACCGCGCCAGCGAACAACTGGCCAGCGAAAACCGTCTGGCCCTGCGCCAGCTCGGTGTGGCTGGCCTGCTGTGGTTCCAGGCGATGATGGCGACCATGGCCACCTGGCCTGAATTCAACATTGATCTCAGCCCGGAACTCCACACCATCCTGCGCTGGGTGGCGCTGTTTCTTACCACCCCGATCGTGTTCTACAGCTGCGCACCGTTCTTCAAGGGCGCCATGCGCGACCTGCGCACCCGCCACCTGACCATGGACGTTTCGGTGTCGCTGGCCATCGGCAGCGCCTACGTCGCCGGGATCTGGACTTCGATCACTGGTGTCGGCGAACTGTATTTCGATGCGGTCGGCATGTTTGCGCTGTTCCTGCTGGCCGGTCGCTACCTGGAGCGCCGCGCCCGGGAACGCACCGCTGCCGCCACCGCACAGCTTGTCAACCTGTTGCCCGCCTCCTGCCTGCGCCTGAACAGTGACGGCCAAAGCGAACGAATCCTGCTGAGCGAACTGCGGTTGGGCGATCAGGTACTGGTGCATCCGGGCGCGGTCCTCCCAGCTGACGGCAAAATCCTCGACGGCCAATCGAGCATCGACGAATCGCTGCTGACCGGTGAATACCTGCCGCAACCTCGCATGCCAGGCGACGCCGTCACCGCTGGCACCCTGAATGTCGAAGGCGCGTTAACCGTGCAAGTCCAAGCCCTTGGCCAGGACACCCGTCTCTCGGCCATCGTCCGCCTGCTCGATCGTGCCCAGGCGGAAAAACCGCGACTGGCGGAAATCGCCGACCGTGCCGCGCAATGGTTCCTGTTGCTGACACTCATCGCATCCGCCTGCATTGGCCTGCTGTGGTGGGAGCTGGACTCATCGCGAGCCTTCTGGATCGTGCTGGCGATGCTGGTCGCAACCTGCCCGTGCGCCTTGTCCCTGGCAACGCCAACCGCCCTCACCGCCGCCACCGGGACCCTGCACAAGCTGGGCTTGTTGCTGACACGTGGCCATGTGCTGGAAGGCTTGAACCAGATCGATACGGTGATTTTCGACAAGACCGGCACCCTCACCGAAGGGCGTCTGGCACTGCGTTCGATCCGCCCCCTCGGCGCCCTCGACAGCGATCAGTGCCTGAGTCTCGCCGCCGCACTGGAAAACCGCTCCGAACACCCTATCGCACGCGCCTTCGGTCGTGCACCAATGGCCGCAGAGGACGTGCACAGTACGCCGGGGCTTGGCCTTGAAGGACAGGTTGGCGAACAGCGTTTACGCATCGGCCAACCCGATTTTGTCTGTGAACTCAGCGGCGCAGTCACGCCATCAATGCCGGATGAGCCGGGCCAATGGCTGTTGCTCGGCGACCCACAAGGACCCCTGGCCTGGTTCGTGCTCGACGACCGTTTGCGCGCCGACGCCCCGGCCCTGCTGGAAGCCTGCAAGGCACGCGGCTGGCGCACCTTGTTGCTGTCAGGCGACAGCTCGCCGATGGTAGCCAGTGTCGCGGCCGAACTTGGCATAGATGAGGCTCGCGCAGGCTTGCGCCCGGACGACAAACTGGCGGTACTGCAACAATTGCATCAGCAAGGTCGCAAAGTGCTGATGCTCGGCGACGGGGTCAACGACGTGCCGGTGCTGGCGGCTGCCGACATCAGTGTGGCCATGGGTTCGGCCACCGATCTGGCGAAAACCAGCGCTGACGCAGTGTTGCTGTCCAATCGCCTCGATGCCCTTGTACAAGCCTTCAACCTGGCCCGGCGCACCCGCCGGGTCATCATTGAGAACCTGTTGTGGGCCGGGCTGTACAATGGCCTCATGTTGCCGTTCGCTGCCCTCGGCTGGATCACTCCGGTGTGGGCGGCGGTCGGCATGTCCATCAGTTCGCTGACCGTGGTATTGAACGCCTTGCGCCTGACTCGCCTGCCGAGCACGCCGGCTGTCGGTACCGCACCAGAAACCCGCCCGTTGCCGGCCTGAGCCGCGCGGGCATGGAGTCCAGATGCCAGCTCTTTACGTGATGATCCCGGCCGCACTGCTGATCGTGGCCATCGCTATCTATATCTTCTTCTGGGCGGTCGACAGCGGTCAGTACGACGACCTCGACGGTCCGGCCCATAGCATCCTGTTCGACGATCAGGACCCGAACCACACTGCGGCCGTCGACGAGGCCAGCGGCCATCCCGCCCAACCCGACGACAAGGCTCCGCCCCATGCTTGAGTTGGCGCCCTTGCTGGTGTCGGCGGTGATTCTCGGTCTGCTCGGTGGCGGTCATTGCCTGGGGATGTGCGGCGGCTTGATGGGCGCGCTGACCCTGGCGATTCCCAAGGAACAACGCAGCCGCCGCTTTCATCTGTTGCTGGCCTACAACCTTGGGCGAATCCTTAGCTACGCCGCCGCCGGACTGCTGATCGGCCTGGCGGGCTGGGCGGTGGCCAACAGCCCGGCGGCGATGTTCATGCGAATACTCGCCGGGCTGTTGCTGATTGCCATGGGCCTGTACCTGGCCGGCTGGTGGAGCGGCCTGACACGCATCGAAAGCCTCGGTCGCGGCCTGTGGCGGCATATCCAGCCGGTCGCCAACCAACTGCTGCCGGTTTCAAACATCCCCCGCGCCCTGTTACTCGGCGCACTCTGGGGCTGGCTGCCCTGCGGCCTGGTCTACAGCACCCTTTTATGGTCGGCCAGCCAGGGTAATGCGCTGGACAGTGCGTTGCTGATGCTGGCGTTCGGCCTCGGTACCTGGCCGGTCCTGCTCGCCACCGGGCTGGCGGCGGAACGGATGACAGCGCTGCTGCGCAAACGTAGCGTGCGGCTGGCCGGTGGGTTGCTGGTGATGCTGTTTGGGCTCTGGACCTTGCCGGGGCCGCATCAGCATTGGCTCATGGGGCACTGATCCCTCGCCACAAAAAACCATCCAAGCCAACAATCACCCTTGATGCAAATCAAGATCCCTAAATGTCACACCCCCTAGACTGGCCGAAAACTGCCAGCCTGTTCCGGGGGATGCCCGCATGATGCTCGACGCCATTCGTTGGGATACCGACCTGATCCGCCGTTATGACCTGGCGGGACCGCGCTACACCTCCTATCCGACCGCCGTGCAGTTCCATGGCCAGGTCGGCACTTTCGACCTGTTTCACGCCCTGCGTGACAGCCGCAAGGCCATGCGCCCATTGTCGCTGTATGTACACGTCCCCTTCTGCGCGAACATTTGCTACTACTGCGCCTGCAACAAAGTCATCACCAAGGATCGCGGCCGCGCACTCCCCTACTTGCAGCGCCTGGAGCAGGAAATCCAACTGATCGCCTGCCACCTCGACCCCGCGCAAAAGGTTGAGCAATTGCACTTCGGTGGTGGCACGCCGACCTTTCTCAGCCATGACGAGCTGCGCCAACTGATGGCGCACCTACGCAAGCACTTCAATTTGCTGGACGACGATTCCGGCGACTACGGCATCGAAATCGACCCCCGCGAAGCCGATTGGTCGACCATGGGCCTGTTGCGCGAGCTGGGTTTCAATCGGGTCAGCATTGGCCTGCAAGACCTCGATCCGGCGGTGCAGCGCGCGGTCAATCGCCTGCAAAGCCTGGAGGAGACCCGCGCGGTGATCGACGCCGCCCGCACCCTGCAGTACCGCTCGATCAATATCGACCTGATCTACGGTTTACCGAGACAGACACCCGAGAACTTTGCCCGCACCGTGGAAGAGGTCATCAGACTCCAACCGGACCGGCTCTCGGTCTTCAATTATGCACACCTGCCGGAACGGTTCATGCCACAACGGCGGATCAACAGCAATGAATTGCCGACTCCGGCACAGAAGCTGGAAATGCTTCAGCGCACCATCGAACAACTGACCGGCGCCGGTTACCGCTACATCGGCATGGATCACTTCGCCCTGCCCGACGATGAACTGGCGATCGCCCAGGAAGAATCGACCCTGCAACGCAACTTCCAGGGTTACACGACCCATGGCCATTGCGATCTGATCGGGTTGGGCGTGTCGGCGATCAGCCAGATCGGCGACTTGTACTGCCAGAACAGCAGCGACTTGAACGAGTACCAGAACACCCTCGCCACCGCTCAGTTAGCCACCAGCCGTGGACTGGTGTGCAACGCCGATGACCGGCTCCGACGTGCGGTGATTCAACAGCTGATCTGTAATTTCAGCCTGGATTTCGCCGATATCGAGCAGGCTTTCAATATCGATTTTCAAGGCTATTTCGGCGAACTTTGGCCGCAATTGCAGCACATGGCCAAGGATGGCCTGATTGAACTGGATCGAGAAAAAATAACCGTGCTGCCTGCCGGGCGCTTGCTGGTGCGCTCGGTGTGCATGGTGTTCGATGCGTACCTGGAACAACACAGCCGTCAGCGGTTTTCCAGGGTCATTTAGAGGTGCGACAAAAGCGCCGTATGCTGGCCTCAAAGTCCTTCTGTGGGTTACCCTTACGTCTTATGTGTGTTTTCCCACAAGGATTGAAGAAATGTCCGAGCCAGTAAAACTGCGTGCTCATAACCAGGCCCATTGCAAGGATTGCAGTCTGGCCCCGCTGTGCTTGCCACTTTCTCTGAATCTGGAAGACATGGACGCTCTGGACGAAATCGTTAAACGTGGCCGTCCGCTGAAAAAAGGTGAATTTCTATTCCGCCAGGGCGACACGTTCGACTCCGTTTACGCAGTACGCTCCGGCGCGCTCAAGACCTTCAATCTGAGCGATGCCGGTGAAGAGCAGCTCACCGGTTTCCACCTGCCGAGCGAACTGGTCGGCCTGTCGGGCATGGACACCGAAAAGCATCCGGTATCGGCGCAAGCGCTGGAAACCACGTCGGTGTGTGAAATCCCGTTCGAACGCCTCGACGAACTGGCCCTGCAATTGCCACAGCTGCGCCGTCAGCTGATGCGGGTGATGAGCCGCGAGATTCGTGACGATCAACAGATGATGTTGCTGCTGTCGAAAAAAACCGCCGACGAACGCATCGCCACCTTCCTGGTCAACCTGTCCGCACGTTTCCGCGCCCGGGGCTTCTCGGCCAATCAGTTCCGTCTGAGCATGTCGCGCAACGAAATCGGCAACTACCTGGGCCTGGCGGTGGAAACCGTGTCACGGGTTTTCACGCGCTTCCAGCAGAACGAGATAATCGCTGCCGAAGGCAAGGAAATCCGCATTCTCGACCCGATCCAGCTGTGCGCTCTGGCCGGCGGCTCGATCGAAGGTTGATCTCGATCCGCGGTTGAGCGAAGCGTTTCAGCCGCGGGTATACTGCGCCGTTTGCAGCCCTGCCAGGACTCTACGACTATGGTCATCGATTCTTTCGATATCAAATCCCTCATCCGCCCCGTGATCGACTTTCCCAAGCCGGGCGTGATCTTTCGCGACATCACCCCGTTGTTCCAGTCGCCCAAGGCCCTACGCCTGGTGATGGACAGCTTCGCCCATCGCTATGTAGAGGCCGATTTCACCCATATCGGTGCTATGGATGCCCGCGGTTTTCTGATCGGTTCGGTGTTGGCCTATCAGCTGAACAAACCGCTGGTGCTGTTCCGCAAGCAAGGCAAACTCCCGGCTGACGTGCTGGCCGAAGGCTATGCGACCGAGTACGGCGAAGCCTTCCTCGAAGTGCACGCCGACAGCTTGTGCGAGGGTGACTCGGTGGTGATGTTCGATGACTTGATCGCCACGGGTGGCACCCTGATTGCAGCGGCGAACCTGATCCGCCGCATGGGCGCCCGGGTACATGAGGCGGCGGCGATCATTGACCTGCCGGAGCTGGGTGGATCGCAGCGCTTGGAAGACATGGGCATTCCTACGTTTTGCCTGACGCAGTTTGCGTTGACCGATAAATAAGCAGCGTCTGCGCTGACGCCATCGCTGGCAAGCCAGCTCCCACAGGGATCCGCGGCGTACACAAATCTTGTGAACGGCAGAGAACACTGTGGGAGCTGGCTTGCCAGCGATAGCGTCATCCGCGGCACCGCAAATCTCAAAGCCCCATCTGCTTGCTGATGATCTCGTTCATCACTTCCCGCGTACCGCCGCCGATCGAAAGAATCCGGTTATCCCGGTACAGACGCTCAACCAGACTCTCCCGCATGTAACCCAGACCACCAAGAATCTGTACCGCATCGTGGGTAATGCGATCAGCCGTGTCAGTGGCAAAATTCTTGGCCATGGAAATTTCCTTGATCACGCTCTGCCCCGCCGCCATTTTCGCGGCCTGCCGGTAGGTGAACTCCCTGGAGACTTCCAGCTCAGTGGCCATTTCGGCGAGGCGATGCTTGATCACCTGGAACTTGCCGATAGGTTTGCCAAAGGCTTCACGCTCCCGCGCCCACTTCAGGCTTTCTTCCAGCGCAAGCTGCGCGGTCATGTTGGCCATCAGGGCCAGCGCCAGGCGTTCACTCTGGAAATTGCCCATGATGCAGGCAAAGCCCATGTTCTCGCTGCCGACCAAATTGCCCACGGGCACACGGCAATCGTCGAAGAACAGCTCGGCCGTATCCGACGCCCACCACCCCATTTTCTTCAACTGCCGACCCACGGTGAAACCGGGGGCTCCCTTCTCGATCATCAACAGGCTGATACCGGAGAAACCCGGCTCGCCCGTGCGCACCGCGACGGTATAGAAGTCCGCGCGCACGCCGCTGGTGATGAAGGTCTTGCTGCCGCTGACCCGGTAAAAGTCGCCGTCTCGCACAGCGCGGGTTTGCAGATTGGCGACGTCTGAACCGCCGCCGGGTTCAGTGACGGCCAAGGCACTGATCTTCTCACCCGACAACACTTGCGGCACGACCCGGTCACGGACCTCAGGCCTGGCCCACTTGAGAATCGGTGGCAGACCGATGTCCAGCGACCCCAGGCCCGCTACCAGACCGCCGGAACCACAGCGCATCAGCTCTTCGCTGGAAGCGACCTTGGCGAATAGATCACCTTCGTGGCTCCCTCCAAGCGATTCCGGGTAACCGATGCCAAGAATCCCCGCTGCGCCGGCCTTGAGGTAAAGCTCACGGGGAAAGCTTTCGGCTTCTTCCCACTGGTCGATGTCCGGAAGAATCTCGCGCTCGACGAATCGTCTGACGCTGTCACGGACCAATTGGTGGCTGGGGTCGAAATATTCCTGAAAGGCAGGCATCGGCGAACTCCACTGAAGGGTTCAGCGAAGCTAACCGAGCGCTTGCTTGGTTTTCAACAGAATTGTGTGATTCAGGTAGTCCGAGGTGCGCCGTTCGCGAGCAGGCTCGCTCCCACAAGTGATCCAATGTG
>NZ_JBPKAM010000149.1:0-10613 GCF_051216495.1 Pseudomonas baetica | reverse complement strand
CTGCTCGCGAAGGCGCGGGTCAGTCAATCCTATATCGACTGATACACCGCATTCGCGAGCAGGCTCGCTCCCACAATAGATATCACAAGGCTTTAGATCCCCTGCGGAATCTCTTCCCCACCCAACGCCTCAACCAATGCAGGCAGGAAATCGCCGAAGGTCAGCATCATCAGGGTGAAGCTGGCGTCCAACTGGCCGAGGGCTTCGTCGCCACCGTCCTGTTCCGCCTGGTCTTGCAGCAGGTCTTCGAACTTCAGGCGCTTGACCACCATCTTGTCGTCGAGGACGAAAGACAGCTTGTCTTGCCAGGCCAGCGACAACTGCGTGACCACTTTGCCCGTGCTCAGGTGCAGCTGGATTTCTTCGCTGGTCAGGTCCTGGCGCTTGCAACGCACGATGCCGCCGTCTTCGTGGGTGTCGCGCAGTTCGCACTCGTCCAGTACGAAGAAATCGTCCGCGGCTTTCTGGGTGGTGACCCACTCGGTCATGGTGGCGGTCGGGGACATCTTCACGGTCAGCGGGCGAACCGGCAGGGTGCCGATCACTTCACGCAGGGTGGACAGCAGGTCTTCGGCACGCTTCGGGCTGGCCGAGTTGACCAGGATCAGGCCTTGTTTCGGCGCAATGGCGGCGAAGGTCGACGAGCGACGGATAAAGGCGCGGGGCAGGAACGCCTGGATGATTTCATCCTTGATCTGGTCGCGCTCCTTCTTATAGACCTTGCGCATTTGCTCGGCCTCGATCTCTTCGACCTTTTCCTTCACTGCGTCACGCACGACGCTGCCCGGCAGGATGCGTTCTTCCTTGCGTGCACTGAGCAGCAGGAAGTCGCCGCTGACATGCACCAGCGGTGCATCTTCGCCCTTGCCGAACGGTGCGACGAAACCGTAGGTGGTCAACTCCTGGCTTGCACATGGGCGCGCCAGTTTGGTGGCCAGTGCAGTTTCCAACGCCTCGGCATCAACAGGCAGATCTTGGGTCAGGCGATAGATAAGCAGGTTCTTGAACCACATGGGTTAACTCTCTCCTTTATACAAAGGGGGGCATTATTGTCTTCACGGTGCCATAGGCCAACCCTTCTCTAAGCCTTTGGAAGGCATGAAAAAATTAATTAAAAAAGTGCTTGCCAGAGGTTGGGTCGCTCCGTAGAATGCGCGCCACACCGAAGCGAAGGGTGATTAGCTCAGCCGGGAGAGCGTCTGCCTTACAAGCAGAATGTCGGCGGTTCGATCCCGTCATCACCCACCATTCGTTTTCAGTGTTACGCGCAGCGGTAGTTCAGTCGGTTAGAATACCGGCCTGTCACGCCGGGGGTCGCGGGTTCGAGTCCCGTCCGCTGCGCCATATTCGGTAACCTGGAACACTGAACGCCAGGTCACCACGGAAAAGCCCGCTGATGCGGGTTTTTTTCTGTCTGCAGTTTGATGGTTGTTTCTGCAGGACGCGTCGTTTCACCGGTTTTCAGATTTTTTGAAAAATTTATCAATTAAATCAACATTTTATGAAAACCTGTGGCATAATGCGCCCCGCAACGAAGGTAAAGGGTGATTAGCTCAGCTGGGAGAGCGTCTGCCTTACAAGCAGAATGTCGGCGGTTCGATCCCGTCATCACCCACCACTTTCAACGCTTCGCGCAGCGGTAGTTCAGTCGGTTAGAATACCGGCCTGTCACGCCGGGGGTCGCGGGTTCGAGTCCCGTCCGCTGCGCCATATTCGGTAACCTGGAACACTGAACGCCAGGTCACCACACGGAAAGCCCGCTTTATGCGGGCTTTTTGTCGTCTGGAGTTTGGTAATCCTGCCCGTTTTCTCTAGGAGCGAGCTCGCTCGCGAAAAACGTCCGGGCAATACGGGTATTCAGACTGCCTACGTCATCGTTGACTTCCATCGCGAGCAAGCTCGCTCCTACAGCCCGGCATTACGGGCGTGCCGGTAATCACTGACGGCCTCGTAAACAGCTTTGCGCAATCGGTTGATGCCACCGATGGGGCGGTGCGCCTCAAGGCCGAACCAGGGATTGAACGACTGGTTATCGCATTGCAGGTTCAGCGCCGGTGTGTCGAAGTCCTGTGCCGGTACGGTGATCCGCGCCACGGTCTGGAAGGGAGAATCGCTCTCGCGCCACTCGATGCTGGTGTCTTCGATCGGCATGTATTTGTTCGCATCCTGGCGCTGGATCTGCAACACGAAGCACGCAGGCACTCGATCTGTGGATAACTGTTGATTCAGCGCGCTGCGCAGGAAGTTCGGCAACTTCTGGTTTTGCGCTGGCAAGGCGTAGCTTGGGCAACTGTCCGGATCCGGCATTACACGAAACTTGGCATTGGCCTCACCGAATTTGTAGGGTGAAACCGAAAAATAAGTTGTTTGTGTCGGGCTCGGCGGGGCAGGAGACAGCGTTGCCAGGGCAATGAACAAGTGACGAATCTGCCAGGTGCGCGGGTCCCACCCCGGAAAGAACGCCATCATCTTTTTGCCATCCGCCTGGGCAGCGACATTCTGACGGTATTCGGCGACATCGCTAACGAAGAAATTCGGATGGCTGAACATCACGAAGTCCTGTTCGCCTCGTTGTTGCTGATCGCTCAGCAATTGTTTGCCCGGTACATCGAGCAGTTTGATCGCCATGCCCCGGGCATCGCGGATGCTGTCGAACTGCGGATAGGCGTTGCCGTTGGACAGGCGCAGGGTGGCTTGCCAGGTCTTGCCGGGCTCACTGAACACACCCTGGCGCAAGTCGCCCGCCAGGTCCGGCAACACCTGGACCTCTGCCTTCACGCAGCCATGGGCCTTGGCGTGGGCATCGCGCAGATAGCGGGTGCTTTCGCGGTGCTGGTCGACGATGCGCACGGCGGTCTGGATGACATCCTGAGTCATTGCCGCTTCGCCATCCGGTATCAGTTCCTGCGCCGATACCGGCCCGCGGTGTTGCCAGGCAAACCACGCCAAGGCCAGCGCCCAGCCGAGCAATCCAAGTCCCAACAACCAGAGCAGCGTCTTGCCCAGTAATGCGCCCAGGCGCAGCCAGAGAGTCTTCAGCATGCGGCATTCCTTTTGATCATGGCAGTTGAGACTCCAATGGCCCGCCCAACACTTTCAGATACTCCAGCAATGCCCAGCGCTCCTGCGGCTGCAGCAAGCGGCCAATTACGCCGTTGCCGAGTTGCCCGGAGCGGAATTCGTGACCGCTGTTGTGATTGCCGGTGATGCGCGTGTCGAACACAAAACCATTGGTAAAGGCTTCGGTGCGATAGCCCAGGTGTTTCGGGTCGTATTCGAAGGTGCCTTTGTAGAAGGTCGTCGCGCGCTCATCCTGCGGTGAGAGCAGTTGATAAATACTGGGTACTGAACCGTTGTGCAGAAACGGTGCTGTTGCCCATACACCCGCCAATGGCCGAGCCTTGTAGGCGCGCAACTCGCGGACACCGATCGGCAGTCCGAAGCCATCCATCCCCGGTCGTTCGGCCGGGGTAATGCCAGCCTCGCGATATGCCCGGTTTTCGACGAAGGCCGTGACATAGGCCAGTCCCTTGGCCACCGACATCTGGCTCAGGTCCAGCGGTACGGTGGGCTTGGGCTCGACATCCAGTTGCTCCAGCTCCTTCTGGCTCCATTGCAGCGCTGTCAGGTCGAAGCGGTGATCGGCGACGTTGTTGGCGGCGCCAGGGTCGGTGCCGATGTAATCCACCGGCAGCATTTTCAGGTGTTGCACGTATCGACCTTCGCCCTGGGTCGCACGGGGTACGTGGCATCCGGCGCAGTTTTCGCTGAACAATGCACGACCCTTGGCGGCCAGGGGTTTATCGATGGTTCCCAGCAGTGCTTCTGGCCAGGCGGGTGGTTCCAGCCGTTGCAGGGTTTCTTCGATCAAGTGCAGATCGCGCACCCGAACACTGGACGGATAACGATCTTCACCCATCAGCGGTTGTCTGTTTTTGTCGAAAAAATTCAGCGTGGCGCCCACGCCCAGGGCTTCACCGATGTTGCGCGCCATGGGCTGCTGCGCCGAGCCATTCCATTGGACCCAGTCGAAGGTCCACATGTCCCACAGTTGCGGATAGTCGACGGGGGCATTGGCTACGCGATAGTTGGCGGGGGAAATCGCATCACCGAAGCTGGCATTGGCAATGCGTCCAAAAGCATCGGTGCGTCCCGGGCCTTCTTCCGTCGGGTAGAGCCCGCGATGGGTGTCGTTCCAGGCCACTTTCAGGAAGGTATCGAGGGAGCCCTTGAACTCCTTGCGCAGTTGTTCGTGCCGGACCTCGTAGTCAGGGCCCAGCACCTTGCGGGCGAAACGTTCGAATTTCCATGGGTTGTAGTAAGTCGAGGCCAGACTTGCGACCAATGCCTGTCCGAAGCTGCCCCCTTGCAGCGTAGGCACACTGGAAGGCAGTACATGTTGTGCGGAGCCGCCGTCGATGCGCACGGCTTGCCCCTTGAAACGCAGCTCCCCGGTGTGACAAGCGGCGCAGGTAATATCCAGAAATGTATCGGGACTGCCGGGGTTTTGATGTCGGGCGAAACCGACGGGCAGGTTGCCGGGGTTAACCGGTGTGGGTTTCTGGTTGGGGTCGATCAGGAAGCCGAAGCGCGCGAGATATTCGGGAGCGGCAAAACGTTGTTGTGAGAAGGGCAGTTCAAGGGCAGTGAACCAGTCGTAACGCAAGCCTTTGACCTGAGTGCCCTGAGGCGTGAAGTAATAGGTTTGGCGGTCGTCGGCGCTCCATTGCTCCAGGTAGTTCACCTGTTGCGCAGGTGTCCAGAGCGGCAGTTTCGGGTTGGCAACGTAGTACAAGACCACGATGAGGGCCACACCCAGCAGAACAACGATCAGGACCAGCAAGCGGAATAAGAGGCGCAAGATGAACATCCTTGTCGATTTGTTTTTCCGTTATGCCTGAGCGCCGGTTGGGCGGCAAGTGGCCATTACGCCAGATGTTGTGGGAAGGGAAATCTTTCTCCGTGGTATCCAGATGACAGAAGTTTCATCATCTACACTGCGAAAAGCGTTTAAACACCTGAACTTATCGGAAATCTCTGGCTCTCATGCCGGTAGCCATTGGTCGTGGCCGCCTGATAAGCTCGCGGCTTTACTCGATTGCCCTTTAGGCGAATGAACAAGGAAATAGCATGAAACAGCATCGGTTGGCGGCGGCGGTGGCCCTGGTTAGCCTGGTACTCGCGGGTTGTGACTCGCAGACCAGCGTAGAGCTGAAAACCCCGGCGCAAAAAGCTTCCTACGGCATTGGCCTGAACATGGGCAAGAGCCTGGCTCAGGAAGGCATGGATGACCTGGATTCCAAAGCCGTAGCCCAGGGCATCGAGGATGCCGTCGGCAAAAAAGAGCAGAAGCTCAAAGACGAAGAATTGGTTGAAGCCTTCGCAGCGCTGCAAAAGCGTGCTGAAGAGCGCATGGCCAAGATGAGCGAAGAGTCGGCAGCCGCTGGCAAGAAATTCCTCGAGGAAAACGCCAAGAAAGCTGGCGTCGTGACCACTGCTTCGGGCTTGCAGTATGAAGTGGAAAAGAAAGCCGACGGCCCTCAGCCAAAGCCAACTGATGTTGTGACGGTGCATTACACCGGCAAGCTGACCAATGGCACTGTTTTCGACAGCTCCGTCGAGCGCGGCAGCCCGATCGATCTGCCGGTCAGCGGTGTGATTCCGGGTTGGGTTGAAGGCCTGCAACTGATGCACGTAGGCGAGAAGTACAAGCTGTACATTCCTAGCGAACTGGCCTACGGCGCGCAAAGCCCAAGCCCGGCGATTCCAGCCAACTCGGTGCTGGTGTTCGACCTGGAGCTGCTGGCCATCAAGGATCCGGCAAAAGAAGAAGCCGCCAAGTAATTAGCGTCTGCTTCGAAAACAACGCCTCGCTCATGCGGGGCGTTGTTGCATCTGGCGTCCGGTACGGGTAAACAAATCGAACAGATGATGCAGGCTGAAGTCATAGCCATTGCAGGGCCGGCGCTAACCGCGCCAGGGCGCCAAGTCAATGAAATATTGGGTTTTTTTTGATGAGTAAAAAACGCCCGATCTAAGCCCAGCCCTTGTGTAGCGGGGCTTTCAGCCGTGAAAAGAAGCTCTGTTCACAAGGTTATCCACAATTTGTGTGGATAACATTTGCGCGGGAGAACCCCATGAAAGCACCCTGGAATTTTGCTCGTTTCCTGCCCTTGGCAGGACGCCTGCTCGCACGTGGGCGCTTGCCGACCTTGCTGTTTGCGGTGGCCAGTAAAGCGGCCAGTCAGGGTAACCGGCTGGGTAAGCTCAAGGATGATCTGCGCCTGCTGCAGGCACTTTGCCTGGCGTACTGGCGGGGTGAGTATCGTGCGATCAGTCCCAAGGCCGTGATATCGGTTGTGGCGGGCCTGATGTACTTCCTCAGCCCGCTGGATGCGATTCCGGATTTCCTTCCCATGTTCGGCATGCTCGATGACATCGCTGTGTTGGGGTGGTTGATGAAAGTTCTCGACGATGAACTCAATGCGTTTCGCACCTGGCGCAAACGTCAGGTGCCAGAGAAGCTCGCGGTGGTCGAACGCTTGCCTGATACGCCTGAACAACTTCAGCTACAGGGACCGAAAAAACGTTGATTCGATCAAGTCTCATCCACAGATAGATACCCCCCGCGACCTTGGCCGCTGTTAGGATTACACTTCTAGGGAAAAGTGCCGACTCGCTAAGTGTTGTTGTCCTACGGGGTAGTCATGGATATTCAGATAATTACACGCGAAGGCGAACCAGAATACGCGGTTCTGCCATGGGCTCAATATCAGGCATTACTGAAAGCAGCAGGCATCAACGAAGCACCGTCGCGTCCGGCCCCAGCGCCGAATGCGACAACCCAGGACCCGATTCTTCCAGGTCTTGATCAACTACGCAGTTTGCGCGAAGGGAAGGGCATCGCCATCGAGGCGCTCGCCCGCACGGTAGGCATCAGCCCGTCTTATCTGGCCATGATCGAAAGTGGCGAGCGTCAGCCCGACGCCGCGATTCGCCGCAGCCTGGCCTGGGAATTGACGGTGCCAGGGTGGAGGGGTGAATCGTGAGCGTACGCATCAGTCGTCAACATTGGGACGGATTGCTGGGCGAGCTGGATCAGGCGCGCCGTCAGCGTCACCTCCTGACTTATCGGGCATTGCTGGAGCGTTTGCAGCTCCCCACGCCCGCCATGCAAACCTTGACCGCTGCGCTTGAGCATCTGGCGGCGCTGGACGCCAAGGCCGAGCAACCCTTGCGCAGTTCGCTGGTGATCAGTCAGGGCGCAAGCCGCCTGCCGCGCACGGGTTTCTTCGAGTGCGTGGAGCGGCTTGGGCGATTCTCCGGGCCGTCCGATGGTGTTGCTGCTGCATCCTGGCATGCCTCGGAAGTGGTGCGGGTATTCGAGTACGAGTACCCGGAATCGGCGGAGGCCTGAGTGTTTTTTCGACTCAAGGCGCGGGTCAATTACTGGCTGGCGCGCAGGCTGTTTCATTGGGCGTGGTTTGTGCGCAACCCTCGAGGCTGGAGCTGGCTTGAGGGGCAGTTCGCCCGCATGGCGAACCTGGGCGATGTCGGCGCCCAGAGTTTCTATGGCCACATCCTGACCTTTCGCGGCGTTGGTCTGGGGGCGCGGGAAGAGGGGGTTCGTTTGCTGCGCCTGGCGGCGTTGGCCGGTGATGGCAAAGCAGCTTATCAAGTGGGTGTGATCAGTCTTGCCGGGACCCCGAGCAAGGCGCCGGATCCGGCAGAAGCGGCGCGATTCTGGGCAATTGCCGCGAAGGCTGGGCATCCGCTTGCGCACATCAAACTCCAGGAACTGGCTTCCCGCCGTCCTATGGAGTAACACCAAATTTCTAATAGATCCGCGTGGCGTAGGGGGTGACTCCTACGCCACTTTTTGGGGTGAAGTTGTTTTAGCGAATCGCCCTACACGAAACACCTCCTTGCCTGACTTCTTTCCCCGCTGATCCCCCGCAAAGTCCCTCGCGCCCTATTTCCTGCGCGAGGGACTGCTCATGTTCGACCCGTTTTTCACATACGCCTCCTGCGTTTCGGTGGGCTGATGGATCACATCGCCCGGATCGAGCAGGAGCTCGAGCATTTTCCGAACACGCTGACGCTCTACCGCCAACAGCTCTCGCGCTGGTTCAGCCAGACCGCCGACCGGGTCAGCCATGCCGCGGACATGCCCTCGCTGTTTGGCATGGAGCGTGTGATCCAGTTTGGCAATACCACCACTGTGGTCAGCAGCGGTGATGACGACTTTATCTCAACGGTTACGCAGTGTTCGAAAGGCGGACCGCTGCAGATCGAGAGCAGGTTCGAGTCGGTGTCTGACGTGCCGCTGGGGAAGATTCAGGTCGACGTGATCGCGCTGAGCAGCGGCACGTCGACGTCGATTACTCTCGATGAAAACGGTAAGGGGCAGTTCAGTTGCTTAGCCGGCGAGTCTTACCGCTTGCGGGTGCAAAACGAGGTTACGTCGGAGCAACTGGATGAGCTTTTCCGATCCTACGATGGACTGACGCAGTCACTGGAAAGGTGGCTGCGCGGCGAGTGGAACGGCGTCAAACCACAGTGGTCGCAATCGCCTTTGCTGGCCGTGGGCAACGGAATGCTGGCCGGCAGTTGGGCCGCCATCGAGGGCGTGTGGGACGGCATCAAGCTGCTGTCGGACATTCTTCAGGATCCGGGCCAGTTTGCTGATCGACTCGGTAGCGGTGTCGAGCAACTGAAGAAACTGGCGCAAGACATGCCGCAAGCGATGGCGAACCTGCAACTGCTGGCCAGTGACGAGGCGGTGTTGTGTCTGTTGCTGCGCTGCGCCAGCCTCTGGCTGGAGATGCAGCCACCCAGCGTGATTGCCGGCGAAACCGCCAGGGTCGTGTCGACGCTGGTGGTGGAGTTGCTGATCGACATCCTTATCGCTGTTGTCCTGAGCATTGCCGCTGCCGGGGCAGGCATCACTTATCTGACGATGCGTTTAGCGCGCCACGGTGCGTCGCTGATCAATGCGGTAACGAGACTGGTCGAATCGCTGTTCTCGATCCTCAACGCCTTGATCGGCTACGTCGACCATTACAAAAAAGTCGCCGCTCGGGGCGTCGCGGCGGGGCTGAAAAAAGGTCGGATGCAACTTCGCTGGAAAGCTCGCAACAATACCACGCTGAAAAAAGACGAACCCCACGACGACACTCCGGCTCAAGCCAAAAATCCCAACGGCGACAGCGCCGAGCCCGCGGCTCTCACCCAGACCCACGGCTGCCCGGTATCGCTGGTCACCGGCGAAGAACTGCTGACCCTCAACGATGGCGTGCTCGATGGCATCTTGCCGTTTGAGTTCACCCGCCTGTACCGCACCAGCGCGGTGGAGATCGACAGCGGTCTCGGCTTCGGCTGGAGCCATTCGCTGAGCCAGCGCCTGGAACTCGACGGCGACACGGTGGTGTGGATCGACGCCGAAAACCGCCGCACACCGTTTCCCCTGCCGAGCCATGCGCGCCCGACGATCCACAACAGCCTGTCGCGGGCGGCGATCTATCTCGGCGATCAGCCGGAAGAACTGATCCTGGCCCTGGCCGGTGAGTCGCCGCGGTTTTACCACTTTCGCGACGGCCAGCTGAGCGCGATCAGCGACGCCTACGGCAACCGCCTGACCGTGCAACGCGATCTGGCCGGGCGCCTCCAGCGCCTGGACAACGGCGCCGGGCGCTGCCTGCGCCTGCGCTACGACCGCCAGCACCTGATCGCCGTCGACTACCAGCGCTTTCAGGTCGCCGCCAGCCTGGAACAGGCCTGGCACACCGAACAGACCCTGGTCAGCTACCGCTACGACGCCCGCGGCCGGCTGGTCGCGGCGACCAACGCCGCCGGTGAGTCCGAGCGCTACGACTACGACGAGCAGCACGTCATCCTGCAACGGCAACTGGCCGGCGGCGCGAGTTTCTACTGGGAGTGGGAGCGCGCCGGCCAGGCCGCGCGCTGTATTCGCCACTGGGCCTCCTTTGCGCAGATGGACACGCGCTATGTCTGGGACGACGCCGGCGGTGTGACCCTCCGGCACGCCGACGGCAGTCAGGAACACTATGTCCACGACGAGCAGGCAAGGCTGGTGCAGCGGGTCGCAGCCGACGGCGGTGAACAGCGCCAGGCCTACGACGCCCAGGGCCGGCTGATTGCCGAACAGGATGCGCTCGGCGCGGTCACCGAATACCGCTACGACGACGTCGGCCGGCTGATCGCACTGATTCCGCCCGAGGACGAGCCGACGTCCTACGAATACCGCAACGGTTTCCTGCATGCGCGCTATCGCGGCCAAGCTAAGTGGACCTACCAGCGCAATGCCCAGGGCGACCTCACCTGGCTGATCGACCCCGACGGCCACAGCACCTACCACGAATACGACGCGCAAGGGCGGCTGGTGCTGATCCGCTACCCGGACCGCAGCCTGCATCGGTTCAGCTGGAACGGCCTCGGCCAGTTGCTCGAGGAAACCCTGCCCGAGGGCGGGCGCCGGCAGTTTGCCTACGACGCGTTGGGGCGGCGGACCACGACCCAGGACGAGTTCGGTGCCATCACCCGTCACCAGTGGGACGCCGTCGGCCGCCTGTTGCAGACCACGCTGCCCAGCG